>JAWZDV010000038.1:0-42193 GCA_034142505.1 Bacteroides thetaiotaomicron
AAGAATAAGTCTGTAAGCTGTTTTTCTTGCTTACAAACTTATTATACGAGGAGAATATGGCGTGAATGAAAATGAAGTGATGTTAGTCAAGCGGATGCAGCAAAAGGATGCGGAGGCGTTTGATGAAATATTTGAGCGGTATCACAACCGGCTTTTTCGCATGGCATATTTGATTTCCGGAAACTATGCAGACAGTGAAGATATTGTTCAGGAGACTTTTGTAAAATGTTATTGCAGCTGCAGGGAGTTAAAAGACTGCTCCAGATTTCCGTCCTGGCTGTATCAGATTTTGACCAGGACGGCGTGGCGGTATGCGAAGAAACAGCGGCGGGAGGAACCGGTGGAGACCTTCTTCGAGGAGGGAGATTCCGAAAACGGCAATGCTCCCCTGGAGTCGGTTCTCCGAAAAGAGGAGAGAGCCGCTGTGATGGCGGCAGTCAACGAGCTGGATCTGAAACAGCGGACGGTGGTGATTCTGTATTACTATAACCAGCTGTCCACGAAGGAGATCAGCCGCATCCTTGGCTGTCTGGAGGGAACTGTCAAATCCCGGTTACACACAGCCAGAAAGAATCTGGAACAATCATTAAAAAAGGAGGGAGCAGCCATATGGAAGACAGAAAGCTGGATACTCTGATCGAAGAGACACTGGAGCAGCAGGCAGGCCGTGTTTCCATGTCTCCGGACCTGCAAAGGCAGATCAAACAAACTATAAGAAAGAGTCAATATGAGGAGGGAACTATGATGAGACATATATCCAAGAAAAAAGTGATTTTAGCAGCAGCTGTTATGTGTGTGATGATGTCAATGGCAGCCCTGGCAGGTGGCAAGGTGGCCGGCTGGGTGTCGGGAACCAATCCAAACAAACCGGATATCACGGCTTTTGCAGAATTAAAGAAAGCGGAAAGCCACATGGGCGCTAAGATTCAGGCGGTAGAGAAATTCTCCAACGGTTTTCAATTTGACAGAGGATTTAACCAGACGGTAAAAGAGATGGATGAAAATAACCAGGTTATGGGAACATTTCCAAGTGTGAACTTAAGATATACGAACGGAAGCCATAGCGTGAATCTTTATATGAATCCAATCGGCAAGGATGACGGAAGTGAAAAACATGCGGAGACCAGAATTATCGCCTACAACGGTGTGAGCTTTACGTTCACAAAAGATTATTATAAATTCGTTCCGGTTGGCTATGAAGTCACTGAGGAGGACCAGGCGGCTATGGACGCAGGCAAACTCTATATCTCTTACGGCAGTGACAAGGTGGAACAGGTAGTATACAGTTCCGTACAGTGGGAGAGTGGTCTGAACTATCTGCTGATGGTGACCGGCGATGACGGTGTAAGCGAGGAAGCGCTGATCCAGATGGCTAAAGAAATTGTAGATGCCGGGTAAATGTGTAATGGGTTCTGATTCCACTGGGGTCCACAGTTCAGACGGCTCATCTTCTTGACCGATAAAGCCGGTCAAGAAGCATCGGATGTCCATCCGATGTGAATATTGAGATAAAAATTTGCTTACAAGTAAGCTTGACACAAATTTTCATCTCAATATCCCCGCCGTCTGAACTGTTACGTTTAATTTCCACACTCAATACTGATCTCGTTAAACTTCTCCAGAATATCATCAATCTCAACAGCCGCTTTTTCCTTACCGGCCTTGTCAATAATCGCATGCCCCTGGTGCATCATAATCAGCCGGCTGCCATATTCCACCGCGTACCGCAGATTGTGAGTCACCATAATGGTGGTCAGCGATTTCTCCTTCACAATCTGATCCGTCAGTTCCATGATAATCTCCGCCGTCTTCGGGTCCAGGGCCGCCGTATGCTCATCCAGAATCAGAAATTCAATCGGTGTCATGGTGGACATCAGAAGCGCCATGGCCTGCCGCTGTCCGCCGGAGAGCACGCCCACCTTCACATGCAGCTTATCCTCCAGCCCCAGCCCCAGCGTTTTTAAACTTTCCCGGTAAAAATTAATCCGCTGTTTATTGGTCCCCAGCCGCAGGTTAAACGGCTTACCTTTGTTGTCTGCCAGCGACATATTTTCTAAAATCGTCATATTGGGGCAGGTCCCCATGGCCGGGTTCTGATAGACTCTGCCGATCCGCCGTTGCCGCCGGTATTCCGGCATATTGGTGATATTTTCCTCGTTGATGAAAATGCTTCCGTTATCCAGGGGAATGCTTCCGCAGATCAAGTTTAACATCGAAGTCTTACCCGACCCGTTGCTTCCCACCACCGATACAAATTCCTGGTCTTCAATGGTCAGGTTGAAATCATCAAACAGGCACATCTCGTTGACCGTTCCCGCGTTGTAATATTTATGGATAGAATTCAGTTTAAGCATGTGCCTTCACCCTCTTTCTTCTGTCATTGCTGAACACCAGAATGATCAGGAACAGAACCGCTGTCACCAGCTTTAAATCGTTGGCTTCCATGCCGCAGGAGATGGCGATGGAGACGCAGGCCTTGTAGACAATGGAACCGATGATCACCGCTGTTGTGGATTTCACAAACCCAGCCCGCTTGAACAGCTGTGTTCCGATAATCACATTGGCAAGACCAATCACAATTGTTCCTGTTCCCACGGAGATCTCAAAGAATCCCTTCTGCTGGCAGTACACCGCGCCTGCCAGGGCTGCAAATCCATTGGCGATCGCCAGCCCCACAATCTTTACCATGCCTTTATCCTTGGCAAGAGAAGTCACCAGCGCGTCATTGTCGCCCACCGCCCGCAGAAGATACCCGGACCGCGTTTTTAAATACAGATCCAGCAGCACCTTGCAGATTATCACAATCACCAGCAGAATCACCAGCACCGTATACGGCGCCAGCGCCTCCGGGATCACCTTCGTCAAGAATGCATTATCGAAAATCGTCTCCTGGGAAAACAGCGGCACATTGGCCCGCCCGCCGGCGATTCTCAAGTTGATGGAGTAGAGGGCCGTCATGACAATGATTCCCGACAGCAGATCACGCACCTTACATTTTACATGGATCAGTCCGGTGACACAGCCTGCCAGCGCTCCGGCTGCAAAGGCCAGGATCAGGGTCAGCGCCGGATGCACGCCCGCGATGATAGCGGAAGCCGTGAGGGCCGCTCCCATGGGAAATGTCCCGTCCACCGACAGATCCGGGAAATCCAGGATTTTATAGGTGATGTAAACGCCCAGCGCCATAATGGCGTAAACCAGGCCTTCTTCTAAGATGCCGATCAATATGGTTATCATGATATTCCTCCAAGGTTTCTATGGTTCCTGTATTTGTAAGTTGTTATCCGCAGGAACTCCGCCGGGCGGTAACCCGGCGGAGCGTCCGTTGCATTACTGTGTAATCTCTGTAAATATTTCTGCTGCGGAATCAGCCAGGTTTTCCGGAATGGTAATCCCTAAGTTTTCCGCCACCTTCTCGTTGCCGTAGAAGGCTGCCTCCGCGATGATCTCATAGTTCATCTCACTGGCCTTTGCCTCGCCTTTTAACACCTTTGCAGCCATCGCTCCGGTCTGTCTGCCAAGCTGGATGTAATCAAGCCCCATAGCAGCCAGGCAGCCGATCTTCACCTGCTCGATCTCGCTTCCGAATACCGGAATGTTCTTCTTCGCAGCCTTATCCAGAATCACCGGAAGGGAAGCCACCACGGTGTTATCTGTCAAGTTGGTAACGCAGTCCACTTTCTCCAATAAGCTGTCGGCTGCCAGCGGAACGTCGGCAGTAGCGGAAATGCCGGTCTCCACAATTTCGAATCCGTATTCCGGAGCCGCCTCCTTGTACTGGGCGATGGTGGAAATGGAGTTTACCTCGCTGGTGGTATACATGATGCCGATGGTCTTGGCATCCGGAAGCAGGGCGCGGATCATTTCCAGCTGCTGTTTTACCGGAAGGGTGTCGCTGGTTCCGGTGATCTCGCCAACCGGCTTGCCGTCAGCGCCTGCCAGCTCCGCGGCTACCGGATCGGTCACGGCCGTGTAGATCACCGGGATGTTGTTCTTTTTCGCTACGCCGTAAGCGCTCTGTGCCATCGGGGTTGCGATGCCGCAGATTAAATCCACTTTCTTGGCGGCGAAGTTGGTATTGATCTGGCTGGCGGTACCACCGTCGGCCTGTGCATTTTCAAAAAGAATTTTTAAGTTCTGGCCTTCCACGATCCCGGCCTCCTTAAGGCCCTGGATGAAACCTTCCCGGCAGTTGTCGAGAGAACCGTGTGCGGCAAACTGGCCGATGCCTACGGTGTAGGATGTGCCGTCAGCGGTAGCAGCGGCGGTGTTCTCAGCGCCGGCAGCCGTAGTATCAGTGGCAGCCGTTGTATCAGCAGCTTCAGCAGCTGTCGTAGGAGCCGCCGTCTCCGCCGGTTTCGATGAGCAGCCCGCCAGGATAGCAGTGGCAGCCATTGCAGTAATCATAAGAGCCTTCATAGATTTTTTCATAATTTCTTTCCTCCGTTTTTGAATTTTATTAATGAGTTTAATAAAATACCGTTTTCGTGGATGATTGGGGGTGGAGGGATCTGGAAATCAAAAAAGTCCCAAGCACAGTTTCCCATGCTTGAGACGAATTATACAAAATCCGCGGTACCACTCAAATTGACCGAAGTCCACTTTTCCATATACTAACATATATGCCGCATGAATAACGGTTGCGGTTTCCGTCAGTCCCTACTTGCTAACTGCCACGTTCAAGACTGCCCTCAAAAGTCCATTCAGCTAATAACGCAATATCGCAATCCCACCACCTGCGACTCTCTGGAATATTGTCAAGAAGCTTACTCCTCTTTTTCAACGGTTTATTTTATTACTGTGTATCTTAATACTTTTTGATTCATTTGTCAACTGGAAATATTGATAAAATAATAATACTAAAACAGATTGACAAATTTTGCCAGCGGAGCGATCACATCCGATAGGTCTTTGATGGCCTTATTTAAGGAATCAAAGTCAATGTTGTTGACCTTGGATAAGGCATTCTGGATATCCTGCTGGCTGGAGGTGACCAGCTGGTTGACATTGGTGATCATGCCGTCTAAATCGGCGTCGGCCAGTTCGGAGGTAATGACCTGGAGATCGCCCATGACCAGTTCTAAGTTGTCGAAGGTGGCGTTGGCCCTCGGCAGCAGGGTGGCGGCGACGTAGAGCACAATTCCCAGGATGACGATGCTGGCTGCCGCCGTGATCTGTGACATAAAGTACTGTTTTCTCGCGTATTTCTCCTGTCCCGCGTTGGAGGACTCAATTTGTTTCATCAGGATGGTAAAATCCTCCTCCGACAGGGTTTCCCGCAATTTCTGTGACTGTTTTTCCATACTCGACCACTCCTTTTTTTCATCATATGCTTCTTTATGTTAAGTATACTATATCCCGGAGCATTGGGAAAGGAGAATGGAGGAAAGATTCTCATGATCACTTGACATTTGGTTTTGATTATACTATAATGAACACTGTTCATATTGGAGGTGGGAACATGAATAAATCAGCAACTTCAAAAGAAACCCTGCTGGAGATTGCCAGGGATATTTCCTACCGGGAAGGGATCTCGAAGGTGAGTATCCGGCGGCTGGCCGCACAGTCGGGGGTTGCCATTGGGACGGTGTATAACTATTATCCGTCCAAGGCGGATTTGGTGGCGGATATTATGGAGGACTTCTGGAGAAATGTGTTTCATGGAAGCCATTTTGATACGGAGAGCGGGGATTTTCTGACGAGTGTGGAGGAGATTTACCGAAGGCTTTCTGTGAATCTGACCATATTTGAGAAGGAATTTTTAGAAGACCTGCCGGCCATGGAGAAGGCGGAGCGGGAGAAGAGCCGGGTGATTGAGCAAAAGTATATCGAACATATGAAGGCCGGGGTTTTGCGGATTTTGGAAAAGGATGAGCGGGTTGATGAGACGGTGTGGACGGAGGAGTTCACCCGGGAGAACCTGGTTGATTTTACATTTTCCAACATGGTATTGGCACTGACGGAGGGCAGGAAAACCTGCGGATATCTGCTGCTGGTGCTTAAAAAACTGTTATACGGCGCTTAGAAAGAAAAGGAGGAATCAATATGCAGGCAATTATGGAGACGATTTTTGATGTGGTATATCTATGTACCGTCATCACGCTGGGAATCCGGATGGTGAGAGGAGCGGGAGAGAAAAAGCAGGTGAAGCTGTTTGGCATCATGGCGGTGATTCTTGGCTGCGGGGACGCGTTTCATCTGGTACCCAGAGCTTACGCCCTGTGCACCGACGGATTGGCTGCTCATGCCGCGTCACTGGGCTTTGGAAAGTTTGTGACATCGGTGACAATGACGGTATTTTATGTGATCCTGTATTGGATCTGGCGGCAGAGATACGGGGTGGATGACCGGAAGGAGCTGACGTACGCTGTGTATGGGCTGGCGATTGTCAGGATTGCCCTCTGCTTTATGCCGGGGAACGACTGGCTGAGCGCCGATGCGCCGCTGTCCTGGGGCATTTACCGGAACATTCCGTTTGCGGTTCTGGGCCTGATGATGATTGTGCTGTTCTACCAGAAAGCGAAGGAGACGAAGGATACGGCTTTTCGTTACATGTGGCTGGCCATCACCCTGAGCTTTGGATTCTACATACCGGTGGTTCTGTGGGCGGACGCGTATCCCCTGGTTGGAACGCTGATGATCCCGAAGACCTGTGCTTATGTGTGGATGGTATGGATGGGTTACCATGAATGGAAGAAAGGGAGGAATTAACAATGGAAGCGAAGAAAAACAGAATGAAACTGATTAACACAGCCTGGGTGTATGCCCTGCTTGCCATGGCGGGAGGCGTATTCTACCGGGAATTCACCAAGTTCAATGGGTTTGACGGGCGGACGACGCTTGGCGTGGTACATACACACCTGTTTTTGCTGGGAATGATCTTCTTCCTGGTGGCGGCGCTGTTCCAGTTCCAGGTGGACGTGGCGGGACAGAAGCGTTTTGGCCTGTTCTACATTCTTTATAATGCAGGCGTGGCGGTGACCGTCATCATGCTGATCTGGCGCGGCATCACCCAGGTGCAGGGCCAGGAATTGTCGAGAGCGGTGGACGCCTCCATATCCGGCATTGCCGGCCTTGGACATATCTGTACCGGCATCGGCATGATCCTCTATTTTACCATGCTGAAAAAGGCTGTCCGCGGCGAGTCCAAATAGAAAGAGACGGAGGGCGCCATGGAGATCAGAAAGACAAAACCGGAGGAACTGAATGCGCTGCTGGATTTATATGCCCAAGCCAGAAGCTTTATGGCAGAGCATGGCAATGCCAGCCAGTGGGGGGATACGTATCCTGAGAAATGGTTGGTAAAAGCCGATATCGAGAGTGGAAACAGCTATGTCTGTGAGGAAAATGGCCACATTGCCGCCACCTTCTACTTCAGTCAGGAGCCGGACCCCTGCTACAACAGGATTGAAGATGGCCAGTGGCTGAACGGGAAACCCTACGGCGTGGTTCACCGTATCACCTCCGACGGGAGGATAAAAGGAGCGGCTTCCTTCTGCCTGGCATGGGCGTTGGAACAGTGCGGGAATGTAAGGATTGACACCCACCGGGACAATGATGTAATGCAGAATCTGTTGAAAAAGAATGGGTTTGTGTACTGTGGAATTGTCTATATGGAGGATGGGTCGGAGCGGATGGCTTATCAGAAAAGCAGATGATCCCCCACATATAAAAAGCATGAAGAACCTTATGGTGAGGTATCTTCATGCTTTTGCTTTTTGCCATATTCTCTATTTATGAATTCTGCAGTTTTCTTAAATCATCATAAAATCCCGGATAGGAAATATTTACACATTCCGCCCCTAGAATCTCCGTTTCCCCGTCCGCGCAAAGCCCGGCAACGGCGAAGGTCATGGCGATGCGGTGGTCTAAATGGCTGTCGATCACAGCACCGTGAAGGGGTTTCCCGCCGTGAATCACCATGCCGTCCTCCGTTTCCTCCACATCGGCTCCCATGGCGGTCAGACTGCGGACCATCACTTCCAAGCGGTTGGATTCCTTCACCTTTAATTCCGCAGCGTCCCGGATGATGGTATCGCCTTCGGCCAGGCAGGCCATGGCGGCGATCATGGGGAGTTCGTCAATCAGGGTGGGGATCAAAGCGCCGCCGATCACGGTTCCCAGGAGACTGCTGGCGCGTACCAGGATGTCTGCCGTAGGTTCACCGGAAGCATTTTCCTCGTTTAACAGGGTGAGATCGGCGCCCATGCTGCGGCATACGTGGAGAATGCCGTCGCGGGTGGGATTGATGCCCACATGTTTGATCAAAATCTCAGAACCGGGCACCATCAGCCCGGCGGCGATAAAATAGGCCGCGGAGGAGATATCTCCCGGTACATGGACCAGATTGCCGTGGAGTTCCGCGGCCGGTTTCATGGTAGCGGTGGTGCCTGCTGTCACCACATCCGCGCCAAAATACCGGAGCATCAGTTCCGTATGGTTCCTGGATACATAAGGCTCCGTGACGGAAGTTTCCCCGTCTGCATACAGTCCGGCCAGCAGGATTGCCGATTTCACCTGGGCGGACGCGATGGCTGAGGTATAGTGGATTCCGCTTAATGGGCGTCCGGTGATCTGTAAAGGGGCGCAGCCGTTGTTGTTTATGCTCCTGATGTCAGCCCCCATCATGGAAAGGGGCTCCATGATCCGCTTCATCGGCCGTTTTTGGATGGACTCATCCCCGGTCAGCACCACGTCAAAATTCTGCGGAGCCAGAATCCCGGAGATCAGCCGGGTGGTGGTGCCGCTGTTGCCGCAGTCTAATACGCTGTCCGGCTTTTTCAGTCCGTAGAGTCCGTTGCCGTGGACGCAGACCACATCCCCCCGGTTCTCAATCTCCACGCCCATTTTCTGGAAGCAGGCGATGGTGGAGAGGCAGTCGGCCCCCTGAAGATAGTTATGTATTTCGGTTGTGCCTTTGGCGATGGAGCCGAACATCACGCTGCGATGGGAGACGGATTTGTCCCCTGGAATTGTGACTTCGCCCCGCAACCGGGTTTGTTTTGTGAATTTCATAGATTAGCTCCTGACTAAATCATAGTGATATTTCTCCAGCTGCTCCCAGGCCCGGTTCATGGACTCTTCATCGTAGAAGCTGATGCCCAGCACCCCTTCCCCGTGTTCCCGGTTGTGATTGATGCCGATATTCTTGATGCTGATGCCTTTGGAAGCCAGGATGACCGACAGCGTGGAGATGGAACCTGGCTCGTCCACCACATCCACCGTAAAGAAATACTCCGGCGAGATGGACCCCTTGGCCTGCTCCGAGATGGAGTTCCGATACTCCCTGGAGGTCTCAAACAGCTGGTGGACCGCCGCCTTATCCCCATCCTGCACTTCTTTTAGAATCTCACTCAAAGAGTCGATATAGCGACTTAAAATCACTGCAAGATTCTTCCGGTTGGTCATGCAGATCTGCTCCCACATCTCCGGGGAGGAGGAGGCGATTCTGGTGATATCCTTAAAGCCGCCGGCGGCCAGCCGCTTCATGATCTCCTCCTGATTGTCGGTATCCTTCACCAGATTGACAAGACTGGAGGCGATCACATGGGGCAGATGGCTGATGGCAGCCGTGATAAAATCGTGCTCCCGGTAATCCAGCACCAGCGGAATGGAACCGATGGCTTTCGCAACGGCCACCAGCCGCTCCACTTGTAAATCCGTGGAAGCGGCGGTTGGTGTGATAATATAGTAAGCATTTTCCAGAAGGTGGTCCGTGGAATTCTCGTAACCGGTCTTTTCCGACCCGGCCATGGGATGGCCGCCCACAAAGCAGTCCTCCATGCCAAGGCGGTTCACCTCCTCATGAATATCCGTCTTCGTGCTGCCCACATCCGTCACCAGCGCTCCCGGCTTCAAAAATGGCCGTACCGCGCTTAAATACTGGGCATTGTATTCCACAGGCGTACACAGGAAAATGAGGCTGCATTCCCGCAGTTCCTCCCCAATTCCCTCCAGAATCACATCCACAACCCCGTCGGCCTTCGCCTGCATCAGCTTCGCGCGGGTTCTCATATAAGCCATAATCCTGGTGTCCGGGTAAGCCCTCTTGAGTCCCCTTGCAATGGAGCCTCCAATCAGTCCAAACCCAATAAACCCAATGGTGGAATCTGTCATTCCTTAAAACTCCTTCCCGCCAGACCGGCAAACGGAACCAGTTCCTTCGTCAGATCCTCGAACTGGTCAAAGGTCAGTGACTGTGGTCCGTCGGACAAAGCCTGGGCCGGGCATGGATGAACCTCGATCATCAGTCCGTCGGCTCCAGCGGCCACAGAGGCCTTCGCCAGCGGCGCCACGTAAGCGCGCACTCCGGTTGCATGGCTCGGGTCCACGATGACCGGCAGATGGCTCTTGCTCTTCAGCACCGGAACCGCGCTTAAATCCAGCGTATTTCTGGTGGCCGTCTCGAAGGTGCGGATGCCCCTCTCACACAGTACAATATTGGGATTTCCCTCGGAAATGATATACTCCGCCGCATTTAACCACTCGTCGATGGTAGCGGCCAGACCACGTTTCAACAGCACCGGAACCCCGGACTTGCCGGCCTCCTTCAGAAGCTCAAAGTTCTGCATGTTCCGCGCCCCGATCTGCAGCATGTCCACGTACTTGGCAGCCGCCTCAATGGCCCGCTGGCTGGTCACCTCGCAGATGACATTCAACCCGGTCACCTCCCTGGCTTCCTTCATATATTTAAGGCCCTCTTCCTCCAGGCCCTGGAAGGAGTAAGGGGAAGTCCTGGGCTTGTAAGCGCCGCCTCTCAAAAAGGTGGCCCCGGCCTTCTTCACCGCAAACGCCGTCTCCATCAGCTGGTCCTTGCTCTCAATCGCGCATGGCCCCGCCATGATCGTCAGGTTTCCAGGCCCGATATGGGTGTTGCCTACCGGAATCACCGAATCCTCCGGATGGAATTTTTTGTTCACCAGTTTGTAGGACTCCGTGACAGCCACAACCTTGTCCACACCCTCGGAGATCTCAATGTTGGAACCCGCAAGCCTCGTCTTGTCGCCCACAACGCCGACGATGGTCACTTCGTCTCCCTTTGATAAATGAACCTGGAGCCCTTTTGACTCAATCAGGTTTGTTACCTTCTTTACCGCCTCGTCGGAAGCGTTTGGTTTCATAATAATAATCATGGTTTTGCCCTTCTTTGCATAAGATAGTTATTTCGAATGATTCTCTAATGATTCATTGTAAGCGAGAGAAGCCGGATTGTCAACACTTTGTTGCGTTAAACTTCAACGCTTTAACGTAAAAATGAAGATTATTTCTGATGTGATCTTGTAATTTTTCCCATCTTTATTTAAAATGTAAAATAAGGCAAAATATGACTAAGGAGGATATTTACAATGAAAGAACGCAAAAATGTGAACTCTGTTTCAGAATTATTGGTATTATACCGGAGCTATTTAGAGGATGAAGAACGGAGCGCGGCAACGGTGGACAAATATCTCCGGGATGTAAAGGCCTTTATGGAGTATCTTGCCGGAGAGAAGGCTGTGGGGAACCCTGATTCTGAGAAGCAGGATCATGCAAGCGGGCAGGAAGAGAAGACAGTTTTGCTGCCGGCTGTGGACCGGGAGGTCATAAGAAACTATAAACAGGCGCTAAAGGAGCGATATAAAATTGCCAGCGCAAACTCCATGCTGGCTGCGCTCAACAGTTTTTTTGTATTTATGGGGAGAGAAGATTTGAAAGTGAAATTGTTCAAGATACAGAGAACACTGTACTGCAAACCGGAACTGGAAATGACAGGGAAGGATTACGAAAGGCTGGTACAGGCGGCCAGAAGGAAGAACGATCACATGATGAGCATGCTGATCCAGACCATTGGAAGCACCGGAATCAGGATCAGTGAACTTCGGTTTATCACGGTAGAATCTCTGAAAAGGGGCCGGGCAGAGATTTATAATAAAGGAAAATCGCGGGTGGTACTAATACCGGTAGAATTGACCAGATTATTAAGAAAGTACTGCAGGAAAAACGGAATACAGTCCGGCAGTATTTTTATCACAAGATCGGGGAATCCGGTTGACCGTAGTAATGTAAGCAAGAGGATGAAGCAGCTGGGGAGAGAGGCCGGAGTGGACACGGCGAAAGTATTTCCCCATAATCTGCGGCATCTGTTTGCCAGAACATTTTATAATATAGAAAAAGACGTGGTAAGACTGATGGATCTGCTGGGACATTCCAGTATCAATACAAGCAGAATCTATACAGCTGACACGGAAGACCAGCCAAGGCGGCAAATGTCACGGATGAAGCTGGTTCTGGGATAGTATCAACCATAGTAGGAAATGCTTATCAATAAAAAAATACCCCATAATTGTCATTATGTGGTATCATTACTTCTTTCCCAAGGGATTTTCCCTCGTATTATAGTCTATTATACCCATTTTCGTAAAAATTGCAAGAGAAGTGCTGGAAAAAATTGCATGTTTCGACATGGGATTCGCATAAATGTGGAGGAATGGGAAACAAAACCGGTGGTTTAGGCTGTCTTGGCTTAAATCGCCTGTTTGCCGTGCCGTCATCTTTTTTTAAATTCCATAATCTTTGAAAGCAGGCTCCTGCATGTTAAAAACAGCCCCATAAAATAAAAAACAGCACTCATACAGGTCAAAATGAACTGCCAAAGACCAGATAAATACTCTGTAATGACAATTACAGAGTAAAGAGAGGTACCAGTCCATGGAGGCGGTCGAGAGAAGGAGACAATCCCGCAGACAGAGGCGAAACGTCCATGGGATAAAAGAGAAACGGTGCTCCCATTTTCAAACAGTCCATTTCGGTGGCTTCGAGGAAGGGCAGGTGCTCTGCTATCTCTGGGATATTGTGAAATCCCTGGAGCCGGTGCGGGATACGGATATGATGGCAAATCAGAGAGAGAAACTGGAAAAGCAGCTGCGCCGCCGAATCCGTGTGGAGATGAAACGCTATTTTGCGAGGCACAAACGCAGGAATGCGGTGCTTGCCGTATGGATATTGTGTGCGGTGTTATGCCTGGGGTGGCTGTTTGGTTATCAGATCGGAATTGACCGGGTTTCGGGAATATCGATGTATCCATATTTAAATAACGGGGACTGGATCGTATACAGCCGGACCGGAAAAGAACTTCACCGGGACGATGTGGTGGTATTTGAAAAGAATGGGGAGTTTATGGTGAAGCGGGTGGCTGGCATACCGGGAGACCGTGTGGAAATTAACCGGACGGGAAGCCAGGTTAGGGTAAATGGAGAACCGGTGAGAGAAGAATACATAACCCTGACAGAGCAGAGAGAAGAGAACAGCGGGGACGGGTATGGGAAAATGCTTACCGTGATGAACGGTCAATATCTGGTGCTTGGTGATAACCGTGCGGAATCAATGGACAGCCGTGATAGCAATGTGGGGACGGTGCCGTTGGAGGATGTGCGGGGAAGAGTGATCTTAGTAGTCAGGGTAGGAAGATAAAGGGTTGGAGGAATTAGGGATGAGTCATTTTATATTATATAAGAAATGGAAAGGGAAGAAGAGTTCTTATCTGCTGGCGTTCCTGGCCTGTGCAGCGCTTGCGGCTGCTGCGGGTTACGGACTTCACAATATCGGGACAGCCAAGGCAAAGAGCCGTGAAACGGTGGTGCTTTACACGGCGGAGGAACTGGAGCAGTATCTGGTAGACAGTGAGAATGAAGAGTATAACCTAAACGGAAATTATCGTCTGGAGGCGGATCTGGACCTTGGCTGGCTGCAGGCATCCATCGGGACAAACCTGGAGCCGTTTACCGGAAAATTTGACGGAAACGGCCATGTGATCAGAGGTCTTGGCAGACCGCTGTTTGGTGTAATGGCGGAGGCGGAGGTAGAAAATCTGTTCTTAAGTGAAGCGCTGATTGAGCATCCGTTTACGTACTATGACGGAGAACGGTATGTGGATGGGTATGGCGCATCGCCCGGACCCTTGGAATCGAGGGCTAGCATAAATTGCAACGCTGATTCAAAAGTATCCCCCCTGCCTTTTGGGCAGAGGGGTATTTTTGCAGAGTAAGGCGGTCATAGTGGAAAATAGGACGGAGATTGATTCCGAGGAAAAGAAATAGTATAATTGATAATATAAAATTAAGTTATTTAGGTTACAATATAAACTTAGGGGGTACTCTGTATCTCACGCCCACAAAAACAGCACAGCCAAGTATTTATGATTCTTTGGCAGAGTATCAGCAAATGGTCTTAAACGCTATCAATATCGGGCGAATGGATGTAGTCAAGCGTGGCGTGGAATCCATGTAGAACATACAGAATGACCGTGTGATGATGGCACTTTGTCGCAAGAAAACCAGGCACTGTATTTTGCAGTCCTCAGTGCAAGAATAAGCATAATGTTTGCAAAAGCAGAGCAAAGAAAAACAATCCTGATAAGGAATGATTGGAGGGTGATACATAATGGCTGAGAAGAAAAACACAAAATTACAGATTCGTAACAGCACTGTGGATTTTCTTGTGTTTACAAAGGATGCCCATGAAGATGGCATTGAAGTCCGTGTGCAGGATCATGATGTATGGTTGACACAAAAAGCGATCGGACAGCTTTTCGATGTAGACAGAAGCGTTGTCACAAAACATTTGAAAAATATCTATGAAAGCGGCGAATTATCTGAGGATTCAACTTGTGCAAATTTTGCACAAGTTGCGGATAACGGAAAAACCTATCAATATAAGTTCTATTCGTTATCTGCCATAATTGCCGTTGGCTACCGTGTCAACTCTGGCAGGGCAACACAATTCCGGCAATGGGCAACAAAAGTGCTGGATACCTTTGCGAAGCAAGGGTATGTTTTAGATAAAAGCAGATTGATTAACGGTCAAATCTTCGACGAGGATTATTTTGACCACTTAATTTCTGAGATACAGGAGATTCGAGCCAGTGAGCGCCGTTTCTATCAAAAGATTACAGACATCTATGCTACAGCTGTTGATTATTCTCTTGATAGCCAAATTACGAAAGATTTCTTTGCAACAGTACAGAATAAGATGCACTATGCTGTTCACGGAAATACCGCAGCGGAGGTCATTGTAGCAAGAGCAGACCACGCAAAAGAATATATGGGATTGACCTCATGGCGAAATGCACCCGATGGGAAAATTGTCAAAGCAGATGTGTCGATTGCAAAGAATTACTTATCTAAAGGTGAAATACAAGAGCTTAACGAGATTGTCACGATGTATCTGGACTACGCTACAAGGCAGGCACGGCGGCATATTCCCATGACGATGGCAGATTGGGCTTCCAAATTGGATGCGTTCCTGCAATTCAACGATGCGGAAGTCTTGCAAAACAAGGGTAAAGTCACAGCCGCAATCGCAAAAGCCTTTGCAGAGAGCGAATTTGAGCAATATCGGGTCATTCAAGACCGATTATATCAGAGCGATTTTGACCGGCTTATAGCCAGCACAGAAGAAAAATTGGTCAGCCGCTTTTAGTGCTTCGGTTACGCCCTCCTGTATAGTTCAGTTTGTTGTTGATATTGTTTTATGAGTAGCTACCTTTGGACGGGGGGAGGGGATTTTTGGGGCGTCAGGCGGTCATACTGGGTTTGAGATTTCACCGCGCGGTCTCTCTGGAAAGCTCCACATAGAAAGACATACCGGCATGCGGTATGTTTAGGATGGAAAATTTAAATAAATAACTTGAAATTTCTTTTATCTGCATATAAGGTAATTCCGCAACACCGGTATATGTTCACATCAGCGGAGTGGCACAGGGGGCAGTCTCAGGAAGAGTCACATCGACCAGCACCTTAACGGATGATAAAGCAGACGTGGCAAACACAAGCAAGAACAAACAGGTTCTGCTGGCCATCAAAGCCAGTACAGAGACAGTGCCGGCCACTGAGAGCGCGTTATCAGCCGGATTTGGCCTTACAACGGCAACCAGCAGCTACTCACTGGAAAGCGCCTCAAAAGGAAAGATCGACGCCGGGGGAACCATGAATTTAAAGATTTACGGCTTAACGAATAAAGGCTGGAGCCAGAACGACATCTTTTCGGTAAAGCCAAGTTTTACGGTTGGACTGACGCCGGTCGTCTAGTGGAAGGCATAAAAAACGAATAGCAGGAAGGAGCCACAAATATGGCAACAAGAATCCCATGCACCCCCTTCGGAAAGAAAATGAAGATCGCCATGGTAGAGCAGGACCTCCCCCAGCAGGAACTGGCGAGACGTCTGGGAATCGCCAATTCCACCGTCAGCGACATCATTTATGGCCGGAACCAGTGCGAGAAGACAAAGGAACGTATCGCCCGGATTCTTGGAATCGAGGGCTAGCATAAGCGGCAGACAGTGGAACATCAGGAAAAGGCATACTGCAAATAGAGTTTCTGTGAGCAATAATCACGGAAACTCTATTTCTTTTTCTGTCAGAAAAGATTTGAAATACTGTGAACGGCAGAAAAAGGAATGTCAGGAGGTGGAAGCCAAATCGAAAAATATTTGTGCAAATGTGGGATAATTGCTTGTAAAATTCTGAATTTTTTAGTAAAATATCATCATAGGCTAAAATATTGTACAGGAGGAATGTATATGAACGTGTATGGAACCAAACAAATCCGTAACGTGGTATTACTAGGACATGGCGGTGCCGGTAAGACTACGCTGGTAGAAGCGATGGCATTGATCACAGGGGTGACCAAGAGAATGGGCAGTGTGGTTGACGGAACTTCCATCAGCGACTTTGACAAAGAGGAAATCAAGAGACAGTTTTCCATCTCTACTTCGCTCATTCCACTGGAATACGAGGGGGAGAACGGACCGATTAAGATTAACTTCCTGGATACTCCGGGATATTTCGATTTTGTAGGAGAAGTGGAAGAGGCAGTGAGCGTGGCGGACGCCGCCATTATCGTAGTGAACTGCAAGGCCGGTATCGAGGTAGGTACCGAGAAGGCGTGGGAGCTTTGTGAGAAGTTCAAACTGCCGAGACTGTTTTTCGTAACGAATATGGATGATGACCATGCCAGCTACCGGGAACTGGTACTGAAGCTGGAGAAACAATTTGGCAGAAAGATTGCACCGTTCCATCTGCCAATCCGGGAAAATGAGAAGTTTGTGGGATTCGTAAATGTGGTGAAGATGGCTGGAAGAAGATTTACGAACCTCAGCGATTATGAAGAATGTGAGATTCCGGAGTATTCCCAGAAGAACTTAGGGATTTGCAGGGAAGCTTTGATGGAGGCCGTGGCGGAGACCAATGAAGAGTATATGGAACGCTACTTCTCCGGTGAAGAGTTTACCTACGAGGAGGTTTCCTCCGCACTCAGGGAACATGTGATAGATGGAAGTATTGTACCGGTACTGTTAGGTTCCGGAATCAATGCACAGGGCGCGCGTATGGTGCTGCAGGCCGTGGATATTTATTTCCCGTCACCGGACCGCTATGAGTGTATCGGCGTTGACGTTTCCACGGGAGAGCGTTTCGTGGCCAAGTATAACAATGACGTTTCCCTTTCTATGAGAGTGTTCAAGACCATGGTAGATCCGTTTATTGGGAAATACTCATTTGTGAAGGTATGTACCGGCACCTTAAAACCGGATTCTGTTACATACAATGTGAACAAGGACGCGGAGGAGAAGATCGGCAAGATCTATACCCTGCGCGGGAAAGAGCAGATTGAGCTGAAAGAACTGGCGGCCGGTGATATCGGCGCAGTTGCCAAGCTGACCGTGACCCAGACCGGCGATACGCTGGCAGTGCGGACGGCTCCGATTGTGTATCACAAACCGGAGATTTCCGTTCCCTATACTTATATGAGATATAAGACCAAAACCAAAGGCGACGACGACAAGGTTGCAAGCGCACTGTCGAAGCTGATGGAAGAGGATCTGACGCTGAGGGCAGTGGGCGATTCCGAGAACCGCCAGACTCTGCTATACGGCATCGGTGACCAGCAGCTGGATGTGGTTGTGAGCAAGCTGCTGAACCGCTATAAAGTGGAGATTGAACTGAGCAAACCGAAATTCGCGTTCCGTGAGACCATCCGAAAGAAAGTGGAGGTTCAGGGCAAGTATAAGAAACAGTCCGGCGGACACGGCCAGTACGGCGATGTAAAGATGGAGTTTGAGCCGTCCGGTGATTTGGAGAAACCCTATGTATTTGAGGAGAGAGTCTTCGGCGGCGCGGTTCCGAGAAACTACTTCCCGGCAGTGGAAAAGGGAATTCAGGAAAGTGTGCTGAAAGGCCCGTTAGCCGCTTATCCGGTGGTGGGTGTGAAGGCAACTCTGGTGGATGGCTCCTATCATCCGGTAGATTCCTCTGAGATGGCGTTCAAGATGGCGGCTACCATGGCGTTTAAGAAAGGCTTCATGGATGCCAACCCGGTTCTCTTAGAGCCGATTGCCTCCCTGAAGGTGACGGTGCCGGATAAGTTTACCGGTGACGTGATGGGCGATCTGAACCGCAGACGAGGCCGTGTGCTTGGCATGAACTCCAACCACAACGGCAAGCAGGTGATTGAGGCGGATATCCCGATGTCCGAGTTGTTCGGCTACAATACGGATCTGCGTTCCATGACCGGCGGTATCGGTATCTATGAGTATGAGTTCAACCGCTATGAGCAGGCGCCCGGCGATGTTCAGAAGAAGGAAGTGGAAGCGAGAGCCTCCAAGGTTGACCAGTTGGAAGTATAGGAAGAAAGAAGTCAATATTTCTGGAATAAGGACTAAAAAGTATCAGGATTGATAAAGATATAGGAAAGACAGGGAACAGATACGAAGAATACACGTATCTGCTCCCTGTCTTTTTACAATGTCTTCGTTTAGAGCAGTTTTCCGGTGGTCCGAATGTTGTCCAGATACTGTGTCGGCGTGAGCGTGGTCAGCTTTTTAAAAATCCGGCAGAAGTAGTTACTGTCTGAGTATCCCACGAGACAGGCCACTTCAGAGATATTGTGATATCCCCGTTCCAGGTAATACTGGGCCAGCTTTACACGGTGTTGATTGATGAATTCTGTTATAGAAAAACCGGTCTCTTTTTTAAACTTTCGGGACAGGGAGGAGGGATTGAGAAAGAATTCTTCAGCCAGCTGGTTGACAGACAGAGGAGAAGGAAGGTGATCCAGGATATAGCCGGCGATTTTCGCGGTGAGAGGGCTGTATCGGTAAATGGAATAATCTCTCACCAGAATGCAGTAATCACTGAGCATCATGGGGGCCGCTTTGTCTCTCAAAAATTCCACAGTAGACGCGCTTTCAATAATTAGAGCGTACTTGTAGGAGACGGAGCTGACCACGAAGGCGGTGACTCCGCCCCTTCTTGCCGCCAAACGACAGAGGGTGTTCAGGGTAATCAGAGAATTTTTGTAAGAGCGAAGAGGGTTGCCGGGATAGCGGTTGTAAATGTCTTCCATGTTCTTCATGGTAGTTGTCTCATGGCCGGACCGGTAAAAATGGATACATTTCTCCAGATTTCCCTGGCTGATATAGTCCAACAATTGATCCTCACCCCGGTAACGTTCCTCCATTACCTGTGGGTAGATATCAGACTGTTCAAATGCACTTTGTCTGGTTCGAATCTGATCGGATAATAAATTTTGAAATGGCTGCATGCAGTCCTCCTTGTACAGGTGCCAGATAGAAAATGTGTAAGCTTCATTCATATTTTATCAATAATATGAAAAAAATGCAAGATATGTGCTAATAGAGGAAACACCCATCCTAGGAAAGAAGGTCAGGCAAGTCTATAATAAAAACCAGCAGAACTAAAAAAATACTGATAGCAGGAAATGGAGGAAACGTGATGCTGTATCCAATTATGACTGATTCCCGGGGACTGTGTGACTTAAATGGCGTTTGGGAATTTAAACTGGATGATGGAAGTGGTTTTGAGGAAAAATGGTATGAAAAGCCATTGACAGACTCTATGACTATGCCGGTTCCGTCTTCGTATAATGATTTGAAGGAGGATAAGGAACTTCGGGATCATTACGGATGGGCTTTTTATCAGAAATCTTTTTCGGTGCCCTCTTACTGGAAGGACCAGAGACTGGTGCTCCGGTTCGGTTCGGTGACCAATGCGGCAAAGGTCTATTTAAACGGGAAACTGATCTGTGAGCACAAAGGAGGGTATCTGCCGTTTGAGACGGAGATTGGCGGCCAGGTGGCTCAAGGAGATAATCTTCTCACCGTGGCGGTGGATAACCGGATTGATCACAGCACACTTCCAACCGGATCGGAAAACGATGCAGGGATGAGTGCGGGATTGTTTGGCTTCCATGGGGGCAGCACAAAGAAGAGAAATCAGGCTAATTTTGATTTTTTCAATTATTGTGGAATCGCAAGACCGGTGGTTCTTTATACCACGCCAAAGACATATATCCGTGATATCAGTCTGACTAATGAGGTTACAGGGAATCAGGCGGCGCTTCACTATGAGGTTTTGGCGGAGGGAGCCAGTCAAATCCGGGTGCAGTGTTTTGACGAGGAAGGAAAACTGGTGGCTGAGTCGGAGGGGATAGAGGGTAATCTTCAAATTTCCAATGTCACTTTGTGGCGTCCTTTAAAGCCTTATCTGTATCAGATCCGGGTGACGGCGGATGAGGACAGCTACACCCTTCCTTACGGTGTGAGAACTGTGGAGGTGAGGGATGGAAAGTTTCTGATTAACGGGGAAGCTTTTTATTTTAAGGGTTATGGGAAACATGAAGATACTTACCCGGCGGGACGGGGTCTGAATATACCCATGAATGTGAAGGACATTAGTTTGATGAAATGGCAGGGTGCCAACAGTTTTCGTACCAGCCATTATCCATATAGCGAAGAGATGATGCGTCTCTGTGACCGGGAGGGAATCGTAGTGATTGACGAGACCCCGGCCGTAGGCCTGAATCTGAACTTTGGGGGCGGAGCGAATTTTAAGGATGGGAAAAAGATAGGAACTTTTGACAAGGAACATGGACTGCGAACAGCGGATCACCACAGAGAGGTCATAAGGGATATGATTGCCCGCGATAAAAACCACGCCTGCGTTGTCATGTGGAGCATTGCCAACGAGCCGGATTCTTTTGGGGAGGGTCCTTATGAGTACTTTAAGCCACTGTTTGATCTGGCAAGGGAACTGGACCCGCAGAAGCGCCCGTGCACACTAGTCAGCGTTCAGGTTGGGGGAGATATTACAGAGGACTGTTCCTTAAAACTCAGTGATGTGATCTGCATTAACCGGTATTATGGCTGGTATGCTTTCAGTGAAGATTTTGAGGCTGCGGAGACAGCCATGAAGAAAGAGTATGACTTTCTTCAAAACACGGGAAAGCCTTTTATGCTTACGGAATATGGTGCGGATACGGTGATGGGATTCCATGATACGGTACCGGTGATGTACACGGAGGAGTTCCAGATCGAGTATTATAAGATGAATCACAGGGTGATGGATACATACAGCCATCTGGTTGGAGAGCAGGTGTGGAACTTCGCTGATTTTGCCACCAGCCAGGGATTGTTCCGGGTACAGGGAAATAAAAAAGGTATTTTTACCAGAGACCGTAAGCCTAAAATGGTGGCCCATTACCTGAGAGAACGGTGGAGCGCTATTCCGGATTACAATTACAAAGGCTGAGAAAAAGGAGATAAGGGGACCTATGGAAACGAATAAAAGTCAAACTGAAACTAATTATAATCGTGCGAAATTCTGGCAGATCGCTTGCTTCGCAACGAATAATACAGCAACCAATATTATTACCATGGCTATGTCTCTTGTCGCCTATTATGCTACTGGAATCGTAGGCCTGGGAGTGGTGCTGGTCTCTAATCTGCTGACTGCTATGCGGATTTTTGATGGATTTACAGATCCCATTATCGGTTTTTTCATTGATAAAACAGATGGGAAATTCGGTAAATTCCGTCCGTTTATTTTGGGCGGGAATCTGTTGATGGCTGTGATTATGTATATTCTTTTCCACTATACACATTTGCTGCCTCAGGCATTGAAACTGCCGGTATTTATTATTTTGTACGCAGTATACATACTGGGATATACCGCTCAGACGGCTTGTACCAAATCAGGTCAGGTATGTCTGACCAACGATCCCAAGCAGCGTCCACTGTTTGGATTGGTGGATGGAATCCTGACTACCATCCTTGTGGCCGGCTTTAATATTTATTTAAGCTCCTACCTGGTTCCCAAGTATGGCGGATTTACGATGGATTTGTTTCATGAACTGAACCTGACGGCTACCGGTTTGGGATTTCTGTTGACGCTGACAGCGATCTTAGGAATCTGGAAGAAGGACAGGAAAGAGTTTTTCGGAATTGGAGATAAGGGCGTAAAAACCAGATTTCGGGACTACTGGCCGATTCTCAAGGGAAACAAAGCCATCCAAATGCTGGTGGTTGCCGCGTCCACAGATAAAATTGGTATGAATGTCAGCGGTAATGCCACAGTTATTCTAGTTGTTTTCGCACTGATTGTGGGAGATTATGGGGTGTCAGGCAAAATATCGGCTATGACGATTCTGCCGGCGATCCTGTTCATCTTCTTTGGTACTGGGATTGCAAGAAAGATTGGATTGAAACGGACACTGGTGAAATTCACCTGGGCGTCCATTATCATTAAGATACCCATGCTGTTGCTGTTTATCTTCGGCGATCCGACTAAGATTATGCAGGGTATGAATCTGGAAACGGTGGTATTTATTGGATGCTTTATTCTGGGATATTGCACTATGCAGGTGACCAACTCTGCAGTGATTCCCATGATTGCGGACTGTGCTGATTATGAGACATACCGTTCAGGCCGGTTTATACCGGGGATGATGGGAACTATCTTCAGCTTTGTGGATAAGCTGGTGTCCTCCTTTGCTACAAGTATTGTGGGTCTTTTGGTAGCCATGGTGGGATTCAAGACAGCGCTGCCAACTGTGACGGATACATTGACTACCGGGTTATTCTGGGTTGGGCTGTTTATGTATTTTGGAATTCCGATTCTTGGATGGATTGCCACACTGATTTCTATGAAGTTCTATCCGCTGGATGATAAAAAAATGGAAGAGATTCAGTTGAAGATCTCTAATATTAAGGCGGAAGCCTAAAAAGAGTATTTAGTTCAGGCTGCCACGCTTACGATGAAACAATCGTAAGGTGGCAGCCTTTTTAGAAGGTTAGGTTTATGCTGAATTTACGATAGGGAGAGCAGCAGGTTGTCTACGGAAAGGAGCCGGACGGACCTCCGCTCTATGGTGATCAGTCCTTCGTCCTTCATTTTCTTTAATTCTCTGGTCATGGCGCTGCGGTCTACGGATAAGTAATCGGCCAGGTCCACCATGGTGAAGGGAATTTGGAAGGTTTCGTTCTTCTGCTTGCTGGCCAAATGGAAAAAGTAGCAGGCCAGTTTTTCCCGGATGGTTCGTTTGGAAAGCACCTCCACCCGTTCGCCCAGGAGAATGGCTTTTTCTGAGATGATCTGAAGCATGTTCTGGATCATTTGCTGATGGCAGGAGCAGACCTTGGAACAGGGCATGAGGATGTGGTCGTAGTCGAAGAACAGCACGCTGCAGTCCTCGTCGCAGATGACGGAAATGCTTTCGAAAGCGGTGTTCTGAAAAGAAAGCACTTCGCCGAAAATGTCCTGTGCGCCCAGACGTTCCAGTATGGTTCTGGACCCGTTTAACTCAAACCGAACCGTGGAGGCGGAGCCGGAGGCCAGAATGCCTACGTATTTTTTCCCTTCCCCGAAGGTGAGCAGGGTTTCTCCGGAGCGGAAAGACATCTCCCTGGCGGAAAGACAGATCCGCATGTGGTCAAACTCCTCCCGGGAGATATTAAAAAACAGTTTTTCCTGATAGTATTCCATAGCGGACTCCTTTTTTTCTTTCAGTTCTGTCGATATTTGTACTTATAAAAATACCATATATCTGTTGCAAATGCAACATACAAATAATGGCCGGAAGGGTATATTTATAGCGAATATGAAAAAAATAGTAACAGCTACGTGCATTGAGATAGAGCGGGACAAGGAAAGAGAGGCAGCGGAGATGAAAGCGGTAAAAGTAAAGGAAGGAATCTACTGGGTTGGGGCCATTGACTGGTTGGTGAGAAATTTTCATGGCTATACCACCAACCGGGGGGCAACTTACGGGGCGTATTTGATTATCGACGAGAAAATTACCCTGATTGATACGGCGAAATCTACATTTTCCAGGGAACTTCTGGAGAGAATCGCCAGTGTTGTGGAGCCGGGAAAGATCGATTATGTGATTGCCAATCATGTGGAGATGGACCATTCCGGCGGGATTCCGGCCATTAAGGAAGCGTGTCCAAATGCGGTGATCATCACCAGCGGGCCAAGCGGCGTGAAAGGGCTGACGGCCCATTACGGGGAGTATCCTTATCAGGCGGTGAAGGGCGGAGACACGCTGTCCATCGGTAAGAGGACGCTTCAGTTTGTCCAGACCCCCATGCTTCACTGGCCGGACAATATGGTGACCTACTGCCCGGAGGAGAAGATCCTGTTTTCCAATGACGCGTTCGGCCAGCATTTTGCCAGCAGTGAGCGGTTTGACGATGAGGTGGATTTGGGCGTGGTGATGTATGAGGCGAAGAAATACTTTGCCAACATTGTCATGTGCTATGGGAAACAGGCGCAGACGGCCTGGAAGATCGTCAGTGATCTGGAGCCGGAGATCATCGCGCCGGCCCACGGGGTGATCTGGCGCAGCCATGTGAAAGAGATTCTGGACGCGTACAAGCTTTGGAGCGACAACAGTCCGAAGACCGGTGCGATTGTGGTCTTTGACAGCATGTGGCATTCCACGGAAATGATGGCGGTTGCGGTGACGGAAGCATTTACCAGTCAGGGGATTCCGGTGAAGCTGTTTGACTTGAAGGCCAACCATAATTCCGACATCGTGCCGGAGGTTCTGACGTCCAAATATGTGGTTGTCGGTTCCCCGACGCTGAATAACCAGATGCTTCCGACTGTGGCATCCTTTTTGTGTTACTTGAAGGGACTGTCTCCCAAACACCGGAAGGCATTTGCGTTTGGCTCCTATGGCTGGGGCGGGCAGAGCATCAAACTGGTGGAAGAGGACTTGAAGGCCTGCGGGTTTGAGATCTGCATGGAGATGGAGCGGCAGGTCTATGTGCCGACGGGTGAACAGCTGAAGGCCCTGGAGGAGCGGGTGGAGCGGATGCTTACTGATCACTCTCCAGTCCATCAATGCGCTGATGGGCTGGGGGCCAGTAGGTAAAACGGCCAAAGAGCCTGCCCCTCGCCGAAGGCGGCTCCCCATGGATAATTCAAGCCGGCTGTTGTTTTAAGCCAGATTTTATGTTATGTTATAGGAAATACAAAAGACAGGAGAATGTGGCAAATTGGACGATAGAATGGACATTATGGAAGATCAGCAAGACCAGGTATCCTGGAGGGAGCCGGAGTATGACAGGAATCTGGCAGAGAATCAGGCAAAGAAGGAAGGCAGAAGAACATTTGGCAGAATCGGTATGGCATTTGCCGTATTCTTAGGCGTGACAATGATTGTGCAGCTGGGGGTCTCAGGACTGTTTTATCTGGAGTTTATTCCACCGCAGTTCGCCACGGCCAATACCTCCGTGCTGCTGTCCATGGCTAGCATGTATTTGGTGGCGTTTCCCATTTTCTGGCTGCTGATGAAACGGATTCCCAAGGTGGAGAGAGTCGAGCAGAACAAGTGGAGTTTCCCTGCTTTGGCGGTCGTATTTTTGATCTGTATGGCAACGATTTATATTGGCAATCTCATCGGGCAGCTGTTGATGTTTATCGTCAGCCTGATCACCGGGGAACCGATGGTCAACAATTTGCAGGATATGATTTTAAATATGGATTTACCGGTTCTCTTTCTCTTTACCGTGATTGTTGCGCCGGTTATGGAAGAACTGATGTACCGCAAGCTGCTGATCGACCGGGTCCGACAGTACGGTGAGGGCATCTGCGTGATGCTGTCCGGTTTGTTGTTTGGCCTGGCCCACGGAAATTTTTATCAGTTTTTCTACGCATTTGCGCTGGGGGCTATTTTCGCCTATCTGTATCTGAAATCCGGCAATATCAGATACACGATTGTGTTTCATATGATTATCAATTTTATCGGAGGCATTTTCCCGATGCTTCTTCTCAGGCTGATGAAGCGTCATATCTTTCTCGGCAGCCTGATGACGATCACTTTCGGCCTGTTTGTTCTGGGCTTTTTGGGAGTGGGGATTGCACTGTTTATTATGAACCGCAAAAAGATCCACTTAGAGCCAGGGCAGCTGTGGCTCCCCAAGGGAAGCCGGTTTCGGACGGTTGTTCTCAATGTGGGGATGATTCTTTATTTTTTGCTTAGTATCGCGATGTTTGTGATTTCTTGAGATGCGGCGGGATGTATGAAATAGGATTGACATTTTTCTAAAAACAAGGTAAGGTTGTAGTTGAACAATCTTATCTTGTTTTTTTGTTTTTCTGAGAGCTATCTGTTTTTCAACGACGAATTCGTCATGACTTCCAATGTGGAAAGAGGGAAAAGGAGGGATGGATTTTATTTAGCTTCATTTGCAACTATAAAATAGTTGCAATTAAAACCAAAATCGAGTATACTAAAGAAAGGAAGAATCTATGAGTAAAAAAGAAAAATTATTGGAGCGTTTTATGGATTTCTCCAGCCTGATTACCTATGACGAGTTGAAGCATGTTTTGGAACTGTTTGGGTATGTGGAGGATAACGGCGGCCATAGCAGTGGTTCAGCTGTCAGTTTTGTGAATAAAAGGACCAGACGATTGATCCGGATGCATCGGCCCCACCCGGGGCATGAAGTGAAGAAGTATGTGAGAAAAGCGGTCAGAGAACATTTGGAGACGGAGGGATATCTATGAAGAATATGTTGACGTATCGTGGTTATTATGGAACGGTAGAGTATTCGGATGAAGATGAGTGCTTTTTTGGAAAAGTACTCGGATTAAATGATCTTATTTTGTTTGAGGGAGATAGCGTGAAGGAATTGAAAAAAGATTTTCATCAGGCTGTGGATGGGTATCTGGAATCCTGTGAACGGCGGGGGAAAATACCGGATAAGTATTACAAAGGCAGTTTCAATATCCGGATCGCCCCGGAACTCCATAAAAAAGCGGTGATAGCGGCGGAGCATAACCACCAGACGCTGAACTCTTTTGTAGAAAGCGCCATTTTTGCTATGGTCAGTTCTATTTTTTAGGACAGAGTAAGAAAATTTAGCTCCGGTGGTTGACACTCCATTTTAAGTATGTTACATTTACAGATAGTGTAAATACTGTGAAGAGGAATAGTACATGTCTGGATGTATGCAGAAAGCTGCCGGGTGATGCGAGGCAGCTGCAAAAGGGGATGGAACTCGCCTTGGAGTAGCCAGCTGAAGGGAGCGGGCGGCAAGCGCCGTGGGTTCCTGCGTAGGTGGAGCCGGGTCTTAACCGTTACTTAAGAAGGATGGAAGCATACCCGTTCAAACGGTGCGTGCGCTGTCCGCAATGAGTGCATGCGAGAGCATGAAGTAGAGTGGTACCACGTAAGGAAGCATAAGCCCTTGCGTCTCTATAGGAATCCGAATGGAGGATAAGAGACGTAAGGGCTCTTTTGATTCCACGAAAGAATTCACAGGCGGGAGATTCTTAAATTCCGGCAAAAAACAAGCGGACGGAAGCGGTGTCCGCATATAACAGGAGGAAGAAATCATGTCAGTACCTTATAACCACAGTTCCATCGAGAAAAAATGGCGTGAGAACTGGGAGAAGAACCCGATCAATGTCAATGACGGGAAGAAACCAAAATACTATTGTCTGGATATGTTCCCATATCCGTCCGGCAGCGGCCTTCATGTAGGCCACTGGAGAGGTTACGTGATCTCCGATGTATGGAGCCGTTACCAGATTTTAAAGGGCCACTATGTGATCCATCCCATGGGGTGGGATGCCTTTGGCCTGCCGGCTGAGAACTACGCCATCAAGATGGGCGTCCACCCGGCCAAATCGACTGCCGAGAACGTTGCCAACATCAAGCGTCAGATCGGCGAGATCGCTTCCATCTACGACTGGGATATGGAAGTCAACACCACGGACCCGGAATTCTACAAGTGGACCCAGTGGATCTTTGTGAAAATGTTCAAAGAAGGCTTGGCTTACGAGAAGGAATTCCCTATCAACTGGTGCCCGTCCTGTAAGACCGGGCTTGCCAATGAGGAAGTGGTAAACGGCTGCTGCGAACGCTGTGGGACAACCGTGACCAAGAAGAATTTAAGACAGTGGATGTTAAAGATCACCGCCTACGCCGAGCGTCTGTTAAATGATCTCGATAAGCTGGACTGGCCGGAGAAAGTGAAGAAGATGCAGTCCGACTGGATCGGCAAATCTTACGGCGCGGAAGTGGATTTTCAGGTGGACGGAAGAGATGAGAAGATCACCGTTTACACTACAAGACCGGACACCCTGTATGGAGCCACCTTCATGGTGCTGGCCCCGGAACACGCGCTGGCGAAAGGTCTTGCCACCGATGAGACGAGAGAGGAAGTGGAACAATACATCTTTGATTCCTCCATGCGCTCCAATGTAGACCGTCTCCAGGATAAAGAAAAGACCGGCGTCTTCACCGGAAGCTACGCCATCAACCCCTTAAACGGGGCGAAAGTGCCGATCTGGCTGTCCGACTACGTGCTGGCAGACTACGGAACCGGCGCCATCATGTGCGTGCCGGCCCATGACGACCGTGACTTCGAATTTGCAAAGAAATTCAACATTCCGATTATCCAGGTCATCGCAAAAGACGGCGTGGAGATCGAAAATATGACCGAAGCCTACACCGAGGCTGTGGGAACCATGATCAATTCCGGCGACTGGAACGGCATGGAATCCGCGGTGCTGAAAAAAGAAGCCCCCATCATGATCGAGGAGCGGGGCATTGGCAAGAAGACCGTCAACTACAAGCTGCGCGACTGGGTATTCTCCAGACAGCGTTACTGGGGCGAGCCGATCCCGATCATCCACTGCCCGCACTGCGGCAATGTGCCGGTGCCGGAGGACCAGCTTCCGTTAACTCTGCCGGAGGTGGAGAGTTACCAGCCAACCGGAACGGGAGAATCCCCATTGGCCGGCATTGACTGGTGGGTGAACACGACCTGTCCGGTATGCGGCGCGCCGGCGAAGCGGGAGACCAACACCATGCCTCAGTGGGCCGGTTCCTCCTGGTATTTCCTGCGGTATGTGGACAGCCACAACAGCGAGGAGCTTGTCTCCAGGGAGAAAGCGGACAAATACCTGCCGGTTGACATGTATATCGGCGGCGTGGAGCATGCCGTGCTTCACCTGCTGTATTCCCGTTTCTATACCAAGTTCTTACACGACATCGGTGTGATCGACTTTGACGAGCCGTTTAAGAAGCTGTTTAACCAGGGTATGATCAACGGGAAGAACGGCATCAAGATGAGCAAGTCCAAAGGAAATGTAGTTTCCCCGGATGATTTAGTCCGCGACTACGGCTGTGATTCCTTAAGAATGTACGAACTGTTTGTGGGACCGCCGGAGCTGGATGCCGAGTGGGACGACCGGGGCATCGAGGGTGTCAGCCGTTTCCTGAACCGTTTCTGGAATCTGGTGATGGACAGCAAGGACAAGGATGTCAAAGAGACAAAAGAGATGGTGAAGCTGCGCCACAAGCTGGTATTTGACATTGAGCAGCGGTTTAACCAGTTCAACTTAAATACGGTCATCTCCGGATTTATGGAGTACAACAACAAGCTGATCGACTTATCGAAGAAGACCGGCGGCATTGACAAGGAGACATTGAAGACCTTCGTGATCCTGCTGGCTCCGTTTGCTCCCCATATCGGTGAGGAGTTATGGCAGCAGTTAGGCGGAACCGACACCGTATTCCATGCCACCTGGCCGGAGTGCGATGAGGAAGCCATGAAGGATGATGAGATCGAAGTGGCGGTACAGGTGAACGGCAAGACGAGAGCCGTCATCAACGTGCCCGCCGACATTTCCAAGGAAGATGCCATCGCGGCAGGCAGAGAGGCCGTAGCCGGCAAGATGACCGGAACCGTGGTCAAAGAGATCTACGTACCGGGTCGGATTGTGAATATCGTCTGCAAGTAATCGGGTGGCAGAAATAAAATAAAAGGTTCCGGAAGCAGGATCATATATGCTTCCGGGACCTTTTGCTGTTCAGACAAAGGACAATAGAAATACCTTACAGGCTTCCGAAATGACCTGCCCGCCCGGCCAGCAGACAGAGCAGCTGGTGCCAATCGGTTCCAGGCATGGGTCCGGTAGACAGATACAGTCAAAACAGCGGCAGACCGGGTTATAAAAGCTGTGGCACCCGGATGAAATGCGAAGACAGTCCCTAGACGGTGCCTCCCACAACTTTAACTTGAAACTGAAGCGTTGCTGTTCCAAGAGATGCAATGGTCGGGATGGTAAAGGTCAGCGTGCTGCCGGTTACCACAGGGGATGCGGTGGAGCCGTTCAATTGAAATGAATTTGCCACATAAGTGGCGCCGGTGGGAATGGTATCGGTAAAAGGCAGGTTGGTCAGGGCGCTTAAGCCGACATTGGTGATGGTAACCGTGTAGGTCAGAGTCTCCCCGATGCTGGCGGTCAGCTTATCCACTGCTTTGAGAAGCGTGGGGGCTACCAGCAGGAGCGTGGAGACCGTGTTGCTGTTAACCGTACTGCCGTTATAGGTTATGCTTGCGGTATTGTCCAGTTTATTGATGAGTGCCATGTATTCACCTCTTTTAGACGTGCTTTCCTATAACATATGCGGGGCAGATCAGGGATGTTCATGGCGGCGGCTGCGGTCTACTGTTTGGAGGCCAGTTTTCTGGACAGCATTCGTAAGGTATCCAGTTTTCCGCGGTCGGCCGGGTTCATGTAGCCGCTTAAGATGGATACCAGTAAGTCCGTTTCCTGATCGTTAAAAGAGATGCCATTCTGGTTTGCCATCATGGTGATAGACAAAAATTTGGGCAGCAGCTGGTTCTTCGGCGTCTTTTCAATCTGGGATGTTAAATCTGATAAAAACTGAATCTTTTCCGGGTGCATGGCTTTCACGCGGGGGTCCTGTTTCCAAGCTTCATTCATAAATAGTTCCTCCATTTCTGTGCAGGGTTTTCCGGCACGTGGCAATTGTTTTCTGGTGGAGCGGTGGGTCAGACACTTATGTAAATTGCTGCATGGCCTGCATCATCATCTGCACCATCTCAAGTCTGGACTGCTGTTCCGGGGAGAGAAAACCTTTCAATTGGTCAAGCATGGGCCGGGTATTGGAACTGTTCTCGGCGGCTGCCCCGGAGTTTGGGATCTCGGATGTGGGGATTTCAGACGGGGGGATCTCAGTATCCGGGATTTCGGATTCCGGGATGTTGGCAGCCTGCATATCCGGATTTGTCATCCCAGGCTGTGTCTGTCCGTGCTGGCCAAAGAGCTGGGCCATGGAAAATAAATCCCCGCCGCTAAATCCGGTAAAGTTCTGAAACATATTGGCCATGGATGTCCGCCCTCCCTGGAGAAGACTGCTGACCAGCTCGATCATGTCCTGCTCCGCGCTGGAGGCGTAGGGCTTGATGGCCTTCAGCATATCCAGAGGCGACCTCTTATCCTGGTGGTCCAGGGAACAGATTCCCATTGTGGCCACCTCCTCATCCCGAAATAGGGAGATCGTTCTCTGCAGTTCATTGATTTTCACAAACACAGAGAGCATTCTCTGCTCCGGGACTTCCATATAAGGCAGGGCCGCTTTCATCATCTGGAGATGATGGTTGCCGGTCAGATAATCGAGATCCGTTAACTTTAAATCCTGTTCCTCATTCATAATTATGTACCTTTGGCTTTTCTTGTTCCCAATATATGCGCCATTCAAAAGAATCATGCCTGATGCATAGTATAATAGAGACAGGAGGTTAGTTGACATGTATAGTCGTTTGGTAATTGACGGCAACGCCGTTTATGAGATAGATGAGGAATGTCTGAGGAGAAAAGGAAGGCGGGAGCCGCAGAGAGAGGAGCCGGTGAAGAAGAACCGGCTCCAGCCGGAAAAGAAACCGTATCAGAGATAAGAAGCCGGGGCCGCCCGGGGAGTTCTCCCCGGGCGGCCCCCCCTCACATGAAAAAAGATGGGGTATGGCCCCGGGGGCCATATCCCATCTTTTTAGGTACTAGGTACTAGCAGCATCCACATCCGCCGCCGAATCCGCCGCCGCCACAGCAGCATAACAGCAGGATGATCCAGATACAGTCAAATCCGTTGTTTCCGCCACATCCGCTGTTGCATCCACAACCACTATTGCCCCAGCCGCCACAGCAGCATAAGATGAGGATAAGGAAAATAATGTTGCATCCTCCTCCTGTCTGGCAATCGCATCCACAACCACAGTTTGTTGCCGCTAAATCACTCATGTTAGTTCCTCCAATAATTTTCTTTACACTCCATCATATGTGTCGTAGCTTGCCACTGTTTCCAAATATTTTCAAAGATTTTATAATTAATTTCGGGCAATCTGTGGTATCATTGTGTATAATATAGTCATTTAGCAGAATAAAGGTGGGAAATCATGGAAAAATTATATTATAGAACTCCTTATGTGAAGTCCTTTGACGCGGTGGTAGTGGACTGCAGGCCGGGAAAACAGGGAGCTGGAACCTATGAGGTCATCTTGGACCAGACCGGCTTCTACCCCGAAGGCGGCGGCCAGCCGTCGGATACCGGGATGCTTGGCGGCAGGAGAGTTCTGGAGGTTCATGAAAAACAGGGAGAGATTCTTCATTATACGGACGGGCCCTTGGAGATCGGCAGCCGCGTGGCCGGTGAGATTGACTGGGACCGGCGGTATTCCAATATGCAGCAGCATTCGGGAGAGCATTTGCTGTCCGGCCTGGTTCACCGTCATTACGGTTATGACAATGTAGGCTTTCACATGGGGGAGAGGGAAGTCACCGTGGATTTTAACGGCCCGCTTACCATGGAGCAGATCGAAGAAGTGGAGCGGGAGGCCAATGCCCTGGTTTATGAGAATCTTCCGGTGAACCAGCTTTATCCAGACGGGGAAGAATTACATAAGATGGATTATCGAAGCAAAAAGGAGCTGACCGGCCAGGTCCGCATCGTGGAGATCCCGGGAGGCGATATCTGCGCCTGCTGCGGCACCCATGTGGAGAGAACCGGGGAGATCGGCCTGATTAAGGTCCTTGGGATGATCAACTACAAGGGAGGCGTCCGCTTAACCATGCTGTGCGGGATGCGCGCCCTGGAGGATTATGAGAGAAAGCAGTCCCAGGTGACAAAGATCTCCAACCTGCTGTCGGCCAAGCCGGAGACCATCGTGGACGCCGTGGCGCGGATGAAACAGGACAATGCCGACAAGGAGTACAAGATCAACTGGCTGTACCAGCAGCTGTTTCAGGCAAAAGCGGACCAGCTGCCGGAGACAGACGGATTTTTGTATTTATATGAGGAACAGCTGACACCGGTACTGCTCCGCAATTACTGCACTCTGCTTTACGAGCAGAAAAAGGGGGCGGTGGTGCTGGTGTGTTCCGGGGAGGACGGCCGGATTTCGTACGCTCTCGGCAGCGCCGTGGAAGATATGCGGCAGCTCAGCCGGGAACTGAATGGAATCTTACATGGAAAAGGCGGCGGAAGCGCGCTGATGGCCCAGGGGACCTGGGAAACCACATGGCAGGAAGTGGAACGTGCCTGCCGGGAAAGGGGATAGGAAAGAGAAACGATGGAATTAAACAAAGAGACGATGAATAAAATCAGGAACCTGATTCTGTTTACGGTAGTGGCGGTGATCGTGGGGGTGAATTACCAGCGGGTGCTTCTGCTGGCCGGAAGGCTTCTGGGCATGATTTCCCCATTTCTGCTGGGGGCCGCCATTGCATTTATCTTAAATGTGCCCATGAGAAGCATTGAAAAACAGATTATGACGGGGAAGAAAAAGAGCAGACTGAAACGTCCCGTCAGTCTATGTCTGACCATTCTTCTGGTGGCCGGCGTGCTGGGGCTTGTGATGTTTGTGGTGCTTCCGGAGCTGGTGCGGACCCTGATGGTACTGCAGAGCAGTATCCCGGCCTTTATCAATGAAGGGAAGGATCAGGCGGAGCAGCTGTTTATCCAGTATCCGGAGATTGTGGATTACATCAACAGTATCGAGATCGACTGGAAACAGACCATGGAGGATGTCTTAAGCTTTTTGTCAACCGGCGCGGGAACGGTGTTAAGCGGTACGCTGTCGGCGGCATTTTCCATCGCCAACGGGGTGGTGAACTTTGGGATCGGGTTTATTTTCTCCATTTATATTCTTCTTCAGAAGGAAAATTTAGCGAGACAGTTCCAAAAACTGATGAGGGCGTTTATGCCGGAGGGAATCTTCAAAAAATGTATGGAGATTGCAACACTTGCGGAGAAGACCTTCTCCAACTTCCTGGCAGGCCAGTGCCTGGAGGCGGTGATTCTCGGCATGATGTTCTTCCTCACCTTGAGCATCCTCCGGATGCCTTATGCGCTGCTGATTGGCGTGTTAATCGCCTTCACAGCCCTGATCCCCATCTTCGGAGCCTTTATCGGCTGCGTGGTGGGAGCTTTCCTGATGCTGATGATCAATCCGGTCAGTGCATTGAGCTTCGTTGCCATTTTCCTGGTGTTGCAGCAGGTGGAGGGAAATTTGATTTACCCCCATGTGGTGGGCAATTCTGTGGGACTTCCATCTATCTGGGTTCTGGTAGCCGTGACCCTGGGCGGCAGCGCCTTCGGCGTGGTGGGTATGCTGGTGTTTATCCCGCTGTGCTCCGTACTCTATTCCCTGCTCCGGCAGGATGTGAATGAGCGGCTGAAGAAAAAACGGAACGGAAATCCCGGTAAGCCGGTGAAACAGATGGTGAGAGCCAGAAAGCAGGAAGAAAAAAACGGTCCTTCCAATCAATAAAATGAGATAAAAATTGCGGTAGACGGCAGCGGTGAACGTCTATCGCTTTTTTTGTGCAGCAGAACGATAAATAATCCCCCTCAATCAAAAAATAATAGACTATCAGACCGGGCCGCCTTTTTTTATAATAGGAATATAGAAACAAGCGAGTGGAGAGGAGAATGGAATGTTGAAGAAAAAAAGACTGACTTATCACAATTTCTATTTCTACCTGGTTCTGATTGCGCCGATCCTGGCAGTGTATCTGCTGTTTTTTGTGATTCCTGTGGTTTCCAGCATGTTTTTCAGTTTTACCAATTTTAATGGAGTCAATTTAAACTTCAAGTGGATGGGGTTGAATAATTATGAGGTGCTTTTCCATGATAAAGTCTTTAAAAAAGCCATGATTAATACATTTTGGTTTGCACTGTGGGCCACGATTTTCCAAAACGTGTTTGCCATTATGTTTGCAATGGCCCTGAATACCAAACTGAAATCCAGAAATATGCTGCGGTCGCTGCTGTTTGCCCCGTGTATGCTGTCGCCTGTTGTGGTCGCCTTTATCTGGCAGTTTATCTATATGCCGGACGGCCTGTTAAACAAACTGCTTGGGACGGATATTATCTGGCTGGGCAACACAAGCACAGCGCTTTTGTGTACGGTAATTGCCCACGTGTGGATGTGGATTGGATACTCAGCCACCATCTACATGTCCAATTTACAGAGTATCTCCGACGATGTGCTGGAGGCGGCGTCCATCGACGGTGCGAATTCCTGGCAGAAGTTTAAGACCATTATTCTGCCAATGCTGGCTCCGGCCACCACGATCAACGTGACGCTGGCATTTACCCAGTCCTTAAAGGTGTTTGATATTGTCTACGCCATGACGGGAGGCGGTCCGTTAAATTCCACGGAGACAGTGGGAACGGCGGTGGTTGCCAACATGAACCGGGGACTTCACGGTTACGCGTCGGCCCAGACGGTAATACTGGCCATTGTCATTATCCTGTTTGGTCAGGTGCTGATTGGACGGTTAAAGAAACGGGAGGAGGCGATTTACGGATGACGGTAAAAAGGAAGGTGTTTGGCTCCCTGTTCGAAGTTCTGATGATTGCCATCTGTGTGCTGATGTTTTATCCAGTCATCATGATGATCATCGTCTCTTTAAAGGACGAGGCGCTGCTGGCCGGGGAGCCTCTGAGTCTGAAGACAAGCTTTGCATTTGGAAATTATAAGACGGCCATGGATGGGATGGGATATTGGAGAGCCCTGTTCAATTCCACGGTTCTGACGGCCGGCAGTGCGCTTCTCACCACGTTTTTTGGAGCCTGCGGCGCTTACGCCATTACCCGGGTGAGAAGAGGAAAACAGTTTTTTCTGGCGCTGAACGTTTTATTCCTCATCGGACTGGCGCTGCCCCAGCAGGTAGCCATGGTGCCATTGGTGCTGTGGATGCAGAAGCTTGGTGTGGATAATACCTTGTCCGGGCTGATACTGGCGTTTATTGGAGCCAATGCGGCCTATGGCGTATTTTTCTTCAGCGGTTTTGTGAATACGGTTCCGGTTACCCTTGAGGAGGCGGCGTTTATAGATGGAGCCGGCCCAATGAAGACGTTCCTGACTATCGTGATCCCGCTGTTAAAACCACCGATGGTGACGCTGCTCATCGTGATCGCGCTGCGCGTATGGAATAATTTTATGTATCCGCTGCTGCTGCTTCAGGGGAAAAACTCCAGGACGCTGCCGCTTACCGTATTTTTCTTTAAAGGAGATTTATCCATTCAGTGGAATATCCTGTTTGCAGCCACAACGCTGGTGATACTGCCGCTCATGATTGTCTATTTTATCTTACAGAAACAGATTATATCTGGGATGCTGAGCGGATCGGTGAAAGGGTAGTTTTTGGGAACCAAGAAACATGATATATGATAAAAGGAGGAAAAAACATGAAAAAGAACTTAGCAATGCTGCTGGCTGCCGGTATGGCGGTGACGTCCCTGGCGGGATGCCAAAAGACAGAGGAGCCGGCGGCCCAGACAACGGCGGCCACCGCCCAGACGAAGGCGGAAACAGAGGCGAACGAGGAGACAAAGGCCCCAGCGGAGGGCGCGGTGGAGTTAAAGGTATTTGGATTTAAAACCGGTGCCGAGGAGGGCGCGATTCCGGAGCTGATTGAGAAATTCAATGCGGAAAATCCTGATATCAAGGTAGTTTATGAGGGAATCAGCAACGCCGGCGGTTACCAGGATGTTCTGACAGCCAGGCTGGCTTCCGGACAGGGGGATGATGTGTTCTTTGCCAATCCGGACTATCTTCCAAGACTGCAGGAAGCTGGTTACACCGAGAATCTGGCAGATCTGCCGGTGGTGGAAAAATACAGTCCGCTGGTGAAGGATCTGCTGACCATCAACGATGTGGTGCCGGGACTTGGCATGGAGGTGGCCGTATTTGGCCTTTATACCAATACCGATCTGCTGAAGGAGGTGGGAATTGAACAGGTTCCTTCCAATTACGGAGAGTTTCTGACTGCCTGCGAAGCGTTAAAGAAAGCAGGAAAAACGCCTATTGTTGCGGGTGCAAAGGACGGAACCGGTGTGGGAGTGCTTTCCCTGGCAAAGAGTCTGGACGCGGTTTACCAGGCGCCGGATAAATTGGAGCAGATTGACAAGATGAACAAAGGGGAACTGGAGTTTGGCCAGGTGATGGAGCCCGGCTTTACCCTGGTGCAGGAATTGATTTCCAAAGGATACTTAGACGGCGGCAAAGCGCTGGTATATGCGGCGGGCCAGGACGATATTGCAGAATTTGCCAAAGGTGAAGCAGGATTTATGCCGGGTGGGAACTGGTTTGTGTCCGGTATCCAAAAAGCGGCGCCTGATATGAACGTTACCTTCGGCGGTATTCCGGTGCAGGATGAGGACTCCTTGATTTTAATCAATGCCGGAGTCCGTGTATGTATCAATAGCGCCAGTGAGAAAAAAGAGGCGGCGAGAAAATTTGTGGAGTACTTTACCGGTGTGGACAGTATGAATGCGTATGTGGCAAGCCAGAGCAGCTTCAATCCGCGGACAGACGGAACCAGTACGGAAAATGATATCGTGGCTCCCGCGGCAGAGCGGCTGGCAGCAGAGCGCATGCTTCCCTGGGTGGATTCGGCATTTGACAGTTCTGTGGTGAATCCGTGGCCGGATGCCAAAACATTTACAGCCAATATTGCAGGCGGCGCTCCGGTGGCGGACGTGGTCGCAGACTTAAATACCCAGGTACAGAATAATTTGAAACTGAAGTAGCCAGGTGTAAGCCGCTGCCACTCCAAGAAATCGGAGTGGGGCGGCTTGTGGCGTCCGGTAACGGAAGCCGGCGGTTGTGGACATCAGCGCTGTCCCGCTTTATAATGATTCTATATCTGGATATAGGAGAAACATATGTATAACATTTTGATTGTAGATGATGAATACTGGGTGGGCAGATGGCTGCAGACGGTTTTGGAGAAAAGTCCTTTTGAGGTGGAAATCACCGGGGTGTGCCAGGACGGGGAGGAAGCGCTTCGGGTGCTGAAATCCGGAACGGTGGACATTCTGATCACGGATATCCATATGCCGGTTCTCACCGGACTGGAACTGATACGGCAGGTACGGGAAACGGGAAGGCAGGCGCCGAAGACCATTGTTATCTCCGGCTATGATGAATTTGAATATGCCAGACAGGCGATTGAGCTGGAAGTTTTGACGTATTTATTAAAGCCTCTGGAACGGGAGGCCGTGTTCGGGGCGCTGGAGAAAGCGATAGACAGCTTAAACCAGGAACGCCGGCAGCAGGAGGAGGCCCGGTCAGGGTACCATGCCATGGTGGAAAATATCCTGCTGGAGCTGCTGCTTCGCCAACCAAAGGATTCTTTGAAGAATCAGCTGGAGGAGATATTTGGGGAGCAGGGACTGAAGGGGCAGTATTATGCCGTAGGAATCATCCAGAATGCCAGTCTGGAGACCTCCATGATTGCAAAGGAACATCTCCAGGAGAAATTGGAGACGGCCTGCCGGAGCCGGCATGTGTTTCTGGTCCGGCGGGATGCCCATACGTGGGGATTTCTGGTGGCCGGAATCGGGAAACCGGCCGGATATTATGTGGATAGCAGTGTGTTATTACAGATTTTAAGCGGGTATTCATGGGGAATCAGCGTCCCGAGGAAGGACTTTATGGAGATTGGGGAGGCGGCCAAAGAAGCCGCCGGCCACATCCTGATGAGGATGAAGGATGAGCCGGTCCCCTCTTCTTGTATCCTGGAATCGGAGATGAAAAGCGCATGTCTGGCCGCCATAGAATCCCGGGACAAAAAAAGAGTTGCGGAGTGCGCCTGCGCCCAGGAGGAGATCTTTCTAAAACCGCCCTGCGATACCACAAGCTGTCTGAATTTTTATTTTATTCTGACGGGAGAGATTCTGGAGCTTCTGACCGAGAGTTATAAGCATAGCAAGGACCTGGCGGTGCTGGAGCTGATCGATGAGGGGTACGAATTCTGTGTTCAGATCAGAAAATTTTACAGCATCCGGCCCATCTGCCGGAAATTCCTGGAATACAGTCTGAAGGTGGTGGATTGTCTAAGGGAAGCCGGGCCCATGACAGTCAGTGAAATTGTTTTGAAGGTTCAGAAAATCATACGGGAACAGTATGCGTCCAATTTAAGCCTGGGACTTATTGCGGATGAATTCGATATTAATTCCAGCTATTTCAGCAAGAAGTTTAAAGATGAAACAGGTGTTAATTTTGTGGATTATCTATCGGGGGTGAGAATTGAGCAGGCGAAGTCTCTGCTGGAGCACACGGAGCTGCCGGTTTCCAAAATCAGCAGCCAGGTGGGCTTTCACGATTCTAAATATTTCAGCAGGGTGTTTCTCTCGGTCGTGGGGATGAAGCCGTCGGAGTACAGAATATTATGCAGAGGGGGAGAGGGCTGATGAGGAAGTGGTTTACAAGCCGGATATGCCGGAAAATCCTCATCGGGTTTTTGGTGGTTTCCCTGGTGCCGCTGTGCGCTGTCTATTTTTACATCAATTCCAGGTACTCCAGGAGAATTGAGCAGGATGCAGTCCGCATGAACCGTCTGGTGGAGGAAAATGCGGGAATCCGCCTGGAGGACTTTTTGATAAAAATTGAGTATATTTCCAACCTGTTTTTCAGCAGCAGCACCCAGACGATATTAAAGGCTCCGGAGGATACACTGAGCCTGTATAATGCCAGGGCCGCATTGGAAAAATTGGTGCGGGTCAATCTGGATTTGTACAAAAATATGGACCAGGTAGACCAGGTTACTTTTGTAAAGAAGGACGGAACCAGTTTTGATATCATGAACTCCACCTGGGAAGGTGCGCCGGTGGATTTTGCGAAAATGAAACCGGTCGTGCTGAACACCTATAAAAATCATAGCCTTTTTCCTGCCTCTATGATCGAGAATCTGCCGGAACACAAGCTGGTTTACATACGCAGGATTGATGATATCGACGTGTCCACACAGGAACTGGGATACTTATATATTATGTTTGATGAGGAAAAGCTGGGGGAAATCTTTGGAAGCCTGGAGGAAGTGATTCAGACCAGGGTCCGGGTGGAGACTTCGCCGGGACTTGTCCTGTACAGCAATTATTCCGGAGCCGCGCCGGATGGGAACGACTGGCTGAGATGGAGCTATGAGATTGACAATTTAGGAATTACTGTCACATTTTATGATGAAATGGAAAAAATCCATGCCAATGTCCAGGAACTGGACCGGCTGACGGAGACGGTCATTCTTCTGAGCACTGTGGTGATTCTGGTGGTTTCCATGATATTTGCAAAGACCATTGTGTCCCCCATCATCAGCCTTCACAATAAACTGGTCTGTGTCAGAAATGGTGATTTCAAGGTGCGCGTGCCGGTGGAAACAAAGGATGAGCTGGGGGATGTGGGACAGGCGTTTAACGATATGGCGGAGGAAATCGACCGTCTGGTGAACCAGGTCTACACAATCCAGCTGAAGGAAAATGAGACAGCGATCGCGGCCCTTCAAGCCCAGATCAATCCTCATTTCCTGTACAATACCCTGGATATGATTAAAAGTATGGCAGACATTTATGAGGCTTATGAGGTGGGAGACGTGATTGTGGCCCTGTCCGGAGTGTTCCGGTATGCGACTCATACCAGCAATCTGATCGTGACGGTTCAGGATGAGCTTGCCAATCTGCAGAATTATATGAAGATTATCAATGCCCGGTACGGAGGGAACATAGTCTGTACGGTGGATGTGCCGGAGGAACTGCTGACGGAGCAGATGATCAAGGTCTGTTTGCAGCCGTTGGTGGAAAACTGCATTTCCCACGGAGTGGGCCGGGGCAGGAAAGGGAAGGAGATCAGGGTCAGTGTCAAACGGGTGGACGGCGATATTCTGGTTTTAGTAAGTGACGATGGCGTGGGCATTCCGGCCGGGCGTCTGAAAGAGATTCGGGAAAGCCTGGAATTACCGGCGGGAGCGAATACCGGAAGTGATATGGGAGGCGTGGGACTGAAAAATATCCATGACAGGATTCAGCTTTATTATGGAGACGAGGGCGGGCTGGCCATTGAGAGTGAGGAGGGAGTGGGAACCACCGTTACGGTCCGCTATCCCTACCATGTGCATCTGGATGTAACGGAGAAAAGAGGAGAAGCAAAACGTGAACCATAGACCGAATATAGTATTGATTATGACGGATGAACAGCGCTGGGACGCGGCTGGTTTCCGAAATCCGGAGGTGATAACACCGAATTTAGATGAACTTCATAAGGACAGTGTTGATTTTACAAGAGCTTATACCACCAATCCCTCCTGCATTCCGGCCAGGGCCGCAATTTTTACGGGGCGGTATCCCTCCCAGTGCGGGGCGCCGGGGTATATGACGGCGCTGCCGGAGACGGAGACGACGTTTATGAAGCTTCTGAGAGACGGCGGTTATTACACGGCTGTCGTGGGAAAACAGCATTTCTGGAAATCGGAGATTGAGCGGGGATATGATTATGAGGATATTGTGGATGAGCATGAGCCGCCGGATGTGATCAGTCTGGAGATGGGGGAGGATTATTTTGGCCTGCCGGCGAATAAAACCACGGCGCCGGAGGTTTCCAGCTATGTGAAATATTTATATGATCACGGCTTTCGAAAGGGCAGCGAGCTGTACCGCCAGGTCAATGAGAAGGGGATTTTTGAATTCTTCGGGGAGGAAAAGTTCACTATTATAGACAAGAGCACAAAAAGGATAGGTACGGTGGGGATTAACCCGT
>JAWZDV010000039.1:0-27849 GCA_034142505.1 Bacteroides thetaiotaomicron
CAGCTTCTCTGCTTTTTAATTATTCAGTTGTAACACATGTATTGTAAACCTACAATTCCAAAAAACTGTGACAGGATTCTCTCTTCCTTTTTCAGACTATTTGTAGTATAATAAATTCGTTTCTATCAACTACATACTAAGGGGATAAGATCATGGCGGATTTATTTGAATTACATGATGGAGAAGCAGTTGAAAAAGAGGTGAGAGGGGATTACTGGGAAAAGAACCTTGGACTTTACAGCCAGAAGTCGGGTAAATACTGGTTTACCAACGAGCGGATGATCTTCCGCGGCGGATTTGCCGTGGCACTGGATATCACTTATACGGAGATTGAATCGGTGAGTCTGTGTAATGTGGGTCCATTTGTACAGTTCCTTCCGACAGGAATCAAGGTGAAAATGAAGGACGGAAAGGCATACAAGTTGTCCGTTTTGAAGCGTAAGGATATTCTGAATTTCATTCAGTCGAAATTGTAACAAAGGTAGAGAAGTGACACAGAGCCCTGCATGAGCAGCGGGACTCTGTTTTTTAAATAAGGAGAAGAAGAATGAATCCAGCAGTCAGCATTATCGTACCGGTGTATAATGCAAAAGATTATATCGAACGCTGTGTAGACAGCATTTTGGGGCAGGAATACAGAGATTTCGAGCTTCTTTTGGTCAATGACGGGAGTACGGATACCTCGGGGAAAATCTGTGATGAATATGCCGCGAAGGATAAGCGGGTCTATGTCATCCACAAGACCAATTCCGGAGTTTCCGATACCAGAAATATGGCCATCAATCACGCAAAGGGGACCTATCTTCAGTTTGTGGACAGTGATGACTGGCTGACGAAGGATGCCACCAAACTGATGGTGCGGGCCGCGACAGAGCATCACTGTGATATGGTTATCACTGATTTTTACCGGGTGGCGGGGGACCGGGTTTCCCACAAGGGAGATATCGAGGAGGACGATGTCATGGACCAGGAGGCATTTGCCGCCTGTATGATGGAAAATCCTTCTGATTTTTACTACGGCGTCCTCTGGAACAAATTATACCGCCGGGATATCGTGGAGCAGTTTCACCTGCGCATGGATGTGGAGATCAGCTGGTGCGAGGATTTCATGTTTAATCTGGAATATATCCGCCATGCCAAAAGTTTCTATGCTCTTCGCACCCCTGTTTATTATTATCTGAAGCGGAAAGGTTCACTGGTGACACAGGGGATGAGTATTTCCAAGACGGTGAAAATGAAACTTATGGTCTTCGAATATTACAATAATTTTTACAAGCATGTGCTGGATGAGGAGGACTATGAGAAAAACCGCCTCCAGGTTTACCGGTTTTTGCTGGACTCCGCAGGGGACGGCATCGTTTTGCCGGCCATTCTTCCGGGCAGCAAAAAACTGGGAGCCGAGCGGAGCGGCGTCTGTATTGATGCTATTTTGGAGGATGGAATCATTATGGAAGCCTACCGGTCCAGGAAACTGCTGGAACGCTACTTGGAACCGGCGGCGATCAAGCACGATTTAACACTGCCGGAAGTCAGCCTGCTGTTATATTTTAACCAGTTTAACCGGTCAAGGCAGTCTGGCCAGACGGCATCCTCCTCTAAGACAGACCAGCAAAACCAGCCGGGACACCTGTTCAACCGCAGAAAGCTGGCTGATATTATGGGAATGCCCAGGACACTGCTGTCGGCGTCCATGCAGAAAATGACAGCCAAAGGACTGATTAAGGTGGAGGAAGTCCGGGGAAAGAAAGGAACCGAACGTCAGATCCGGGTACTGATTCTGCCCGCGGCCGGCTCTCTGCTGGAAGATTTGGACGTAGCGGAGATGGATTACAATCAGGCCCGGTTTGCCGGCTTCCAGGAAGAAGAACTGGAACAGTATACACAGCTGTCGGAGCGGATGAAAGAAAATATCCAGAGGATTTTACAGTAAAAGGGAGGTTCTATGAGCGGCTGCAATCAACAGGAATTGCTGAATCATTTGGAGGACCTGCATACAACACAGCTGGGCGTGGTGCGGATTAAGAGAAACCTATCTTTAAACTGCGAGGATGCCGTCGCCTGGTGCAGGGAGCAGATCAAACATCCGAATGCAGTGATCAATCGGGAAGGAAAAAACTGGTATGTGGAGATCGCAGACTGTATCATCACGGTAAATGCGTACAGCTATACCATTATCACTGCCCACAAAAAGAAATTGAAAACAAATAAAAATCAAGATGGAGGAAATGAAAATGGCAAAAGCCAGCGACAGATTTGAAAAGACATATTCCCAGGGAACAATGAACGTAACGGAAATATGGGTAGACCGAGAAACCGGAGTCAACTACGTTTTCCATGTAAGCGGCTATGCAGGAGGTTTAACACCACTGCTTGACAGAGAGGGAAAACCGGTTATTTCACCGATTATCAATAAATAAGTAAAAACAAGGCAGGGAGGAGTTAGAAATGAAAACAATCGGAATGATTGGCGGCATGAGCTGGGAGAGTACTGTCACTTATTATCAAATGATCAATGAATTTATTAAGAAAGAATTAGGCGGCTTTCACTCGGCTAAAATAATTTTATACAGTGTTGATTTTGCAGAGATCGAGCAGTGCCAGGCGGATGGAGACTGGGATAAAAGCGGGGAGATTTTGGCAGAGGCGGCCCGCAGTCTGGAAAAGGCTGGAGCCAGTTTTATCATCATCTGCACCAATACGATGCACAAGGTTGCCCCACAGATACAGCAGCAGATTCAGATTCCCATCATCCATATTGCGGAAGCCACCGCTTCCCAGCTGCTCCGGAATAACATCCAAAAAGTGGCACTTCTAGGAACCAAATACACCATGACCCAGGATTTCTACAAAGAAAAACTGACGGCCGCAGGAATCGATGTCTTGATTCCAGATGCCCAGGGAATCGAACTGGTAAACGATGTCATTTACAACGAGTTGTGCCTTGGCACGGTTTCCGATGCCTCAAAACAAAAATATCTCTCCATCATAGCCCAGCTGGCGGCTGACGGCGCCCAGGGAGTCATTCTTGGCTGTACGGAGATCGGTCTCCTGATCCGGCAGGAAGACACCCCGCTGCCAGTATTTGACACCACTCAGATCCACGCGAAAATGGCGGCGATGATGGCAATATCCTGATGCGGGAAGAAAACAAAACAAGAGAATCAAAAGGAGAAAAATGAAATGAAAATAGCAGTAACTTATGAAAATGGACAGGTATTTCAGCATTTTGGCCATACCGGGCAGTTTAAACTTTATGAGATTGAAAACGGAGCAGTGAAAACATCTCAAATCGTCGATACCAACGGAAGCGGCCACGGTGCCTTGGCCGGCTTTTTGAATGAGGCAGGCGTCGATACGTTAATCTGTGGAGGAATCGGCGGCGGTGCCAAGCAGGCGCTGGCAGAAGCCGGTATCCAGCTATACGGAGGCGTGTCCGGCAATGCGGATGAAGCGGTCGCTATGCTGCTGGCCGGCAGTCTGGCTTATGATGCGGATGTTATGTGCAGCCATCACGGTGATCAGGAGCATGAGCATCATGGCGGAAGCTGTGGACAACATGACTGCGGGGAACACTCCTGCCATTAAATAGGAAAAAAAGTGGCACAACCTTCCCCGTTCATCGATCTAAAAAGGAGAACTGCATATGCTGGTTGGATTCATCATATGGGCGATCATAGGCGTTGCTTTGATAGGCCTCGGCATCTATTCTTACCTTTCAAAAAAAGAAGTCCCTTTCGGATTCTGGGCCAACGCCGAGACATTTCCAGTTAAGGATGTACCGGCCTATAATCGTGCCGTCGGCAAATTATGGCTGGTATACGGAATTGTTTTCATCCTGCTGGGGACCCCCTTGCTAAGCGGACAGAACTCAGCCTTGATTATCTTTTCCATCTTGGGAATGATGGCGGAAGCGATTGCCGCGATGGTAATTTATGTGACGGTGATCGAGAAGAAGTACCGTGAAAAATAAAGAGAAGATTAAAAGTATGAGATTAGATTTGAGAAAAATACTATTAATGCTTGTTCTGTGCACCCTGTCCGCCGGCTGCCACAGCAAAGCAGTTCAACCAGAGCAGACGCCTGCCAGCACACAACCAGAGCAGAACCCTGCCCCGGAAGAGTTCACCACAAACGAGGAGACTTCCCCGCAGCCCTCCGGCAGTCAGGAACTGCTTTCCCACATCAATGTAAAAGACGGGTATGCCGTGGCCGAATACGGCGAGTCAGCCGGGAACGATTACTCTTATGCGGTCTGCCGTTTTATCCAGGACGACCGTCCGGAGGATGATGCAGGCATGTACTGGGAGGTGTTCGTCCTGGATGGGGAACAGATGGTGACAGTTTTACGAATTGAAGAGGATGAGCATGGGAACGCCTTTCCTCCCGCTTCGGAACTGGTATTGGAATACGACGTCAATTTTGACGGCGTCAACGATATCCTTCTCTGCCTGGGACATTTTGGCAATCAGGGATTGGTTGCCTACAAATCTTACCTTGCCGGGAACAACACATTCACCCACTGCCCCAGCTTCACCGATATCGCCAACCCCGCTGTCGACAGCGATGCCCACATCGTGCGGAGCCAGTGGCGGAACTGGGCGGCATCCCACAGCTGGGCGGTCTACACCTGCCAGGACAATGTATTTACCATGACAGAATGCCTGACGGAATCCTTGAAAATTGAGGAAGACGGCACGGAAACCTGGTTCTGGAAGGATGAGATCTTAAAAGATGGCGAGTGGCAGATTCGGGAAGAGTACACCGAACACGATTACGATCCCGAAACACTCTATCAAAAACGATGCGGACCTGATTCCCACTGGGGCCTGGACCAGGAGAAGTGGAATACCCTGTTCAATGGCGGGAAAATGTCGGACTTCAGTATTTACGCAAGTTAGAATGGAACTATTAAAAAGGGAGGAGTATGCGATGAGAATCAAAGAAAAAGAAGTCACCCTTAAAAATGGCCGGAAAGTAATCCTGAGAAGCCCGGATACCGCAGATGCCGAGGCTGTCATTCAGCATTTTAGCATCACATCCGGCGAGACGTATTTCATGGCCCGTTACCCGGAAGAAATTGTCATCACGGTGGAAGAAGAAAAAGAATTTTTAAGAAAACTGAATGAAGATGAGGACAATTTTATGATTGCCGCCTTTTTAGACGGCCAGCTGGTTGGAAATGCCGGAGTTCTGAAGATTCAGGATTTCATCAAACTCCGCCACCGCGGCGGTTTCGGCATATCGATCCGGGAACATGTCTGCGGCCTGGGACTGGGCACCCTCATGCTTTTGGAAGTCATTGAACAAGCCAAACACACCGGATTTGAACAGCTGGAGCTGGAAGTATTTGCCGACAACAAAAGAGCGAAACATCTATATGAAAACATGGGGTTTCAGCAGGTAGGCATATTGCCAAGAGCCTGTAAATTAAAAGACGGCACCTACCGGGACGAGATCCAGATGGTTCGTTTCCTGGATCAGGAAACAGAGTAGGAGCGCAAATCATGCAGTTAAACGTACTGGTAGACAACCATACTTATATCGATCAATACTACTACGGTGAGCCGGCCGTGAGCTACTACATAGAGACAGGGAAAACCCGCCTTTTATTTGACACGGGATATTCCGATATTCTGTTAAAAAATGCAAAGAACATGCAGATCCCTTTGGATAGGCTGACCCATATCGTGTTATCCCACGGCCACAATGACCACTCCGGCGGACTGCGGTATCTTTGCGATGCCTTAGATCTGTCTCACACAGAACTCCTGGCCCATCCGGACTGTTTTTTACCGAAATATGATGGAGCAGAATCCATTGGCGCCCCATTGACAGCGGAAATACTTTCCGGCCGTCTGCTTTACCATCCGTGCAGCAAACCATATCAAATCCAGGAAAATCTCACATTCCTCGGTGAAATTCCCAGGATAAATGATTTTGAGAATCCGGCGCCGATTGGAAACCAGCTCAGATCAGGTCAGTGGGAGCCCGACCGGTTGTTAGATGATTCTGCCCTGGTCTATCAGAATACCGACGGCATTTTCATCATCACCGGCTGTTCCCACAGCGGAATCTGCAATATCATAGACTACGCAAAAAAGGTCTGTAACGAACCGAGAATTCTTGGAGTCTTAGGCGGCTTTCATCTCTTTGATTACGACAGTCGTGTGAAAAACACAATCCAATACCTGGAATCCTGCAACATCCGCCGTCTATACCCCTGCCATTGTGTTTCCCTCCAGGTCAAGGCCAAACTGATGGAAAAACTGCCGGTGGCCGAGGTTGGGGTGGGAATGACAATTAGAATAGAATAAAAGAATCATATGACAGAAAGGAGATTAGAACAATGCAGCTCTGTATTGACATCACTCCATGCAAGGTCTTCTAACGGACGGGGACTGCATGGAGGAGAAAACCGGAAATCGTACCAGATAACGTTTCTCCGTCCGCAAAAGACTTTGCCTTTCAAATCGCTGAATCAAAACAATTCCATTTGAAAAAGGAGCAAAGTCAATATGAACTACAAAAAATCATCAAAACAAAATCCCTTCCAGGGACTTCACACCTTTTTACTTCTGTGGTCCACCCAGGCATTTTCCAGTCTGGGCAGTTCCATGACCAGTTTTGCACTGATTATCTGGTCTTATGAGCAGAAAGGTTCCGCACTGACAACCGCATTATTATCCATCTGTTCCTACGCGCCCTATGTGATCTTGAGTATCTTTGCCGGCGCCTTAAGCGACCGGTGGAATAAGAAGTACACAATGCTGGCCTGTGACAGTTTTGCGGCCGCCTGTACCGTGGGCGTGCTCCTGCTGTTAAAGACCGGGAATTTGGAGATCTGGCATCTTTACATCCTCAACGGATTAAACGGCCTGATGAACACCATCCAGCAGCCGGCCTCAGATGTGTCGGTGAGTCTGATTGCACCGAAGGAGCAGTACCAGAAAGTCAGCGGAATGCGGGCCTTCTCCAACTCCCTGGTGACGATTTTGACTCCGGTTATCGCATCGGCGGTCCTGGCTTTTGCCGGTCTCGACGCGGTGATCCTGTTTGATCTTGCCACCTTTGCCACCGCCTTTGTGACACTGGCATGTTTTATCAAAATTCCGCAGATCAGGACAAAAGAGGCGGCGCAGGAATCCGTCTGGAAGGCCGCAAAATCAGGTCTTCGATTTCTGCGGGATCACCGGGGGATTCTGGATATGATACTCTTTCTGGCCGCCATCAATTTAACAGCCTCCATGTACAATGCGGCGCTTCCCGCCATGCTGCTGTCGAGAGAGGGCGGCAGCCAGACCGCCCTTGGACTTGTGAATACTTGCGCGGGCCTGGCCAATGTAGCCGGCAGTATTCTGATTTCCTTCTGCCCGCCGCCCAAAAGCCGCGTCCGGGTCATCTGCAACGCCCTGTTATTTTCCATGAGTACGGAAAATCTTTTGCTGGCTTTCGGAAGAAGTCTTCCTGTCTGGTGCCTGGGAGCCATTCTTGGCTGGTTAACTATCCCGGCCATGAACGCCAACATGGATGTGCTGTTTCGAACCCATATCCCGGTGGAGATGCAGGGCCGCGTCTACTCCGCCCGCAACACCCTCCAGTTTTTCACCATCCCGGTGGGATATCTGCTGGGCGGTCTGCTGATTGACAAGGTATGCGAGCCCTGGATGGCCTTACAGTCCGACGGCAGTCTGCCCGTGCGTCTCTTCGGAAGCGGAAAAGGCACCGGAGCCGCATTGCTGTTCTTCGGTCTGGCCGTTCTTGGCATAACTACCTGTCTGATTTTTAGAAATGACAGACAGATTTGGAATTTGGAGCGGACCGATGCCGTACCCACAGACAGCGGTGAGATCGGAATATAGAGAATCACTGACAGGCAGTCAAATGTCTGTCAGTTTTTTTAATTTTAATTAAATTGAATTACTTACTTAAGAAAAAAGAAATACCATATTCTACTCTTTCTGGTAAGATAAGGGTAACAGAGAGGAGAGATTATGATGAACATGACGACGAAGAGAAAAACGTTATACACCGCTGGCGCGATTGCTGTGATGACAGCCGCAGTCAGCCTGACCGGCTGTGCCGGCGGTTCCCAGATGCCGGCCACTATCACCGTGCAGAATCTGGACAGCACCATCAACAAGGTGACGGTCACCGGCCGGGAAGAGGTCAAGGTAGTGCCGGATATGGCGCAGATTGAGTATTCCATTTATACAAAAGCAGATACGGCGGAGAACTGCCAGACCCGGAATTCCACCGATTTATCAAACGCAATCGAGACATTAAAATCACTTGGAGTGGCGGAAACATCCATCCAGACGTCGGCCTACGGGCTGAACCCGGTATACGATTGGAAATCAGCCGATCAGGCGGTCACAGGATATGAGATGACGACACGGTTAACCGTATCCGATATTCCGATCGACGATGCCGGCAAGATTATCTCCGAGTCTGTGGCGGCCGGTGTCAATGGGATTGACTCTGTCAGCTATTTCTCCAGCCAATACGATGAGAATTACCAGGCAGCGTTAAAGGGAGCTATGGAAGTGGCCCAGGCGAAGGCCCAGGCATTGGCGGAGGCAGGCGGACGGACGCTGGCAGGTGTTGTCCGCGTGGAGGAATCCGGCTACAATCCCACAGTCAGAAATTCAACATACAGCGCCCCGGGAGCAGCCAAATCAGAGGCCGCCGCAGCCGATATGGCCGTCATGCCGGGAGAAGTTACCATAGAAGCCCAGGTGACCGTGGATTACGAGATTCAGTAACAGAACGGACAAAAGGAGATTCTGCATGACAACAAACAGACAGCGGCAGAGAAGACAAAGAAACTCCATGATCTTTCATGTCATACTATTTATATTAGTATTGAGTGCCATAGTGGCTGCCATTGTGATTGGATTCCGATGGCTGAGGGCCCCCGGCAAATCCGGGATTCTGCCCACGGAAACCATGGCGGAACAAAGCCGGACCGAGACGCTCCAGGAAATCAGCCCGCCCACAGAACCGGAAGTGCCGGTCTCTGTGGGGGATGCCGTCTCACCGGATTCTGCCAATGGGCCGGCAAAAGACAATCTGTTCACCCAGATGGCCGGTACCTGGCGTCTGGATGGAGTGAAGACAAATACTTATCTGGAGGAGAATGGCAATGAATATCACAGCCTTCAGGAGATGTTCGGTACCGGAATTCAGGAAGGCCATGAACTGGTAATTCAGGAGGACGGCGCCATAAAATACTATATTGGAATCGGTGTCGGCGGAACCGGTCAGGGTGAAATTGCCGGAGAGGAAGTAAAGGTTACCATCACTCCCTATGAAGACCATAGATCAACCGAAGAAGAGATTCTGACACTTTGTCCGAAATCCGAAGGAGACCAGACTTACGTGGTGATGGATTACTACGGCGAGAAGCTCTATTGGACCCGGCAACCAGAAAAGCAGGGAACAATAGAATCAGATCAGACAAAGAAACGTCCCGGGAGGATTTATGAGACGAAGTGAGAGAGAAGTTGTAGATTGTGAAAAAATTGACCAGGTCATAGCCGGCTGTCATTGCTGCCGGCTTGGCTTCTGTGATGAGGGGGAGGTGTATATTGTCCCTCTGAATTTTGGATATGTGAAAAAAGACGGAAAGCGGATCTTTTATTTCCATGGAGCCAGGGAAGGGCGGAAGCTTGATTTAATCCGGCGGACGCACACAGCAGGTTTTGAGATGGATACCAGCTATCAGCTGAACGAGGGAGAGACGGCCTGCCAGTACTCGGCACGTTTCTTGAGCATCATCGGAACCGGACGCGTAGATCTGGTGGAGAATGGGGCTGAGAAGGAAGCCGCTCTTCAGGCGATTATGGAGCACAATACGGGAAAAGCTGACTGGACTTTTTCGCCGGAGATGGTGAAGGCCGTCAGCGTGTTCCGCCTTGTGGCAGAGAAGCTTTCCTGCAAGGAGCATTTATGAAAAAAAGTATCGTAATCCTGCTGGCAGGTGTGGCGGTCCTGCTATGCAGCTGTAAAAACCAGAGTTCTGTTGTCATAACGGCCTCGGACACAGCAGATGAAACCACATGGGAGCAGACGGAGACAGACACATCCACCGCGGAGAATATCCCAAACGGCGTGTCTGACCAGAATGACAGTACCGTCCCTGTACAGGCTGCCACAGCGGCATCAAACCGGAAGATGGCAGAAAAACCGCCCCTGATTGATGAGAAACAGTTTTTGTATGATGGACCACCGGAAAAGAGAAGTTATGAGGATGTCGTATCCAGGGCCGTTGGAAAGGTGGTGGAGTCGGAAGGCTCCTTCGCCGCCAGCCCGGTGATTTGGAGCACCATCACCGACCAGAACTTCGTCTATTTTTTCTACCGTTTTACCGGAGAAGTGGAGAGCGAAGAGCAGGAACTGTCCGACTACGCCATTGTCGGGGCAGATATCGAACTGGCCTGTGGCATTCATACGGGAATGACCATAGAGGAAGCGGAGGATCTGCTGCCCGGTCTCTATCATTTCCGCTGGGAAGAGGAAGAGGAGCGTGACCGTTACCGCTGGAACACCGGAACTTACCCGGAAGGTTTTGCCGAGCAGTTTCCCACGATTTTGATTGCCCAGGTAGATTATGACCAGGAACTGCCGCTTTATGCCGGTTTCATGGCGGATGAGACCGGCGTGATCCGTGCCATTGCCTTCTGTAACCCAACAGCAGGTTAAACGAAAGGAGGAAGGAACCATGCACAAAAAACAGATCAAAGCAGCCGGCCTGGCTCTTTGCCTGGGATTGATGGTCACCGCCTGCTCCCAGACAGGAAAGACGGAACCGGGACCGGAACTGTCAGAAACCGGTATGCAGGTCTCCTTATCCGAGACAGCCGCCACGGCGGCCACAAGTTCGGTGCCTCCGGAGACAACAGCCCAGGAGCCGGAGACGGTGGAGTATGAAGGAGAGTATTATTTAAAATCAGAGATTTCGGAAGATACGCTTCGATGGCTGGAGAATTATCACAGCTTGTCGGAGGAAGACCGAAGAAAGATCAGTATGGTTCCGCACGAATTTGTAAAATCCAATGGCGGAACTGCCATAGAAACCAATGCAGAGAAGGACCGGCCGGCAGTTGACCTTTTACTGACCTCCCCGCCGGAAGTCCGGCTGGTAGATCCATTATCCAGCGCTATCAATGAATTTCCATTGCAGTCAGGCAATTACCAGTGGAGTGTCAAGGAAAAGGAAGAGGTTCAGGAGATGGTCGCCTGCGGTGCCTGTCCCTTGGATTCCGTCATGGAAAAGCTGGACCGCTTAAACGTGCCCAGGTATAACCGGCTGGAGGCCATACCCTATTCCTTCTCCTGTGTCATTCCGCCGGATCAAATCACAGCAGCCATGTGGGATTTCTCCGATCTGGGAAATGTGGAAGCCGAACCGGAATCAATCACCACCTATGAGAATCAAACCCTGATTGACCTGGTACCGGGAAAAATCTATGAGCTGACAGCAGAGTGGAGCAGAGAAAATCTGGATACCCGCGGGTTTTCCGGCACGGCATCTTATACCGTGATTACAGAATAGAGAAAAGAGGATGAAAAACATGAAAAAGGTAACAGGAGTGGTGGCAGTGATCGGTGGAATATTGGGCGCCATTTTGCTGGGAAGCGGAATTTTTACCTGGCTTAACAAAGGCGCGGCGGCTGTCTCCATCATCGGCGGGGCAGACGGCCCAACCTCCGTCTTTCTTGCAGGCAAGGTCGGAAGAAACTTCTCCGGAGGCTTGACCATTGTGGGAGGGGCGCTTTTAGTGGTCTGCGCCATTTACATGATCATCAGGAAAAAACAGAAATGATAAAATCAAAAATTCCTTATGGCTTGCTGGTCATAAGGAATTTTTATCATCTTAACACTTATTGAATGGTATCAAAATATTCATACCCATCCGCGTGGTATTTCTGAACCAGCTTCTGGATCTTAATCGTCGGCGACAGGGCGCCGCCAATAGAAATATCATGGTTAAAGGAGTTGATAATCGCCGCCAGATACTTGCTCATATCAGCCTCTAAATACCACTCCCGGGTGAGCAGTTCCTTCGGGCGGTAATTCAAGTTGGTGGTAATGACATAGTCGATATACCCTTTTTCATAAAACTCATCAAATTTCCCAAGTCCGTTGGTAAACAGCCCGAAGGTACAGCAGATAATCACCTTGCTGGCCTTGCGTTCCTTCAGTTCCTTTGCCGTATCCAGCATACTTTCCCCGGAAGAGATCATATCATCAATAATCAGAACGGTCTTTCCTTCCACGCTGGCCCCCAAAAACTCATGGGCCACAATCGGATTACGTCCGTCTATGACTCTGGAATAATCCCTGCGCTTATAGAACATCCCCATGTCCACGCTTAAGTTGTTGGCTAAGTATACCGCCCGGTCCATCGCTCCCTCATCGGGGCTGATCACCATCAGATGGTCCTTGTCAATCTGAAGGGTGGGATCATGGCGAAACAGCGTCTTCACAAACTGGTAAGTCGGCATAAAGTTGTCAAAGCCGTTGAGCGGAATGGCATTCTGCACCCGCGGGTCATGGGCGTCAAAGGTGATAATGTTGCTGACCCCCATCTTGATCAGTTCTTCCAGCGCCATGGCACAGTCTAAGGATTCCCGTTTGCTTCTTTTATGCTGTCTTCCTTCATATAAGAATGGCATAATCACGTTCACCCGGTGGGCCGTTGCCACACTGGCCCCAATGATCCTTTTTAAATCCTGAAAATGATCGTCAGGAGACATGTGGTTGGTATATCCGCTGACTGTATAAGAGATACTATAATTAGTCACATCCACCATGGCGAATACATCCGCGCCACGGACCGATTCCATGATGTGGCCTTTAGCTTCCCCCGTTCCAAAGCGGGGACAGGAAAGCTTCAGGAGATAGGAATCCACATCGTAGCCGCGGTAGTTCAAATCTGCTTTGCGGCGAAGCAGCTCCTCGATGTCATTTCTGCGGAATTCCACAATGTAGTCATTGACCTGTTTTGCCAGCTCCCCGCAGCTTTCCAGGGCTGCCAGCTTTAAAGGCGCCACCGGAAGAGAATCATTAAACACATAATTGTTAGCCATGATGATAAATCCTCCATATTTAAGAGCCCGGGCATCCAGGCACCGGACCGCATCTATCCATATTATATATACCATCCTTCGACAAATAGCGTCAATACCCATTCCGTAATTTCAGGAAAAAAAACAAAAAGCAGGGATTCCTTTACAAAATTTAGTAATATTGTTATCATAGAACAGAAGAAATATGCAGGATAATGGTTCCGGCTTATGCCGGAGCGTGTGATAGAAAGGGTTACCATGATGAAAAAAGGACATGTAATCAAGTCCATAGATGCAGGCTCCATCGCGGAGGAACTGGGACTGGAGCCGGGAGACCGGCTTATGACCATTGACGGCCAGGAGCTGGAAGACATTTTCGACTACCAGTATTATTGTAACAGCGAGTCTATCCTGATGGTTGTGATGAAGGCCAATGGGGAGGAGTGGGAACTGGAAATTGAACACGACTATGAGGATTTGGGGATTACGTTTGAAAATGGCCTGATGAGTGAATACCGCTCCTGCCGCAACAAGTGCATCTTCTGTTTTATTGACCAGATGCCGGCGGGGATGCGGGAGACGTTGTATTTCAAGGATGATGATTCCAGATTGTCGTTCCTTCAGGGCAATTATGTGACGCTGACCAATATGAGTGACAAGGATATCGAACGGATTATCCGGTTCAAGCTGTCGCCCATCAACATTTCCGTCCAGACCACCAACCCCGAACTTCGCTGTAACATGCTTCACAACCGGTTTGCCGGGGAGGCGCTAAAAAAGATCGACACGCTGTATGAGGCGGGGACGCCCATGAACGGACAGATCGTACTGTGCAAGGGAGTCAATGACGGGGAGGAGCTGGACCGGAGTATCCGGGATTTATCGAGATACATTCCCTGTATGGAGAGTGTATCGGTGGTGCCGGTGGGACTGTCTAAATTCCGGGACGGTCTCTATCCCCTGGAGCCGGTCACCAGGGAGGATGCCGAGCGGACCATCGACATTGTGGAGACATGGCAGAGGAGGATTTACAAGGAACATGGGATTCATTTTATCCATGCCAGTGATGAATTCTATATTCTGGCCGGCCGGCCGCTTCCGGAGGAAGAACGGTATGACGGCTACATCCAGCTGGAAAACGGGGTAGGAATGCTGCGGCTTTTAGAGACCGAGGTGCATCAGGCGCTGGCGCAGCTGGAAGGGGATGACTCCGAGGAAGAGATTTCCATGGCGACCGGGGTGCTGGCTTATGACTTCATCAACGAGCATCTGGCTTCCATCAACGAGAAGTTTCCTAATAGGAAGATTCACCTCTATAAGATCATCAATGAATTCTTCGGCACCAATATCACGGTGGCAGGACTGATCACCGGCCAGGATTTGATCCGCCAGTTACAGGGAAAGCCGCTGGGCCGCCGGCTGCTGCTTCCAATCTGTATGTTTCGCAGCGGCGAGGAAGTATTTCTGGATGACGTGACTTTGGACGAGGTAAAAACCGCTTTACAAGTACCGGTGAATATTGTAAAATCAAGCGGTCAGGATTTCGTGGAAGCAGTGCTGAAGTCTGAGACGCACACGGATCTTTTTTACGAAGGATATGAGCCGAAGCAGATTCCCTGAAGAGATGGGAAGATAAAGGAGATAAAACATGAGTAAACCAATCGTAGCAATCGTCGGACGCCCCAATGTGGGCAAATCCACATTGTTTAATGTCATAGCAGGAGATACCATCTCCATCGTCAAGGACACTCCGGGCGTGACCCGGGACCGGATCTATGCCGACTGTACGTGGCTGGATATGAATTTCACGCTGATTGATACCGGCGGTATCGAGCCGGATACCAACGATATCATCCTGTCGCAGATGCGGGAGCAGGCGGAGATCGCCATTGCCACGGCCGACGTCATCATTTTCATTGTGGACGTGAGACAGGGGCTGGTGGATGCGGACTTTCGGGTGGCGGATATGCTGCGCAAGTCCAAGAAACCGCTGGTGCTGGCTGTAAATAAGGTGGACAGCTTCCAGAAGTTTGGCAACGATATCTATGAATTTTACAATTTAGGGCTGGGCGACCCCGTTGCAGTGTCGGCGGCTTCCCGGCTGGGAATCGGCGATCTGCTGGATGAGGTGGCCAAGCATTTTGATACGGACCAGCTGGAGGACGAGGAGGACGAGCGTCCGAGAATCGCCGTGGTGGGCAAGCCCAATGTGGGTAAGTCTTCCATTATCAATAAATTGATCGGGGAAAACCGGGTGATCGTCTCCAATATCGCGGGTACCACAAGGGACGCGGTGGACACGGAGGTGGTTCACAACGGAACCGAGTATGTCTTTATTGACACGGCAGGTCTGCGCCGGAAGAGCAAGATCAAGGAGGAACTGGAACGGTACAGCATTATCCGTACGGTGACGGCTGTGGAACGGGCTGAGGTGGTGGTGATCGTGATAGACGCTGTCGAGGGCGTCACCGAGCAGGACGCCAAGATTGCCGGCATCGCCCATGAGCGGGGAAAAGGTGTAATCATCGCTGTGAACAAGTGGGATGCCATTGAAAAGAATGATAAGACCATCTATGAATTCACCAGAAAGGTGCGTGATACCTTATCCTTTATGCAGTATGCGGAGATTATCTTCATCTCTGCTTTGACCGGACAGCGGTTAAATAAACTGTTTGAGACCATTGACATGGTGCGGGAGAATCAGACGCTCCGCGTCCAAACCGGCGTGCTCAATGAGATCATGACCGAGGCCGTCGCGCTGCAGCAGCCGCCGTCAGATAAGGGCAAGAGGCTGAGACTCTATTATATTACCCAGGTTGCGGTGAAGCCGCCTACCTTTGTGATCTTTGTCAACGATAAAGAATTGATGCATTTTTCTTATACCAGATATCTGGAAAATCGAATCAGAGAAGCGTTCGGATTTAGAGGAACCTCCTTAAAGTTTATCATCCGGGAACGCTCTGGAAAGGAAGCATAGTCTATGGAAAGAATCATCTGTCTGATCGCGGGATATGCCTGCGGGCTTTTGCAGACCGGATATATTTACAGCCGGCTCCACCATGTGGATATCCGCAAGGAGGGGAGCGGCAACGCCGGAAGCACCAACGTACTGCGTGTCATGGGGGTGAAGGCCGGCGCGACCGTATTCTTCGGAGATTTTTTGAAAACACTGATTCCCTGTCTGGTGGTCCGCTATCTCTTTCACGGACAGCCGGACATGAGGAGCCTTCTGGTGCTTTACACGGCCCTGGGCGTGATTCTGGGACATAATTATCCTTTTTATCTGGGATTTAAAGGCGGCAAGGGAATTGCGGCCACGGCCGGTCTTTTGGTGGCCATGGATCTGCGGGTGACGGCGGTGTGCCTGATTCTGTTTATCCTGATTGTGGCGGTGACCCGGTATGTGTCCTTAGGTTCCTTAGTGGTGGTGACTGTCTTTCTGGCCGGCATGATTTTCTTCGGCGGAAGAGGGGACTATGGGCTGGCAAGCCAGCATCTGACCGAGTTTTACATAGTGTCCGCCTGTGTCACGGGACTTGCGTTCTGGAGACACCGGGCCAATATCGTCAGACTGGTCCATGGGAATGAAAACAAGATTGGAAGTAAAAAGTAAGAAGTAAGAGAAATTCGAGGTGACGATATGGCAAAAACAGGAGTTATCGGAGCAGGAAGCTGGGGAATTGCACTGTCTGTTCTGCTTCACAACAACGGTCATGAGGTGACGGTATGGTCCGCACTGAAGGACGAGATTGCGGATTTGAAGGAGAAGCATGAGCACCGGACACTGCCGGGGGTAAAACTGCCGAAGTCCATGGTATTTACGGATGATTTGGAGGAGGCCATGGCGGACAGGGAACTGCTGGTGCTGGCGGTGCCTTCCATCTACACCAGAGCCACTGCGGCGTCCATGAAGCCCTTCTGTCCGGACGGCCAGATTCTGGTCAATGTGGCAAAGGGAATCGAGGAGACAACTTTGATGACGCTGTCGGAGCAGATTGAGGAGGAACTGCCCATGGCTAACGTGGCGGTGCTTTCCGGCCCCAGCCATGCGGAGGAGGTGAGCCGCGGACTGCCGACCACCTGTGTGACCGGAGCCAGAGACAAGGCCACCGCCGAGTTCATCCAGAATATCTTTATGAGTCCTGCGTTCCGTGTCTACACCAGCCCGGATATTCTGGGGATTGAGCTGGGCGGTTCCTTAAAGAACGTGATCGCTCTGGCGGCCGGTATCGCGGACGGACTTGGCTACGGAGACAACACCAAAGCGGCGCTGATCACCAGGGGAATTGCGGAGATCGCCAAGCTGGGCACCGCCATGGGCGGCCGGTTTGAAACCTTCTGCGGTTTGTCGGGAATCGGAGACCTGATTGTCACCTGTGCCAGTATGCACAGCCGGAACCGCCGCGCCGGTATCCTGATCGGCCAGGGCGCTACCATGGAGGAAGCCATGGCCGAGGTGAAGATGGTGGTGGAGGGCGTGTATTCCGCCAAAGCGGCGCTTGCATTGTCTAAGAAATATGGGATTTCCATGCCGATCATCGAGCAGGTGAACCAGGTGCTGTTTGACGGAAAACCGGCGGCAGACGCGGTGAAAGACCTGATGATGCGGGATAAAACCATTGAGGCATCTACGATTCCGTGGGAGTCCTGACACAGGAACACTTCTCAACGGTAAAGTTTTAAAGAAATAAACAATTATCTGATAAAATCGGTTGACAATCGATTTTAATGAATATATAATAAAAAAAGCTTAACAAGCAATGGCTTCTACGTGAAACTAGAGGCCATTTATCATATGCATTTTCCGATGGAATGATATTGAAAGATTGGAAACAAGCAGGATGATAAAAAGATGAAGGAGGAGATTATTATGAAAAAGAGAGTATTGGCACTTGCCATGGCAGCCTGTATGGCGGGTTCTTTAACCGCATGTGGCGGCGGCAAGACAGAAGAGACAACAAAAGCGGCAGAGACGACCGCGGCGGCAGCCGGTGATACCACCGCAGCAGCTGGCGAGACGGCAGCGGCAGCGACCGGCGGCGTGTTAAAGATCGGCGGCATCGGCCCGGTGACCGGCGGCGCGGCTGTTTACGGTATTGCAGTTCAGAACGGCGCCCAGCTGGCAGTTGACGAGATCAACGCTGCAGGCGGCATTAACGGAATGCAGGTAGAATTTAAATTCGAGGATGACGAGCATGACGCCGAAAAATCCGTCAACGCTTACAACACCTTAAAAGACTGGGGTATGCAGATGCTGATGGGTACCGTTACTTCTAACCCGTGTATCGCGGTAGTCCAGAAGACCCATGAGGATAACATGTTCCAGCTGACCCCATCCGGTTCCGCCGTGGAGAGCATCCAGTATGACAACGCGTTCCGCGTATGTTTCTCCGATCCGAACCAGGGTGCGGCTTCCGCACAGTACATAGGTGAGAATAAGCTGGCTTCCAAGGTAGCTGTGATCTATGACAGCTCCGATGTTTATTCCTCCGGTATCTATGAGAAGTTCGCTGCTGAGGCGAAGAACCAGGGAATCGAAGTGGTTGCGGCAGAAGCATTTACCGCCGACAATAACACGGACTTTACCGTACAGTTACAGAAAGCGAAAGAAGCCGGTGCAGAGCTGGTATTCCTTCCAATCTACTATACACAGGCATCCCAGATTCTGACCCAGGCCAACACCATGGGTTATGCTCCGGCCTTCTTCGGCTGTGACGGTCTGGATGGTATCTTAACCGTAGAAGGTTTTGACACCGCATTGGCAGAGAACGTGATGCTGCTGACACCATTCGCGGCTGACGCGAAGGATGACTTAACCGTAAACTTTGTGACTGCCTTCAAGGCAGCATACACAGACACACCGATCCAGTTCGCAGCCGACGCTTACGATGCGATCTATGCAATCAAGGCCGCCGCTGAGAAAGCCGGCGTGACAGCTGATATGAGCGTATCTGAAATGTGTGAGGCGATGAAGACCGGTATGACACAGATTACTTTAGACGGTCTGACCGGCGAGGGTATGACCTGGACCGCCGACGGCGGTCCACAGGACAGTCCTCTTTTCGCATATGCGTTGTGACACGTCTGCCATCACAAAAGTGATTGTATTGACAGCTTTCCTATGATATAATTTTTGACATATGACTATTTTTAGCCAAAAAACGACAAAGGGGTGCTTATATGAGTTTTGTATCGTATTTCATTAATGGTATCAGCCTGGGCAGCGTATACGCGCTGATTGCCCTGGGATATACCATGGTATACGGCATTGCGAAGATGCTGAATTTTGCTCATGGAGACGTTATCATGATCGGGGGATTCGTGGTGTTCACGGCAGTGAACGGCATGGGACTGCCTCCTGTCGTCGGCATCCTTTTGGCCGTAGTGATCTGTACCATACTGGGTGTGACCATTGAGCGGGTGGCATACAAACCCTTGCGTATGGCGTCGCCGCTGGCAGTTTTGATTACCGCTATCGGTGTCAGCTATCTGCTTCAAAACCTGGCGCTCTTAATTTTCGGCGCCAATCCCAAATCCTTCACCTCAGTTGTGACGGTTCCGGCCATCAAGCTGGCGGACGGGCAGCTGACCATCTCCGGGGAGACCATTGTGACGGTCATCACCTGTGTGATTATTATGATTGGATTGACCACATTTATTAAAAAGACGAAAGCGGGGCAGGCCATGCTGGCTGTCTCTGAAGATAAAGGCGCGGCACAGCTGATGGGGATCAATGTCAACGGGACGATTGCCCTCACCTTTGCCATCGGTTCCGCCCTGGCGGCCATCGCGGGTGTGCTGCTTTGTTCCGCCTATCCGACCCTGTCTCCCTATACCGGCGCTATGCCGGGAATCAAGGCATTCGTAGCCGCCGTATTTGGGGGGATCGGTTCGATTCCGGGAGCATTTATCGGCGGCCTTCTGCTTGGTGTGATTGAGAACTTAAGCAAGGCATATATCTCTTCCCAGCTATCGGACGCTATCGTGTTCGGCGTGCTGATTCTTGTGCTGCTGGTGAAACCAACCGGCATCCTGGGCAAGAAGATGAATGAGAAAGTTTAGGTGGACGATATGAAGAAGATGACGGTTACAAAAACGACTAAAAACAATGCAATTACATATGGAATGGTGATTGCCGCATTTATCATCGTTCAGATTCTGGTTCAGACCGGCCATGTGAGCAGTTTGATGAAGGGGCTGTTAGTTCCGCTCTGCATCTATATTATCATGGCGGTATCTTTAAATTTAACCGTGGGTATCCTGGGAGAACTGAGCCTTGGCCACGCCGGCTTTATGTGCGTGGGCGCGTTTGCCAGTTCCTTTTTCTCCGTATGCATGAAGGATGCCATGCCAAATTCGGGACTTCGGTTCCTGATCGCGATTTTAATCGGTGCGGCGGCAGCGGCGGCAGCCGGTATCATTGTTGGAATCCCGGTTCTGAGACTCCGCGGGGATTATCTGGCGATTGTGACGCTGGCTTTCGGAGAGATCATTAAGAATGTGGTCAATGTGATTTATTTGGGCAGAGACTCGGCCGGTTTTCATGTATCCATGAAAAATTCCATGGAACTGAATCTTTTGGAGGATGGCAAGGTCATCATCAACGGCGCCCAGGGGATCACAGGCACGCCCAATGATTCCACGTTCCTGATCGGCTTCATTCTGATTCTGATTACGTTATTTATCGTGTTGAATTTGATCCATTCCAGAAGCGGCCGGGCTATCATGGCGATCCGTGACAACCGGATTGCGGCGGAATCCATCGGAATCAACATTACAAAATATAAATTGATGGCGTTCACTATCTCCGCATCCTTAGCCGGTGTGGCCGGTGTGCTCTATTCCCATAACTTATCGACCCTGACGGCGACCCAGAAGAACTTCGGCTACAACCAGTCCATCATGATTCTGGTATTCGTGGTTCTTGGCGGCATCGGCAATATCCGCGGCTCCGTGATCGCGGCTGTGATTCTGACTCTGCTTCCGGAACTTCTCCGGGGGCTGAACAATTACCGTATGCTGATCTATGCCATTGTACTGATTGTGATGATGATCGTCAACTGGAGCCCGGCAATTATCGACTTTAGAAAACGTCATTCCATCGGGCAGCTGCTTGGCAGGAAAAAAGCGGCGACAAAGGAGGTACAGTAATCATGGCATTATTGGAAGTGACCAACTTAGGTATCTCGTTTGGCGGCTTAAAGGCGGTGGACGGGTTTAATATCTCCATCGAGCAGGGAGAGTTATACGGTTTGATTGGCCCCAACGGCGCCGGAAAAACCACCATTTTCAACCTTTTGACCGGTGTTTACAAACCAAATCTGGGCAGTATTATCTTAGACGGGGAAGTGATTACCGGCCACAAGACCATTGACATCAACAAGGCGGGAATCGCGAGGACATTCCAGAATATCCGCCTGTTCAAGGATTTGACCGTACTTGACAATGTTAAGGCGGGGCTCCACAACAGCCATGCCTATTCCACCGTGGAGGGCATCTTGAGACTGCCTAAGTATTTTAAGGTGGAGAAGGAGATGGATGAGAGGGCCATGGAGCTTTTGAAGGTCTTTGACCTGGATCATGAGAGCCAGTATCTGGCATCCAACTTGCCTTACGGCAAGCAGAGAAAGCTGGAGATCGCAAGGGCATTGGCTACCGGTCCGAAGCTTCTTCTTTTAGATGAGCCGGCCGCCGGTATGAACCCCAATGAGACCAAGGAACTGATGGACACCATCCGTTTTGTGCGGGATGAGTTCAAGATGACAATCCTCTTAATCGAGCATGATATGAAGCTGGTATCCGGTATCTGCGAGAAGCTGACCGTGTTAAACTTCGGCCAGGTATTAGCACAGGGAGCCACCAGCGAGGTGCTGAACAATCCGGAAGTCATCAAGGCGTATCTGGGCGAATAGAAGGGGAGGATGTGAGAAACTATGGCAATGCTTGAAATCAGCAATTTGGAAGTATACTATGGCATCATCCAGGCCATCAAGGGGATTTCCTTTGAAGTAAATGAGGGGGAGATTGTGGCGTTGATCGGAGCCAACGGCGCCGGTAAGACGACGATCCTCCACACGGTCACCGGCCTGATTCCTTCCAGCGCGGGAAAGATTTTTTTTGAAGGAAAAGAGATCACGAAAGTGCCGGGCTACAAGATCGTATCCATGGGGATGGCCCATGTGCCGGAGGGACGGCGGGTATTTTCCCAGCTGTCCGTGTATGAGAATTTAAAGCTGGGCGCTTATACAAGAAAAGACAAGAATGAGTTTGAGGAAACGCTTAAGATGATCTACGGCCGTTTCCCCAGGCTGGAGGAGCGGCGCAACCAGCTGGCCGGCACCTTAAGCGGCGGGGAACAGCAGATGCTTGCCATGGGGCGGGCGCTGATGTCTCATCCGAAGCTGATTGTGATGGATGAGCCGTCCATGGGACTGTCGCCCATCTATGTGAACGAAATCTTCGACATCATCCAGGAGATCAACAAGACGGGAACCACCGTTCTTCTGGTGGAGCAGAATGCGAAAAAGGCATTGTCCATCGCGGATAAGGCTTATGTGCTGGAGACCGGCAATATCGTGCTGAGCGGCGACGCCAAGGACCTGATGAATGACGATTCTGTGAAGAAAGCTTATCTGAGTGAGTAAATAAGGAAATGACGCCTGAACGGTTACATTTACCGAAGTGGAATAAAAGGAATAAAAAAGACACCCCCCTGCATATATTGTATCAGCATAGCAAGGGGGTATCTTTATGGAACAATATTCTGTATACAAAGATATTAAAGCCAGAACCGGTGGTGAAATCTATATAGGCGTGGTAGGCCCGGTAAGGACGGGCAAGTCCACATTTATCAAACGGTTTATGGAGCTGGCGGTGCTTCCAAAGATGGAAGACGAGCATAGCAAGAACCAGACCAGAGATGAACTGCCGCAGAGCGCTGCCGGCAAGACGATTATGACGACGGAACCGAAGTTTATTCCGAAAGAGGCGGCACAGATTGATTTGGACGACGGCATTACCGCCAAGGTCCGGCTGATCGACTGTGTGGGATTCATGGTGGACGGAGCTGCCGGTCATATTGAAAATGACAGCGAGCGTCTGGTGAAGACTCCCTGGTATGATTATGAGATTCCGTTTACCAAGGCGGCGGAGATCGGCACCAGAAAGGTGATCAACGACCATTCCACCATCGGAATCGTGGTGACCACGGACGGCTCCTTCGGGGAGATCAAACGCCCCAGTTACCTGCCTGCCGAGGAACGGACGGTACAGGAACTGAAAAACTTAGGGAAACCGTTTATTGTGCTGTTAAACTCCGTGAAGCCCTACTCCGATGAGACGGTAGCTCTGGCAAATGAAATGAGCGCTAAATACGGCGTGACCGTAATGCCGGTAAACTGTGAGCAGCTGAAGAAGGAAGACATTTTCCATATATTGGAGCGTGTGCTTAAGGAATTCCCGGTAACCCAGATGGATTTCTATATCCCAAAATGGCTGGAGATCCTGCCGTCCACCCACTGGCTGAAAGCCTCCGTGATCCAGGCGGTGAAGGATGTGATGGGGCAGGTGTCCCATATGAAAGATATCACCGGCCAGCTTTTGGATGTGGCGGCGGATTACGTCAAGGGCATGAAGGTGTCCCGGATGGAGATGGCCGACGGAAGCGTTTCCGTGGATGTGAATGTGGACGACAGCTATTATTTCCAGATATTGAGCGACTATGTGGGGCTGCCCATTGAGGGGGAATATCAGCTGATGCAGACACTGAGCAGCCTGGCGGAAATGCGGAAAGAGTATGAAAAAGTGCAGAACGCCATGAGCCAGGTGCGGCTGCGGGGCTACGGGGTGGTGACGCCGGAGCGGTCGGAGATCATGCTGGATGAGCCGCAGGTGATCAAGCACGGCAATAAATATGGAGTGAAAATGAAGGCGGAAGCGCCATCCATCAATATGATCAAAGCCCATATTGAAACGGAGATCGCTCCGATTGTGGGCAGCGAACAGCAGGCGGAGGATTTGATCGCCTACATCAAGCAGAACGCCAGGGAGAGCGAGGACGGCATCTGGAACACCAACATCTTCGGCAAGTCCATCGAGCAGATCGTGGAGGACGGCATCCAGGCCAAGGTTTCCCAGATGACGGAGGACTGCCAGATGAAGCTTCAGGATACCCTGCAGAAAATTATTAACGACAGCAACGGTGGTATGATTTGCATTATCATATAGTTCAATGTTATACTGTACATAATGTGATACCAGCGATAACGGTACCAAAGAGAAGAATGGAAAAGAGGAGATCAATCGATGAGACTGACATTTATTGGTGCGGACCATGAGGTGACGGGGAGCTGTCATTATCTGGAGGTGGGAGAGACGAAGCTTCTGGTGGATTGTGGTATGGAGCAGGGCGGCAATACTTATGAAAATGCAGAGCTGCCGGTCAGCTTCGCGCAGATTGAATACGTATTGCTGACCCATGCCCATATTGACCATGCAGGTTATCTGCCGCTCATCTATGCCCGCGGGTTTCGCGGAAAAGTGATCACGACCGTGGCAACCGGCGGTCTGTGCAACATTATGCTGAAGGACAGCGCCCACATTCAGGAGATGGAGGCGGAATGGAAAAACCGGAAGGCCAGGAGAGCCGGCCGCCCGGAGGAACCGCCGCTGTATACTTTAAATGATGCGGCCGGGCTTTTAGAGCACATTGAGGTCCATGAGTACAATGAGACGGTGGTGCTGAGCGATTCGGTGACTATCCGGTTTATCGACGCCGGCCATCTGCTGGGCTCTGCTTCCATTGAGATCTGGTGTCTTGAGGACGGGGTGGAGAAAAAGATTGTCTTCTCCGGCGATATCGGCAACAAGAACAAACCGTTGATCCGTGACCCGCAGTATATCAGGGATGCGGATTATGTGGTAATGGAATGTACCTACGGCGACCGGGAACACGCCAGGTCCAAGAATCACGTGGCCGATTTGGCCCGGATTATCCAGGAGACGCTGGACCGGGGCGGCAATGTGGTGATTCCGGCTTTTGCGGTTGGCAGAACCCAGGAACTGTTATATTTTATAAGAAAGATCAAGCATGACGGCATGGTGAGCGGTCATGATAATTTTGAAGTGTATGTCGACAGCCCGCTGGCCGTGGAGGCCACCCATGTATTTACGGAGAATCTGCTGCGCTGTTACGACGACGAGACGAGGGCGCTGGTGGAGCAGGGGATCAACCCCATCTCCTTCCCGGGACTGAAGCTGTCGGTAAGCAGCGAGGAATCCAAGGCGATCAACTTTGACTCCGGAGCCAAGGTCATCATCTCGGCTGCCGGAATGTGTGATGCGGGGCGAATCCGCCATCATTTAAAACACAATCTGTGGCGGCCGGAGTGTTCGGTGGTGTTTGCCGGCTATCAGGCGGTTGGCACCCTGGGAAGGACGCTTCAGGAGGGGGCCAAAGCGGTGAACCTCTTCGGCGAGTCCATCGACGTGGAAGCCCACATTGAGACCATCGAGGGGTTAAGCGGCCATGCGGACCGGACGGGACTTTTAGAGTGGATCGGGGCTTATGAAAAGAAGCCTCAGATGGTATTTGCGGTTCACGGCGATGATCTGGTCTGCGATCTGTTTGTGGAGCAGCTGGAACATGAACTGGGACTCAAGGCAGCCGCGCCATTTTCCGGATCGGTGTATGACTTGACGGCCGGGGAGTGGATCACCAGAACCGAGGGAGTGCCGATTGTGAAGGAGACGGAGAGCACCAGGAAGGCCAATGGCGTCTTTGCGCGTCTGGTAGCGGCCGGGGAGCGTCTGCGCCAGGTGATTATCCACAATGAGGGCGGAGCCAACAAGGATCTGGCAAAATTTGCGGACCAGATTCATGCACTTTGCGATAAATGGGATAGATAGGAGTACTGAAATTATGGGAAAAGTATTATTATTTACAGACGGGGCGGCCAGGGGAAACCCGGACGGCCCCGGAGGCTACGGGGCTGTGCTCCAGTTTATGGACAGCACCGGGACACTGCACGAGAAGGAACTGTCGGCCGGTTATGAGCGGACCACCAACAACCGGATGGAGCTGATGGCGGCCATCGCCGGGTTAGAGGCCTTAAACCGCCCCTGCGAGGTGGAACTCTATTCCGATTCCAAATACCTGACAGATGCCTTTAACCAGGGCTGGATCGACAAGTGGGTGGAGAATCACTGGCAGAGAAAGACGGGACCGGTGAAGAATATCGATTTGTGGGAACGGCTTTTGGCAGCCAAGAACCCCCACCGGGTGAAATTCTGCTGGGTGAAGGGACATGCCGGACATCCGCAGAATGAGCGCTGCGACAGACTGGCAACCAGCGCTGCCGACGGGGACAACTTATTGGTGGACGAAGGCGTGACGGCAGGCTTATAGCTGTCATAATTTTTTAATTAAATCTTACAATATATTACTAATTCAGGATGACTATTCCATTTCCATCAGGTTTGTGATACCCTAAAATCAGTAAAACATACGATGTTTGATGAGAGAGGAATAGCTGCATGAAGCATAGAAGAATCTGGTTTGTCATGCTGGGAATCATCGCGATCGGCGTTTTGGTTACCACATGTAACAGTTTCATATTGAACAGGGAAGCCGCCAAAGCCACGGCTGCCAACGAGTATGCCATGGATGAGGCCCCGGTCTCCTCGGACATAGACGAGGGGGAGCAGCCGGAGGCCGGCGCCGCGATGGCGAAGGCAAGGGCGGCTGACGAAAGTGAATTGACGAAGGAGACGAAAGCCGCGGCCGACCGGTCTTTAGATGGAACGGCAGAGACAACCGCAGCGAAAGCCGCCGGGGCAGAGGATATCGAAATTCAGCAGGAGGCCGCGCTTACGGAGATTTTGTCTCCCCTGGAGACGACGGCGGCCGCATCGTTTGCCGAATCGGCGCCGGCAGGGCCTGGTGCCGGTCCGGGAGCCGGACCCGGAGTTGGCCCGGGAAGAGACACTGCCACTCTGGTGGAGGAGGAGAGCCGGATCAATTACCGGTCCAGGCTGGATGAACTGGATTTACAGATTCAGAAGATGAGAAGTTCGGAGACGGAGGCTACCACCTATTCCATGAAGACGGCGGCGGAGAACGAGTTAAAGCTGTGGGACAGCGAACTGAACAACATTTACAATGACATCCTGACCCATTTAAGCGAGGAGCAGACACAGGCGCTGGTGACGGAGGAGCGGGAATGGATGCGGGAGAGAGACGCCAAAGCAGTGGAAGCCGCCAAGAAATCGGCAGGCGGAACCCTGGAGGGACTGGAGTATACCGCTTCCCTGGCAGAATCCACGAGACAGCGGGCCTATGAACTGGCGGAGCTGTATGAACAGGTGGCCGAATAGAGGAAAACGAAGCAATGCAGAACAAGGAACGTTATGAATATCTGGTAAAATTAATTCGAAAAGTAAGCAGGATATCAAATATTGTTTATAAATACCAGAGTACTCCCCGGACTTATGGAACAATTTACCGAGGAGGAGCTGTTGCGGCGGATCAATCTGGATGCCGGTGTCGTCTGCGTTCCCGGAACCTGGTTTGGCCGGGGAGGAGAGAACCATCTTCGCCTGAATGTGGGCTGTACCAGGGCCACATTAGAGCACGCGCTTCCAAGAATCGAATGCGCGTTAAAAAAATGATCATTCTGTTTCCAGAAATCCAAAGAGAGTTTGTCCTTGCGACAGGCTCTTTTTGTGATTCTGTAGGTTTGTCAAACATATGTTACAGTGAATGCAGATAATCATCCATTA
>JAWZDV010000040.1:0-18087 GCA_034142505.1 Bacteroides thetaiotaomicron
GGTAAGTCCCCGCCCCTTCGGGACAGGGAATGGTGCGGTAAGTCCCCGCCCCTTCGGGACAGGGAATGGTGCGGTAAGTCCCCGCCCCTTCAGGACGGCGAATGATTCGAAAAGAACTGACGCTCCCCGCGTCCTCCTGTTCATACTGCTTTAATTCATTCACCGCGTATAAATATTTCCTATCCGGGCTGACTGCCAGATAAGATGGATTCTCGGCTTCCGCCGCCACCCCCAGAATGTTTAATGTCTGTTCTTCCTCATCCAGTTCCGCGCGATAGATCCCCTTTCCTTTTCCCTGAAGAACCTCCCCGGTGCCAAATAAAATCGGATTGGTGTATGTCCCAATATAATAGTTCTGCATGCCTGCCCTCCTCATCATGTCTGTTCCGGCTGATTTAATATTTTCAACGCCTCAATAATAAAATGATTGCGTCCTTCTGCCAGACTGTCCATATCCTTTTGGCTCCAGTCATAGATTCCGGTTCCTGTTTTATACCCCAGCTTTCCATCTGTCACCAGCTGGTGAAATAAATCCGCGGCCTTCTTCCCGTCAGATAGTTCCGGCAGGACCGTATTTTGCACAGATTCACACAAATCCAGCCCTACCGCGTCGATATGCTCCAATGGCCCCCATGCCGGGAAACGGATTCCCATCCCCATTTTCACTGCGGTATCCACATCCTCCGGGCTCGCCAGTCCGATTTCAACAATATTTACCGCCTCGCGGATCACTGCCTGCAGGATACGGTTCGCCAGCTGTCCCGGCAAATCCCGCCTCACCAGAACCGGAGCCTTCCCCCACACCGCCAATTCCCGCTTCACCGCCAGGGCAGTCTCTTCGTTTGTAAATTCGCTCATGACCACCTCTACCAATGGAACTAAATGGGCAGGAAACCAAAAATGAGTGGTCATCGTCCGCTCCGGGTGCCTGGTCTTCGCCGCAATATCTGTGATGCGCAATCCGCTTGTATTTGACGCAACCGGCACCTCTTTTGGCAGCTGTTCATCGATTTCCCGAAAGAGTTCCTGTTTCAATTCCAGATTCTCATAAACCGCCTCAATTACAAAGCGGGCCTGTTCCAGCGCTTTCCTAAGATCATCACTGCATGTCAGCAGACATTTCGCCTGTTCAGCCGCCTGTTCACCGGCCAGTCCATTTACATACAATTCATGGATACAGCGTTGCGCCTGCTCCACACCAGCCTGGGCCCGGGCCAATGTTGTATCAACCAATATCGTTGGGTTTCCCGCCAGCACGCTTTTGCATGCAATCCCGCTGCCCATCAGGCCGCTGCCAATAATCACGACACAATCACGCATCATACATCCTCTCCCCCGTTTGGATAAATCACAACCTTCATAGCCCCGCCGATTCGTTTTTCAAATGTCTCGAACGCTTCTCCTGCCTGATCTAACTCAAAGGTATGGGTTACCATATCCAAGACATCAATGGTTCCGGAAGAAATCAGCTCAATCACCTTCCAGCTTACATTCGGATTGGCTCTGGAACCAAGCAGTGACAATTCATTGTGAGTGGTATATTTTAAGGGAATGTCCTCGGTGACGCCGTCCTTTGCAACTCCCAGCATCACAACCTTGCCACCCTTCCCGCACATGCTCAAGCCCTGCACAATGGTTCCCGGCGCGCCGGAGGCCTCCACTGCCACCTCCACACCCAATCCTCCTGTCAGGCTTCTCACCGCCTCCACCGGATCACAGACCGAGAAATCAACCAGCTCGTCCGCGCCTAATCTCCGTGCAGCTTCGAGTCTGGGATTCCTCCCAACAACAATGACCTTCGCCGCTCCCATAGCTTTCGCCAGCTTCATCGCCATCATGCCGATAGGCCCCGGCCCGATCACGGCCACCGTGCTTCCCGGTGTGATACCTGCCAGTTCCAAACCGTGCAATGCCACTCCCGCGGTATCGCACATGGCGGCTTCCTTGTAGCTTACATTGTCCGGCAGCTTTGTAATACTTTTCATATGATAGGTATTATACTGAGCATAGGCGCCGTTTACCGTAAATCCATAATGCCGGTGTCCCGCTTCCCCTTTCCCATAGTTCAGGCAAAGATTATATCTTCCCTGGAGACAATTTTTACAATGCCCGCATCCCTTGTGCGCCTCTCCCGCCACACGGTCTCCAGGCTTATAATCAGTCACGCGCGACCCTGCCGCAACGACACGCCCCGCCCATTCATGGCCCGCGATAAAAGGATAAGCAGGCGGCCAGATTCCGGCCAGCCCGCCGTGAATGATCTCCGGATCGCTGCCGCAGATTGCCACTCCGCCGATTTTACACAGCACTTCCTCAGGCCCTGGCTCCGGAACGGCCACATCATTCCGAATTTCCCACGTTCCGGGTCCTGTCAGAACCATCGCCTTCATCAATTTTGGTATCATCTCTATTCCCTTCCTCTATCTTCTGCAGCCGATTAAGATTCAATTGTAAATGTTCATCCATCAATCGCGCCGCAGCCTCGGAATCCCTTTCCTTCAATTTGAGATAAATTGCTTCATGCATCTTGATACTTTCTTGTCTTCCATAATTTCTGACTACCGATACCAGGCCATTTTTCATCATCTTTTTAAAAATGGTCATCGATTTCAAGAAGATCGTATTGTGTGATATTTCACTTATATATTTGTGATATTCTTTATCATAATTGTAAAATGCCTCCGGATCGCTGGTTTCCTTCATGTTATCAATGAACGTTTTTAAACCTTCAATTTCTTCATCCGTCGCATTTTCCACCACAATTTTAACAGATTCCACCTGTATCGCCTTTTCAAACTCCAGTATTGAGATGCTGTTTTGATTATCATTATCAATCATAACGGTTGGAAGCAGACTATTCAGATAAAAACTTGTATCCACTTTTTTTACAAATGTTCCCGTCCCCTGGCGCGATTCCACAATCCCCAGCGCATTCATTTTCTGAATCGACTGGCGAACCGTATTTCTGCTCACCCCAAACAAATCCTTTAGTTCATTCTCGGAGGGTATTTTACTCCCCTCCGGCCAGCTTCCATCTGCCACCATCGCCAGCATATGCTCATACACAACATCCGCAATACTCGTTTTTTCAATCTGTGTAATTCTCATGTTCTTCCTGCTCCCCATCCTATTTTTTCATTTTTCCGGTTCTGTTTACATTAACCTTAGGATGTCACAAATGGAAAAGATTGTCAACCTTTCACCCCGCCTTCTGTCGCCCCGCCTATAATCTGGGAGCTGAATATCAGATAAAAACAAAGTATCACAATCGTTGAGAGTGCAACCGCCATATAAATCGCTCCAAGATCCTGCCGGTCAAAGCTTTTGAGCATCGCAATCCCAACAGACAGCGTCTGCTTGCTGTTCGTCGTGATAAATGTGACCGGGTTAATATAATCATTCCAAACCGCCACAAAATTCATGATGGAGATGGTCATAACCCCTGTTTTACAAAGCGGAAGGACAATCCTGTGAAAAATTTGTATCTGACCGCACCCATCAATGGTAGCGGCTTCCACAATCGCGTCATCAATGATTTGGTGAATATTTCCCCTCATCCAGTAAACAGTCAGCACATTGGCGATCCCCGGCAGAATCAAGGTCCAGCGCGTATTCAAGATACCGATGTGCTTAAACACCAAGCTGAGGCCAATCAGGGAGATCTGAGCCGGAATCACCATCATCAGCATACAGAATGCAAACAGCACCCCTTTCCCCCGGAATTCAAATTTTTCAAACCCGTAAGCCGCCATCGTCCCAAAATACGCCGACAATAAGATATTGGGAATCGTCACAATCACACTGTTTCCAACATACCTCCAAAACGGGATTAACCCCATCAGGTTCTTGTAGTTCTCCCCCGCATTCGTTCCCGGCAGCACCGTCAGGGTTCCTGCCAATTCTGCGGTCGTATGTGTCGCATTCACCATCATAATCAGAAAGGGCACAAAACAGATCACGGTTAAAATGCCCAGGAACAGGTAAAGCAGTAATCTTTTCGCCTTACTTCCAACCATCCACTCATACCTCCCTTTTGTTGATGAAACGATACGATACACCGGCAAATACCGCAGTCACCAGGAAAATCCCCATGGCATAGGCGGACCCATATCCATACTGCAGAGACCGGAATGCCAGAATATACATCTGCATGGTCATCGTCAATAAAGATTTACCCGGCGCCCCCAGACCATCCGTAATCACCCTTGGAATCTCAAAATTCTGCAGTCCCCCAATCAGAGTGGTCAAAAATACATAGGCAACCGTAGGCCGTATCAATGGAAATGTAATCCGCCAAAACTTCTGCCAGCTGTTTGCACCGTCAACGGTGGCCGCTTCCAGATACTCCATGGGAACATTCAGGATTCCCGTTGTGAACATCACTGCCGAATAGCCAAACCACATCCACCAGATAATGACCGCTACAATGGTCTGTGCCGAATGCGGAGACCCCAGCCAGTAGATCGGTTCCGAAATCCATCCGAGCGACAGGAGGATTTTATTCACATAGCCCGTCTGCCACCCCATAATCAGGGAAGCCAAAACCGCTACCGTCGCCGCATTGACCAGATTTGGGAAGTAGAACACCATCTTAAAGAAACCTCGTCCTTTGATCTGGGATTGTGCAAAAATCACGGCACATAACAGCGCCACGCCCAATCGGGGAATGATATTCATGGCCCATAGCTTTACGGTATTCCACAGGGAGAGATAAAAGGTTTTATCCCGAAACAGCCTTTCATAATTCTGAAATCCGATCCATCCATGTTCGCCGGTAATCAGGTTATTGCTCGTAAAGCTTAAGTAGGCCGTATAAAAAAAGGGGATCAGCCTAAACAAAATCAAACCAAACATGAACGGTGTGACAAACAACATCCCATAGACCCATTTTTTATTTTTGGCCATATCACGCCTCCTCATTTCCAGCAGTCACATGCTCCTGTTTATTGTATTTCAATGGAAGGCGCATAGGACTGGCAGTCCGATTGGTACTGTGCAAGAGCTTCTTCCAGCGTCATTCCTCCCGACGCATAGGCTTCCGTGGCCGCCATCAGGTAATTCTGAAAATACTCATCATAGGGGGAAAACGCGGAGGAATCCACCCCTTTTTCCAACTCTGCATTCCAATAGGTATAGGCATTCTGGCCGCCCAGATATTCGAAGATCGGCAGCTTTAACTCCGCAAGTTCTGCCTCCGTCAACCCACCCAGCTTTTCCTGGATTGCTTTATTGGACACATAGTCACCAAACTCAGTCGCATAATCATACACAAACTCTTCGTTCGTCAAAATAAACTTTAAAAACAGATAACATTCTTCCGGGTACTTGGTGTCCTTGGATATTCCAATATAAGTGCCCCCGGCCGTAAAGGTTTCCGGAGCAGAGGTGATTGCCCAGTCCCCCGCCTGATCCGGGTAATTATTCATAATACCGTAATTCAGTCCCCAGGTAGCGGTCGGGTAACAAAATACCTGATTATTCTGAGTGAGGGAAACTGTCCCGGCGTCATTCTTGTAACATTTTCCAGTCAGTCCTTCGTCGTACATGGTTTTTGTGTATTCCATCAGATTGACGATCTTGTCCCCGGTATTTAAAACGTTATCAATCAGCGCGCCTCCGGCTCCCGACATCCCGCAAAGAATCATATCATTAACGGCATTTCCATCAAAATACACCGTTCCGCCGCTCTTTTCCTTGATGGTTCTGGCAGTCTCTATCATAGCATCATACGATTCAAAGAGCTTCCCGATCTCCTTCGGATCATCGGTTCCAAAGTATTCCTTCGCCAGGCTTCTTCTGTAATAGACACCTCCGACCGGACACTGCCATGACAATGCCTTCAGCGCGCCGCTCGTATCTGTACCAACGCCAACCACATAATCCTCAATCTGATCCGTCCATTCGCCTGCGTTAAATGGCGGGGCAGACAGATCCATATAGCAGTTAGGATTGTTCACAATCGCTTTCACAAACTGGGTCCGGCAGGTAAATAAATCTGCCACGTCCTCGCCGCCGTTTACCATCGTCATAATCTTTTCCTGCTGTTCCGCACCGGGAACTAAGACCAGTTCAATATGAATATTGGGATATATTTCATTGAACTTTTCTATCATGTAGGTCGGCTGCCCATCGGAATGAACCATAAACTTCAAATCAGCCTGATAAGATTCCGGATCTTTCTCCCCAAATCCGGCCTCCCCTTCCCCCTCCTGGGCTGACTGCGTACTTTCTGTACTTTGGCTGGCTTTCTCCGTGCCTGGAGTATCTGCGGTTTGACCTCCGGCCCCACAGCCTGACAGCGTAACCATCATCGTTCCTGCAAGTAACCATGCTCCCAATCTTCTCTTATCCATGTTTCTCCCTCCTGTTTGTTCTCAATAACTCCATCAGCAACTCACTGCTTGTAGCATGTCGGTTGTTCTACAAGTTGTATGATTATTATAACTCGTTTTCTAATATAGTCAATAGGTGGGGTATATATTTGATACTTTTCACATAATGAGCCGGCTTTTTTTGTGCATATTTTCCAGTAACCAGAAATGAGATCATTCTAACTTCTTAACATTCATAAGAATATTTAATAGACAGTTCCATTGTTCCTGCCCCATGATCTATGATAAGATAAATAAGTATTTTTATCGTTCCAACGAAAACGCGATCACATCGTAACAGTTCATGACAAAGTAGAATGAGGTAATCTTATGGGCGGAATTTTTGGTGTAGCATCAAAAAACAGCTGTACGCTGGATTTATTTTTCGGGGTGGACTACCACTCTCATCTTGGCACGAAACGAGGCGGCATGGCCGTGTATGGGCCTAATGGCTTTGCACGTTCCATTCACAATATCGAGAACACTCCCTTCCGCACTAAGTTCGACGGGGACTTGGACGAGCTGGAGGGAACCATCGGCATCGGCTGTATTTCCGACAATGAGCCGCAGCCGCTTTTAATTCAGTCTCATCTTGGCAGTTTTGCCATCACCACCGTAGGGAAAATCAACAATCAACAGGCGCTTGTGGAGCGGGCTTACAACAACGGCCACATCCACTTCTTAGAGATGAGCGGCGGACGAATCAATCCGACGGAGCTGACGGCCGCGCTGATCAACCAGAAATCCACCATCACGGAGGGACTTTTGTACGCCCAGGAACAGATCGAGGGCTCCATGAGCATCCTGATTCTGACTCCGGAGGGCATCTACGCCTCCAGGGACCGGCTGGGCCGGACGCCGATTATGGTGGGCAGCAAGGAGGACGCCTTCTGCGTTTCCTTTGAAAGCTTTGCTTATATCAACCTGGGTTACTCCGATTATCAGGAATTGGGACCGGGCGAGATTGTATACATCACTCCGGAAAGCGTGGAGCAGATGGCGCCGCCCCGGGAGGAGATGAAGATGTGCTCCTTCCTCTGGGTTTACTACGGCTACCCCACCTCCACCTACGAGGGAGTCAATGTGGAGACCATGCGGTATGAGTGCGGGAAAATGCTGGCGAAACGGGATGACGTCAGAACCGATATCGTGGCCGGTGTTCCCGATTCCGGCATCGCCCATGCGGTGGGCTACGCCAATGAATCCGGCATCCCTTTCGCCCGTCCATTTATCAAATACACCCCGACCTGGCCCCGGTCTTTCATGCCCCAGAGCCAGAACCAGCGGAATTTAATCGCACGCATGAAGCTGATTCCGGTGGACGCTTTGATCCGGAACAAGAGCCTGCTGCTCATCGACGATTCCATCGTCCGCGGCACCCAGCTTGGGGAGACCACCGAATTTCTCTACCAGAGCGGCGCAAAGGAAGTCCACATCCGCCCGGCCTGTCCCCCGCTGATGTTTGGCTGCCCTTACTTGAATTTCTCCCGCTCCAACTCAGAGCTGGACCTGATTACCAGAAGAATCATCCAGGAACGGGAGGGCGACAACGTGTCCGACGAACGTTTAGCCGACTACGCCAACCCGGACAGCCAGAATTATAAAGAGATGGTAGAAGAAATCCGGAAAAAATTAAACTTCACCACCTTAAGCTACCACCGCCTGGACGACCTTGTCACCTCCATCGGCATTTCCCCGTGCAAACTTTGCACTTACTGCTGGAGTGGGAAAAAATAGCAAAAAAGAAACCCCAAAGAGATCACCTCTCTCTGGGGTTTTACTTAACTCCGTTTTATGAAATCCGTCTGGCACTTGGGACAGTGGATACTGATCTTCCCTTTTCCTCTGGGAATCCGGATCTTCTGTCCGCAGCCGGGACACTTGTAAATGTGGAACTGGCGGGACTGGGATACTTTGAATTTCAAGTTCTTAAAACCTTCCCGGACCCGGAATTCCAGATTCAGATACTTCTGGTTCTCCTCAAACCGTTTCCCGATCTTCTTGGACAGCATCCTGTAATAGCAAAGAATCAGGCACAACGCCCCCAGCAGATACAGAACATGGGACCGGAGAAATAAATCCAGCACGATGAGGACCATCGTCACCATCATCAAAAACCGGTTCAGCTCATCCACCCCATAACGACCTATCATAAACCGCTGTATCTTCTCTTTCACTTCTTCTCTCACCTTTCACACCCGCAGACCGCATCCTGGCCGTCATCGGTTTCTATATCACTACTATAAAGTCCTCCGCAGAAGAAGTCAATCTTCCTGCGTGTTTTTAAGAATAGTTTCAGCCCGCGTTTATGATTTATTTAGATACTCGGAATTCCTCCGTCGTCATGGCTCCGTTCCACTGGTTCCCATCGGAACGGTAATAGGCCTTTATCACAGAACCATCCGTTTTCCCAATTTCCAGGATAAACACCTGCCCGGTCTCAAGCAGCATCGGATAATTGTCATAGGGCAGCACATCGCCCGTCTTCGGCATCCCTTTAAGGTCCTCATAGGCATCCTCCAGCCGCCAGAACTCCCGGTAGGAAAAGTCGTTGAATCCCGTTAAATCCTCTTTTCCAAAATACGCCGCCTGGTATTCCTTCCCGGCCACCGTCACCGTATCCATCCTGACAGGATCAATATCCTTTCTAATCCAGGTTAAGTCCTCGCTGTGGAGGTCATCGCCGTAGGATGCATAGAGCTGGTTTGCCATGCAGGGCACCGATCCCGTGGAATATTCCATCGCGTCAATTCCAACATGGGCCCCGCCATAAAATCCCACCACGCTTTCCCCGTGAAGCACGTCAAAGGTGCGGACAAAGTTCTCCACCATTTTATTTTCGCGGTAGACATCGTCGGAATTCTCATAATAATACTTTCCCTGTTCGATGCATTCCTGGGTGATCTTATATTGATCGGACTTCTCTAACTGATTTTCCTTTAAATAGTTCAGATACCGTTTTCCCGTGGTATCATACTGGTGTCCCACGTCGGTCCCGTGAAAGACCGTCTCCGGACATTCCTGTTTGATCTTCTCATAAAATTCTTTTAAATACGGATTGTGGGCCGCAGAACCTTCCCAGTCAGCATAGACCTCGTCCAAGATCTCGTCATCCTCCGCTTCCATCCACAGATTCAAAAACTCTGCCGTGTAATAGGGGGATTCCAGAAACAGATGACGCAGTCCGTCGTTGTGGTAATAGTCATTCCACAGCTCATACTCTTTTTCTATGATGGCCTGCACCCCATGCATCTCCCCGTACAGATAAATCTGCCCGGCTGCCTGTTCTTTCGAGGCCGTCCGCGATGCGGGCGCTGCCTTCGTCTCATTAGATTCCGCCGTCGTCTCTTCCCTCTGGGTTGTCAGAGTCGCTTCCTCGCTTCGCAAATCCGCATCACCATCCGGCGCCGAACCGGCAGAACCGCCGCAGGCCGTCATTCCTAACACCATCAGGATCGCTGCTGCCAGCGCCAAAGGCCTTATGCCATGACTCCTTGTACCTCTTTGATTTCTTTTACTTCTTTTCATCCTCGGTCTTCCTCGATTTCATGTTCTGTCCATCCTGCTGCCAAATTCTGTGAATACGCCTACCTCTTATAGGAGAAAACCGCCGTCTGCCATGGCGTATCCCTTTTCAGCACCAGCACATTTCCCTGATGGCGCACCACATCAAAGCGAAGCTTCAAAAAATCCTCCACCGGACTGAGCACATTATATCCGTAATTCTCTCCCCGGTAATGCATGGGAATGACAATCTTCGGCAGCAGACGCTCGGCAATCCGGTGGGCTTTCGCCGCGTCAATCGTATAATATCCCCCCACAGGAATCATCAAAATATCCAGTCCCTGCAAAACATCCTCCTGCTCCCGGTCTAAACTGCAGCCCAAATCTCCCAAATGGGCCACCCGGAATGTTCCATCATGAATGATATGTATGGTATTATCCCCTCGCAGCGCTCCTTCCATCTCATCATGAAATGTATGAAGTTCCTGAACACGGAATGGATTAGGCGCCGTATCTCTGACCAGGTGTACATTCTTCTTCGCGTTATGATCATTGTGGTTGTGGCTCATCAACACCATATTAGCTTCTTCTCTTAAGAATGCAAGACCAGGAACATTTCCATCCGAATAGGGGTCCAAAATAACAGAATAACCCTGGGACTCCAGCTTAAAGCAGGAATGGCCAAGCCAGGTTATCGTCATCTTATTCTCCATCTTAATGTCACCTTTCTATGTCTTATTTTACTAATATACCCCATTTTCGCCGCCAACGCAACAACCGAAAAGAAAACGCTGATTATATGGTGCTTTTCCTACCAGGACAGTTTACTCACAGTCTTTTCTCCCGCAAAACCGGGAATTTGATAGAGAATCAGGACATCCGTAATCCCCTTCTCCTCCAGAAAAGTCTGTGGACTTAGATTAAAATACCGCAGGTCGATCATATAAGTTTCCTCAAAGTGGTTTGCCGCAAAAGGGACAAAACTGTGGGCAAAGGAATCCTTGATGAGCAGCAGCTTCCGGCCCGCCCCGTCTCCCTGCGCCGCGGCCGGGCAGTAAATCTTTGTCAGTCCATGGTTTCCGTCCAGATAAACCGCATATTTGTCCTTCCCCTCCAGGGCCTGGTACGCGTACATGGGAGACGGCTTGGCATCCCCGTCATAGCAGACCTCATACCCCTGCTCTGTCTTCGGAAGATAGAGCTCGATGGAATCCGGCTTTTGGGGCAGATTCACCTTCGAGGACACCGTCCCCAAAAATTCATCACTGACCGTCTGAATGGTAAATGCCTCCTGCTCCCAGGGTGTGATCCCCACCGACTCCGCCCACGCCCGGTACCCGTAGTAGGCCCCCAGCACCGTCCAGTGATGATCCGTTTTATAGTAAATGTTCTCCTGCCTATGCTCTGCCAGCATCTCTTCCACTGATACCAGAAACGCCATCTCTTCCTGCCTGGCAAGCCCGGACGTTTTATCTGCCCGCATCTCAAACCGCTCCTCTGCCGCCATTCCGCCGGACGCCCCTGCCAGCAGTTCCCCCAGCCGCTCCGTCACCCGGCTCTGGTCATAGGGGGCTGCAAGAAACGGAAGCCGGTCCGTCAAGACCTGGGAGGCTGTCGGCACCATCATCACCCGCACCCGGTCCTTCCCCAGCGTCTCCTCCGCCTTCTGAACAAAGGCAGCCACCGTCTCCAGATTCCGGTCCAGCTGTTCTCCCTCGATGTCCTCCCTGTCAAACTTCTCAATCAGGTAATCATCCTTCCCGAAGTAGACTCCGTTCACATCCCGTCTTCCCTGGGCCCGCTCCGCCATCACCTTGATTCCGATCCAGGCATCCCGGGCTGGAAACTGGTCACTGAGAGCAGTCTCATAGTCCGTCCCAAAGCTGCCGTCCAGCAGCCCTTTCACCGTAAATGCCGGCCGCTTTTTCAGATACCGGTTTTCCGTAGCGGAAAATCCTTTCTGCGGCATCATGATGCTCATCATGGAAGCACAGGCCAGAAAACTGACAAAACTTATGACAATCTGTTTATTTCTATTGTTTCTATTCATCTTACACAGCCCTCTCTCCCGTTTCCTATATAACCGCGGCCAGCATTAAAAGCGGAAATATAAAAACGGGTTATAACTGGCATCCACCAGATAAGCCACCACCAGTATCATCACCACGGCCATAGCCGTTATCAAAACTCCCTGTACGGCTCCCGGTTCGTCCTCCCGTCCCGCCCCCAGCTTTATCATCAGGTTTTGGGCCATTCTCTTTGGAATTGGCGTACTTCCAATCACCGTAATCATAAGCAGCGGCAGATAGGATACCAGCAGATATAAGGTCCGGCCGTTGACAAAGGCCAGCTGGCCAAGCCCAAACATCTGCCGGTAATACAGGGCCCCCGCCGCCATATCATCATGGGCAAACAGCACCCAGCCAAAAAATACCAGCGCCAAGGCATAAATGCTCCGTACCGGCGAGGGCATTTTCTCAAGATACTTCTTTAACACCAGCTTCTCCAACAGCAGCAGCACGCCAAAATACACGCCCCATAGCAGGAAATTCCATCCGGCTCCATGCCAGATCCCCGTCAGCAGCCACACCACCATAATATTGAATATCTGCCGCCGGATGCCTTTCCGGTTTCCCCCGAGAGGAATATAGACATACTCCTTGAACCAGGTCCCCAGCGAGATATGCCACCGGTTCCAGAACTCCGTAATGCTCTTGGACGTGTAGGGATAGCGGAAATTCTCCGGGAAATGAAATCCAAACATATGCCCCAGCCCCACCGCCATATCCGAATACCCGGAAAAATCAAAATAAATCTGCATGCCAAAAGCAAGAATCCCCAGCCACAACAGCACCACACTCCGGTCTCCATCCGGTATTCCCGAAATCTCGGTCCAGAGCGCTCCAATGGTATTGGCCAGCAGCACTTTCTTGCCAAGACCGGCGACAAAATAGGCAATTCCCTCTCCAAACTGGTCAAAACTCTCCCGTCTCTCGTCAAGTTCCTCCGCAATGGTGCTGTAACGCACAATCGGCCCTGCAATCAGCTGGGGAAACATGGACACATAGGCTCCGAAGCTGATGATATTTTTCTGCACCTTTGTCTTCCCGCGATATACATCAATGGTATAAGACATTGTCTGAAAGGTATAAAAAGAGATCCCGATGGGCAGGGCCAGATTCAGCAGCGGAATCTGTGTCCCCGCAGCCTGATTCACGGCTCCCAGCAGAAAATCCGTATATTTAAAAAATCCCAGCAGCCCTAAATTGATGGCCGCCGACGACGCCACAATCCACCTGGCCGCTTTTTTTCTGCCCCGGGACAAAAAACGTCCGATCGCCAGCCCGTGGAGATAATCCACCACCGTCGAAAACAGCAGCAGCACAATATAAACCGGCTCCCCCCAGCCATAGAAAACCAGGCTGCCCAAAAACAGCACCCCATTGCGAAAACGCCTGGGCACTATAAAATAGGCTGCCAGCATCAGCGGCAGAAACCGAAACAGAAACAGCAGACTGCTAAAGACCATACCTCTCCCCCTCTTCCAAAATCAGAAAACCCGGGCATCTTTCATCCGCCCGGGCCGTCCGTAACTTATTCAAAAAATCCGTTGATCATATCAATGGCTATCCGATTGTTCTCTTTCGCGGATTCCAGAGCCGCCTCTTCTCCCTGCGCTTCAGCCTCGGCGGACGGAGTTCCAAGCATCACGAAAAATACGTAATCTCCATGGCGCACCACTTCCGATGCCTCAATCTTCGGCAGATTCATCGGATACTGGACCGCATCATTTAACTGGGAATCGCGGTAATCCTTTAAGTGCTGCTCCACTTCCTCCCCCTTGCCCTCTTTCGCCTTCACTGCCACAAAGGTGTCCACATGAACACTGATCATCGGTCCCTCTGCAATAAAGCTGTCATATAAATCACTGTTAATTCCAAACAGATCTTTCATCCCCTGCTCGTCAAAAGGAGCGCTTGGAATGTAATTCTCACCGTAAGCTTCTTTTACCGCCGTGTGGATCTCGTCCAGACTGATCTCCTTCGCCGCGGTCGTCGTCTGTTCTTCCGTTGTCTGTTCCACGGATGCCTGGGTGGTCTGACTGTCATCCACAGCAGGTTTTGCCTGACATCCGGTCATCATCGTAAATACTGTCATTGCCGCAGCGGCTGTAAGCATCATTTTTCTCATATTTATAATCTCCTCATTATTCCGGCGTTCCGCCTTATAGCAAAAATAGCTTTGCAATTTTTACTATGCTATATTATAATTGACCAATGCGTAAGAAGTCAATTGATATCGATTTACGATTCACTTACGATATTCATAAGAAATGAAAGCACCCCAGAGAAAAGAGGAGGATATTATGGGACTTGAGTTCATGAATAAACTGCCGACCCCCGCTGAAATCAGAGAACAGTTTCCTCTGCCGGCGAAGTTAGCAGATATCAAAAAACAGCGCGACGAAGAAATCAAACATGTTCTGACAGGAAACAGCGGCAAATTCCTTGTCATTATCGGCCCCTGCTCCGCGGACAACGAGGACGCGGTCTGCGACTACACCAGCCGTCTGGCTCCGATTCAGGAAAAAGTAAAAGAAAAATTAATCATCATCCCGCGTGTTTACACCAACAAACCCCGGACCACCGGCGAAGGCTACAAAGGTCTTCTGCATCAGCCGGACCCGGAAAAGAAGCCGGATATGTACGAGGGCCTGATCGCCATCCGCAGCATGCACATGCGGGTCGTACAGGAGACCGGTCTCACCACCGCGGACGAGATGTTATACCCGGAAAATGTCCGGTATTTAGACGACTTAATGTCCTATATCGCCGTAGGCGCCCGCTCCGTGGAGAACCAGCAGCACCGTCTGGTAGCCAGCGGCTGCGACGTACCCGTGGGTATGAAAAACCCCACCAGCGGCGACTTATCCGTTATGCTGAATTCCGTCGTGGCGGCCCAGGGCTCCCACGAGTTCATCTTCCGCGGCTGGGAGGTCCACACCCAGGGTAATCCGCTGGCCCACACGATCCTGCGGGGCGCGGTCAACAAACACGGCCAGTGTATCCCCAACTACCATTTTGAGGATTTGATCCTGCTGCATGAACTTTACAGCAAACGGAGCTTACAGAATCCGGCCTGCATCGTGGACGCCAACCACTCTAACTCCAACAAGATGTACCACGAGCAGATCCGCATCACCAAAGAAGTGCTTCACAGCCGCCGCCATGCCAAAGAAGTGAGCGACATGGTCAAGGGCGTTATGATCGAGAGCTACATCGAGCCCGGCAGCCAGAAGGTAGGCGAGCACTGCTACGGCAAGTCCATCACCGACCCATGCCTTGGCTGGGCGGACACCGAACGGCTGATCTACGAGATCGCGGAAGGATTAAGCTAAACAGAAACTATAAAAGCTGCCCTGCCATGATGCGTTTATTCATGGCAGGGCAGCTTTTATCCATTTCTGTCAGGCTGCTGTTCCGCCCCTTCATGTTCCCAGTCAGAACACCTGCTCACCTTTACTTTTCCAATCGGAACACCAGTTCCCCATCCTTATAAGTCTCCATCACCCGGATATCCCGAATCGCAGCCGGGTCAGTCTCCAGCGGATTCTGATCCAGCACCACCAGATCCGCCCGTTTTCCTTCCCGGATACTTCCCTTTTCCTGCTCTTCAAAATACTGGTAAGCCCCATTGATAGTCACAGCCTTCAATGCCTCCAGCACCGAAATCCGCTCCTCTTTGCCCAAAAGCACACCTTTCTTCGTCTCCCGGTTCACCGCGCACCAGACCGTCTCCAGCATATCCGGCTCAATCACGGGGGCATCCTGATGGAACGTAAAGACAATTCCCTCCTTCAGGGCCGACGCTGCCGGACTGATCTCCTTCGCCCTCTCTTTCCCAAAATTGGCAATGTGCACATCACCCCAGTGGTAGACATGGGCCACAAAAAACGACGGAATCATGCCAAGCTTTTTCACCCTTGGAAGCTGGTCCACCCCCAGAAGCTGGGCATGAATCATCACCGGCCGGTCATCCGCATCCCAGAGTCCCTCTGCCTCCGCTTTCTCCCAGGCTCTCAGATACTGCTCACCGGCCGCGTCCCCATTGCAATGGGCCAGAATCTGGCGTCCCTCCTCACAGGAGCGTTTCACCGCCTCATAGACGGCTTCCTCCGTCATGGTCCCATAACCGCGGTAATCCTCATCACCGGCATAGGGCGTCCTCATCCACGCCGTCCGCCCCTGGGGTGATCCGTCCAAGAAGATCTTATAACCGCCGATCCGGAAATGCCCCCGGTACTCTCCCTTCTCCCCGCCGAATTCCCGCAGCAGCTCACTCCCGTTATTCACATCCACATATCCCACCAGATCCAGTTTCAGCATCTCTGACTTTAACAATCCCTGGTACAAAAGCACCATCTGGTCCATCATCATCCCTTCCTGGATGGTGGTAATCCCGTGGGACGCATAAACGTCCTGTGTCTTCCGGTAAGACTCCATCAGTTCCTCCACCGAGGACATGGGAATCTCCTTCTGGTATTTCAAAAAGGCCGCTTCCTCCATATATCCGGTCAGTTTCCCATCCTTCAAACCGATCACGCCGCCATCCGGCGCTTTCGTCTCCTCGGTCACGTGAAGTAGCTTTAAGGCCGCCGTATTATACACGCCCACATGCCCGGATTTGTGCTGAATAATCACCGGGTTGTCCGGCGCTGCCGCGTCTAAGACCTCCCGCCCCGGATGGGCCTGCTCTGCCAGCGCATTGTGGTCATACCCCTTGGCAACCACCCACTGCCCCTTCGGCACCTGTTTTTTCTCAATAAAATCCCGGATCTTCTCTGCGATTTCCCCAAAGTTCACCGCTTCCTCCAGCGGTACCTGCAAGAGCGAACTGGCATACGCGCTGAAGTGGCTGTGTGGGTCGATAAACGCCGGCATCAGCGTCCGGCCTCCCAAATCCACTTTTTCCACATCGGCCGCCGCCCTGTCTAAAAGCATCTCATAACTTCCCACGCCGGTGACATTTCCATCTTCCACCAGAACCGCCTCGGCGTACAGTTCCTCCTCCATCGTCAGTATCGTTCCGTTGTAAAATAATTTCTGTCCCATCTAACATCTCCACCTTTCTTTTTTCACAGACGCAGCGCCAAAGAGCGCCACACCATATCTTCTCTCACAAGAGTATGATCCAAATCTTCCCCTTCTAAAACCAAACGCTGCCACACCCATGATTTCTAAAACCATGGACGCGGCAGCCTTTTCACCATTTCTCACCCCAGCAGTTTGGATATCCCAAAATAAAGCAGCACCACAACGCCCAGTGCAATCCGGTAAAATCCAAACACCGTAAAATCATTTTTACGAATATATGACAACAGGAACTTAATCGAATATACGGAAATCAGGAATGCCACCACCATACCAAACACCAGGTAGAACACTTCCATTCCCTTAAAATTCCCAAGTCCAAACTTCAATATCTTTAACAGACTGGCCCCAAACATCACCGGAATTCCCAGGAAAAAGGAAAACTCCGCGGCCACGCCTCTGGAACAGCCCAAAAGAATCGCCCCGAGAATCGTAGCGCCGGATCTGGATGTCCCGGGCACAAGAGCCAGCACCTGGAAGAAACCGATACACAGAGCCAGCCGGTAGGTGATACTGCCTGTCTTCTCCACAATAGGCTTCTGGCCCTCATTGTACCGTTCAATCACAATAAATAGAATGCCATAGATAATCAACATGGCCGCTACCACATAACTGTTCATCAGATGGGCTTCCATCCAGTCATCAATCAGCAGCCCGATCACCGCCGCCGGCAGACAGGCCACCAGAATCTTCGTCCACAGCCGAAGCGTCGCCTTCCTCTGCTTCTCCGATTTTCTCGGTGAAAACGGATTCAGTTTATGGAAATACAGCACCACCACAGCCAGAATCGCGCCCAGCTGAATCACCACCATAAACATATCTTTAAATTCTGTCGATACATTCATTGGAATAATCTCATCCAGCAGAATCATATGACCCGTGCTGCTGATCGGAAGCCATTCCGTGAATCCTTCCACTATTCCGAACACCAGCACCTTTAAAACCTCAATAAACGTCGCCATGTCTCTCCCCTCTCTTGTATGCTAACTCTTCCCCATGATGTCGTTACTATTGACGCACCTTTTCGTACCAATTAACCGGTCATACGGCACATCTTCTTG
>JAWZDV010000040.1:18187-66341 GCA_034142505.1 Bacteroides thetaiotaomicron
ACCGAAAAAACCGGTCAAGAAGCATCGGATGTCCATCCGATGGGAAAATCGGCCCAAAAAGGTGCTTACAAGCGAGCTTGACGCACCTTTTCGTACCAATTAACCGGTCATACGGCACATCTTCTTGACCGAAAAAACCGGTCAAGAAGCATCGGATGTCCATCCGATGGGAAAATCGGCCCGAAAAGGTGCTTACAAGCGAGCTTGACGCACCTTTTCGTACCAATTTTCCCGCCGTCTGAACTGTTACATTACAAATTCTCAATCTGCCAGTCAATTGGCTCTATCCCATGAGCCGACAGAAATTCATTGGCCTGGCTGAAATGCTTGCAGCCAAAGAACCCCCGGTAAGCAGACAGCGGGCTTGGATGAGGCGCTTTCAAAATCAAATGCTTTGGATTGTCCAGCATCAGAATCTTGTTCTGGGCCGGTCTTCCCCACAGCAGATAGACAATGGGCCGGTCCTGCTCATTCACCGCCGCGATAATGGCGTCCGTAAACCGCTCCCAGCCTTTTCCCTGATGGGAATTGGCCTGATGAGCCCGCACCGTCAGCACCGTATTCAGCATCAGCACGCCCTGTCTCGCCCATTTCTCCAGATAACCGTTGTTGGGAATGTAGCACCCCAGATCATCGTGAAGCTCCTGGTAAATATTCTGCAGGGACGGCGGAATCTCCTTCTGGTCCGGAAGAACCGAGAAGCTGAGTCCGTGGGCCTGATGTTCATTGTGATAAGGGTCCTGTCCGAGAATCAGAACCTTTACGTCTTTCAGCGGTGTAAAATGCATGGCATTGAAAATGTCATCCGCCGGCGGATAAATCACTCTCGTACTGTATTCCTGTTTCACAAATTCATACAGTTCCTTATAATAAGGCTTCCGAAATTCACCGCCAACCGCTTCCAGCCAGTCGTTCTCTATCATTCCCATGACTTTCTATCCTCCTCTTTTGTATTTTGCTTGCTCTTTCGATCACTTCCTGTCATCTTACAGCCGGACGGGCAGACCACGGCACGCCAAATATTTCTTTAATTTCATGATCTCCAATTCTTTATAGTGAAACAGAGATGCCGCCAGCGCCGCATCCGCCTTTCCTACGGTCAGTGCATCGTAAAAGTGTTCCTTGTTACCGGCCCCGCCCGATGCAATCACCGGTACCGACACATGTTCCGCAATCAGCGCCGTCAGTTCATTGTCAAAGCCAGCTTTGGTTCCGTCACAGTCCATGCTGGTGAGAAGAATCTCCCCCGCGCCCAGCTTGTCCGCCTTCACCGCCCACTCTAACACATCAAGCCCCGTATCAATCCGGCCGCCGTTCTTATACACATTCCAGCCAGAACCATCCTCCCGCCTTCTCGCATCGATGGCAACCACCACACACTGCCGTCCAAATTTATCCGCCGCATCCGAGATCAGCCGCGGTGTATTAATGGCGGAAGAGTTGATGGAAATCTTATCCGCGCCTTCCCGAAGGAGCATCCGGAAATCCTCCACCGTACGGATTCCGCCGCCTACCGTAAAGGGGATAAATACCTTTTCCGCTACCCGGCGCACCATATCCACCACCGTATTCCTGGCATCAGAGGAAGCCGTAATGTCTAAAAATACCAGTTCATCCGCCCCGGCCTGATCGTAAGCCGCCGCAATCTCCACCGGGTCCCCCGCGTCACGAAGGTTTACAAAATTGACGCCTTTCACTACTCTGCCGTTATGTACATCCAGACATGGGATAATTCTCTTCGTATGCATAGCCGCCTCCTCATGATTCTCTCTATCATTCCACAAAATTCTTTAGTATCTGAAGTCCCACCCCGCTGCTCTTCTCCGGGTGAAACTGACAGGCAAACACATTGCCGGCTTCCACCGCTGCATGGATATGAGTGCTGTACTCCGTGGATGCCGCCACAATATTCTCATCCTCCGCCTCCAGATAATAGGAGTGCACAAAATATACGTAAGCCCCCTGCTCCACTCCCCGAAACAGTCTCGTCCCGGGTGTGATCTCCAGGGAATTCCAACCCATATGGGGAATCTTAAGTCCCGGACAGTCGGGAATCCGTTTGATTGTTCCGCGAAGCAGTCCTAATCCTTCCACTCCCGGACTTTCCTCACTGCTGTCAAACATCAGTTGAAGTCCCAGACAGATACCGAGAAACGGCGTCCCCTGACGTACTACCTGATGGATCACGTCGACCAGCCCATACTGATGCAGCCGCCCCATGGCGTCCCCAAAGGACCCAACGCCCGGCAGAATCACCTTGTCCGCCGACAAAATCTTCTCTCTGTCACTGGTAATCACCGGCTTTTCCTGAAGCGCCGTCAGCGCCTTCTCCACGCTTTGCAAGTTCCCCGCATCGTAATCAATAATCGCTATCACACGTATCACATCCTTTTTTGTCAGCTAAACTACCTTTTTGTCACTATTTTATCACAACCCGACCTGTCACACAATGCGTAAATCTCTACAAGTTTTGAAAACCATTTGTATCTTTTGCAGTTTTCCTCTATAATGTAGTAGGAAATACCAAAATATGCAAATCCATGCAAATAAAAATATCAGTCAAAGGAGAATCAAGATATGGGGGAACGTTTAGTCGGAACGATATCCAGAGGAGTACGTACACCAATCATCCGCGAAGGAGATAACTTAGCGCAAATCGTTGTGGATTCTGTGCTGGCAGCTGCCGCTGACAGTGACGAGGGATTCAAAGTCCGCGATATGGATGTGGTGGCTGTCACAGAGGCTGTTGTCGCGAGAGCCCAGGGCAACTATGCCACCATCGATGATATTGCCGCCGATGTTAAAGCCAAATACGGAGATTCCACCATCGGCGTCATTTTCCCGATTCTCAGCAGAAACCGTTTTTCCATCTGCTTAAAGGGAATTGCCAAAGGAGCGAAGAAGATTGTGCTGATGCTCTCCTACCCGTCTGACGAAGTGGGAAACCATCTGGTAGATGAGGACGAGTTGGACGAAAAGGGTGTGAATCCATGGTCCGACGTGCTGTCGGAGGAGCGCTACCGGGAACTGTTCGGCTACAAGAAACATGAATTTACCGGTGTGGACTACATCGAAGTCTATAAAGACCTGATCACCGAACAGGGCGCTGAGGTGGAGGTGGTGCTGGCCAATGACTGCCGCACGATTCTTGACTATACCGACAGTGTGCTCTGCTGCGACATTCACTCCCGGGCGAGAACCAAACGCCGTCTGCTGGCCGCCGGCGCCAAAACCGTGTACGGCCTGGACGACATCTTAACCGCTCCGGTGGGCGGCAGCGGTTTTAACGAGAATTATGGACTGCTGGGTTCCAACAAGGCGACCGAGGATACGGTAAAGCTGTTCCCGAGAGACTGCCAGCCGTTTGTGGACCAGGTGCAGCAGATGATGAAGGAACGCACCGGCAGACAGGTGGAAGTGATGGTTTACGGCGACGGCGCGTTCAAAGATCCCATCGGCAAGATCTGGGAACTGGCGGACCCCTGCGTTTCCCCGGCCTTTACACCGGGCCTGGAAGGACAGCCAAACGAGATCAAGTTAAAATATTTGGCGGACAATGATTTCGCCGATTTAAGCGGCGAGGCACTTAAGGAGGCAATCTCCGAGCGCATCCGCACCAAATCAGACAATCTGGTAGGCGATATGGCGTCCCAGGGAACCACCCCCAGAAGACTGACCGACTTGATCGGCTCTCTGTGTGACTTAACCTCCGGTTCCGGCGATAAGGGAACTCCGGTGATCTACATTCAGGGATACTTTGACAATTATACAAAATAGAAGCGCACAAAAGCCCCGGCAGTACGGACGAATCCCATCACTGCCGGGGCTGTTTTTTATTCTTCTGAATCACTGTTCATCTTTCTGATCCACAGCATGGAATTCTCCGCGATCCCTTCCGCCCGCTCCTTAATCTCCTCCGAAATCTGGGAAAATGTCTCGTTAACCCGATAGAGATAAGACTTCCGATTAAAAAACACCGTTTTTTCAAAGGGCCACCGGATGACCGTGGGAGTCAGAAAGCCTTCTCCCAGTTCCAGTACCACCAGCTTTTTGTTGAGGGTCGTCGTCAGCCAACTGGTATAAGCATTCCAGGAGGGCAGGTACCCCTCCTCAATATAAGTCTCCGCCTCCACCGTGTTCCCTGTCATCGGCGCGCCGCAGTGGGGACAGATGTCGTCGGGCACTTCTCCCGCTTCCCAGATATCCTTGGTGCAGGCTCTGGAGCACTGACGCCAGTTCACGTTCCCGCACGGGGCGGTGATCCTGCTCTGGTCGAGAGCAGAGTGAAAAACCGCCCCGTCCGTGTTCGTGGTCACTATAAAATAATCCTTATCCTTGATCCATTGATATAACGATTCGTAGGCGGCCATTACTTCAACCTGCCTGTCGTCTCCATCCGCCTTCCATTCTTTTCCGATTCCCACCAGCACCTTTTCGCAGTCCGCCAGCCGGTCTCTCACCTGATTCATTTCTTTATTCCTTACTTCTTGTTCTTTCATCCATCTATTCTCCGTTATTCCACATGATTCTTCCATGCCGTTCTCGATGTTATCCAGTATAACATATCCATACTCCCGGTTCAAGAATCTGGAAAAAGCCTTAAAAACGTATTTATTCTAAAAAAATGATAGGATTTTTCCTCAAATTATGATAATATGAGGAGTACCAATACGACTATTTTTTACATATTTCTCTACTTAACCGATATGGAGGTGAATATTTCATGAAACAGCTTCCTGCAAGAAGAAAACGATGCCCGGCACTACTCATGACGTTTGTGCTGGTCTTGATGACAGCGCTGACTGCTGTACCGGCCATGGCAGCCAGCGGCAGCAATACACCGTTTACAGCCGGGGACGTGAACGGCATGCTTGTGATCATCCATACCAACGATACCCACGGACATGATATGGCGGAGGATGGTGTTCTTGGAACCGCCGCCGTCGCCCAGTTAAAGAAAGATTATGAAGCCGCAGGCGCCGACACCCTTTTACTGAGCGCCGGGGACGCCTGTCAGGGCACCGCTTTAGTGAACCAGTCCCAGGGGGCCGATGCCATCACTTTTATGAATCTGGCCGGCTACGACGCCATGTGTCCCGGAAACCATGAATTTGACTGGGGAGTTGACAATTTTAAATCCCTGATTCAAAAGGCTGATTTCCCGGTGCTGGCGGCGAATATTGTATACAAGAATAATCAGTCGGTCGTCTTTGATACCAAGCGGATTTTTACAACAAAGAGCGGACTGAAGATAGGAGTCTTCGGATTAGACACTCCCGAGACGGCTGTCAAGGCTAACCCGGGCAAAATGAAGGATTTGGAATTTCTCCAGGGAAAGGCGCTTTATGAATGCGCCCAGAACCAGGTGGACCAGTTAAAGGATTCGGGCTGTGACCTGATCATCGCCCTGGGGCATCTTGGGGTGGATGAGGAAAGCGCCGCCACCGGCAGCCGTTCGGTGGACGTGGCCAACCATGTGACAGGCATTGATTTATTCATTGACGGCCACAGCCACACTGCCATGGAACACGGTGTTCCGGTGGACAAGGCCGCCTATCCTTCCTTTCAAAACAGCAGTGACACTCTGATCGTCAGTACCGGTTCCAACTTCGCGAATGCCGGTGTCGTGATCTATGATCCCGCGGCGAAAAAGCTTTCCTCCCAGCTGATTCCGGCAGGCAGTTACTCGGGAAAAGACAAAACCGCGGAAACGGCTGTCAAAGACAAATATGATGAGATCAGCAAGGAACTTGGCAAGGTATTTGCCACGACAGAAGTGACATTAAATGGGGAGCGGGACCCGGGTAACCGGACTCAGGAAACCAACTTAGGGGACTTCGCGGCGGACGCTATTCGGTGGAGCGCCAACAAGTCCATCGGCGGCACCGTGGACGCGGCCATCACCAACGGCGGCGGAATCCGGGATTCCATACCGGCAGGTGACATTTCCATGCTGGATATGAAGACGGTCTTCCCCTTTGGCAACCAGGTGGCGGTTATGGAAATCACCGGTCAGGGTATTTTGGAGGCGCTGGAAGCAGCCACCTACTGTTCCCCCTCGCCGTTGGGAGCATTTCCCCAGGTATCGGGGATTACCTTTACCCTCGACACCACCAGCCCCTACAAGAATGGAGCGCCTTACGGAACCTACTACCGGTGCGCCAACCCTGGTACGCGGATCAAGGATGTGAAGATTGGCGGTGTTCCGCTGGACTTAGAGCGGACCTACACCATTGCCACCAATGACTTTTCCGCGGCAGGCGGCGACACCTACTACGCCTTTCAGGAAGCCTATCAGGAAAATGGTTACCTGACCGGTGTCTCCCTGGAGGACGCCCTGATTGATTACACGGCAGGCGCGCTGGGCGGCGTTATCACGGCGGAACAGTATGGACAGACCGCAGACCGTATTTATATCAAGGATACCATCCATGTGCCGGAGCTTCCCGGTTCGCCGGAATTAAAGCGGGGCACTTCCCTCTACACCGTAATCCGCGGCGATACGCTGTGGAAGATTTCCAACAAAAAGCTGGGCGATGGCAGGCGGTGGCCTGAAATATACGCGTTGAACAAATCAAGAATTATCAATCCGGATTTGATTTATGTAAACCAGAAACTGGAACTTCCGGCTTCCTGACCGTCTGGAACTGGCTTTGAGGGCATAATGAAACAACAACGAAACATAAATGGCAGGATTCATTTCAACTACCAATGAATCCTGCCATTATATATTACTGCTTTCACGGCCCTCACAATAGAACCGAACCCGCTGCTTTTCCTATCCCTCCAGCAAAGCCTGGATCACCGCCTCCACCGTCCTCTCCTTTACGGAAAGCGTCAGCTCCGGCTCATGAATGTGCTCCAGGTAATGAGCATCCGAATTACTGATGATCCGGCATCCTGCCAGATACGGATTCGCCGTCCTCACCTCGTGAAGCTTTTTTAAATCCTTCATTTCCACTGTCCGAAACTGGCTGTCCGGTGGAATAAAGCCTAAGTTGGCCAGCAGACTGTTGGCCGACTTCTCAATATGGGCCGGGAACATAACCCCGTCATAACTTCTCACCAGCTCCCACAGACCATCAAAAGAGAGTTCCGTGGCATTGATCAAAAGATTTGGCTCAGTCCCACAGACGTTGTCTTCCTCATCGTAGAGCTGCTGTTTTCCAAAAACCGCCTCATTGTTGGGGAACTTCACCAGCTTCCCGTACACATAGGCGTCAAACTCCAGGGCTTTCCCGAGAGTGGGAAACAGGCAGACCGCGTGAACCTCCTCCGAGGTGTTGATCTCCATTCCCGGCACCGCCAGAATCCCGTACTCTTTGGCCGCCCTCATCACGGCCGGACAGTTCCGGCAGGAATTGTGGTCCGTCACCGCGATCACATCCAGCCCCTTGATGGCCGCCATACCCACGATATTGGCCGGCGTCATATCATCATCCCCGCATGGGGATAAGCAGGAATGAATATGTAAATCATAATATAACTCAGCCATGAATCATCTCATAGATGGCAAGAGCCGCTTCAAAAATCGGCTCCTCCGTGGCCAGCACCGTGATCTCCTGCTGCTTCGCCTTCCCGGCCGCCACGTCATCCAATACTGCCCCTTCCGCCATAATCACACAGGCCACATCCGCCAGGGATGCCACAGCCAGCGTATTCATATTGCCCATCACTGTCACCCACGCGCCGCCCTCCGGCGCTCTCCCCATGGCAATGCTGAGCAGATCACAGCAAAATGGCTTCGTAATCTTCCGCTCCGGGTTCTCCCCCAAATTCACCACACGGAATTTCCCGCACTCCGCCAGTTCTCTCACTGTCATATTCCGCTTCCTCCAAACTTCTGCTCTCTCACCAGGCCGCCCGGCACAGTCAACCCACTTCTCATTTCTCCGCCCAGGCCGCCACAGGCACCTCACTTCTCATCTCTCCGCCCAGGCCACCCAGCACAGGCACCTCACTTCTCATCTCTCCGCCCAGGCCACCCAGCACAGTCATCTCACTTCTCATCTCTCCGCCCAGACTGCCCGGCACAGCCACAGGTTTCCTTACTTCTCCCGCACCTTGCTGTCCAGCACCGCCATCTCATCCGAGATGCGCTGAATATACTCCTTCAGGATATTAAACGTCTCTGTCCCGCCCTTATCTCCGTCCGCCAAATCCTCCGCCAAAATGGAAACTTCCTGGTACAGACTATGTAAATTGTCACGGAGGAAATACACGCAGTCCTTCTCACTGGCTTCCCCTCGGACGATATCCTCCGCCAAAGCCTTGCAGGTAGGCGCTCCACAGGAACCGCAGTCCAGCCCCGGGAACTTCTTGCACAGCCGCTCCACCCACTCCAGCCTGGAAAAACTCTCCATCATATTGTCACCCAGCCGGAACACCGGCTCGAACTGAACCCCGGTGGTCCACGGGACATATTCCTTGGCGTCCTCCTCCATATGGCTTCTGGCTACCGGCATATACTTGCGCAGCCGTTTTAATTTCACCTCAGCCACATACGGATTCTCCACCGTCAGCACCCCGCCGACGCAGCCGCCGTCACAGGCATTTAACTCCACAAACTCCAGACTCGGAAGCTTCTGGTCCTCCAGATCCTCCAGCACCCGGATCACATTCTCGATGCCGTCCGCCGCTAAATAATTCTCCGTAAACAGCCCGCTGGCCTCGCCGCCGCTGCGGCCCCAGCTGACTCCGATCTTCCCGGCCGTCCCGATCTCCGGCACGTCCTCCCCCACAATCTTCATGTAGGAAAGAAGCTGCGGATACACCTCCTTGATGGCCAGCACATGGTCCACCTCGCTCTTCTCCGTCCCCAGAGGCGACTTCACATAAGTCACCTTGGACGGGCACGGGGAAATGAAAATAATACCGATCTTCTCCCTGGGCAGCCCCGTCCGTCTCATGGCCCGTTCCACCGCCATGCAGGCCGCCACCTCCACCGGAGGATTTAACGGCAGCAGATGGGGAATCAGATTGGGAAAACGCACCCGGATCAGACGGACCACCGACGGACAGGCCGTACTGATAAACGGCAGCTGATCCTCATGCTCCGCCAGATAATTTCTGGTGGCCTCCGACACGATCTCCGCCGCGGCCCCCACCTCAAACACATCGTCAAACCCCATAAGCAGCAGGGCATTGAGCACAATATTTACATCATCTAAGTTATTAAACTGGCTGTACAGCGACGGCGCCGGAAGAGCCACCGTGTACTCATACTGCTTCATCACGTCAAGCTTGTCGTAAGTGGCATGCTTGGCATGATGAGGACAGACGCGGATACATTCCCCGCAGTCAATACAAAATTTGCCATTAATCTGCGCCTTGCCGTTTCTCACGCGGATCGCCTGCGTGGGACAGCGCTTGATGCAGTTAATACACCCCTTGCAAAGGGCCGGGTCCAGCCTCACCGAATGGTAAAATTTGTCCATCCCCACACCCCTTTCTCTCCACAATTAGTCTTTTCTTCTCCTGTGATCCGTTACAGATTCACCTTCATATCAATAGTCGTTCCGACCCCCAGCACTGTGTCAATACTCATGCTGTCCGTATATTTCTTCATATTGGGCAATCCCATCCCCGCTCCAAAGCCTAATGAACGCACCTCGTCCGGCGCCGTGGACCAGCCGGCCTGCATGGCCTGCTCCACATCGGGAATCCCAGGCCCTTTGTCCGCCAGCACCATATGGATGCACTGGGGCGATATTTCAACCGTAATGTCACCGCCGTCTGCATGAATGACCATGTTGATCTCCCCCTCATACATGGCGATGGCTACTTTTCTGACCGCGTCCGGGGATACCCCCATCTGCTTTAATTTACTCTTCACGTCGCTGCTGGCTTCCCCGGCCCTGGTAAAATCATCCGGGGAGATATGATATGTTAACCTGATGACATCCGCCATTAAACCGCACCTCCGTGTAACCCGGCTTCATACAGCATCCCACAGGCGGAAAACATCCTGTGTCCCGTCTCCAAGATTACCAGGTTTCTCTCCCTCGCCATCTCAAGGATGGTCTCATCCGGCTTCTTGCCTCTGACAAAGATCACGCAGACAATATCCAACATCTCCGCAGTCCTGATCACCTGAGGGTTGCAAAGCCCGGTCAGCAGGATGGAATGATCCTTGGAAAATGCCAGCACATCGCTCATCATATCCGACCCACAGGCACTTCTCACTTCCCGGTCTAAATGATCCTCCCCTACCAAAACCCTTGCTCCCAGCACTTCCATAACATCTTTCACTGTCATATGTCGTCCCTCTCCTCATTCATTATGCAGTTTCATACCGTTCTATTTGAACTTCTATCTACAATTATACATGAAACTTCTATTTGTGCAACAAAGAAAGCATCTTGAATTCATTGACTTAATATTCCCCCTAAGAAAGGCCTTCTCTACTACACCGTTATCGCGAAACAACGACAAGTCTGTTAAATTTTTTACAAAATAATCCAGTCAACCTGTGGATTTTTTATCACTAACATGGTAAAATGTTAGATACATTGCATATAAACACAAAGAGGAGGGTTTAAGATGGCTTGCAAACAAAAAGGTGTTCCTTTTAGCGGTACAGCAGAGCAGGAAGCTGCTTTAAAACAGGCAATTGCTGAGCTAAAAGACACAAAAGGTGCTTTGATGCCAATTATGCAGAAGGCACAGGAAATCTACGGTTATCTTCCAATTGAAGTACAAACCATGATTTCTGATGAAACCGGTGTTCCGTTAGAGAAGATTTACGGGGTGGCTACTTTCTACGCACAGTTCGCCCTGCAGCCAAAGGGTAAATATAAAATTTCCGTCTGCCTTGGAACTGCCTGCTACGTGAAGGGTTCTGGTGAAATTTTTAACAAATTGGAGGAACTGCTTGGAATCACCAACGGGGAATGTACTCCCGATGGAAAATTCTCTTTAGACTCCTGCCGCTGTGTAGGCGCCTGCGGACTTGCTCCTGTTATGATGGTCAATGACGAGGTGTATGGCAGACTTGTTCCTGATGATATTCCAGGTATCTTAGCAAAGTACCGTTAAGCCTATGATGACGGAGATTTCCTTAAATGTCCTGGACGTGGCAGAGAATTCCACCAGAGCCGGCGCGAAGCTGGTCACCATCACGGTGGCGGCCGACATGGCGGCTGACAGGCTGACAGTCATCATTGAGGATGACGGCTGCGGCATGACGGAAGAACAGATTGAAAAGGTGACAGACCCGTTCTTCACCAGCCGTACCACCAGAAAGGTAGGGCTTGGCGTTCCGTTTTTCAAGTACGCGGCTGAGAGCACCGGTGGCAGCTTTACCATAGAATCCCAGGTCGGTACCGGCACAACCGTTACCGCGGTATTCGTACTTTCCCATATAGACCGCATGCCTCTTGGAGACATTACCAGCACGATCCACACGCTGATTGTGTATCATCCGGAGACAGAATTCGTCTATCATTACCAGTACAACGATCAATCATTTACACTGGACACCAGGGAATTTCGCGAGGTGATTGGGGACATCCCCTTTGACACGCCGGAGATTTCCTCTTACATCATGGAGTATTTGCAGGAAAATAAATTAGAAACTGACGGCGGTGCCTTGTATTGACCGAAAGGTCCGGGCATCTTGTAAGGTAAGCCCCTTCCCATGGCGAAAGGGGATCGTTTGGAGGAAGAATCATGAAAAGTCTCGAAGAATTAAAGGCTATCCGCGAGAAGATGCAGAGTCAGGTCAGCATGCGCGGAGAAGACCACACCCAGACCCGCGTGGTAGTCGGCATGGCAACCTGCGGTATTGCAAGCGGCGCAAGACCTGTACTTACAACCCTTTCCAATCTGGTTCAAGAACGTGGACTGACAAACAAAATCTCGGTTACCCAAACCGGCTGCATCGGTTTATGCCAATATGAACCGATTGTAGAAGTTCTGGAGCCAGGCAAAGAAAAAGTTACCTATATTAAAATGACACCAGAAAAAGCAGAAGAAATTGTAGAGCGGCATCTGGTTGGCGGTCATGTGGTAGAAAACTACACATTAAGTTCAGCAGACATCAAATAAGGAGGAGCCCCCAATGTATCGTTCACATGTATTAGTTTGCGGCGGAACAGGATGTACTTCCTCCGGAAGCCAGCAGATTATGGAAACATTAAAAGAAGAGATCAAAAAGAATGGCCTTTCGGAAGAAGTATCCGTTGTTCAGACAGGATGCCACGGCCTCTGTGCGTTAGGCCCGATTATGATTATTTACCCGGATGCAACCTTCTACTCCATGGTTCAGGTCGATGATATCCCTGAGATTGTATCCGAGCACTTATTAAAGGGAAGAGTTGTCACCAGACTGCTCTACCAGGAGACGGTCACGGCCGGTGGCGGCGTGAAAGCCTTAAGCGACACTGATTTTTACAAAAAGCAGCACAGAATTGCCCTCCGCAACTGTGGTGTGATCAACCCGGAAGTCATCGAAGAGTACATCGGAACCGGCGGTTATGCCGCCCTTGGCAAAGTACTTACCGAGATGACGCCTGACGACGTAATCCAGACTCTGCTTGACAGCGGCCTGCGCGGACGCGGCGGCGGCGGTTTCTCCACCGGCCTCAAATGGAAGCTGGCCAAGGGCAACGATGCGGACCAGAAGTATGTCTGCTGTAATGCCGACGAGGGCGACCCTGGAGCATTTATGGACCGTTCCATTCTGGAAGGTGATCCTCATGCACTGTTGGAGGCCATGGCGATTGCAGGTTATGCCATCGGCGCTTCCCAGGGCTATATCTACGTGCGTGCAGAGTACCCGATTGCGGTGGAGCGTTTGAAAATTGCCATCAACCAGGCAAGAGAGATGGAGCTTTTGGGGAACAATATCTTCGGCTCCGACTTCTCCTTTGATATCGACTTGAGACTGGGCGCCGGCGCGTTTGTGTGCGGCGAGGAGACAGCGCTTATGACCTCCATCGAGGGCAACCGCGGTGAGCCAAGACCAAGACCTCCGTTCCCGGCCCAGAAGGGATTGTTTGGCAAACCAACCATCTTAAACAATGTGGAGACCTATGCCAATATTCCTCAGATTATCTTAAACGGCGCGGACTGGTTTAACTCCATGGGTACCGAGAAATCCAAGGGAACCAAGGTGTTTGCTTTAGGCGGCAAGATACATAACACCGGACTGGTGGAAGTTCCTATGGGAACCACGCTCCGGGAAGTCATCGAGGAGATCGGCGGCGGCATTCCAAACGGCAAGAAATTCAAGGCGGCACAGACCGGCGGACCTTCCGGCGGATGTATTCCGGCAAAGCATTTCGATATTCCGATTGACTATGACAACCTGATTTCCATCGGTTCCATGATGGGTTCCGGCGGTCTGATCGTTCTGGATGAGGACGACTGTATGGTGGATATCGCCAAGTTCTTCCTGGAGTTCACCGTGGAAGAATCCTGCGGCAAATGTACCCCATGCCGTGTGGGAACCAAACGTATGTTAGAGATTCTTGACAAGATTACCAAGGGCAAGGCTACGATGGAAGATCTTGATAAGCTGGAGGAGCTCTGCTACTATATCAAAGAGAACGCGCTGTGCGGCCTCGGCCAGACAGCACCGAACCCGGTTCTCTCCACCCTGCACTTCTTCCGCGATGAGTATGAAGCTCATATCAAAGAGAAGAGATGTCCGGCCGGCGTATGTAAGGCTCTTATGTCCTACAACATTGATCCGGAGAAATGTAAGGGATGTACCTTGTGTGCCAGAAACTGTCCAAACAACGCCATCGTTGGTACGGTTAAGAATCCTCATGTCATTGACCAGGATAAGTGTATCAAGTGCGGCGCTTGTATGGAGAAGTGTAAATTCGGCGCTATTTACAAGAAATAATGGAGGAGAATCGAGATGGAGAATATTACAATTAAAATTAACGGCACAGAAGTCAGCGCTCCAAAAGGCTCTACCATTCTTGAGGCAGCCAGAATCGCACACATTGAGATTCCGACGCTTTGTTTCCTCAAAGAGATTAACGAGATCGGCGCCTGCCGTATGTGCGTGGTAGAAGTGAAAGGCGCAAGAAGCTTAGTGGCTTCCTGTGTTTACCCAATCAACCCTGGGATGGAAGTATTTACCAACACCCCAAAGGTACTGGATTCCAGAAGAAAGACTCTGCAGCTTCTGCTTTCCAATCATGAGAGAAAATGCCTCTCCTGCGTGCGGAGCGGCAACTGTGAATTACAGACATTGGCAAAAGAGCTGGGTGTGGATGATGAAGCGTACTACGATGGCGCAATGACCGCTTCCTGCCTGGATGACAGCGCGGCCCACATGATCCGTGACAACAGCAAATGTATCCTCTGCCGCCGCTGTGTGGCAGTCTGTGAGAAGGTTCAGGGCATTGGCGTCATCGGCGCGAATGACCGTGGATTTGAGACTAATATTGGCTCCGCTTTTAAGATGGGGCTTGGAGAGACCAGTTGTGTTTCCTGTGGACAGTGTATCGCTGTCTGCCCGACCGGCGCTCTTCGCGAGAAGGATTATATTGACGACGTGCTGGCAGCCATTGCAGACCCGTCAAAACATGTGATTGTTCAGACTGCCCCTGCTGTCCGTGCCGGACTTGGCGAGGAATTCGGTTATCCGATCGGAACCAACGTGGAAGGCAAGATGGCGGCGGCCCTCAGGAGAATCGGCTTTGATAAAGTATTTGATACCAACTTCAGTGCGGACTTGACGATTATGGAGGAAGCACATGAATTCTTAGAGCGGGTACAGAACGGCGGCGTGCTTCCTATGATTACCTCCTGTTCTCCCGGATGGATCAAATATTGCGAGCACTACTTCCCGGAGATGACCGAGAACTTATCCAGCTGTAAATCACCGCAGCAGATGTTCGGAGCCATTGCGAAGTCCTACTATGCGGAGAAGCAGGGCTTGAAGCCACAGGATATCGTATCCGTGAGTATCATGCCATGTACCGCCAAGAAGTTCGAGATCGGCAGAGATGACCAGGCGGCGACCGGAGTTCCGGATGTCGATTATTCTCTGACCACAAGAGAACTGGCCCGCATGATCAAGAAATTGGGCATTCGTTTCACGGAACTGCCGGAAGAAGAATTCGACGCTCCGCTGGGTCTTGGAACCGGCGCGGCTGTGATCTTCGGCGCTACCGGCGGTGTGATGGAGGCGGCTCTTCGAACGGCTGTGGAGACACTGACCGGGGAAGAACTGGCAAGCTTAGACTTCACCGATGTCCGCGGTATGGATGGCATCAAGGAAGCCACCTATCCGGTTGCAGGAATGGATGTAAAGGTTGCCGTGGCCTCCGGCCTTGGCAATGCTAAGAAGCTGCTTGATAAAGTAAAATCCGGCGAAGCGGACTACCACTTCATCGAGATCATGGGATGTCCAGGCGGCTGTATCAACGGCGGCGGCCAGCCCCAGCAGCCAGGCCCGGTACGCAACACCGTGGATATCCGCGCCCTCCGTGCCAAGGTTCTCTATGACTCTGACAAGAACAACCCGATCAGAAAGTCCCATGAGAATCCGGCGATTAAGGAGCTGTACGCAGCCTATCTCGGAAAACCGGGAAGTGAGAAAGCACATCACTTACTGCATACCACTTATGTGAAGAGACGGATTAATGAGATTTAATCGTTGAAATCACGAGATAAAATGATTTAAAAATAGAATCCCGGCACCTGGATGGCTGATCATCCGGGTATCGGGATTTCGTTTATGATTCTCCTAATATTTCATTTATGCAGACGGTGTAATCTTCCAATATGTGGGAGGTGATTGGGTCGGAAAAGGCATATTGGTCGTTCTGGTTTTCGTCATCGAAGTTATATACCATAACCACTTTCGTCATTGGGTTGATCACCCAGTATTCTCTCACTCCGGCAGTCCGGTATTTTAATAATTTCAGACCATAGTCACGTTTCTTCGTGGATTCCGAGATAATCTCCACAACAAGATCCGGCGCACCCTCGCAGCCACGTTCTGATATCTTATCTTTATCGCAGATAACTACAAGATCCGGCTCCAGGAAATTCTTTCCGTCATTCAGAAAAACCCCAAATGGTGCTGCCAATACCTCACAACTGCCATGGTTACTATTGATATAGCTTTTCATAGAATAGACTAATTCTACAACGATTTTCTGATGGCGATAGGATGGTGTTCCCATCTCATAGATCACCCCATCAATCAATTCCACCCTTACATCCTCTGGTAATGTCATAATATCATCCACAGTGAATTTTTCTTTTTCAGGTAACCCCATACGTTCCCTCCAAATTTTCTCATCATATTCCATGGCATATACCTCCGTCTGAGTGAATTTATCGTTTTCTTTAGTATATACCCTGGTTAGGGCGATGTCTAGCCTTTTTGGAGTCCGCCCTTTGCTCTGTTTTTGTATTCTTTATTATAAAACAGCCAAACGGAGAAGTCATTGAACTACAAATTCAAGATACATTCTTACCTTTGGCTATATTGGTCTTATCTATAGTTCTAATTTTTTTCTTATAATATCTTTTTGCCTCGCAATGGTCCTGAATTCTTGGATACATTCGGTGATAATGCCAATACTGGGATCAGGTTTTTTAATTCTATTAACAATGACATTACTGACCTCATCCATACATTTGACATGATCCAGTTTATATAACAATACGAGTGCCAGTTGATACATTTCTTCTGAAACTAATCCTTCTAATATATCAATGCAGTCTCCAACAGTGAAATCCATCCAACAATCTCCGCATATCAATTCCCACACAAGTTCGTTGTTTCGAATCCAGCGTATTACTGTCGCAACATTTTCGTTTTCCTCCATAATTATATTCCTTTCCATTTCAGGACTATATAGTCCAGACTTTATAGTCCTTATATTAGCATAGATTTCTTTTATAATCAAGAAGAAATGGACTATTTAGTCTGGCTTAGAAAGGGGATATATCTTAATGACCAAATTAATCATTGATGTAGCTATTGGGGAAAAGTTGAAAATTTTTAGAAAACATGCTGGTTATACACAAATGGATGTTGTACGTAAGGCTCAATTATATGGAAGTAAAATATCAGAATCAACTTATTCGAAAATTGAACAAGGCAGCCGTAATATATTCGCTTCTGACCTTGTAATAATGAAATTGGTTCTCGGCTTTACTTATGATGATCTATTTAAGGATTTTGAGAATTCGTTGCTTAAAAATGAATAGACAAGATTACCTGACATCTTTACAAATAAAATCTCGGATATTCGATGTTCATCGTCTAACTATCCGGGATTTCATTCACTTGTGTTTCTCCTAAAATTTCATTGATGCAGACGGTGTAATCTTCCAATACGTGAGAAGTAATCAGATCGGAAAATGCATATTGGTCGTTCTGGTTTTCGTCATCGAAGTTATATACCATGACCACATTCGTCACTGGATTGATCACCCAGTATTCTCTCACTCCTGCAGTCCGGTATTTTAATAATTTTAGGCCGTAATCACGTTTCTTCGTGGATTCCGAGATGATCTCCACAACAAGATCCGGTGCTCCCTCGCAGCCGCGATCAGATATCTTACCTTTATCACAGATGACCACAATATCCGGCTCCAGGAAATTCTTTCCGTCATTCAGAAAAACACCAAACGGCGCTGCCAATACCTCACAGCCGCCATGGTTTTTAGTAACATGGTTATCTAGTGAACTGGCTAATTTTATCACGATCTTTTGGTGGCGGTAATTTGGTGCAGCCATCCCATAGATCACCCCATCAATCAATTCCGCCCTTATGTCCTCTGGTAATGCCATAATATCATCCACAGTATATTCTTCTTTTTCAGGTAACCCCATACGTTCCCTCCAATTTTTCTCATCATATTCCATGGCATATACCTCCCGTCTGAGTGTATTTCTCATTTTCTTTAGTATATACCCTGGTTAGGGCGATGTCTAGCCTTTTTGGAGTTCGCCCTTTACACTTTTATTTTTCACACTTTATTATAGAACACCGAAAAGAAGAAGTCATTGAACTACAAATTCAATTTCAAGGGTCTCTGACAGATACAGGCATAGCATAAAAATTTATGAGAAGAACTTTTTTTATCATACTGACAATCGTAATAAGACGTTTTTCCCGTACATACGCCAATCAGAATATCATCAACTGTAATTCCAAGCATCCGGCTCAATGCGTATAGATTATCCACCGATGGAAGTGCCTGTCCTGAAAACCATCGGTAAATTGTCTGTGGGCAGGCAAAGGCCATATATTCTTGAATTTTCTTTACTGTTATTCCCCGACGTTTGCAAAGGTTCAGAATATTTTCTCCAGTCCTTTTAACGTCCAAAACCGGATAATCATTATCATTCTTTTCATTAATTATAACTCTAAAATCTAACATCGAACTACCTCCCTGATCTCAAGATAAACCACTCTCATATATTTTTATCTGGAACTCTGGCATGAAACTGCCTTCATGAATCTGATCTACAGATTTATATGACTTTTAGATATTGATAATTATATCAAACGGAATCAAAAAAATCAATCTTCTATGATCTGCCACTTTCGTCACTGTTTTCACCTTGACATTCCCTACTTTCTATGCTATCTTAGTTTTATAGCCATACCGACCGACTGTCGGTCTTTCCGAAGGGAGTGTATATCATGAGAGTTATAAAAGAAGCGGATGTTCGAAAAAACGAGATTCTGGATGCTGCTGCAGCATTATTTGGAGAAAAGGGATTTGATGGTACCAGTACGAATGATATTTTGGATGTGGTGGGGATTGCTAGGGGGACGCTTTATCATCATTTTAAATCGAAGGAAGATATTATGGATGCGCTGATCGAGCGGCATACAGGGCTTTTGCTGGCGCGGGCCAGGGAAGCGGCGGAGGATCGGAACGGTTCTGTGGAGGAACGGCTGATTCGGACGATTCTGGCTCTTCATGTGGAGGAAGACGATCAGACAGAAAGCAGGGAAATGATCCATCATTTGCATAATCCCCAGAACGCGTTAATGCATCAGAAGACACAGAAGATCATTCTCTCCCAGGTGCCGGGTATTCTGGCTGGGATTTTGAAAGACGGGATTGCGGAGGGACATTTTGAAACGCCTTATCCGCTGGAATGTATGGAACTGGCTGTCACGTATTTAACCACCGCTCTGGACGACAATCTCTTTGAGCTGACCCAGGAACAGAAGCTGGCAAAAATCCAGGCGTTTGTCTTTCACCTGGAGCGGATGATTGGAGCCAGACCGGGGCAGCTTGCATTTATGCAGAAAATGTTTGAGGTGTGACGGATGGGACAAAAACATTCTTTCGGGAAATTTCTGCTCTTGTGGTCCGGGGATTTTATCTCGGCCATCGGCAGCGGGCTGACTTCTTTCGGCCTTGGTGTTTATATCTTTCAGCAGACCGGCCGTGCATCCTATATGGCGCTGGTGACGCTTCTGGCCTTCCTGCCATCCCTGCTGCTTGGCGCACCGGCCGGCGTGCTGGCGGACCGCTATGACCGCAGGCTTTTGATGGTTTTGGGAGACAGTCTCTCAGCCATCGGGCTGATTTTCATCCTGCTCTGTCTGATGAAGGGGAAGGCCAGCGTGTGGCAGATCTGCATCGGCGTGGCTATCAGCTCCGTTTTCGCCTCTCTGCTGGAACCTGCTTACAAGGCGACCATCACGGATCTGCTGACACCGGAACAGTACAGCAAAGCCAGCGGCATGGTTCAGATCGCCGGCTCCGCCAAATACCTGATTTCTCCGGTACTGGCCGGTTTTCTGCTCACGGTATCCGACATCCGGCTGCTGCTGCTCCTGGATATCGGCACCTTTTTTGTGACCGTATCCACCACGCTGGCCGTGCGCCGGTCTCTTCTTTCTGCAAAACGGAATCCTGGTGACGCCCCCTCCTTCCTGTCGGAAATGACGGAAGGCTGGCATGCATTAACCAGAAGAAAAGGGCTGTTCACGCTGGTGGTCATGGGATCACTGATCACCTTCTGCCTTGGTTTTATCCAGACTCTTGCTTCCCCTATGATTCTCAGTTTTTCCGACAGCGCTTCCCTTGGCACTCTGATGACGCTGATCGCTATGGGAATGCTGGTATCCAGTCTTTTGCTGGGCGGCATTTCCATCCGGATCTCCTATGCCAGTTTACTGACGGTCTCCCTGTTTGGCGCCGGTATCATGATGGCTCTGTTTGGAATCAGTGAAAATCTTTGGCTGATTGGTGTCTCCGGCTTTCTCTTCTTCGCCATGCTGCCATTTGCCAACGCCAGCCTGGATTACCTGCTGCGAACCAATATTGACAACCAGGTCCAGGGCCGCGCCTGGGGGCTGGTTGGTCTGATTTCCCAACTGGGATATGTGGCTGCCTATGCTCTGTCCGGTGTGCTTGCGGACTACATTTTCACACCGCTTCTGCTTCCGGGCGGACCGCTGGCAGACAGTGCGGGAAAGCTTCTCGGTACCGGCCCGGGCCGCGGCATCGGAATGCTGATTGCGCTGGCTGGCCTGCTTCTTTGTATGACCGCAGTCCTTCTCGCCTCCATGAAATCCATCCGTCTGCTGGAGCAGGGAGGCGCCCATGAAATATAATCTGATTCGAAATGATATCTCCCGCAACAAACTTATCACCGCCACCACGATCCTGTTCATCACCGCGGCTGCCATGCTGATGTCCCTGGCCGCCAGTCTGGCTGTCAGCCTGGCCGGCTCCATTGACCGTCTGATGGCAGACGCTAAAACGCCCCATTTCTTGCAGATGCATGCCGGGGAGCTTCCCGGGCAGGAACTGGAGGCATTTGCAGCGAAGAACCGGGATGTGGAGGATTTTCAGGTTTTGGAATTCCTCAACCTGGACAGTTCGATGTTTCGCTTGGGAAACCATTCCCTTACCGACAGTCTCCAGGACAATGGCCTGTCCACCCAGAGCAGCCGGTTTGATTTTCTTCTGGATCTGAACCAGAAACCCATCCAGCCAAAACAGGGGGAATTGTACGTGCCTGTCTGCTACCTGAAGGAGGGAATCGTCAAGGAGGGGGATTTGGCTGTGGTGGGCGGCATCCCCTTTACCGTAGCCGGTTTCGTCCGGGATTCCCAGATGAATTCCATGCTGGCCTCCTCCAAACGGTTTGTGGTAAACGACAACGACTACCGCCAGTTGCTGGCGGACGGAACGGTGGAATATTTAATCGAGTTCCGGCTCCATGACTTATCCGGACTGGGAGCATTTGAGACTGCATACCGGAACGCAGGGCTTCCTGCCAACGGGCCCAGCCTGACATGGCCGTTGTTTCGGATGATCAACGCGGTTTCTGACGGAATCCTGATCGCTGTGATCCTGTTGGTCAGCCTTCTGATCATTGTCATTGCGATGCTCTGTATCCGTTTTACACTCCAGGCTAAAATCGAGGACGATTACCGGGAAATAGGCGTTATGAAAGCCATTGGCATGCGGGTTTCCCAGATTCAAAACCTTTATCTGGCAATCTACGCCTCCATGGCCGTTACAGGCACAGTTCTCGGCTTTCTGCTCTCACTGCCCCTCATAGGACCCATGCAGGAACAGATTCGCTTAAACTTTGGAGAAAGCGGCCACCCGGCCATTTTAAGTCTCGCCAGCATTTCAGCCGCTGCCCTGATTGTACCGCTGGTGCTGTTCTACGTCGCCGCCCAGCTTAGGCGGGTCCGGGCCATTTCCCCGGTGCAGGCAGTCCGGTTTGGCGCGGAGCAGGGAAACGGACGGGTTTTGAAGACATTTTCCCTGTCAAAAAACAAGTATCTTTCTACCGGCCTCCTCCTGGCGCTTCGGGATGTGCTGGCCAGAAAACGCTTGTATTCCACTATGCTGGCAGTGATGATACTGGCGGGTTTTATCATGATTGTCCCTCAGAATCTCTACCACACCATATCCAGCCGTGATTTTATCACCTACATGGGTGTAGGCGTCTGCGATCTGCGGCTGGATATTCAGCAGATGGAAGGAATCGATGAAAAGGCGGCGGATATCGGGGTTTATATGGAACAGGACTCCGGTCTTGCCAAACACGCTCTCTACATCACAAAAATGTATACGGTGATGCAGGATGACAAAAACCGCGAAACCATAAAAATCGAACTGGGAGACCACACCGTCTATCCGCTGCAATACACAGAAGGACACATGCCCACCACCAGCCGGGAAATCGCCCTTTCCATTCTGGAAGCGGAGGAACTGGGAAAACGTGTGGGGGACCAGATCATGATTCACACCGGTGAAGGCGGGAAAATGCTTACGGTCTGCGGCATCTACCCGGATATCACCAACGGTGGAAAAACTGCAAAAGCGGCTTTTCGCGATCCCGCCACACCGGCGGCCTGGGCTACGGTCTGCGCAACGCTTGCAGAATCAGGACCGTCTTCGCAGGATGAACTGATCGCCGTTTACAGCCGCCATTTTCCATATGCAAAGATTTCCAGCATCGACGAGTATGTGGCACAAACCTTTGGCCAGACACTGGACGCCGTGCGGTCCGCCTCATGGATCGCCATTCTGGCGGCCGCTTTTGTCACACTGCTTGTGACTCTGCTGTTTTTAAAGCTGTTAATCACCAAAGACCGCTTTTCCATTGCTGTCATGAGAGCGCTTGGTTTTACCGGTTCTGATATCCGGCGTCAGTACGGCTGGCGGGCGGCATTTGTGCTGGCCATCGGTATTCTGGCCGGGACGCTGTTAGCCAACACGGCAGGAGAACAGCTGGCGGGGCTGGCGATCTCCTGCTTTGGCGCGGCTGCCTTTCATTTTCAAATCAACCCGTTATCCACCTATCTCCTGTCGCCGTTAATCCTGTTTGCGGCTGCCCTGACTGCTACCGGTTTCGGAACAAGACGGGCGGGAGAAGTATCCATCTGTGAATCCATAAAGGAGTAGAAATGACACCACTATTAAGCGGCAGGAAAATTGTAAAATCATATCACACGGAATCGGAAACCCGGACCGTATTAAACCGGGTTTCCCTCGACATCGCGCGGGGCGAATTTGTATCCATCATGGGGCCCTCCGGCTCCGGGAAATCCACTCTGCTCTATGCCCTCAGCGGCCTGGACGAAATCGACGGCGGCCAGGTCCTGTTTGATCATCAGTATTTACACGCTTTATCAGACAACGAACGTTCCGATCTGCGCAGAACCAGGATGGGCTTCGTGTTCCAGCAGCCTACGCTGTTAAAAAACTTAAATCTCCTGGACAATATCATTCTGCCGCTGATGCGGGATCACCCCCGGGAGGCGGACCGCCTTGCCGGCAGGGCAGTCATGCTGATGGAGCAGACCGGAATCGGAGATTTAGCTTCCAGGGAAATCACCCAGGTTTCCGGCGGCCAGCTTCAAAGAGCCGGGATCTGCCGGGCCCTCATGTGCCAGCCGGATATGATATTCGGCGACGAACCCACCGGGGCATTAAACTCCCGGTCTGCCAGAGATGTGATGGACCTGCTAGAGCAGATTCATCAGAATGGCACTGCCATCCTCCTGGCCACCCACGACGCCCAGGTGGCCGCCAGAACCGGGCGGGTGATGTTTATGCAGGATGGGAACATCGTGGGGAGACTGGATTTCCCGGAATACCGGAGTTGTGACCAGGAAAAGCGGGTTGAAAAAATTCTGGGGAAGATGCGCCAGGTTGGGATCTGAAAAAACCCCGCTGGTCTCTCACATGACCAGCGGGGTTCTCTCTTCGATACCCTATTCTTCTCCAATCACAAACCGGATAATATCCGTCTTATAGCAACTTGTATTCACTTCAAACGACCGGCTGATTCCCTGCACGACACAGTTGGAAATACTTCTCACCTGCAAGAGCGGGTACCCCTCCGCCACCTCCAGTTCTCTTGACAACATCGCATCTGCGGCCACAGCTTCAAATTCCCGGTAAGAACGTTCGATCTCATACTTGTAAATATCATTGACAATAGAGAACATGGACATTTTCTCCAGGTCATATTCTTCCAATCCCTTCAAATGCTGGAGATTGATGTAACTGTTGGCATAGGTAATTGGGATATCATCTGCATAATACAGGCGCTCAAACCACAATACGCCCTCTCCTTCTTCCAGTTTAAGAGCGCTTGCCACAAATTTGCTGCATGGCACTACTTTCTGGTTAAGCAGTCTTCTCCGAGGCACCATGTTGTTTCGGCGGATCTCCTCCGAACAACTGATTAACTTTCTGCTGAGTTTGATATTGCTTTGGCGGTTCATCCGCACATAGGAACCTTTTCCATGAATCTTATAAACATATCCCTCCGCAACCAGTTCATCAAGAGCCTTCCTGACGGTAATACGGCTCACATGATATTGATCCATCAATTCCTTCTCCGACGGAAGAAGGCTGTTAACCGGATAGGTCTTGTTTTTAATCTGCTCCATTAAATCATTTTTGACAATGTAGTATTTGGGAGCCGCAATGTTCATCTGCGGTACCGAGAAGCTCTGTTGATCCATTTCCATAACTAAGTTCTCCAATATCCATTATATTTCCATATTCTTCCATATGGCTTGTTTATCTTATTATAACATGTTATACTAATTACATGCAAGTTCTTTTAAACTCAGAAAGGAGGTATTTTTATGAAGTATCGTGAATTAGGCAAAACAGGCCTCTGTGTGTCAGAAATCGGCCTTGGCTGTGAATATCTGGAAGGGAAACAGGAAGATGAACTTTCCGCTGTCATCCACGAGGCCATGGATCAGGGGATTAATATTCTGGACTGTTTTATGTCGGAACCGGGGGTGCGCACGGCAATTGGCAAATCACTCAAAGGATGTCGGGAAAAGGTCATCCTTCAGGGACATTTCCGTACCATCTGGAAGGATAGTCAATATGCAAGAACCCTGGACCCGGACCTGGTCAGACTGTTTTTCGAAGACCTTCTGACGCGTCTGGATACCAGCTATATCGACATCGGTATGATTCACATGGTCGATAACGAAGAAGATTACCACCAGATTTTTCACGGTCCCATCTATGATTATGTCCATTCCTTAAAACAGCAGGGCATTATCAAAGTGATTGGAATGAGCAGCCACAATCCGGCTATCGCACTGAAAGCCGTGGAGGAAGACCGGATTGAAGTACTGATGTTCAGCGCCAATGCGGCTTATGACCTGCTGGATGCAGACATGCCGAGACCCAGAAGCTTAAACCGTGATTTCTTTGAGGACCTCGACGTAAAAGGAATCAACTCCATTCGCGAACGCCTATACTCTACCTGTGAAACGAAAGGGGTCGGCATAACAGTTATGAAATCGTTAGCTGCCGGGGCACTGCTGGATGAAACACGAAGTCCTTTCGGCATGGCTATGACCGTCCCCCAATGCATCCACTACTGTCTCACCAGACCCGGTGTTTCCAGTGTGATGGCAGGACTTCAAACAGTGGCTGAAGTTGCCGAAGCAGTCCGATACGAGGACCTTTCTGAAGCGGAACGTGATTATTCCCATATACTTTCAGCCCGGCCCAAATTCAGCCTGGAAGGCCACTGTATGTACTGTAATCACTGTCTTCCCTGTCCTTCTCATTTAAATATCGCTCAGATTCAAAAATATCTTGACCTGGCACGGCTACAGCCCCAGGTCCCTCCTACAATAAGGGAACATTACCTGTCGCTGGAACAAACGGCTAAGGACTGCATCCAATGTGAGCAATGCGAGAAACGCTGCCCATTCCACGTGCCGGTTCGTGATCGAATGGAAAAAGCACTGGTCCTGTTTGGGTGTTAAGAATCGGCGGACATCCCACAAATACAATCTTCTGTGGGATGTCCGCCGTTTTTCCATGATCAATAAGCCAGTTCCAGAATCTCTAATATTCCTTTCGCATCCAGCGATACAAAGGCCTTGGCAAGCTTGGTATCTCCGATGTTGGACGCCATCACCGGCAGTTTTTCCTTTGTGATACCTACTTCGCCAAGTTTCGCCGCCAGTCCCATCGAGGCAAAAAATTCTTCTGTCTTTTCTATCACTTCTCTGGCCGTTTCCATCTCATTTCTGCCATCTGCCAAAATACCAAACACGCCTTTCCCAAACTCCACATAGCGGTAAGCATTTTCTTCCCGAAGCATCCACTTGAGCCATGCCGGAACCAGAATCGCCAATCCGACTCCATGGGCAATATCAAAGTAGCCTGACAACTCATTTTCCATGGAATGCATACTCCAGGTCACCGGATTTCCTTTGGTCAGAATCCCGTTGATCGCCCAGGAACAGGCCCACAGGATATTGGCTCTGGCCTCATAATCATCAGGTTCCCGGACTGATTTTGCACCATATGTAACCAGCGTATTACAGATGGATTCTCCTATTCTGGCCTGAAGATACGCCTCCCGTACATTACTGAAATAAGATTCCACCACATGGCTGAAGGCATCCGCGATCCCGGCCGCCGTGCTCTCCTTGGGAACGGTAAAGGTATACTCTGGATTCATGAAAGACATCTTAGGGCGCATCGATGCATCGGAAAATCCCACCTTTTTATTGATATCCATCCGACTGATCACCGAACTGGTAGACATCTCCGATCCGGTTCCCGGCATCGTCTGAATGGTCAGAATCGGAAGCACCCGCCCCAAAGCGGCTTTCTTCGTAACGATATCCCAGGGATCTCCCTCATAATCGAAGCAAGCTGCAATCGCTTTTCCACAGTCAATGACGCTGCCTCCGCCAACCGCCAGCACCACATCAATCTGAGCTTCCCTTGCAATGCGAAGTCCTTCTACCAGATTTCCAAGTTTGGGATTCGGCTCCACTCCTGAAACCTCTGCATAAGGAATCTGGGCCTCTTTGAGAATATCCGTTACATTGTCATACAAACCTGTTTTTTTCACACTTCCGCCACCATAGACCAGCAGAACCTTTGTCCCATACTTTTTAATGCCCGCCGCCAGCGAATCAAGTGCATTTCTACCAAACCGTATGTCCGTTGGTACATTAAATGTAAAATCCTTCATCCTCTATTACCTTCCTTTTCTCATAATATTATTCCATCTTTCCATACTCACGTGGCGTCGTCTGCCACAGCCTGTTTATACTCCGCGATCAGCTTCACAATCTCTTTGGGATTCTCATACCATCGAATAATGGAACTTCCAACAAAGAATCCATTTCCTCCAGCCGCTTTAACCCGCGCCGCATCCGCCGGATTCCGAATTCCCGCCCCACAATAGATAGGCTCCGAAACCTTTCTCTCCCGCAGATACCGGATACAGGTCCTCAAATCTTCAAATCCCGGCTTCGCCGTCTGCCCTTCTGAAAGAAATGCCTGCATATAGGTAAAACCATCGGTCTCCACGCAACGTCTGATATCCTCTTCCTTCATCTGGTAATTGACCGCCCGTGCCAGCCTGATGCCATTTTCCCGAAGGGCTTTTAAAGCTTCCTCATCATGCAGATCACCGGAAATAATATTCTCAATCCCATTTTCCTGACAGAATCGGCAGATGCGTTCTGCACCAATCTTCATAATGACCTCATGGTACAGGAGCAGAAAAAATTTCGTTTTCGGATATCGGCTGGCAAGTTCCCGAATTCCATCCAGGTAGCGGTCATAATCATCACACCCTCTGAGAGCCGTTCTCATCAATTCCTGGATAAAGGGACCATCCCGATACGGATTTTCCGGCGGAATGCTTACCTCAATTGCATCACAGCCACCCTGCACATAATAGTCCGCCATTTCTATACTTTTCTCTAACGTAGGATACCCCAATGATAAATAACAGATTACTTTTACCGATCCCATTCGTATCACCTCTTTTCCCCGTTATTGGCTGCCCGTTCCAGCTCCTCCAGAAGCAGAAGCATATTCTTCTCGTCTTCCCACAGCTTCATCAGACAGCTTCCCACAAAAGCCCCTGCCGCCCCAGCTGCTTTTACTTCCAGGATATCTTGCCCACAGGTAATCCCAGCCGTTGCATAGATAGGAGCCGTAATTCCTCTCTCACGCAGGTACCCGATCCGATCCGTCCAGCTCTTCATATCGGAACGGGCTTCCATTCCAGCCCTTACATTTCTCAGCATTACCGCCCGGCCCGTCTCTCTGGCAAAGGACACATCCTCTTCACGCATGTTATAATCAATAAAGGTCAGGGTATCAATTCCTGCACGGTTCATATCCATTCTGGCCCGTTCTATGACACCGTCCCCGGAGATCCGGCAGGTTTTGATCCTGTTTTTCCTACAGAAATCGATGTACGATCTGGTTCCGACAGTGACCAGCACATCCTCATAGGATACCATCTGCATCTCAAAGTCCGGATGCTCGCTCCGGAATGTACTGAGTCGATTCATGATCTCTTCATATCCACCATACCGTTCATAGGCCCCGGCCATTCTCATTTTGATAAAATCAGTCTCCCGGTAAGGGTTCCTGGATGGCAGGTCAAACTGGATGGCTTTCACTCCATGTGCTAAGTAGATCTCTGTCATTTTAATGGTATCTGAGATGGATGGATACCCTGTATTCATATAGTAGACAAGGTGAAAGTTTCCATCACCCACTCCGTCTCACCTCCTCCATCAGCGTCTTCACCCGTTCACGGTCAACCGGATTCTGGTAAATGCCGTCCCTTTTGAACTCGGTTCCCACAATCGCCCCATCTGCATACTTGAACTGGCTTTTCACATTCTCTGCCTTGATTCCGCTTCCCACGATCACCGGTAACTTCACAGCACGTTTTACCTCCTGCACCTGGTTCAGAGATGTCTCTTCTCCCGTATCTTTGCCGGTAATAATCAGTACATCTGCCCCTCTGCTCTGGGCCCATTTGGCAGAATCCACGATAGATATCTGCGGTGCTAGTAAAAATGCATGTTTTACCTGCACATCCGCCAAAATTCCAATATGCTCCGCCTTGAGCCAGCGCCGGTACAGCACTGCCTCCCGGTTACATGGCTCCAGCACGCCTGCCCCTGACACCACCGTATCTACAAACACCGGGCAGCGGATAAACTCAGCTCCAGAAGCCACTGCCACAGCAAACGCGGCCCGGCAGTCATTAAATGCCGCATCAATACCAATCGGTATCTGAACCTGCTCCCGAACCTTAGCCGCTACTACACCAAGCGCCGCAATCTGTGCTGCCTCCAGACGTTCTCCTGTCGGACTGTCATTTCCATTTTCCACACAGATTCCATCCACTCCGCCGGCTTCCAGTTCCCTTGCATCCTCCACCGCCAGCCGGATAATCCTCTCTATATCCCCATGATAGTGAAGAGTCCCAGGCAGAGCCTGACAGTGTACCATTCCAATCACAGTTTTCCTTCCCTGCCTCATCTGCTCAATCAGGCAGGACGATCCGCTCAGGCCCTTTCGCCCCTCTAAGTCCATCTTTTCATCTGTGTTTATCATACGATCATTCCTCACCGCCTTCCACATCTGCCCTTCTGCTGTTTCTCTCCATCAGCATTTCCAACGTCGGCGCATTCGTCATGCTTCCCATCTTTTCAAAGATAAAGGAAGCCAGTGTACTTCCATACTGTCCGCAGGTTCGTATATTTTTCCCTCTGCTTAATCCGTACAGGAATCCAGCCACATAGGCATCTCCTGCCCCCGTGGCATCCACCGTTTTCCGGCATGCGGTCACCGGAATTCTTTCTTCAAGCACCCGCCCCATCTGATCCTTATGGAACACCGTGCTTCCCGCCTCTCCTCTCGTAACTACGAGAATCACCGCATCACCTGTTATAAATAATTCTTCAATTTTCTCCAGGCCAAACAAATCCACCAGATATCCACATTCCACTTCATTCATAAAAAGAATCTCAGCTTCCCACAAAATCTCCTGAAGAATCTCCTTCGGGAAACATCGTTCATCCAGTTTCATGGAAAAAGCCAGCGGAGTGTGATATCGTTTCACACCGTCCAAAAATGTCTTCGCATTTTGAGCCAGCGAAACCGTCAGAACTGCACATGCACACTCAGTAAAAAATTCCTTTTCCATGACTCTCGGTGGCCCACACATCATCCCAGGTTCATTTCTACAGGCAAACGCAATGTGATTTCCATGGCTGTCCTGCACCATCAGTCCAACTCCGGATGAACCTGGAACCGGGTCTTCCAGAGCATAAGCCGGTGCACCGACCGATTCTAAAAGTGCAGCCAGTTCCTTCTTTTTCCCCTCATTCACATGAGACATCACCGGAAGCACCCGGCTCCCCAGTTTTCCAAGACAATAGGTGATATTCATCGCCGGTCCGCCAAAATAAATTTTGTCATAATCAAGATTTTTCACCCACACGGTTCTTCCGGTTTCCGGAAACTCTTCCACCACCAGAAATTGATTTGCCACCACATATCCGCCTACTGTGAAGTCATATTTCTTACCCCGCCATATTTTATCAAGATCCATCTCTGCTCTCTCCTATCCGTTTCCAGAATCTGCACATCACAACTCCCCGGCATCCAGCCTTCGCAGCACCTCCCTGCTGTCAATCGCTTTTGCAAAATATTTGGACATATCCTCCAGATGAATCCTTGTGATCTCCTCTGTATTAGAAGAAACACAGTCACTGACAATATAAGTCTTATAGTCCCTCATAGCTGCCCCGGTAGCACTGGCCCGAACACAGCAATTGGTCTTTGTTCCACAGACCAGCACATTTTCCGTTCCCTGGTCAATTAAAAGCTGTTCCAGTTCGGTCCGGAAAAACGCATCTGCCCGTCTCTTCACCAGCAGATAATCCCCTTCCCGGTCAACGGTGAAACGGGAATCCAAAAGTTCTCCACCGCTTCCCTCCACACAATTTAACTTCTTTCTGCTGCCAAGTTCTGTATTCAGCGGCCGATCCTTTTCCGATATCTGCTGAACCCAGATAATATACACATTCCGCTCCCGTACCTGGTTCACGAACTCTACCACCCGCGGCATCATAGCTCCTGTCGTCTCATAATAGCAGGAGCCATCCGGCCTGGTAAAATCCTGAACCAGATCGATCACCAGCAATACTGTCCTGTGTTTCATTTCCCGCCTCCTTCATTCTAAACAGATTTAATCCAGACTGATTCTTATATGATTTTTCCTGATTGCCGGCACTTCCGTAATGACAAGCACAATCAGAATTGTCAGATACGGAATGATACCGATCAAAGACGCTGTAACCGAATCCACTACTGAGGCCAGATACACCTGCACTGCCCTGGCAAATCCAAACAACAGCGCATACAAGGTAGAACGCAGTGGTTCTCTCCGCCCACAGACAATTGCTGACAGACAGATGAATCCCCTGGAAGCCGTGATATCTGCCGTGTACATTCCCAGAGATTCTACGGACAGATTCAATCCCGCCAGTCCACAGGTGATCCCTGAGATCATAAGCGCCCAAAATTTGATTTGATTGGTCTTAATTCCAATAGATTTTGCCGCTTCCACATTTTCTCCGGTTACACGGATATAAATTCCGAACTTCGTTTTATAAAGTATCACCGTAAACAAAATAACCAGCACAAATGCCAGCCAGGTCAGAGGAGTCTGATTGTTAAAAATATCCGATAGAACCGGTATTTTTCTCAGCACCGGCACATCCACTTTCAATCTCTGCGGACTGATAAAATCTGTGGCAATCAGAGATCCTCTGGAGTTGTAATAAGACTGCATAATAAATCTCGGCAGCGCAGAGGTGATAAAATTGATCGCAATGCCCACAATAATAGCATTAGCCTTCAGTTTAATCGTAAAATAGGCAAATACAATCATCGTGACAAGACTGACTACAATTCCCATCAGACTTCCGCCCCACATGCTGCCTAAAACAACTGTGAATAAAATTCCGGCAAAAGCGCCAATATTCATAACCCCATCCAGCGCGATATTAAATACCCCCGCCCGCTGAGCATAAACACCGCCGATTACGCAAAGTAAAAACGGTGTTGACATTTTTACGGTCATGGCTAATATACTGAGAATGGTATTCATGTTACCCCTCCCTTCTTTCGCGCATACGAATTGTTTAAGGCCTTCTGAATTCGATTCAGCCAGTCAGTCTCCATACTGATATACCTGGCTGCCAGAAACAGGATCAAACAACTCTTGATAATGTTGATGATATCAAGAGAAATTCCCATCCTGGACTGGAGCACCACACCTCCATACTTAAAGGCTCCAAACAAAATAGCTGCCATCAGAGTCCCCAGAATATTCTGGTTCGCCAACAGACACACCGCCTGTCCGTCCCATCCAAGCCCCGGGTTTACCGACCAGCTGGGTGTGAAGCGTAAGTTTACACCCATAATTTCCGTTGCCCCAGCAATTCCTGCGATTCCTCCACCGATCAGGAAAATGTATATTGTCTTCCTGCACACCTTCATACCCACGGAGTCAGAAAACTCTTTTTGTTTCCCGATTGCCCGTACCTCGTAGCCGAATTTCGTATTTTCCAGCACAAATTTCACCAGAAATACGATAGCGACAGCCAGAAAAATGGCATAGGTTACCCTGTATTTCGAATCGACTCTGGCAATTACCGCCGTATCCGCAACTGCATAGGTAGCCGAATACCCCACATTATCACTGAAAGGTCCATTCGTCAGATAGGAAGTGAAAATAATGGCAATATTATTCAGCATAATTGTTGTCACTACCTCATTGATGCGCAGATATGCTTTCATCATGGCCGGAATATAAGCATAAATCATACCTGCTGCCATGCCCCCCAGCAAACAGATGGCAATATGTACCGGCATCGATACGCCTTTCACTGTCCAACCCAGAAACGTGGCAAACCAGGAGCCAATATACATCTGTCCCTCAATCCCCATATTATAAATATTGGCCCGGTATGACAGCGCTGTCGCAATTCCAGTCATAATCAGTGGTGTGGCATACCCCAGAGAATTCATTAAGCCACTGTAATCTAAAAGAGTACTTTTAAACAGATATACATAAATTTCAATAGGGTTTTTCTCGATCATCAACAGACAGACCGCTCCCACCATCAGAGCAAACACTACCGGCAGAAATAAATTAATCACGGATACCACTTTTGATTTCACACGATTACTCAACTGCCTCACCTCCTTCGCTCTGAACCAAATGGCGTTTTGCGCCGGACATACAAAGCCCCAGTTCCTCTGGTGTCACCTGATCTGCATCAAACTCCCCGACAATCTCTCCCCGGTAAAATACAATGATCCGATCAGACAATCCCATCACTTCACTCAAATCCGAAGAGATAAGCAGGATTCCCTTCCCTTCATTTCGCAGTTTTAAAATACTCTCATGCACAAACTCCGTAGCCCCCACATCCACTCCTCTGGTAGGCTGACAGGCTAAAAGCACTTCCGGATTCTGACTGAATTCCCGCGCAATGATAATCTTCTGGGCGTTTCCTCCGGAAAGAGCCGACACCGCGCAATCCTCTTCTGAAAGACGGATATCAAACTCCTGAACCAAACGTTTTCTGTAATCTGCTATGGCTTTTTTCTTCATAAATCCATGCTCACAGAATTCCTGTTTTCCATGATAGCCGGCAATCAGGTTATCACTGACGGTATTGCCCAGACAGAGCCCCTGGCGGTAACGATCCTCCGGAATAATGCCCACGCCGTTTGCCCGTATCTCATCCGGCCATTTTCCTGTAATATCCCGGTTCTTCACTTTGATTTCTCCGGCAGTCTCCTTCATACATCCCGACATCAGCCACATCAATTCACTCTGGCCATTCCCTTCTACCCCGGCCACTCCCAGAATCTCCTGTTTATGAATATCAAATGTGACATGATGGATAATCTCGCGTCCGGTGTTGTCTGCCGCACACAGGTCCTTCACGGAAAGCAGGATCTCTTTTCCTGCCTTTTTCGGTCCCTTTTCGATATTTAACATAACCGGACGGCCTACCATCATCTGCGACAGCCGATCTTTCGTAGCATTTTCATCATTCTTGATGGTTCCGATTAATTTCCCTGCCCGAATGACGCTGATCTTGTCCGCACACATTTTTACTTCATTCAGTTTGTGCGTAATCAAAATTATGGTTTTTCCCATCTTTTTCAAGTCCCGCAAACGCTGGATCAGCTCATCTACCTCCTGCGGAATCAGAACAGCTGTTGGCTCATCTAAAATCAATACTTCTGTCTCACGGTAAAGCATCTTAAGTATTTCCACCCGCTGCCTCGCCCCAACCGAAATATCTCTTATCTTGTCATCTGGATTCAGCTGAAAATGGAACCGCTCAATCAGTTCTCTGATTTTCTCCCGCTCCTGACGATTGTCTACCAGAACGCCTTTCATCTGGATTTTTCCGATGGAATACTGACGATTAATTTCCGCTCCCAGCATGATATTTTCATATACCGTCAGACTGGATACCAGTTTAAAGTGCTGGTGCACCATACCGATTCCTTTCGCTATGGCGTCTTTGGGAGAACTGAATTCCACCGGTTCGCCGGAAAAAAGAATCTGGCCTGATGTAGGTGGAAATACACCGTACAGCATATTCATAAGTGTCGATTTCCCTGCTCCGTTTTCTCCGATGATTGCCCGGATTTCCCCTTTATCAACTGCCAGACTGATCCCCTCATTGGCGGTAAACTCACCGAATTTTTTGGTTAATTCTTTAGTTTCTATGATAACTCCCATCCGCATATCCTTTCTGCAGGAGAGAGGACGCCTTCTGGCATCCTACTCCCGCCCCCCATCATGAAAGTCTGCGATTACTGTTCCCCATAAAACTTATAATCCGCATTCAGCGTGCGGCCATCCTCAAGATCCTGGAACCGGACTCCAGACTCGCTGCAGTCATAAACATTGATTTTACCGCTTATAATATCCTGTCTTGTCTGATTGATAAGCGCTTTCAATTCCTCAAAGCTTTCCTGATTGGTCACGTATTTTCCAATCGTAGACATATCGGTAATATCCAGAATTCCGTTCGCCAGATTACAGTTGATCTCCGCACCCTTCAACTTTCCTTCCTTGTAAAGAGTTCCAATCTGATGAATACTGGTAGCGGTATTTCTCATGACACTGGTCAGTGTATGTCCCTCCTCAATGTAATCCTGATTACAATCCACACCGATACCAAACGCATCATTTTCTGTACACGCCTGAAGTCCTCCAAGACCGGCAGTACCACAGCAGGTCCAGATCACGTCACAGTTTTTGTTGGTAATCATATTCTCTGCAATCGTCTTACACATGGCAGTATCTGTAAAACCAACCGTAAAATCTGTATAAACATTGCAGTCAGGATCATAGTCGGTAGCTCCCTGCATAAATCCGTCCGCATAACGATAAAAGCCCAATGATTCCGTTGCACACAAAATCGCTATATTGCTTCCTTCCCGCTGTCCAACCCCATCAATAATCGTATTTCCCTTGGATAAATAAGCTGCCGCAACACCTGCCAGATAGGAATGCTCACAGTAATTGAAGGTTAATTCTACTACGTTATCACTCTTTACCAGATCCGTTCCGTTGGCATATTTACCAAAAATAACAAATATAGATTCCGGATAATCCGGCGCTACCTGGTACATATAATCCTTAATTCCATATTCAATGGAAATAATTACATCATATTCTTCTTCCCCCAGTTCCCGCAGATAAGTTTCTCCCTGCGCCAGATCCGTCGGCTCCACTGTTACATACTCAATCCCATACTCACTCTTCAATCTCTCCAGACCGGCAAGTCCATCATCGTTATATCCCTTGTCTCCCAAACCTCCCTGCTGAAGCACTAACGCAATACGAGCCGGAGAGGCTTTATCCGTACCACCGCCCGTCGTCTGCTCTGTCTTCTGGTCTGTCTGCACATTCGTCTTTTTGTCTGCCGCCGTGTTCCTGTCCACCGCCGTATCCTTCATCCCCGGTGAACTGGAGCATGCAGCCAGTGTCAGAACCGTTACCATTGCTGCCGCCATTTTCAAGACCTTTTTCATCGTAATCCTCCTTTGTTAATTCATGTTGTATTATCTTATAATAACTTGTTATGATATGTTAAGTTTATATAATATTATCCAAAATGTCAAGTATATTTTTGACTATTTTTATATTATATTTGGAATTTGAACTTTTTAAAACGCAATTACATGATTACTGCTAACTAAAAACAGGCGTTTTCAGCCTAACAGCCAAAAACGCCCCCTTTTCATCTCACCCGTATGATCTCTTTCCCACCTGTCACGGTACCTGCCGTACTCCCGGGTCTTCCACGCAGTGATAATTCTGTTCCCAATACCCCTTCGGATGCTGCTTCACCCGGTATCGGTTCCTTGGATAAGGAAGCGTATCACATTTGCGCATCATCTCCATGGCCAGAACAGCCAGCAGATTCATCCGGATCTCTGAATATGCCGCGTCATCCCAAAGATTCTTACATTCTCTCGGATCATCAGCCAGGCAGTACAGATAGCCGTTTCCCATCATATCCAACTGAAGCTTATAGTCTCCTTTTCGCACCATCCGCACCTGGCCTGACTGGCTCCAGGTGTTCAGGCAGTCGAAGAAGATAGGCGCTTTCCCCATGGCCCCTTCTTGAATTGGAGTCAATACATCCTCCTCATCCCAATACAACCCGGAAAATCCATTCTCGCAGTATACCGTACCAAACTCTCCGGCCGGAATCTCACGGTTCTGGAGCAGCGGCAGGAGGCTTCTTCCCTGGCAGCCCTCCGGCGCCGGAGTCTCCAGAAGATCACAGATCGTCGGCAATAGATCCACGATATTGACACAGGCTTTTGCAAGGCTTCCCCGCGCCTCCACTCCGGGCCCTCTCCAGATCATTGGGATGTGGGTCAGCACGTCCGGCAGGTCCGCCCCCTTGCGGATCAGACCGTACTCTCCCACAAAGTCTCCGTGGTCCGACAGATAGACTATGATTGTCTCATCACACAGATTTCGCTCCTCCAGCCCCTTGACCAGCCGTTCAAACTGGTCATCGATCAGCCGGAGCATCCCATGATAGTTGGATCGCACCCGTGGAATCCGCTGGTCCATCTTCCCCTCCAGCACCTCCTCCCAGCAATGGCGCAGCCATTCATAGCGCGGCCCTTTCTTCTCTAAATCCGATTGACCCGTTGTCAGTTCCGGCAGACTCTCCGGAGGAAACAGATCAAAATAGGGCTCCGGTACCTGGTAGGGACTGTGGGGTTCGGCAAATGACAGCCACACGAAAAACGGCTGCCCGGAATCTCTTTCCTTTGTCTCATCAATAAACTCCAACACCGAGCTGACATTCCGGTACGGATGCTGGACTTCAAGCCCTCCTGGAGAAGGTTCATGGCTCTCCATATGCTGAAGGTGGTTGAGCCAGGTTCCAAACTGAATCTGTTCCGGCGTTTTATCCTCCCCCTCCTCATTACCCTGATGCCCGTTTCCCGCAAAAAAGTCAAAGTCCTCCGGCTTCCGGTGGGAATGGTTCTTGCCGCACAGCGCGGTGCGGTATCCCTGCTCTTTCACGATATCCAGCAGATCTTTTGTGTAATAGGCATCCGCCGCATTGTGATTGGTTCTTACATGGTGGCAGCTTGGATAGCGCCCGGTAAACATACTGACTCTCGCCGGCATACAGGTAGGATTGGAGGTATAGGCCATCCGAAAATCCACACCGCCCTGGGCCCACCGGTCCAGAAACGGCATCGTATCCAGCGGATAACCACATCCTTTCCGAAGATCGGCCCTCTGCTGGTCCGTCATGACCACAATGATATTTGGTTTCATAGAATCACTCCTTTACTCAATATGCAATGACCGCTTAAATTCCTGCACAAGTTCGCGGCAGTCCTCTTCTCCAATTAAATTCTTCATCTCCCATGGGTCCTGTTCCAAGTCATACAGTTCATCCGTATCTCCTTTATTGAATAGGAACTTGTACCGTTCACCCACTCCCATTCTCCCCAGCCACGGCGTCAAATGCCCGTTGGTTTCCGCCTGGAGAATCCGGCGCCATGGCAGGCTGTTTTCCTCAAACAATTCCAGGATGCTCCGGCCATCCACCCGGCCTTCAAAAGAAGTTCCAGCCACATCTAACAGTGTCGGTGCAAAGTCCACATTGGACACCAGGTCCTCCCGGACCGTTCCCGCCGGAATCAACGGTGGGTATTTCACAGCCAGAGGAATCCGCATCACTTCCTCCGGCAGATAACAATTTTTATCAAAATGACCCCCATGGCAGGCCAGCGCGTCGCCGTGGTCGGCCGTCCATAGAATCATGGTGTTTTCTTCCAGCCCAAGCTCCCTGATCTTATCCAGAATCCGTCCTCCGGCCTCATCAATCAGGGTCATCTGCGCATAACACCTGGACAATACCTTCTGCCACTCTTCCCACGGCATGGGATTGGGCCGGATCAATTTCTGATTCTCCGAAATTCCGGCGCTGGTATCAAATTGATAGGATTTCGGTTTTCCCACCAGAGAATCCGAGAAGTTTGGGTGTTCCGGTATGGTTTCCGGCGGATACAAGTCCACAAATTCCTGGCTTGGATGGTAGGGCTGGTGGGGGCCCCAGAAGTCCACCCGCAGACAGAATGGCTGCCCGGATTCTTTCCCGTCCCCCCTCTCTCCCGCCAGTTCTTCCAGTTTCCGGCAGGCCAAATCCGCCAGATAAAATGCCTCATGGCTTTCCGTCCCCGAAACCAGGATTCCCGACAGGGCTTCATTGGTCATCTCCCCGGGGAAATCATAGAGGTCACCCTCCTTCACATCTGCAAGCAGACTGGCGGACCAGAAATTCTTCTCCACCCGCATCGTTGCTGCAGGTATGTTCTTTCTCTGTATGTATTCCTGATACTCCTTCTGCCGGTACGGATTTCCATAATCCGGATAAGAAATGCCTTTACAGCCAAGGTCGGCCGGCGTCCCCAGACTGGCGTGCCATTTCCCATAATAAAAGAGGTCATATCCCTGTTCTCTCAGGCGTTCATAGTAGGTTTCTTCACTGTCCACTTCTGTTTTTACCGCATTTTCCAGCTGCCCGTGCCGGTGGGGAAATTTCCCCGTAAGCATTGATTTTCTGGATGGGCAGCATAGCGGACAGGAGCAGTAGGCCCGCCGGAACTCTGCCCCCTCCGCCGCCAGCCTGTCAAAATGAGGCCGCTTCACCATCGGGTGTCCATAATAAGCCTGGTGATCATTGACCAGCATGACGATATTTGGCCGTTTTTGCCGGAAAGTCCCCTGGGGAACCCCAAAATCAATGAGGCCGTCTTCTCTCCACCTGACGGGCTGTACGCAGGTGTGGCGGCCGGGATCATAGAGGGGATCACCTTCTATGTGGGATTTTTCTCTCACGTGGTACACGAGAAGATCCTGAGAGCCATCTTCCGATTTCGTAAAGCAGCTGTGGCCGGGACCATATCTCCGATTCTCCGGGCAGCTTGTAAACACCGGCTCCTTTGACTTCTCCCACCAGTCCGGGTTCAGCGGATCTTCTCCCACAGGAAGCCGGAGCATCCCCATACAGTACTCCGGCCCTGTCGCATTTGCCGAGTAGGTGAGATAAATCCAGGGTTCCCGAACCAGCACCGCCGGACCTTCATTGACCGGAATCACGGAGCATTCCCAATCATATTCCGGCCGGCTCAGCATCACGGCCGGAAGCTTTAACGTCCAGGCATTCTCCATTTCCGCAATGTAGAGATTGGAATTCCCCATAATCTTCGGGTCCTTCTGTGCCCAGACATAATAAGTTTTCCCCCGGGTCTCAAATGCGGTTGCATCCAGAGCAAAGCTGTCCAGACCTGTCTCAATCTGCCCCCTCTCCACCCAGGGCCCATGAACCGGGTCCTCCGCTTCCAGCACATACATCCGGTGCTGAAAAGTTCCGTCCACCGGATGCAGCTTCGTTGTATGGGAAGCCGCAAAATAGAGATACCATTTTCCAAATAGATAATGAATTTCAGGCGCCCAGATTAACTGGCTCATAGGCCCCTGCTCCCGTTTCTCCCACACGGTAATGGGGGATACAGTTCTTAATTTCTCAATGCTGGGAGCAACCCGCAGTTCAATCCGGTCATATTCCGGCACCGACGCAGTAAAATAATACAATCCGTCCCAATGTCTGTAAATCCAGGGATCTGCCCGCTGCAGAATCAGTGGGTTTTCATAAGTATTTCCGTCTTTCATATTGGCCGCTCCATTCTTACACAGTTTCATATTCAAGCCGTATCATATTCCAGGAATAAGGCTGTAACATGCTCATTGCTTTTTGATCCTCCACACGGGTCCGGCTGCATTTCACCGGGATCACTGTCTCCGGCTGTTCCTTTGTATTCCTGGCGTCCAGAGGCCCGTGGATTTCTTCATGCTCAATCACCGAAACCAGCCGGTAACCAGCCGCGCGGATCTCCAGTTCTGTCTCTTCATCACTTCGGTTCAGGGCAAATACGGTTAAATCTTCCGGATTCCGGATCACCGCGTAGTCAATCTCAGGCACCCCCGCATACACCTGGCTGTCGTAAACATCACAGTCCATGACTCCCTGGCAGAGAATCCCTCTTCCGTGCCAGGCCGCCTGGCGCAGCACATAGTACGTCGGATTCGCCCAGGCCTTCCCGCCCTTTTCCGTGAGAATCAGTGGTATTGTATTTACAAGCAGGGACTGGCAGGCAATCTTCACACGGTCCGCATGTCTTAAAATTGCCAGGAGCATCCCGCCAAACAACAGAGTGTCCGCCATATCAAAATGGCACCAGTCAATCGCGCTTCCTGTTTTCCACGGTTCATACACCGTCTCCGGATGGCGGTGGACATTCCACTCGTCAAAAGAGAGATTCATCACCTTGTCACTGCGTTTTACTGCCTGCACGTAATCGCACACAGCAATCACCTGGCGGATCTGCCGGTCAAATGCCTCCGACCGCGACAGCCAGGTCCCGATATCGTCCGGTGTTCTCCCTTTGTAGTGATCCAGCTCCTCGTCCTGAGCTCGGTTTACATAATTGTGCAGCGAAAGGTAATCCACATTGTCATAACATTCCATCAGCACCTTGCGGTCCCATTCCGGATAGGTGGAAAGAATCGGGGTGGAACTTCCCACCGCCACGGTCTCTATCTCAGGATCAATCCATTTGATGGCTTTGGACGTCTCGTTGGCCAGGCGGCCATATTCCTCCGCCGTCTTTCCCGCCATCTGCCAGGGGCCGTCCAGTTCATTTCCCAGACACCAGAGTTTGATCTTATACGGATTTGGAAAGCCGTGTTCCGCTCTTAAATTACTCCATCTTGTGCCTTTTGGCGAATTGCAGTATTCCACCAGATGACAGGCGTCCTCAATTCCCCTGGTCCCCAGATTTAAGGTAATCACCGGTTCCGTTCCGGCAAGCTTCGACCAGTGAAGAAACTCACCCAGTCCAAATGTATTTGGCTCCACCGCCTTCCAGGCCAGTTCCAGACACACCGGCCGCTCCTCCACGGGTCCCACCGTATCCTCCCAGTGATAAGCGGATGTGAAATTACCGCCAGGATAGCGCATCACCGACAGCCCGGAGCGTTTCACATAGTCGAGTACATCCGTCCGAAATCCATTTTCGTCCGCCATGGGATGATCTTTCTCAAAAATCCCGGTATAAACCACCCGTCCCATATGCTCCACAAACGAGCCAAAGATTCGTTTGTCAATCTTACATATTTGATAATCACGATCAAGTTTCAATCTCGCTTTTTTCATCTTAATCTATCCCCTCCTATTCTTTGCTTCCCGACATCGCCACGCCCGCCACAAAATACTTCTGGGCAAACACATAAGCTATCAATAACGGAATGATGGAAATCACGGTTCCCGCCATGACAGGACCATACTTGGTGATATTTTCTCCGGTAAACAGAGCCAGTCCCGCGGCCAGCGTCCTCTTTTTCACATCGCTGGTCAGAAGCAGGGGGTAGAGAAGGTCATTCCAGTTATTCATCAGCGTGATAATCCCAAGGGTCAGCAGCGTTGGCTTGCACAGAGGAAGCATAATCTGAAAGAAAATGCCGAACTCATTCATTCCGTCTATCCGGGCCGCTTCCTCCAGATTCTTGGGAAGCGACACGAAGGCCGTCCGCATCAGAAAAATCCCAAACGGCATCACCATTCGCGGCAGAATCAGGCCTGCATAGGTATCCAGAATCCCCAGCACATTTTCCTCTATAAAAAGCGGTATCATGTACACCTGGAACGGAATCATCATAGTTAAAAGTACCACATAAGACACAATCCGTTTGCCTTTAAATTCCATCCGCGCCAGTGCATAAGCCGCCAGAGAGTCAAACAACAGCTGCGCCAGTACCACCCCGCCGGAAAAAACCACCGTATTCTTCACATAGGCCAGCAGCGGAATATAATCCATCACTTTCGTGTAATTCTCCAGGGTATACTCCTGGGCAAAAATCCTGGGCGGATAGGACATGATATCCTTTTCATGCTTGAACGATGACACCAGCAGCCAGAAAAACGGGAACAACACTAACAAAATGATCAATACTTTGATACCCGTTAACAGCATCTTTTTTAAATGATTCTGCATTTGTCCCCCTCCTTTAACTGTATTTTTTCTCTTTGCGGCTCATAAATAAATCCATAAAGATAGTGAGTACCGCAATCAGCAAAAACAGACTCCACGACACGGCCGAGGCGTATCCCAATTCATAGGGCGCATTGAAACCACGGGTATAGATATACTGGACAGCCGTCTCCGTCTTAAACTGGGGACCTCCCCCCGTCATAATATATACCTGGTCGAACACCTGCATGGCCCCAATAAAGTTAGTGAGCACGCAGAAGCTGATGGATGGGATAATCTGCGGCAGCGTAATATAGAAAAACCGTTTCACTGCGTTTGCGCCATCCATTTCCGCCGATTCATAGAGCGACTGGGAGATGCCGTGAATGCCTCCCAGTAAGATCATCAGCGTCATGCCAAAGTTTTTCCAAACCGTGATTAATGCCACCGTGGGAAGAGCCAGCACCGGGTTGGTTAAAAATCCCGGTGCATTCATACCAAGTGTTTTCAGCAGATAAGGCACGCTGCCGATATACGGGTCCAGCAGCATCGACCAGATAATGCTGGTTGCCGTCAGAGAGCATACGGTTGGAACAAAAAAGACAGAGCGGGAAAACTTATTGAACAGGGTATTCTGAGACAGCATGGCCGCCAGCACAAGGCCGATGACCACCTGAAGCGGCACCTGCCAGACCGCATAGTATAGCGTGTGCCACAGGCTGTTGATCGCTCTGGTATCAGTTAAAAAACGTTTAAAATTGTCAAGCCCGACAAACTGCGGATCATTTAAGAAAATATTCATCTTGAAAAATCCCAGCACCATAGTCCCGATCAACGGCGCAATCACAAACACGGTCATCAGAAACAGCGGGGCGGCCAGAAACAGATAAGCCGCATGGCTTGGGCGGTTCCAATAGATACAAATTTTTTTCCATTTTTCTTTCATATCGTTCCCCTGTGACAGACCGCGGGTGCCTGCGCGAACAGGCACCCGCATCCTGTTTCCTATTTTTTATATGCTTCCAGTGCTTTTGCCGCCGTGTCCATGGCCGTCTGCGGATCGGTCCCCAGTATCACGGATTCCACCATAGGATTGATGATCTCGTTGTTGATCACCGTGCTCATGGAATTGTCCACCATATACGGTTTGGCATATTCAATCTGACTGGACATGGTGGAAATCACCTGGTCCGCCAGCACTTCCGGATCTTCCATAACGGATTTTAAGTACGCCGGGAATCCACATTCCAGACTCCAGCGTTTGCAGTTCTCCGTAGAATTCCAGTATTTGAAGAACTCGTAGATTGCCTCCACCTTGCTGTCATCGGTGCAGGAGGAGATTCCGTATCCCACTCCCAAAAGCATAGCCACGTCCTCATTGCTGCTGCCCTTCGGGATCACGGAAATGCCATAATCGATTTCATTGTTGCGCAGTCCCGTATTCATCCACGGTCCATTGGCGATCATCCCCAGCTGACCGGAGTTCATTAAGTTGGCAAGATCCGCCTGGGCCGGCGCTTCCGGTCCCACCTTCTTTTCATAGATCTCTTCCGAGATTGTACTTAAAATACCAAGTGTCTTCTCGTTATCAAATAACACTTCGCTGTAATCTTCATTGTACAGAGTGGTTCCTTCATTCAGCATCCAGTTGTACAGGGTGTTGGTGGCATCCGACGCAGCTACCGGCATTCCAAATCCCCAGATGTTATTGTCAGGATCAGCAATCTTCTCCGCATACTCCCACACCTCGTCCCAGGTCTTAGGTCCTTTTTCCGGGTCAAGTCCGGCTTTCTCAAAAAGTGTCTTGTTCCAGAAGAGATAAAAGCCCTGAATCTGCAGCGGAAGAAAATACTGTGTGCCATCGATTGACATCAGATCCAATGATCCTTCTGTGAAATCACTTTTATCTACGCCTTCTACATCCCAGAAACCAGACAGATCCTTAACAGCCCCGTTTTCCACCAAACCTGCAAAAAATGGACATCCGGTTGCAAAAAAGTCGGGCCCTGTCTTGGAAGAGATGGACAGCGGCAATTTCTCATTCAGGGTCTCTGCCGGCATGACATCCATCTGGACTTCAATGTTCTTTGTGTTAGTCTCGTTAAATTCCTTTACAATCTGCTTTAAAACTTCCCCATCATCCGCAGTAAAATTATTCCAGAAGGTCAGAACGATCTTATCGTTTGAATTCTGTGTGGTTTCCTGGTTTTTGCCGGAACTCTCCTGCGTGGAACTGCTCTTTCCGCAGCCGGTCATTCCCAATACCATAGCCGTTATAAGTAACATAGACATTAATCTTTTTGTTTTAAACATCACTTTTCTTTCCTTTCCGAGAATCTGTTCTTCTGTATACGCCAGGCCATATCGTGCCCCCATTCACTTTATAGCTTCCATTTTTTGGCATATTTGTTTGTTTGCAGAAGATTTTTATGATTTTATTGTGTAAATTAAACATAACACACTTTCCATATGTTGTCAACAATATTTTTATTAATTATATGTCTGTATTACTCAATTTAATTAATACTTTTATTAATTATTCAAAAAAAATGCCATGACCCACAGATACGAATTGTTCGCTCTGCAGATCACGGCATGTCTCTTTCCAGGTGATCTCATTCTTTTGCATCTTCCGAATAGTATACTTTGATTTCAATATCCTGATCGTAATCCCCGAAGCCTTTCCCAAACAGCGTCACGCCGCCAATATGCCCGGCTCCGTCCAAAACCCCGATACGGAATGTAAAAATATCCCTGTAAATATCAATATCCGCAATGGTCTTGTTGGATATCAGATTTCCGTCCATATAAGTTCCGTGGTGGGTCACCAGCAGTTTTTTCAGCAGGCCATACTGGTTAATATCCTGAGGCCACCACTCCGGCGTGTATTTGCCCTTTCTGTCCCCATAATCCCCCGGGCTGGTCCAATAGCCCAGATACTGCTCATTCAAGGAAAAGCTAATATCGGACGGCCAGTTATCGTTGGTAAACGGGTACTCCGATGACAGTTCCATACTGATCTCCACCAGTTCCGGCTGCTGGCTCTCCACGAGAAAATTCGGGGTTTTGTACTCCACAAAGCCTTTTGAAAACCATAAAATTCTGGCGTCCATTCTCCGCGGGTCCATAAAATAACGGGAATCATCCACATTACCGATAAACTCGGTGTCCGATGCCAGTCCACAGGTCGGCTCCACATCAAAATCCGTATAATGGCCCACCGGGCACACACTTTTATGGCACTTATAGGAGGCCATCTCATTCTCGTAAATCCGGATACCGATTTCGTTGACGGCAATGGCAGACACTTTCTGCTGCCCTGATTTTCCGGGAGACAGCTCCGTCTTGATTAGTCCGGCCAGTTCCAGTTTCCGGATATGCATGGTCATGATGGAGCTGCTGACCCCGATCTCGGCAGCCAGCTCCTTTACATTCATCTTCCTGCGGCACAGAAGACGCAGAATTTTCAGACGCACCTTGCTTGCAAGGGCCTCGTAAACCGGTAAATATTCATCGTTCAAATCACACTGCAGCATCATGTTCTCCTATCATTTCATTTATGATATTCCCTATCCAGTCAGGAAACGCTGATTCTTCGGTCGGTTCTGTTTTGTTCCGCAATCATTCCGTTAAGAAGTTTGAATAACAGATTTTCACGGATTTCCCGGTATTCCGGGATGGACCAGCAGTTGTTTTCCTCCCTGGGGTCTTGTTTTAAATCAAATAAATCTCCGTAATCTTTTCCCTGGTAGACAGTCAATTTATAATCCTTTGTGACAATCGTCCGGACATAGAGTTTTCGGATGTCATCGTCATTTTCAATCAGGACCCATTCCCGCTCTTCCTGCAATTTCCCATGCAGGACAGGAACAAGCGACCTTCCCGGCAGGCGGCTCACCCCGTCATACAATGGCGCCTGTTCGAAAAAGCCCTTCCAGTCTTTCTCCGGGCCGCCAGGGTATTCCACACCCGCCAGTTCTAAAATTGTGGGCATAAAATCCAGCATACACACGAGACTTTCCCTGCGCACTCCCGCGGGCAGCTTACCGGGCCAGGAAATGATCATCGGGACCCGGAGCAGCCCTTCATAGTGAAACGGTCCCTTACAGTAGAGGCCATGGTCCCCCATCAATTCCCCGTGGTCCGACAAAAACATGACCACCGTATTCTCCCGCTTTCCGCTCCGCTCCAGATACTCCATAATCCGGCCCACCGAATCGTCCACTCCTTTTACCATCCCATAGGCCAGAGCCTTTGTCTGCTGAATCTGTTCCAGCGTTAAGTCTGTCGGTCCGCCGTCCACAGAGAACATTCCTCTTGAGCGGTAGTAGTCCTGGTGGTAAAACTCATTCATGCCGCTCCGGTCATCCTCCCACGCATCGGGTGGGTCCAGCATTTCCGGATGATACATGGAATGATACGGAGACGGCGGTCCAAAGGGGAAATGAGGGTCTGGGAAAGAACACCATAGGAAAAACGGCTGGTCCTCCCCGCATTGCTCCAGTTCCTGAATCGTCCGCTCCTCAATCCACCGATTATAATACAGTTCTTCAGGCACCGTGGAATAATAACACTGGTCCGGCCTGAGCGTCGGTCTCTCACTCACTTTCTTCTTCAGCTGTTTAGCTATGTCCGGATGATTTTCCTGAAGTTCATTCATGTATTCTCCAAAGCAGTCACAGCTGTGCCCACCGATAAAATGGGTTCTCTGCAGTCCAAAATAAGGGGTTGGCAGTTTCCTGCACAGACCGTCTCTCCAGATACCATAACCTTCCGGGTACCGTTCGGCCGAATATTCCTGAATATCAGGCGTCATTTCAGGCGCAATATTCCACGGACGCAGATGGATCTTCCCAACGGATATCGTCCGGTATCCCGCCTCACCTAAAATTTCCGGCAATACCGGAAACTCCCGCGTCACATTTACCCCGTTGGTTCTTAAGCCGTGGCCGCTGGCAGGAAGTCCGGTCCACATGGTATACCGGGACGGCATACAGAGGGGAGTATTGCAGTAGGCCCGGTCAAACACGGTTCCCTCCGCTGCGATCTTATCAATGTTCGGCGTCTCTAACTGTGTATTCCCCATACAGGACAGCCAGTCTGCCCGCTGTTGGTCTGTCACAAAAATTAAAAAACTAGGTCCCACGTCCATCTCTCCCAACTCTATTAACATGAATGCTTTCTTTTAATACAAATTATCACAGAGAGTGTCCTAATGTCAATATTTTTATTATTTATAATAGATTATATTTTAAATTATAATAACATTTGTACTAATTATACTAATATAAAAAGGCAACTGACCTGAGAAACACAATTGGTTGATTACAGGGCAGTCGCCTTTTTAATGTTCTATTTTTGTTTTGTATTATGCCTTATTCCGGTTTCTGTTATAGTTAATCAGACATCCGGCCTTCACGATCTTCTTCTCATCCTCCGTCATATCCGCGATATGAAGAACAATCTCCTTTGCTCCATCCGGTTTTACCACATAAGCCAAAATCTTTTCCATGTTTCCATCCAGCGCCTCCAGAATTCCCGGCACATAGATATAGTCGCCTACCTCAAACTCCGGCTCATCGTCCATCAAGAACGGCAGCATGCCCCAGTTCATCACGTTGGAGCGGTAACGTTTTGTGGCGTACTCTCTGGCGATGTTGGCGAGACCGCCCAACACTCTCTGGCAGCTGGCCGCCTGCTCTCTGGCGGAGCCGTCGCCTGGTTTTCTGGCGTA
>JAWZDV010000041.1:0-60238 GCA_034142505.1 Bacteroides thetaiotaomicron
TACGTTTGGTGCCTAACCTTTTCAGCTAGGAACGTGTCGCACTATTTACTTCCTCAACGCCTGGCTTATAAATCCATTGATTCAAAAAAGAATAGCCTGCCATATCTTCATAGAGCTTTTCGCAGAGCTCCTTAGTTGTCAGCCCGTCAGCCGTATATTTCCGCTTGACGATATACTGTACCATCAGTTCCTTTAAAACGGTGGTAGCCTTATCCGTATTTTCCTCGCCGGCCTCTGCAATGGTGGACGCATGGTTCTCCGAAAAATACCGCTGTACATCTTCAAGGATCTGGTCATAGGTCAGATTATCATTGGCTGCCGGGGCGAAGAAAATATCATTCAGATTGTTCATCTGCGCGCTCCTCCTGTCTCTCCTCCACGAAATCGTCCTGCTGACGTTCTTCTTCCTTTGGTTCCAGCATTTCCAGAACTTTATTCAGGGAGGCCGTATATTTAGGGTTGCAATAGCTGATGGCGTGAAACATACCGCCCTCCGTGGCACAGCGGTCCACCTCCTTTCCGTAGGGCAGCAAACCGTCAAAACCGCCTATGAGGTGTCCCATTTCTTCGATTGCGTGGAAGGGACGGGCGAGGCCTGCAAAGGTTAAATGTTCGTGATAACGGAAGCGGCTGTCTGCCAACAGAGGCTGATGCGCTTTCAGATAGTGAATCCCCTTTAAATCCGGAGTCAGGATTCGGATAACCAGATCGCCGGATTCAATGGCTGCGGGTGTAAACACGTTCGTCATGGCCGAACTGCAGTCGAGAATGACAAAATCAACCAGCCTGGACGCCGCTGCAATCAGCGCCATCGCCATATCGTATTTCATTTCCGGATAACTCAATGGATTCTCGCCGGCACAGTAGCCCATGAGTCCGATAAAGGGATAGGATTTCAGCACAGTCACATGGCTGGCTGCCAGGGCGGTGTCAATCTCCACGCTGCTTAAAACCTGCCCGATTGAGGCGTTAGCAGGGGCAAGCTGCTCCGGAAGCCACACAGGAAGCATGGGTACGCTGATATCCGCATTGATAAGAATGGCCTTGCTTTTATCTCTCGTGAGTGCCTTGGCGAGTATACAGCAGAACATAGATTTTCCGCTGCCTGGACTCCCCCATACGGTAATTACTTTTGCCATATGTAAAATCTCCTTTCTGGCTGAGTTATGGATTTTGACCGGGTTCTTCTCCGGTGGTTGAAGCTTCTGGTGCTTCACTGGAGGAAGTGGAAAAAACATGGCCGGAATCTGACATCTCCTCCGGCAGAGCCGGAGATTCCAGGTCCGAAAGCATTTGATCCTGCTCTGCAAGCAGTTCGGCCGCCAGCTCCTCATTGTTGCGGGAGATAAGGGCCACGTGGGCAACGCCATCGTTTTCCAGTTCCGTAATAATCCGGGCCTGCTCAGGGGTCGCCATGACGGTGACAGTGGCAGATTGTTGTTTTTCCTCGTCCTCTGCGGGCTCAGCTGTATTGTCTATGTTGGTCCCGTCAGCGCCGGTGACTGATAAAACCCTTACAAAGCGCAGTTCCGGTATCTCCCTTGCAGTTTCAAGAAAATGGTAAATACGCACAATGTCACCTGCCTGCAGCTTATCCGACAAACCGGAGGCCAGGGTTTTAACGCTTAAAGAGATTGCCACCCTTCCGGATGGGATATCATTCAGCGCAATATCCGAGGTGAGCGGAAGTGCGCTGATCTTTGACGAAAGGATATAATCTCCCTCCATTAAATCCGAGACAGCATACTTTCCCACCACGTCCTCTGTGGAGCGGGCAATATTTGCCGGCAGGTTATAGCTTCCCACCTCCGCCAGTTCCACATTTTTGTCGGTAATAATGGCGCCTTTTAAAACAGGCTTCGACACGCGGACAATTTCAGTCTTGCCGTTGGTCTGTCTGGCAATCGTTGGAAGGGCGACAAAAGCAATGACAGCGGCCAGCAGAAGGCTAAGCAGCCCAAATAAAAAACGGTTATTTAATCTCATGTTCATCTCTCCTGGTTTATTATTTCAAAGCAGCGGCGACCACCAGATTTCCCATAGCAAGAAAAGGGACAAAGGGAATCGCCAGATTTTCATTTAACTGGTTTCTTCTGGTGAGAAACACTGCAATAGCGGCAAGGGCGGCAGCGGTCAGCAGGATTGCGGTCATACGATTGACGCCGTAAATAAACCCCATGATTCCAGCCAGCTTGATGTCCCCTCCACCGACTCCGGTGCCGTCCTTAGAGACAAGGGCGGCGGTGAGCAGGACTCCAAAGCCCGCCGCCGCACCTGCAAGGGAAGCCAGCCAGGCTTCAGAAACCATCTGCCAGTTAAAGGAACCGGCGTTTAACAGAAAGGGAGCGGCAAGTGCAGCCGGACAAAATAAAACGAGCGCCCGGTCAGGCACCCGCTTATGGAACAGGTCGTAAATGGCAAAACCGGTAATCGCGCAGAATACCAGCGTTTCATATAAAAGGACCGGAATATTATTCCCGGTTAGTATACCAGTCATCATAAAGACTCCCCCGTATGGATACATGGTCGTTTAGATTGATTGACAACATTCCGTCCGGCGTCCATGTATCCCAAACCTGGGTATACACGCTGTATTGTGTATGGTCCGGAAACCACAGCGGTGTGAAATGCACAGATCGGTTATAGGTTGAGAATGCATTTGGACGGAAGGTAAATTTAGCGCTCCTTCCCCCGGAAGTCCGCTGGAGCAGACGAAGGTATGTCCCATAGTCAAATTCCGGAAATACGGAAAATGCGGTCTGAGGGTGGGTGATGTGGCTGGATGGGGCGCTGGTGGAAAGCGTTGCCCTCACGTCGGTTTTTACCCCATATCCGCTTTTCATGTTTTTTCCGGAAGCAGTCGGTACGAGATCATCCGGCATCAATGACATGGAGCCGGTGATGGAGGCGGAATATCCTGTGTAATCGTATTCCCAATATCCATTGTCAACCCAATGCCCGCCGTCGTCATGGTCGCACCAGTCCCATACCGGCACCCAGTAGCAGCGCCATACGCCCCAGTTTGCTGTCCGTTTCTGCGGGGCGTCCGGGAGTGAGGGAACCGAATAGCCCGGATTCGTGTCTGTTGCCAGCGGATCAGGCGGGACTTTCTCATTTAAGTCAACTATTTTTGCGGTAAACGTATCCTGCGCCGTATAAGCGCGCCGCACGGATATGGTGATGGGAACGGTCTGCGGGGTGCCGGGAGTGCGCCATTTTACCCAGACAACCTGTGAATCTCCGGCCGGAATCACAATATCTTGAATCCGGTAAGTCCTGCCCATAATATGAAAGGTTACAGACGCCGGATTGTCGGGTGTCAAATCCCGGTCAGACCGGAGCGTGACTGCGGTGATCACATCTGTATTCACCCGGTACTCCATGTCGGGAGCCTCTATGTCCTCGCCGGGATTTTCCGGCTCCTCGGGTCCCTCGTCAAACCACACGAGGCCAAGACCCAGATAGTTTATAATATCAGCATTGGATTGCACTCCGGTTTTGGGACCTGTCCATGCAAAAAAGCCGATATCATCATATTCCAGGAACATTGCCAGGGGCAGGTTCTGAAAGGCCACGGTGGGAAGCCGCTGTCTTAGCGCTCCGCCCGAAAGCTGATCGTACAGGGCGGCTTCCGTTGCGGTAAAACAGTAATTCATGCCATTAAATGTGACATAAGCAATGGGTTCTAAGAGTATTTTGTATTCTCCGGAAAGCATCTTTTCATAGTTGACTCCGGTGGCTTCGGCAACCATCTGGCACGCGTACTCAGAACAAAAATAGCGTTTGATAATTTCAATCGAGGTAGGCCGGCTTTTGCTGTTTACAATGGGAGGCATGGAATAAGCGGGCTGTCTGCACTGATATGGAACTGCTGATTCCATGGCAAGCGGCGTTCCGTTCCGGTACTCAATTTTATTATTGGTGCCAAAATAATAGATGGTTGCCGGCTGCGGACGGTTGGAAAAGTCTACAGAACCGCTTACAGGAATGCCTGTTTCAGCATCTACCACAGTTATCCGAACACCATCGTTTCCGGGAGACCATTTATTTTGGGACGTTCCCTGTCCCATGTTACCGCCTCCCTGGTCGATATTCCCCTCCCCGGCGGCCAGGGCGCTGGCAGGAACCAATACCAGCATCATAATCAGGGAACAGAGAATAGCAAATAGTTGCTTCAAGTGATATCACGCTCCTGTTCTTTTAAATTCTGGGTATTAAAAAGCCGCCACTCATTCAAGCGGCGGCAATACATATATTAAACTAATCTCCCATATTTCCGACCATTTTGTCCGGGTCCCCGTCACTGTCGATTGTGGACTGGATTACCTCTGCCGGAGTCACCCAGCCGAATACCGGATCGTAATACGCCCCGTTCCCATCGGTGCTGCCTGGGGCCGGCGCGCTTTCCGCTTCTGGAGCCGGCGCGGTCACATCGGGAGCGGGATTGACCGGGTGTTCCGGTCCGGGATCTTCAATAATCGTCTTTCCCTCCGGCGCAGGCGGTGTCTCTGTCGGCTTTTCTGTGGGAGAAAACTCCACAGCAACATCCTTTTCTGTTTTCTCTGCAATCTTGGGGTATTCTGCGGTTGTTGTTTCAGCCGGAGCAGTAGTTGCCGACAAGGTGGTTTCGGGAACCGCCCTTGTTGTCTCCTCTAATTCGGGCGCTGTTTCAGAAGATGATTCCACCCATTCCTGTGAGGCTGTGGAAGGGGGAGGTTCATCAGCGGTAAACTGGCTGTTCTTATCTCTGTTTACCGCCCAGCAAATTCCCAGAATAGCAACACAGCACACAGACAGCATGGTGATAAGGAAGCCTCTGGATTTAAAAAATTTCTTCATTCATTATCCTCCGATTGTTTTATTTAGCTATACTTTACGGGATATCTCTGCATTTTTCAACAAAAAGAGTATTAAAATTTTGTGTTGTGATATCCGGTCAGTTCAATTCCCTGTGTGATAACAGGATAGGAGCGTCCAAACATTTTGACATAAAACTCCGCGTCACAATAAAACGTGTATTTGACCCGGTCCCCGGTCACATGAAAATCCAGGGTGATGTTTTTGATCTTGTAATCGTCAGTAGACAGGGGAACCTTTGTGGACAGCCCCTCCCGCACCGTATCCTCCAGCATCTCCGTATAAGAACTGCTGGAATAAAGAGTGCTTAAATATTCGCTGAAATTCGTTTCCCTTTGGGATCGGTAGGTATCCGCATAGATGCTGGCACTTAAATTGTTCAGCTCCATCTTGGCTCCATTGCGGATATTGATGCAGTTAATCCGGATAGAGGCGTACAGGAGAAGAAATGAAATCAGCATGACAATTCCCACAACAAAGAAGCAGGAGTAAATGGCAATCTCTCCGTGTTCATTACAGAGCCGTCCTCTTAGCCTGCGGTAAATATATTTCATGCGCCACCTCATTTCCAATAATGTTCACTGACTCCGGAACCCCTTGCTACTATATTGATACGGACAAGACGGAGGTTCCAGAAGCCCCCCAGCTTTGCGCTGCCTTCAATCGTGATATAGAAGGGCGTTCCCAACTGGATTCCATAGCTCATGCCCGGCGGGGTGGGAGAGTGATAGGTGGCGTCAACAGAATATGTGATATTTTCCGCCCCCTCAATCTGGGAGCAGAGAAATTCAAACATCTCATCTGTTTCAGAATTGATACCGCCGGAAAGCTGTATCTGCTTTACCATCTCGTCCGCACAGTAATCCAGCTCCTGTTTCGTGGAAATGATAGAAAACAGGTCAATGATAAATGCCAGCAGCAGCACCGCGATAAAAATGAATACCATGGTGCTGAAATAGCTTGCCTCCGCCCGTTGGCTGCCCAGTATTACGCGGATTCTTTTCACTAAAATAATAATCACCGCCTTTACAGCAAAACAGCCGTCCGTGACACCAGGCGGCTGTTTTGCAAAGTTTTAACTGTACACATTATATCAGATACGGCTTTACGGTAAAATAGCAGAACCGTGCCAATATTGTGCAGATCTGTGCCAATATTCTGCCATTGGTACAGATCAAAGATTCTGGCGGATAATGCGGGTGATAATTCCAACCGCCACGCCGCGCTCCTCGTCAATTCTCGTCACTGCAAAGCTCACATCGTCCTTTTTTCCAGGCATACGCTGGTCATAGCAGGAATGGGCCACCGCATTTACCCCGTTGGAGAGCCGGACATAAACGACACCTTTGTGAACGTCCGTAACCTTACCCGCATACTTGCTTTGAATCCGGCATTTTTTCAAATTCTCGCTGTTATTATTCTGTGTTACACTCTTGATATCAGCCTTTACACTGATTTCCTCCAGGCTGTCCCGTCTCACCCCAAGAACACGCACCAGAACCTCGTCACCCACAGAAAACCGCTCATGGGCGTCCCCGACCCAGTCCCAGGCCAGATCCCGGGCCATAATGGAACATTCTACGCCGAAAATCTCCACACGGATAACCTTTTCAGCCACAGCTATAATACGGGCCTGGACAACGCGCCCTTCATAGATACGGTACATGCCCGCAGAATCACTATCCAGATAGAAAATCTGCCGTTTTTTCAGCATGGCTTCCTGTCTGCTTGCGACCACGCTGCGGGTTTTGGAGTCAATTCCCTTTACCACAAAATCTATATGAGCGCCCAGCATATTGTTCAGAATCTTGTTCTGCCGCAGCATCAAATCCGCATAAGCCTGGCCCGAAGGACTGCGCCCCACCTGAATCATCATTTCCTTCAGGGGGATTACAATACGGAAGCCTTTATAATCCGCAATGGCAATGGTTTTTCCGGAATCCGTCTGTTCAATCCCGCATAGCTGCCCCATGAGAATCCGGCGTGTTCGGTACGCATTATGGATTTCATGCCAGATAACATCTTCCCGTTCCTCGGCCGTCTCAACCTCGCTGCGTGCTTCAATCGTCAGTACCGGGGCCTCTGCCGCAGGACGGCCGCGGGAAGCACGCCGGGAGGCAGGAGGAGAAGAGGCAGAGGCCGGCTCTCTGCCTTCAGCCAAATCTTCTGTGAATTCCGTCATTTCCGCAGTCAGAGCTTCCGTCTCGCCTCCATTGGCCTCTGTGATAAAAGACGATGTTACCGATCCTTCCATAGCGTCAGACTGTTCTACAGCTTTCGTACTTCTGGTGTCGCTTTTTTTCCTTGCCGCTCTCTTAGGACTGGCAGAGGGAGGGGGATCGGAAGCTCCATCATTGATTCCAGTGACTTCAACTTCGCTGTCCTCCCAGTCAGCAGTTTCACAAGATAATTCATCATCAGACGATCCGGGAATCGCATTACCGGTTAAGTCCGGTCCCATGTCCGACAGAAGCTCGTCCAATTCAGGCTCAACTTCCCCTGCTGCAGCAGGAGCGTCCGTGCAATCAGCCATTTCCTCCAGCAAAATTGCCCCGCTGTCAGCAGCTTCGGAATTTTCTGTACCGATAACTGCGGGTTCCTGTTCTAATAATTCCTTTTTCTTAGCAGCCATAAAAACCTCCTTATAAAATGTATTAAGATAAAATAGAATCTTTATCCGATGTAATGATATCAGCCGTAAAAGTCACTTCTGGCTCAGCCGGCGCGGCTTCTTTGGCGGCGGTCTGTGCCCTGGTTTCTTTTGGCTTTCGTGCCGCCGCCTTTTTAGGCGTCTTTGGTTTGGCTTTTGCCATATCCTGTGCCTCCTGTTCTAATCTGCGCCATTCCGGAATATGGGCAGAAGCCTTGCAGGATTGGAGCTTTGGATACTCCGGGTGCTTCGAGTAGTCGAATTTATTGACTTTCAACGCCTTCTTTCCCCGGATAATTACAAGCGCCTGGTCAATCGGCAGGCGCAGCACTTCGTCCGGAGTCAGGACCGGACGTTTGCCCACGCCGCTTGTCTCCCGGTATTCAGGCGTATAGTTGGAAATACGCCATGTTCCCAGCTGCTTTGACTTGCTGGATACCGCAACGCTGGCAAGCCCTGTGCGGGAACTGATAAATTCCGCGGTCAGCTCGTCCGTACAGCCCAGAAAATACTGGATATCGCAATTTCCCAGGATTTCCTGCCACTGATTCAATGGGTAGCGGTTCTGAAGCCCCGCCAGGTTTTGAAATACGCAGCTCATTGATATATTTCTGGATCGAATTACCGAGATTTTTCTGCTTAAATCCGGAATGACGCCGCAGGCGCACAGCTCCTCTCCTAAAACATGTACCGGAACCGGAAGCCTGCCGCCCTCACAGTTTTTATCCGCAAACCGTACCAGCTTGATAAACACAAAGGACAGAAACAGCGAAGAGAGAAAATCAAAGGTGCTGTCCTGATCGCTGGTAATGCAGAAGTAAGCGCATGGTTTTTGACCCGGAAGCTCCAGGTCAATTTCATCGCGGGCAGTAATTTTCTTGATGATTTCGGACTGGAACACCTGCAGACGGCTTCCCAGCCCAATGATAACGCCGCTCCTCACAGAATCGGAAGCCTGCTTAAACAGGCTGAACGGCGCTTTTGCCGGGTGTGTGGAAGGCAGAGTATCAAATAAATTGTTGAGATCGGATTCCGCATTCAGCGTCAATAGCTGGTAAACCTGCCCGATATTCTTATTTTCAGGAGCATAGCTTCGGTCCACATATAAAACCAGAGCCTTTAATAAATTCATTTCCGCAGAATCCCAAAAGTGGTCGCCTTTTCCGTTGGTTGTGGTGTTTTTTATAATAACGTCTACAAAAAGCTGCGCCATCAGCTCCTGACCGTCAATCTCGCAAAGGCAGTTCCAGGAATCGGAATTTTCAGCGGAAACAAGATTGAACACTCGGACAATATACCCTTTATCCCGCAGATATTCGCTGGACTTTTCATAAAGCTCTGACTTTGGATCGCAGATAATCAGGGATTCCCCGCAGGCAACGCTCTGTAAGATGCGGTTCATGCAAAAGGATCGGGTTTTCATGGAGCCGCTGGCGCCATACACGGCCAGATTGCGGTTGAGTCTGGTTTCCTTGGGCACACAGACCGCCTTATTGTTCAGCATACCGAGAATGGTGCCGGGGTGCCCGCGCAGATCCGACACCAGCTCCAGGACCCCGTCCATTTCCTCACGGTTCATCCAGCCGGAGGTTCCATACGTCCCCTTGGTGGAGTATGTAAAATTCCGGTCCTTATCGTACTCGCCGTCCTCGCTGTACCCAAGACGCATGACCATAACCAGCAAAATGGCGAACAGGCCAATGCAGATTAAGACGCCATACACTCCATAGGGCGGACGGAACACCAGGGTCAGGCAGGTAAAAAAATCAGGCGTTGGCATAACCGGAGATGTACCGTCTCCAGGAACGCCGCCGCCTTGCTGCCATACTGCATAATTTCCGATAAACTGCGCCAGATAGCCCCCTGCATATAAAATGGAAAGGACTGCCAATGGCGCGGCAATCATAGTTTTGATTAATTTATATTTTCCTATGGAAAGAACCTCCTGTTAAATTTAGTAAAATCAATGGTCTGGAAGCGCATTGCGGGAATGCAGTACCGGCGCAGCACATCACACTGGAAGTCAAAGCAAACCAGCGTTCCGCCTTTCCCCTGCAGGCTGAGGGCCGCGTTAAACCGGGCAATCCGGGGCAGGTCAAAAAAATATCCGAACAGCACCGGTTCCCCACTCCGGTCAATGGCGTCATTTTCAATATGCCAGTCAGGTATCCGTTCTCCAAAGCCCTGCCCCAGTATCCGGTCAAGCTCAGCGGTCATAGCCGGATTGCAGAGAAGCCTTAAAAGCGTCTCCCCATGTGGATTGTTTGTCAGATAATAAAAATGTTCATAGTTGCCATCAAGAATAAAATAATTTTGTTTTTTCTCCCTGCCGGCAACGAGTATTTCATAAGCCAGCTCCATGCTGTCTCCAAACAGCAGCGCTTTTACATCGTCCATCTGATACTGGCTGTGGAGACGGCGCTGGCACAGCTCCATCTGCAGCAGCGCCTTAACACGAAGCTCGGAACGGTTTTCCCATCGGGTAAGGGAGTCACCATTGTTGTAGACGGAGAATATACCAGAGGGGGACAGGAGCACGCCGGCCATACGGGAGCCCCTGATTTTTGCGGCCTCCATTCCCAGATCCTTGACCTCCCGCGAGCTGTAAAAGGCCGGTTCCCCAATATGGGATACCGGGGAGCCGGACGGTGAGAATACCTCTGGTTTTATATCCCGGAAAATATGGACGCCCGCCAGTTTCATGTTTACATAGACAACTGCAATCTGATAGAGGCGCAGCCGCCTTGTAAATTCCCCCTTTAGAAGGTTTGTATCCGAATTCCCCTCCAGATAAAAAGAGAACCGGCCGGGCTGTTCTGCCATCAGCTGCGCTTTCGCCTGGGCGGTTAACCGGTATGTCCTCAAATGATCCCGGTAAAACGTGCGTATCAGCCCTTCTCTTTTCAACGTCTTGACAACAGACTCCTTATAGGTACTGCCGCCAGGAAGTCTGGAAAGCAGGTCAGCCGGAAAGTCGCCGGACAGCGCTATCAGTTCAAGAAGCTGATACAGTTGTGTATCGCGTCTGGGTAGAGTGTGGATAATTACCCCATAAAACCACCTCCTTTGTGGAAAAGACTACCGAGGCTGAAAAGACTTCGGTAAAATTCAGCCGGGCTGCTTTGCAAAAAGTAACGGAACTGTCGAAAAATCCGGTGTTAAGGTACTATCCCTAAAAAAACAGGGCAGATACCTAAAAATCGGATATATTTTTCAGCCCCTTTTCCCGCTTAGCCAGCCATGCCGGAAAACGGTTTTTGGGAATGACAAAGATACGCGTGCAGTCCTTTTCGCCAAATTCCGTTGTATTGTAGGCATCACAGAGGAGTCCCGTATCATCAACCATGATATAGGAGGCCAGAACATCTAAAATCTGCTTCAGCTCCATATTGTCGTAATCGTGGACACGCCGGGCGGGAAGCTCCATGCTGTAGGTATGGGAAAAACAGACTACGCACTCCCTGTATTTTGGCAGCGTATTCTGTCCGGCATATTGGCTCAAATAAAAGTGAAGCGGGTCAAGCAGAAATTCCACGCTCTTGCGGTTCCGGCGCTTTGGAAGCAGGCTGGGCAGCGTCACCTCCAGGATTTCATCTTCATAAAGGATCTCAACTCCATGGACCTCACAGGCCAGACCATGATATTCAGGCTTTTTTATCCCGCCGGTGGAAAAAATTAAATGACGCAGCTCACAGGCGATTTTTTCTGCCCGCAGCGCGGCGTCCGTAGACAGCACCTCATAGTTATCAGGATACCGCTGGATATCAGCAGTTCCCATAGCGTAGAGGGTATTTGACAGACGGGCCAGGTCATCGAGTATCTGCCCGATTTGTTGGGAAAGATGTTTTCTCTCCAATCACATTCCTCCATTCGTTTTTTTATAGTATTGAACCTCTCCGGACAGCTCCGCGGTACAGAATCCGGTAATACCGGGAAAATCCAGCTGATGAAGCTGCTCATGGCTGTCTACCAGCACAATCCGGCGCCCGTCATGTATTCCATGCTGGCGCAGAATGTGGCTGATCAGAACCTCCTGACCTGCCGCGGCATAGATAATTTCATAAATTTCACCGGAAAGGAAGAAGGTGATCTTAACCGGAAACTCGCCGGACGAGTGGTATTCCACACGGTCAATAAAATCCAGCAAAACCCAGACCGCCCGATTCAGTCCGCTGTCAATCGTAAAATCGGTAGTTCCAGCCGGAAAGTATCTGCCAACATTAGTCGGTACGATACGGGCCTGTCTCTGTAAGTGAGCCAGCAGGTTCTTAACCTTATCTGCTTTGTCAGGATAAAAGCGGCAGAGCTGCGTCTCCGACAAACCGGGATACATAGCAATCAGCCGCAGCAGTTCTGTGGCCTCCTGTCCGTAAAGCTCGGCTCTGGTCTTTATTTGAATCACCTCCTTATGCGTAATCAGAACGTAAAAAACACGTAATCATCAGAAAATGCGTATATAGCGCGTAATTACAGCGTATTGCGGACGTAAACGACAGTACGGGTACGGCAGAGAATACGCTTAACAGAAGTATACGAAGCGTATTCGCCACCGCAAACGGTTCTTTACAGGATTCGCAGATTACAGCAATCCTCTCGGTTTGGGTTTACATGCTGCCGCCAGTATTCGTAATGCTCCGTGACGTCCTCACATATGGTTTTTTCTGGTATATGGATTTTATCAAGGATTTTAAGCTTTACATCTAAGGGCAGGTGGCGGTAGCCTCCGTGCTGAAGGCTGTACTTTGTAAAATCCACCTCTTTGAACCATTGTCTGATCCATGTGTTGATTCTTAAAAACTCAATGACACACCTTTCAATACCAAGAGAATTAAGCATATCAAAATCCATAAATTCCTCAATCACAGGACTCAGGCGTATGGAGACATCGAAGCCAGATTCCTGCAATTTTTGAATCGCCAGTATCCGCTGTGACGGCGGGCTGGCCTTTTCATAGGTAAATGCCTTTTTATTATCTAAACAGGTGACAGTAATCTGGATATGAGCCAGTGATCTGTCCAGAATCTCCATATATTCCGGCTCTGCAATTAAAGCGGACTTTGTGACGATGAGATAGCCTATCCTGCGCCGGTTCATTTCAAGTATGGTATGGTAGGTTACCCGTTGTTCCCGTTCGCAGGGCTGGAAGCAGTCAGTCATTCCCCCCAGGCGGATAATCGTTCCCGGAGATAACTGATTCACTTTTCGGGCTATCTTCCGTACATCGGCAGCCTTTGGCTGGTCCGCGTTCCAGAAGCCGCGGAAATGAAGCAGAGAGCGGGCGTAGCAGTAGCTGCAGTTGTGCTGACACCCGCACCCATAGGTATCCAGTCTTGTATTGTATCTGCATTTATCTCCTTCATTTCCCTGGACACTCTTATAAAAACTTTTAAACTCGCTTGTATCTACCTCCTTGTGTGTTAAATAATAGTTGGTTTACGGGCTGCGGCAATCAGTAACCGGCATCACCTCACTTTTCATAGCGGAGAGCAGTACCGCCCTGCTTTCATCTGGTAAAGCAGCCAGATATGTTCTTTACACCACTCCGCGGCAGTCATATAGGATGAGAATGAATGTATAGGCGTCCCGATGCCGGAACGCCTATGAAGCTACTGTAATATAAGGTTTTCCTTCCTCTTGCGGTCAACAAGCTCCTTCAACTCCCGCCTGTCCGTTGTAATCAGTTCCTTTTCCAGATGACTGGCCTTAAATTCCACCATAATATTATTGTTATTGGTGCTGATTAATCCGTGTCCCCGTTCAAAGTGCGTTACCTCCATGGTTTCGGCGTCTGACAGGTGCAAAGATTCCTGTACGCGCATGGCCTCATCGTCCTCCAGGTTCAGAATGATTTTAGTCTTAGAGTTGTTGATAATGCCCTTTCCGAACCGTCCTTCGTCCAGATTAAAAAAGTCGTTTAAGTCCTGGCTGGCACAGACCGCAGAACCGCCATAACCGCGTATGGTTTTAAATATTTCCAGTATAAAATCACCGGCCAGCCGCGTACCCGTAGCGCCGGCGCCGGAAAGAAGCTGCCAACACTCGTCAATGAAAATAGCCTTCTCCTCCGTCCTGTTTTCCTTGGCCCTGTCCCATACGAAATCAAGCGCCACGAACATTCCCACCGCCAGCATGTCCCCTGTAAGGGAAGAAATGTCTAATACCGTATACTTGTTGTCTAAGGATACGTTGGTGGGCTGGTTAAAGCTGCGGGCAGAGCCATTTACAAGGCGGTTGATGATGTTTGCCAGGCGCCTTGTATCCTGGGACTGTTTAAGAAGCTCATATAATTCCCCCAGAATTGGCATTTCCCGATAGTTACCCGGCCGTTTTGGATCCTCCAGAGAAGCATTATCATGGGTAATGCCTCTGGCGTTGTAGGTGCGTATCAGCGCATCGTCTAAGAGCTGCCGTTCCTCGTGGGTCATATCGGGAATCAACAGGCTGAAAAAAATATGCAGCCGCTGGATTTTGGCAGCCAGCTCCGACAGGTGGATACTTGGACCATCCAGTAAGTCATTAACTGTGTGGTCGATCCGCCGGATCTCCATGATATTGATACAGTGGGGGCTGGCCGGAGAAATCTGGATAAACTCCCCGCCTACATTGGCGCAGGCCCGGTGAAACTCATGGGCTTTAAGAGGAGCCAGAATAAAGACCTGAATCCCCTTCCGTCTCATTCTCAAAGCCATGAGCTGCATGGTAAAGGTTTTGCCTGCCCCGCTGGTGCCAAGAATCGCTATATTGGCATTTTTATATACTGCGCTGTTAAAAATATCCGCAATAATAAGAGAACTGTTATATTTATTTACCCCCAGCAAAATGCCATTATCATCACACATTTCATAGCTGGTAAAGGGGTAGCAGCTTGCGGCGCCCTCTGTCAGAAGGTTGCGTTTACTCTGTTCATACAGCTTTTTCTCCATAGCCGCTAATGGCAGAGAGGTAAGAAACGCCTGCTCCTCCCTGAAGTGGCATGTATTGACGCGCATATCCTGGGAGAGCAGCAGCTTCTTCATTTCACTGACCTTCCATTCCAGATCATCTTCACTGTGGGCGGTAATGGTAATCAGCAGATTCAGGAAATAAAAGTCCTCATTGCCGGATAACCCCTCTTTTAAAAAGTAACCGCTGCGGATCGCGCCGTCGATACTGTCAAAATCCGTGTTGGTATCGCTGGCGTCCTTTAGCTTGGAGCGGTTAATACGAAGCTGCTGTCCCACCTTCTGGACAATCCTCTCTTTGGGCTGACGGGTAAGAAACATATCTAAGTCAATTCCGTCACCGGCGTTCACAATGAGGCTAAGCCATCCCGCAGGAACCTGCGGTTTAAAGCCGTCAGAGGGAATCAGCAGGTAGGAGTAATAAAGACCATCAATACAGACAGAGCGGCTGCGGGTGAAGTCTATGCTGGACGGCGCGAAAAATTCATTAGCAGGAATGCGGTCAACATCGCTTTCCCGCCCATTTTCCATGTACTTTGCAATTACCTCCTGCACCCGCTCAGAAAGCGGCTTAACGGCGCTCTCATTGCGGCACAGCAGGTTATAGAGGATATCCACGGTAAACTCGTCCTCACTGTCAGGTATGATAACCTCGTTCCCGCATTGCCGCAGGTAATTGGAAGCTGTGCGGACCGCGCTTTGTAAACACCCGATGGCTTCCCCCTCCTCCTCGGAGCGCTTGGTATTAGACCAGGGCTCATACTCAAAGATAAGAAAAAAGCGGCGTGTAACAGCTTCACGGGAGCCAACCTGCTGTACAAATTTCAGGTAATCCTCCTGCATCAGCCGGCACTGTTCATTGGTTTCCGTCGCCATCTCGCACCGCACCGCGTCCATATGGCGGGAAATGTCCGCCCGGCGGGTCAGAACCTTAAACTGCAGCTTAACCGGACTGATTTTTAAGTAGGAGATGAAGGAATAGATAATACTCCGTTGTTCCCTGGCGCTTCTCAGCATAAAGTTGATAGGCACAACTTCAACCACCTTGATATAGCGGTGATCCTTGGTATAAATAATGCCGTTTTCAATCTTGGTGATTGGAAAATAGTCAGCCACAGGATTCAAGCAGGAAAATGCTGGTTCCTGGGTGCGGGCAGCTTTCTTTAAGTGAGGCCTTTGTTTGCCATGATGTTTCTGTTTATCAGGCTTTGACTTTACGGTCCTTTTCCGCTTAACCCCTTTGCAGGGCCGCAGCTTTTGCTTTATCTTATATTCTCGTATTTCATCAAATTCTGCCGGAAAATCAGAATCAGCCAGGGTGCGGCGCTTTTTCTCCATGCTTCCTTTTGCGGATTTTTGGGCCTTTGCAGTCCTATGATCTTTCATGGATTTAGCGGCCCTTACCCGCTTTTGCTTTTCCAATTTTTGCTTTTCCGATTTGGGAGAGACAGTATCATTGGAAGTCTCTTTCCCCACAACCCGCCGGTTCTTTAAAAATTTAAGAAATATCATTAAAAAAGAGGACAGGCTTTCTCCAGATATGCCAATAAGGGCAAGGAGCGCCAGCGGCAGCGCGGTTAAACAAAGCACAATGATTCTGGCAGTCAGACCGAAAGGGAGGAACAGGAAAACCGGCAATCCGATGGCAAATGCCAGGATGCCGGCTTCAATCACGTTGCGCGCTTTAAACATACCGCCGAAAAAAGTACCGGTTTCCACGAAATTCGGCGGTATAATATAAGTATCGTGGTCATTCTGATTGTTCATTGATAACCTCATTTCTTCAGCCGTCAGGCATTTATCCGATAATCCAGAAGGGGCCACCGGCAGCAGCCCGGCGGCTGGCTTCATTTAAAATAATTGATAAATCCCAGAGCTGATTACTCCGTTTATAGCTGCCTGAGTCAGCTACCATAATTTTACCGTCCTGAACTCCCCGCAGAACAATAAAATGTCCTGACGAGGTAAAATGTCCCTTAGCCATAATCGCCACCACCAGCTTTCCTTCCGACAGGGCGTCAATAATTCGCTGGGGTTCCGAAGCGCTGCAGCCGGAAACAGGAAGCCCCCAGGCTTTAGCTGCTCCCGGAACGAGCGCGTGGTAGGAGCCGCTGCCTTTGCACCAAAAACCGTTTTTATAGGCCCAATCCGCCATTTTTGCAGGGTCAACAATTTCATCGGTGAGAGAAGAAACCACAATCGCCATAGCGCTGGGGCCACAACCATAACTTCCAACATGGTCCGTCCCATAAGGTTTACCTGCGTATCGCTCGTCCATCTGGTTAAAATAGACAACCGGGGTGCCACCGTCCGCAAACCGGATATCCCCCAGAGAAGGAATACTGTTTCCGTTCCATGCTGACAGGTTTTGCAGCATACCATCCCCCAGAAAAAGGCTCAAATTGGAAGCATAATCAGCGGCCAGCTCCTTCTGTTCATCAGTCAGCTGAAAAACATTGTCCGCAAAATGAGCTTCCCCGTTGTAGGAAATGGTATAGACCATCCATTTTTCAGTGACCGTGCTTTTTTCGTTGGTATCAGGATCGGTCTCCTCCCTGTCCCGAAACTCCTCTTTCCGGGTAAAAGAATAAAAGTAGCTTTTATTTCTACGCAGCACAGCCTCCATATCGGATAGAGATATGGTTCTAAAATCTGAATTCCGTGCCGCACAATATTGTGATATGAATAAATTCGCGTTGTAAACCGGGGCGGAGGCGTAAGGATTATGTACCTCCATCTCATCACCGTCCGAAGCAGCAAAATCCGCATCTATGCGTGCCATCACATCGTCCAGCCCCTCACTTAGAATCTGATTGATGGAAAAGGTTATGTCATTTGCATTCTCAATGACCGCCTGTTCATCATTCAGGACGGGAAGTCCATCGGTTCCGGAAGAGCCGGAGCCTGTCAAGCCGCCAAACAGCAGACCAGGGAGCATTAACACAAACAGAACCGGAAGCATAACCAAGACAGCGATAGCCGCAACAATCTTACCGATATGCCTGCGTCCGGCCAGGACAGCGCCGACAGCGGCTCCGTATGGCCCGCCGACAGCGGCTCCTTTTGCGGCGGCTGATACGGCTTTTCCTGTTTTAATTGCCCCGTGTATCGCCTGCGCTGCTGGAGCTCCTGTCTCTACGGCTTCTGATAATCCATTTTTTTGTTCTTCAGCCATTCTATATCCTGTCCTTTCTCTGCGGGGGCGGCGGGAGCTTCTTTACAATAGATTCGTTGTATGCGATAGAGCCGTCCGACGCCATGTATGGTGATTTCTCGACAGCATCGGCGGCGTACTGTTTATACCAGGAAGCCCCGTCCGCTGTCTGGATAGTGGTATAGCTCCCTGATGGAGCAGTGTACTGGGCGGTATGATACATGCCAAAGGCAGCGCCCTCCGGGTATTCCTCTGAAACTTCGGTTCCGGTAATACGGCCGCCGCCAATCTCCACATCGGAGAAAGAAGGGATATGCTCTGCGCCTTCCCCCAAAGCGGCATAGCCCATATAAGATTGAAGGGCCTGGGCTGCCTTTTCTCCTGTCATGGAGCCGGAAGCTGCGATACTTCCAGTTGCAATGGAGCTGATTACGCTGTTGGCGAAGTTCCCGCCTTTACTGACAGAAGAAGCGAATATTTGACCGCCAATTCCGCCTGAATCTTTTCCAACGCCACCGATCCCGCCAGGCGTTCCGGTCTCGGAGGAACCAGTAGCCGCCCTGGCGGCTCCATTCTGTATGGACCGGCTGACAACACCAGCAAGCCCACCGCTCATGAACCCGCCCATAGCGCCTGCAGCTCCTGACTTGGAGCCTCTGACGGAATTAGTATGAGTGGAGCTGCTGCGTCCGCCCCCGAAATGACGGCTGGAGGCATTGCGGACTGTGGACAGTCCCTTTGTGGCAATCATGGCTTCCGCCAGCATACTTCCCCCGGTATGTCCCACGTTGACGCCCAGACTTGCCATAAACGAATCTATCTTCTGGGATATTTTCAGGAAGCTGACCGCACACAAAAACCAGATCAGCACATTTCCAGCCACGGCTTCCTTCCCGGCCGAATCCACCTGGGCCTGTACATCACTTTCGCTAATAGCGGCAAAAGCCGGTTGGCAGGATAAACAGACCAGCAGCGCTACCGCCAGGACGCCCACCAGAAACTTACAGACAGCCGGGCACATGGCCGCGTCATTGAAATTGCTCGCCTTCCCGCTCGTTATGAACCATAAAAAGCCCTTTCGGGCATACTCTTTTTTCACTGTAAATAAACCTCCTTATACAGAGAGTGGATTGGCTATAAATGCGCCAACCATACTTGTAAAGAGCCGCAGGCACCAGGCGTTCATAATCAAAAGAAACACCTGTCCGCCCAACATACGGCACCATGACTTAAAAATGTTTGATGTAGCCTGGGCGGCTCCCATGGAAAAGGCCACAGGTGCAGTATAAACAAGCACTCCCAGCAGGATATAGCGCTCCGCAGCCTCAAAAAGCAGCTTTAAATAATTCCACGCCAGAATCAGCACCAGAACCAGGGTTATGAGAGCAACCGCGCCATTGGCGCAGACGCCGATGATAATCAGCATTACGGAGTTAAAATCAGCAAAGCTCAGAGCCGGAAGTTCGGAATCCAAAATCCAGCCATAAGGGGTTCCCCCGATTTCTAGCACCGTATTGACAATATTATCCGAAAAGTATGCTAACAGGATAAAAAGAACGGACCGGATGGTGAGCTTTACCGGATCTTCTGCTTCGACTCCTGTGCCAAGTCCAAAGTTTTTAAAGAGCTGCCAGACCAGATTGAGCAGTATTAATCCGATGGATAAGGCCACAAATACGTGATACATGGTTTCGGCGGCGGGAAAATAGCGCAGGAACACGGTCATATCGCAGCCAAGCGCACCTAAGACTGATGTAGTCACCAGGTCGAGGCCATTCATTACCTGTTCTGCAATCCATTCCACAATGCCGTCTAAAATCCCCATAATAGAATCACTCCCTTCTAAAATTCACCCGGCACCGGAATCAGCCGGTCCACTTTCCATCTGCGAAAAATGGGGTAATGTAAGCCATAATAAAACCCAACCCGTTTATGATGGCCCAGCTTAAACAGATACGTTTAAGCCACGCCCTGCTTTCGTCCACGGTTTTGCCGCTGCGGGAAAAGTTCATCATCAACAAAGCAACCGAGGCTGTTACAATAGCCGCCACGGTAGAGATAAGCACAATCTGGTTGTACACATCCTGCATGATTTCCTTGGCTTTTGTCCACACATCAGCCGCATAAGCGGGTTGGGAATACATGACGGATAAGCATACGGCCAGATAAGCGCAGTATGCCGCTTTCCGGACAGGGAAACGATACCTGCGCTTTCCCATCGGCTCGGGCGGTTTTGCTGTTTGGGATACAGTCATTTTTTTCAATTTACTGACCTCCTAATTTGATTTTGAATACCTGTAAAATGGAAATGCCACATTGAGTAAAGGTTATCCCAACGCGGCATTTTCCTGGCGGTACAGCCATTTGGGCATGAAAAAACACCTTTCGGAAAAGGTGTGGATTCAGCCCGATTTAATTTTAGGTGCAAGTTTGAGCATATTCATTTTAACACATCGGGATTTACGGCGAAAGGGCAGAACTGTGCCAATGTTCTCTCAATCCTGTGCCAATTTTTTGCCATGGAGCTGATCCGGGAAAAATTGTTCCAGAATCGCCATACTGTCTTTGGCGGTATAGCCCCACAGGACTGAACTCAGTGCGTCGATAGCTTCCCTTCGGCGCCGGTAATAGGTTCGGAAGCTGATATCACGGATATGTGGGCGCAGCTTTTCGATAATTTCGTCCACATTGCGAAGCTGCTGGGGGGATAAAAAGGAGTAGTACAGCAGCCAGTAAAAAGATTCTCCATTTTTGTGCTTTGTGCGGAGAAGATCAATGGCCGTATCCAGCAGCTTGAGCATTTTGTGGCTCTGTTCAATGCATTGGGCATGGTGTTCGATTGCGCTGCCGGTCAAATCCGCCCCGGCTAAGTAAATGGAATCCAAAAATTCTTCAACGGCGTTTCCGTATTCAATTTCAAATGTGTTGCGGACTTGCTGCACAGACAGTTCCAGGCTCCATACGACATCACGGTATTTTTTCAGAAGTGTCCAGGTATTGTGGTACAGCGGGTTATCAGCATGATTCAGTTCATTCTTTTTTTTCATTCTCATTTCCTCCTGGGTTCCATCTCCGCACAGGGAGAGAGCGTAAGTTCAAAGGTACAGACCTGTTTACCATCACCGCAGAGGACAGCCAGACCAATGCGGGATTCAGAAATTCCTCGTGCGCGGATTAGAGACTCTTCCATGCAGGCGTTTGATAAAGGATATAACTTATATTGGGATTTGGGACATTCAAAGCACGGAATCCCTTGTGCAGACAGGACTTTCGCCATCTGCCGGAGTATGATTTCAATGTGCGCTTTTGAAACGCTGGAAAGCTCATTTGAGACGCAGACATTATATTCCGGCACAGGCTGATTATCCCCGGATTCTGCTTCATCGGGCAGCTCCAGCTTAATATTCAGTATCATGGCAACCTCCTCTTTATCTATCATGACGTCTGATATCTGAAACATGGTGGATAAGTAGCTTTGAAGATAAATCACATTGCCATGGCGGCCAGGGAAGGTCAGCAGAGTGAGGTATTCCAGATCGGAAAGTCTTTTTAAGACCCGTCCAACAGTAGCTTTAGAGATCCCCCACCGGGCGGACAATTCCGTGTAAGTTACAAGAGGGTTTCCGGTGCCGTTTCTAATATAGACTACCGGACCGACATCAGAGCCGTCCACCTGCTCATCGTTGTAGACCGTAGAAATCCATAAGTCCAGCGCAATGTCCATTTCAGAGCAGCGGCTGGTACTTAAAAGCTCCATGGCCGTGGAGACAGGCATAAAAAAGAAGCCGGTGTCCTTTTGGCAGGGGCAATTATAATCCAGGACAGTATTATGCTTTTTCCAGTCCCGGATTTTATATTTGATTACCTTACCACGGTTAAGCTGCAGGAAGGATATCAGGTGGAGGCTTTGGAGCTTTTCCAGGATATTGACGGCCTGGTATTGGAAGCGGGTGCGGAACCATGCTGCCAGCTCTTTTGTGGTACAAATCCACTCGCCAGGGTAGATGGTATAGCTGATCCCATCTATGTGGCGGTACGAGGTACGGAAATTGGCAAAATTACAGAGTACCACATAATGAAAAAGACCGGAGCCTTCACTTGCGCGAAAGCTTCGGTCATCCATAAGTGTACGGACAAATTGGCGGTATATCCGGCAGCGCGGATAGTCCACGATCTGCTTGATTTGAAGTTGATATTCTGACATAGATTCTCCTTGTTAAAAAGTATAATTTGCGGTAATATGGGATAAGACTCAGGTGAACCTCGAACCTATCCTTTTCAACTATATTGTAAAACTGCTAATATTTTGCTAATACGACCAGCAAATATCATCAGCAGCGTGGTGGAACAAGGAGCGCTCTGGAAGAAAATAGAAGTTCAAAACCTTTGATTTTATTGGAACAGGAGAGACAACAGGGACTGTGCGATTTCCCTGTGGAAATGGACTTTTCAACTCCTAAGCGGAAGGCCAGCGGTTCGAATCCGCTCAGGAACACCAGAGACACCGCCGAAAGCCTTGATTTTACTAGGTTTTCGGCTTTTTTGTTTTTTTGCTGATTTGAAAATCTGCTAATAAAATTGAAAAACTGCTAATAAATTTTTTCTTGCTAATACGAGTTGAACGGTTTTTTGCGTTTTTTCCAAAGAATTTTTTTGCTAATAAAGTAGTCCTTTGGAGAGGTTTCCGGACAGGTATTTTCGTGTGTCTTGCTAATACGATTTTTTCTGTTAGCAAAATTTCTGCTAATAAATTTAATCAGTATTAGCAGACTGGATAGACTTAACGATTTGCATTAGCAAATCCGGATTGGATTGAGCTAATGCCTTTAACGCCTGTTCTGCGTCGGTTGCCGTTGCCGGCGCCGGCGCACTGGCACTAGTGTCCAGAAAATCATCCATCTTTTGTGCCAGCTTTTCTCTGTCGCTTTCAAAGGAATGGGCGCCATATCGTCTTGTCAGCATTTCTAAGTTTGCCCAGCCGCCTGCGTGCTTAACCGAGTTATAATCTCCATTGGAGAGCAGCAGCTTTGTAGAAGCGCTGGTATGTCTCAGACTATGGAAAACAACTTCTTCCGGATTGATTTCCGGGTCATTCATTTCTGTCAGGATATCTTTGAACCGCTTGTTTAAATGTTCGGTCATAATGGGGCGGCCGTTTGCCTGACAGATTACCAGATCATAGTCCATATATCCCTCCGGGCCTAACTCTGCCTTTAATTTTTCCTGCATATCCTTTAATGCCCGGAGTGCGTCCAGGACAATCCTGGGAGTCTCCACCATTCGTACACTTCCTTTGGTCTTTGGCTGTTTTAATACAATGACCGTCTTTGTTCCCGGAAAAAGGCTCGGAAACTTAAAAAGAATTTCCAGTTTGGATAACTTTTCCATACTTTTTTTGCTTACACGGTCGATTGCTCTGTCAATGTTCAACTGGCGGTTTTCATAGTCTACCCGATCCCATTGCAGTCCTCCGATTTCCCCGCCTCGTGTAGTGCAGCCAATGGCAATCAAAATGGCGCAGTACATGGTATAGTAATCATAATGCTCCGGTCGGCAGGTGAATTTCAAAACCCTTAAAACCTGTTCTGATGATAAAACCACCCGCTCTTTTTCTTCATGTTCCGGCAGAGTTGCATTGATAAAGGGATTTTTACTTATGTATTCCCAGCGTACAGCAAGATTGAACGCACACCTCAGCAGTTTGTGTATATCGTGGATGGTCGAGGCTGTAATGTGATCCCTCATGGGTTTTCCCATATTCATAGCGGGTTCGGCCTCTGTTTCTAAATAATGATAATAGTCATCCACGGTCTTGGTTTTAACTGAACGGAGTTTTTTCTCTCCCAGATAGGGGCGGACATAATTTTCTATCAGTCCGATATTGCCGTCAAAGCTGGAAGCGCCCCATCTTTTGGTGCCGTATTTTTCAATGAACTCATAAAGGAACTCATTGACAGTTCTGTCTTTTCCGCCTGCCGGGGACTGGTCTGTTTTCTCTTTCGTTGACTGGTCAAGCTCAATTTTAGCTTTAAATGCTTTTGCCGCGGCATAACTAAGACCGGATTCCCATAGCTGCTTTTTACCAACATAATAAACAACAGAGTAGGATTTACCTCTTTTTACAATAGATGCCATATACTGATTCTCCTTTATTGTTTGCTGTCAAGCCAATCATCAAAGGAAGGTTTGGAAACTCTGACATATTTGCCGACCTTTACCGTTTTAAAAAGAGACTGCTTGCAAAGGTTGTATGCCATGCTCCGGCTGATTTGCAGAATTTCTGCAATCTCTTGAACCGAGTAGGTTCGCTTTTCTGAATTGGCCTGAGTATTTATGTTCATTTCTTCAACTGCCATATATACGCTCCTTTCTTTGCAGTTGAAGCGGAATCAGCGTAGTCCATGTGATAGTTGTCCTCTACTTATTATATACGAAGTGAACCTAGCACTTTTCAACTGCAATTAGCAAATTTGTAATGTTTTTTTGCATAGTATTCCAGGTCTTTTCCTGCGCCGGTGGAGTCCGCCACGTATTTTCAGGCACCGCTATGCGGCAGTTAGGCAGCGGGTACGCTCATGGGTCATCGCATACTGTCCTCCTGCACCTGTATAACTCCTGGTCTATGTTATGAAATTTTCAATGTACAGAAAATATAAGAAACATCTTTCGTGTTTCAAAATTGCTTCTTATGACATATAAAAAAGACAGGACGGGGTGTTTTTCTGCATTATAAAGAAAAAATTTTAAAAAATTATTAGGACCTCCTGACTTATGTTTTTAGCAGGCGAGAAATAAATACTATATATAGAATTAAATTATTGACTATTACAATATATTGTGCTAGACTTGGCTTGTAATTGATTTTTGTGCGTATCTTGTATAGACATACAGATTTTAGAATCTGTGAGCGGTCAGATATCCGCATTGCACACGTTGTCAAGTTTGTATGATTGTGTCAGTAGTATCATTGTGCCCTTTGGGACGGTGTATTACTGGCTTTTTTTATTTTAGAGGTTTTATTTTTCAGCGAGAATGACTTTGGTTCATGGACTAACTATGGACATCAGGCGTTTGCCCTTAGACATTCCCGCTTTTTTTATTGCCCAAATGCCGATATGGCTTTGAGGATAGATACTAATTTAAGAAAGGCGGTACAGACATGAATGTAAGAAGGAACAAGGCACAAGGAAATGGAGTAAAAAGAACCGGTTATCAACCTAAGAGGCAGCCGGAGAACCAGAAAAGCTATTTTCATAACTGGGATCGCAATGTGGTGGTCCGTACTATCCCGATTCCGCGCAGAATACGGAAGGGGGCATGAAGAATGGCTGCGGAAGTTGGTTTGCAGAAAAAAAGGCATACGCCGCTGGTTCTTGTGGAAACAGCAGACTTGCCGGAGGAGGAATGGCTTGCCTACCGCCGCCGTGGTATTGGCGGCAGTGATGTAGCGGCAATCATGGGGATATCCCCATTCAGGACGGCCCGCGACCTGTATTATGACAAACGGGGAATCGCGCCTTTTGAGGACAATGAGGGAAATTGGGTTGCGATGGAGATGGGACATCTTTTAGAAGATCTGGTGGCAAAAATCTTTGAGAGAAAAACTGGCTATCCGGTTTACCAGATTAAGAAGATGTTTTATCATCCGGATCACCCGTTTATGCTTGCTGATATAGACTATGTGCGAGACGTTCGCCATTGAAAAGATGGCGCACTAACTCGTTTATTGTTACAAGTTAGGAGAACTAACAATCTGAAAGGTAGAATGATAGGGTAACGCCTTGAAATGCCTTCCCTGAAGCCCCGACATGCAGACGGAAATGCAATGAGTACAGATGTATGAAGCTCGGTAAGGTGGGTTGAGAGATACCGTAGAGCAGAATATCGCTCCGAAAGCAGACCAGAGGTGGTCTGTGTATCCTATAGGCCTGGGGTCTATAAAGTATACATGGTAAGAATGTTCAAATTAGAACTGACGAACTTACGAATGTACGAGTCTAAAGACGTAATAAGTAGAAATGCTTATCACCATTCTGGTGTGTAGTGAGGTTGAGTAAGAGTGTCGTCTATGAAAGACCTTGTGCTGTTAAAGGCAGCACCAAGCTACAAGGCTTAAAGGCATTGTGGGGGAGCAGGCGCAAAGCTTTATCGGCGACCTGGTGGGCAAGCTCCGTGAGCGCATGATTGACCTGCGAAGCAGTAAGGCGGTGTTTGTAGGCGGTGGCTCCATCCTTCTGCGCCGCCAGATCGAGGCCTGCGATAAGGTAGGATACGCTCTGTTCGTGGACGAAATTTCCGCCAATACCAAGGGCTATGACCTGCTGTACCGGGCTGCCAGGATAAGAAGGTGAGGTAGATGGCTGGAAAGAAAGAACCCGGAAAATTCACCATCAAATTTAATGTCATGGACACGGCGCACCGGCAGGTCATCGACACGCTGGAGCCGATGGGCCGTACCAAGGCGCAATTCCTAGCCAATGCGGTGCTGCACTATCTTCACTGTCCGCAGACCCCGGATATCCCACAACCGGTGCCTGCTGACTACTCTGCGGTTGAGGCGATTGTACACCGTATTTTAGAGGAGCGGTTGCCGGAGCCGCCGGCAAGGCAGCAAGGAACGAAGAAGAAACACCGGAAGTCTGAGGATATCCGTCTTGAGGACGCAGAAGCGATTCTAGGTGAAGACGGCATGGCGGCCATTGCGGACACCTTGTCCGCATTTCGGGGGAAATAAAGGAGGAAAATAATAACAGTCGGGATGTGTCCATGCTCTCGGCTGCTCATTTTCTGGTATCATATTCTCTTTTTCGCATGGATTCCTTCATGGCCATTGCCAAATCGGTAATCATCCGAAGTTCCTTTGGAGTGCAGTCTTTTACGATTCTTGTCAACTCATTTTCAAAGGATTCCCGTTCGCAAAGGATGCTGTCACAAAGCAAATCATTTACAGAGCACTCCAGCACGTTGGCTATCTTGACGAGCGTTCCAAGACCTACTTTGGAAGCGGCCCTCTCTATATGCGAAATATTGGAGGGTTCAATACCAACACGCTCTGCAAGCGCACTCTGTGTAATGCCTTTTGCTTTGCGCAGACGATTGATTCGTGTACCGAGCGCTTCGTAGTTTATTTCCAAGCTATCACCCCCAAACATTTTATAATGTTATTGTAGCCCCTTTTATGATATGCTAAAATAATCTTGTACTCTTAAAAGGGGCTATATTCACGAATGGAGGATTCAGCACTATGCCATATAGAATTTGCACCATTACCGGACACCGGCCGCAGCGTTTCAAGTTCAAGTATAACGAGCACTATAAATTGTGTATCAAAATAAAAAAGTCCCTGACTGCAGAAATCATCAATTTCTACAATCAAGGCGTCCGTATTTTTTGGATTGGCGGAAGTATTGGCGTGGATACCTGGGCAGGTGAGATTATAGCTGAATTAAAAAAGCAAAAGGAATACGGGGATATGAGTCTTTGTGTTGCACTGCCATTTCCAACTTTCACAAAGCGCTATGATGCCAAACAACAAACCCGGCTTCGGGATATTTTAAGAGCCTGCGATAAACAAATTATCATCTGTGATGAAGAATCAAAAACGGCCTACCGGATTCGCAATGAATATATGGTAAATCAATCGGATTGTGTGCTGGCCGTCTATGACAACGACCGTTACATCCGGAACGGCACCGGAATGACGGTGAACTATGTCGTGAAGAAAAGAGGATTGCCAATTACCTTTATCCATCCAGACACAGCCATTGTAACAAGGGTTTCTTTGGATAAATTGATACCGGGTGTTCCAGAAGATCACATTACCTAGAAACGGCATGAATTTTTAACCTTTCTTTAACCTTGTGTTTGGTATACTTCTAAATATAGCCTCTGGCCAGATCTCTCTATTCCCATGTGGGGAATCAAGTTTTCTTTTTAGAACGCTTGTTGAAAATGAATTATCGTCAGGGAATTGTGCGCTGGCCGGGAGGTTTGCGTAACAATCCATTCTTGCCAAGACCGGATAGGCTCTCCAATGCTCGCGGGCATTATCCGGCCAATATTGGTTATTCCGAGTTTGGAGGCAAACACGGACAACTTGCAGTACATTTTCCGGTATGCGCTTACTTATTATAGGCGCGGGGATATTCTCTATAAGTGGCTTGTACAAATAACAAAATGTGTACATTGGTTTAATCCTCTTGTGTATATGATTGGCAAGCGGATAGATCAAAGCTGTGAATTGTCCTGCGACGAGGCAATTATCAAACGCTAAGACGGTACTGACCGGGCAAGCTACGGTGATGCGTTAATCGCTTCCTTGAAATCTCAAGAGAATTACAGTTCGTTTGTAATTTCTATGACTATGAGTGATAACAAAGAAAGATTAAAAGAAAGGCTGGATGCAATTATGGGATTTAAGAAAACAACTCGATTAACAGCGGCAATTTTTATTGCTTTAGCTTGTACTTTGTGTTTTGGTGCAACTATGATAGGCACATATGCTACTACTCCGTCTATAGGCCAGATAGTAACACAGCATAGTTTAGTGGCAATCCCAAATACAGCTTTTACAGCGGATGAATACGATAAGGTGCTTGCTTTGCAATTTGATGGGTACGAAAATATGACAGTGGCCGATTTTAGAGAAAAGGCCTGCTCAGCCATTGATACTGGTTATCCTGACTTTATGGAGCTTATAGATCGGATGTATCAAGATAGGCAGCTTTCTGAAATGCGTTATACAAACGAGACTGCTTCTTTCCTAAATAACACTCTATTCTCACTCATATTTGAAAATTGGAAAGAGGTAAGTTTTAGGAACTATATTGACTCACCTTATTCTGGACAAGTCAATGACGGTAGATTAGAGTACACGGTTACCCGTACTATTTTAGGCCCCAATCGGCTTACCGTAGGTGAGCATAATAGAACGGTACGAGGCATAATGGATGACTTGCAAACATTTATAGAATGCAAAAGTAGTACGGAACTTCAGGATGAACGCGGCATGAATGTTGCGATTAAAACCGAGTTGGAGCGACTTATCAGCAAGTGGGAATCCCAGGACATAAAATTGGATATAAGCTATTTTTATACGCCACTTACTATTTTCGATACACCAGGATCAAACAAAATAGCGCCTGAAGATGAACGAGGAATGCCCGGAAATCAACAAGATTATAACTCGCTACTGTCATTAAAAACACCCGATTATAAATATTTATCCGTTGCTGATTTCAATGACACTCTACTGACATGGGCTACAGACCATTTAGAAGCAAGTGAGCGCATTAGGAAAGATATTGTGATGAATGACTTCCGGGTCAACCTTACCAATGAAGAAATGTTATTTGTTACCTTAACATTTCCCGTCTCTAATGCTCAAAATACAATAAAAGTTCTTTACGAAAATAATGGGACTCCAAAAACTGATCCGGTCATACAATATAGCCATACCATAGATGAGCCAAACGCATGGTATATGCTGTGGTATCAGCTATCTATTCAGATTTCCGATGAAAACAAGCTGACTATCGGGGAGCGGGATAGGTACTTGTCAAACGTGATTGATGGTATGCAACGTCTTTGGAGTGATAAAAATTTTGATGAACTTGCTGATATGAGTGAAGAAGTATTTAAGGAGAATTTGACTACATTAGTCGAGCAAAACAGCAATAACCTTATAGGGATTGAAATAAAAAATTGTTCCTTCCAAGGCTTAGATGAACGTAGCTTAACTAATAACTAAATTTGAACTATCCACTGCTGAAATCGAAGAATAGCGAAGGAGCGGAAGCACCCAAACAGTGGAACCTTGCAGTTGCTATACTTCCAAATATAGCCCATGGCCTTTATACGGATCATATGCTATGCTGTAAAAGAGGAAACTTGATTCCCCACATGGGAATAGAGAGATTTCAAAAAGCCCAACGAAAGTTGTGCTTATATAAAAAAAGGAGAACGCTTGTTGAAAATGAATTATCGCCAGGGAATTGTTCGCTGACCGGGAGGTTTGCGTAACATTCCATTCTTACCAGGCCTCCCAAAAGTTTCTAACATGACTTTTAGGAGGAACAATCTTGTGAACAGAGAAAACAAACGAAAGCAATTTGAAAAAGGATACTTCAAGACCCATGCCTGCAATGACAGCTTTACCTGTAAGGTCTGCGACAGGCTGGTCGTACCGACAGGCGCCGGGAGCGAACATCGGAATCATTGTCCAAACTGCTTGCACAGCTTGCATGTGGACATAGAACCCGGTGACCGCGCATCTGACTGTGGCGGTATTATGGAGCCGATTGCGGTATGGGTACGCAAAAATGGCGAGTGGGCTATCATCCACCGATGCCGCAGGTGCGGCGAGCTATCTTCCAACCGCATTGCGGCTGACGACAATCCCATGAAGCTGATGTCGATTGCCATGAAGCCTGTGGCACTGCCGCCGTTCCCGCTTGATAAGATCGAGGAAATGACTGATTTAATGGCGGGCGACGGGAAGCTAAAGTAAAAGTAAGGGGCTGCAGTGTTATGCTGCGGCCCCTTCCCTTATCAATGGCATTAATCATTCGTGCTCTTTTAAGAGAGTGACGAACAAGAGAAAGGAATCCAATGATGTTACAAATATCCCATTTTTCAAAGACTTATCCCGGCGGAAAGCGGGCAGTGGACGACTTGAATTTGACAGTCGAAGCCGGTGAGATATTCGGATTCATCGGGCACAATGGCGCCGGGAAAACAACGACCCTCCGAGCCGTGGCCGGCGTCATGGACTTTACAGAGGGAGAAATTTTCATAGACGGCCATAATATTCGCCGAGAACCTACGGCAGCAAAATCTGTAACAGCATTTTTGCCGGACAATCCAGATCTCTACGATTTTCTCTCCGGAATCCAGTACCTGAACTTCATCGCCGACATCTATGAGATCCCGGCACTAGTGCGGCAAAGCCGTATTTGTGAATATGGCGACGCTTTTGCGCTGACTGGTAACCTGGGCAGCCCCATCAGCAGCTATTCGCACGGGATGAAACAGAAGCTGGCCATCATTTCGGCGCTCATCCGCCGCCCACAGCTCCTGATTCTGGACGAGCCATTTGTGGGTTTGGATCCGTTGGCTTCCCATCTCCTCAAAGGGTATTTGGCGGAACTTTGCGCGGAGGGTGGGGCGGTATTTTTCTCCACGCATGTGCTGGAGGTTGCGGAGCGGTTATGCCATCGGATTGCCATCATCAAAAACGGCCGCGTAGTCCGTCAGGGAATCACTGCGGAGTTGGTGGGCGATTCCACATTAGAAGAGCTGTTCCTTGAACTGGAGGGCGAGGGTAATTGCCATGAGTAAATTCGTTGCGCTGCTGCTCCTCAGCATAAAATCCATGCTCTCATCTTTTCGGCTGGGTGGAAGAAAACGGACGCGGACGGCTTCCGGCGTCGGGGCGCTTGTGCTGATAGCGGGACTAGCCTGCTATCTCTCTGCTACCTATAGCTTCCTATTCGCACACTCGTTGTCGGAGGTGGGGATGCTTCCGGTTCTGATGTTGCTGATGCCGGCCATGGCTGTGCTTATGGGGTTCTTTTTCACGGTCTTTGCAGCTCAAGGCGTGATTTTCGGCGGCAAGGACAATGATTTGATGCTCGCGCTCCCGGTATCGCCGTTCCAGCTTATACTTACCCGCACCCTGGTGCTCTATCTGGAAAACCTGATATTCTCGCTTTTTATCATGCTGCCGGCAGCAGTTGCTTATTTATTTTTCGGCGGCGCAGGCGGAGTATGGTTTGCAGTTGCCTTACTGCTGGGAACGATATTCCTTGCCTTACTGCCAACGCTGCTCTCCCTGGCTTGCGGCTTCGCTCTCGCCTGGTTTTCTAGTAAGTTCACCCGCCGGGCTTGGGTATTCACACTACTCTATTTTATCTTTTTCGGCCTTTTGATGGCGGGCGTTCTCCGTGTGAACACAGGAATGATGGAACTCGCTGGTGCAGCCGATACCATACAGGAGGGCTTTGCGATCTGGGGCTTTCCGTTTCTGCTTTTACAGCAGGCGGCCTGCTACGGCAACCCTCTCTCCCTGATTGGATTTTTGGCCATCTGCCTCTTACCCTTCCTTGGAGTGGTGTGGCTCTTTGCCGGACAGTATAAGAGAATCGTGACCAACCTTTCCGCCAAGGGCGCACGCTCCGATTACAGGCTGGAAAAGCTGACGGCCACAGTTCAATGGAAATCTCTGCTCAAAAAAGAAGCCGGCCGATATTTTGGAACACCCATATATATCTTCAATACCGGCTTTGGCCTGATACTCATGGTTGTAGTATCCGTAGCCGCACTGGTGCTTCGCAGACAGCTTGTTGACTTGGCAGCGGCATTGGGGGGCCATCCCGTCATGCCCATCCTGGCAGCCATCCTGACTCTGCTGGTATCTACAGTGGCGGTGACCGGCTCATCCATCAGCCTGGAGGGAAAGTATTTATGGATTTTGAAAGAGGCTCCAATCTCACCCGGAATGCTTTTTGCCGTTAAGACGGGGTTTCAGCTCCTGCTCTGTCTGCCCTGCCTCCTGCTCGCGTCCGTCTGTCTGGGGCTTGCGTTTTCTGTGCCGTTCACGCAGATGGTGCTGCTTTTTTTGACTGTAGGAATTTACGCAGTGTTGTCCGCTCTGTTGGGGCTCTATATCAATCTGTGTTTTCCAAAGCTGGACGCCCCCAATGACGCCGTTGTGGTCAAGCAAAGCGTAGCCGCCATGCTCTCCACCGTTGTCTCCATGCTCATGGCAGCGGCAGGCATCGGCGTTTACGTTCTGATTTGGCGCAAATTGGGACCGATTGGAGCGGTAGGCTTGTGTGCGGTGTTCTTTACCGCTGTTTCAGCAACTCTTGCAGGGCTCCTGCGGACAAAAGGTCAGCGGATGTTCCGTGAATTATAGCAATTTGGAAAGGAGAAAAATCAATGAAACGAAGTGGAAAAGCGTGGTGGATCGCAAACACCGCGGTCTTGATCGCGCTGTTGATCGTCCTGCAGGCCGCCACAACGCCTTTGGCGACACCCCTGCTGACTGGTTCTATCGTAAATTTTATGCTGGTGGTTTCCGTCATGGTCTGCGGCATCAGTTCCGGTGTTACGGTCGCCGCAATATCACCATTGGCCGCCAAGCTCCTGGGAATTGGGCCGCTTTGGAGCCTGATCCCCTTCATCATGGCCGGAAATCTGGCGTTGGTGCTGGTTTGGCACATCCTCGGGCGCTTACCGGGCAGAACGCGGCGTTCCCTTGTTCCGGCGCTTCTGACGGCCGCGGCAGCTAAATTTCTTATCCTGTACTTTGGGATCGTGAAGCTGGCAGTTCCGGTGCTTTTGAGGCTGCCTGAACAGCAGGCCGCGGTTATCTCCGGGATGTTCTCCCTGTCCCAGCTTGCCACCGCTCTGCTGGGCGGCGGCCTTGCGCTGCTTGTCCTGCCGGTGCTCAGAAGGGCGCTGGAGAAAGGCCAGGGGTGAGATAATGGACGCGGTCTTCACAGCGCTGTTTTACATCGTGACGGCGATCTTGCTGGCGGTATCCTTAAAGAAAAATAAGAAGAATACTCATCTTGCCATCAAAAAGGCCTGGAAGCTTTTCCTGACGGTCCTGCCCCAGTTTGCGGCGATCTCCATGCTCGTGGGGCTTGTGCTCGCCGTCGTGCGTCCCGATGCGGTTCAAAGGATGATGGGAACACAGTCCGGGTTCGGCGGGATGCTATTCTGCGCCCTACTGGGCGCCGCGGCGCTGATCCCCGTCCTGGTGGCTTTTCCCATCGTGGCCGAACTGCTCCAAAACGGCGCTGGACTCTCTCAAATGGCTGTGTTTATCGCCACGCTGACCACAGTGGGAATCGTTTCGCTCCCTCTTGAAATCCGATTTTTGGGCAAGAAGGCCGCCATACTCCGCAATCTGTTATTTTTTCTGTTTGCAATCCCCACCGCGATACTCCTGGAGGCCATACTTTTATGAAGGATTGGATGAAGGAAAACCGGTTATTGCTGTTCGCGGCCGCCGCCACCCTGATTGTTCTTGTATATTCTCCTGGAACCTGTCAGAAGGCCCTTTGCTTTTCAGGAAATAATCTGCTGCTTTTTCTTCTGCGGCTGCCGCCGGTATTTATTTTTACCGGCTTGCTGGACGTATGGATCGACCGGGAGCGGATGATGCGGCTGATGGGCGAAGGTTCGGGGAGAAAGGGGAGCCTTGTCTCCTTACTGCTGGGGGTGCTGACCGCCGTTCCACTCTATGCGCTGCTCCCAGTGGTGGGAATATTGCTGAAGAAGCGGTGCCGGATATTCAACGTCCTGCTCTTCCTGTGCTCTAGTGCAAGCATCCGCCTGCCGCTGCTGCTGTTCGAGGCAGCCTCTTTGGGATGGAAATTCACCTTAGTCAGGTGCGCCCTCAATTTGCTTGTTGTGTTCGCCATCCCAGCGTTAATCGACCTCCTCTTGTCCAAGGAGGAGAAGCAGGCGGTCTTTGACAGAGCGGATACTTTCTAACCTTTCTTTAACCTTTCCTGTGATATAGTATTTATATTACTGTGAATGCACGGACGGGCGGCATGTCAATAGACGGACTTGAGAAATTTTCTATGAGGGGCGCCTTGTCTCAATAGAATGGAAGGAAGTGGTTGAATGGAGACAAACCGGTATCTTATTGACTTTTACAATAGCTACGACGAGGACCAGCGCCTTGCGCCGAGGCACGGCTCGGTCGAATTCCTCACCACCATGCGCTATATCGAAAAATACGCGAGGTCGGGGGATAGGGTGTTGGAGATCGGCGCGGGGACCGGGCGCTATTCCCATGCGCTCGCGCGGCGCGGGTACGCGGTCGATGCGGTGGAGCTGGTGGAGCACAATATAGAGGTCTTCCGCCAAAATACCCTGCCCGGCGAACAGGTCTCGGTCGCCCAAGGCAACGCTCTGGACCTCTCCGCCTTTCCCGACGGCAGCTACAATCTCACGTTGCTGCTCGGGCCGCTCTACCACCTCTATACCATCGAGGACAAGCACCAGGCCCTGCGCGAGGCGATCCGCGTAACAAAGCCGGGCGGTGTGATCTTCGCCGCCTACGTCGTCTCCGATGGCAGCCTGCTCGACGAGGGCTTCCGGCAGGGGAATTTCAGCGTCACCGATTACCTCGGGCGGGGGCTGCTCGACCGGGACACTTTTGCTGCCAGTTCCAAGCCGGAGGATTTATTCGAGCTGGTTCGCAAGGAGGACGTGGACGCTCTGATGTCCGTCTTCCAAGTGACCCGCCTGCACTATGTCTCTTCGGACGGTTGCGCCCCGCTGCTGCGCGAGGCCGTGGACGCGATGGACGACGCTGTCTTCGCGGTCTTCCTGGACTATCACTTCGCCACCTGCGAGCGACCTGACCTCTGGGGAGTCACGAGCCATTCGCTCGATATCTTCCGGAAAGGAGAGCGGTAGCGGGTCACGAGTGCTCCCGGTTGTGTATGTCTTCTACGCGCCGCCTGCGGTGCCGGACTGGGGCAAGAATCGCTAACCTCTACAGGATTGTCACGATTCTTGTTGAGATCGGCATCCTTGGACGGGCACATTGCAAATTGTGCATACAAAACAACGAGGTTGGGATCTGTAAAAGGGCGCGTTGCAGTTTTTTATGAACAGCAACGCGCCCGCAATTTATGACGGCAGTTTCCTGTGATATATTATTTGAATAGGTGTGAATGCACAGACTGGCGTTCAATAGAGGGATAAAAGGCTCACGCCCCAACAGATTCATAAGCCCGCCGAACACTGGATTCGGTGGGCTTGAACAGCATTCTAAACTTTGTTGCCTCAATAATAAATGCCGCTTGGAGGTGATGGGATTCCATGGAGTTCACATTTTCATATTGGTTTCTGCTACCAGCCTTTTTGTCTATTTTCTATGGCTATACCCAATCCCGGCCTGCTCAGCGCGTCTGGGCCAGCTGGCTCATGACTTCCATGGTAACGGCCGCACTGATAGTGGTATGGTCTGCGCTAGGCTACCTCTTGCCCATACTATATCTGACTACATACCTCTGCCAATCGGTCCGTCTTCTGACCGGGCAGACTGTTCGTATGAAGTATTGGTTCATTCTCAACATCAATTATGCGAATGCTCTGGCGCTCCACCTGATGTTCATCGGATCAGCAGCGCTGGTACAAAATATCACCATGTACTCGCTGCTCGAAAATACCTTTTGGCGTACGATGAGCGTGTCGGCGGTTCTGCTGATCTCTATATTGAAAGATATATGCTTTTTGCGATGGCCAAACTTTTCATCCATGCTCATGGCGGAGGCCGAGAGCATGGAAGCTAAGCCTTTCATGGCCTTCCTCTGGTTCTGCGCGGGATATCTGTTGGTGGACAGCACCCTGTGCATATTTGAGCTGGAGACCGTGTACCCGCCTCTATTTCTGATCGGGAGCAGCGCAGTGGTGATTTTTTCCATGATTCGGTTTTTATTACATATCAATAAACTAATTCGCAACAATCATTTGAAAGAGGAGCACGACCGGCTGGCCTCCATACTTACCGCCACGAAGGAAAGAACGGATACCCTGCAGCAGCTGGCTGACCGCGATACTTTGACCGGCACTTTCTCACGCCGGTATGCAGTGGATCTTATTGACGCTATGATAGCAGCTGAATCGCCCTTTTCCCTTATTTTCCTCGACCTGGACGATCTCAAGCAAATCAACGATCTGGAGGGGCACGGGGCGGGGGATGCCTATCTCATCGGATTTTCCCGCGCTTTGGAGGGTCAGCTACGCAGGGAGGATCTGCTGGCCAGGGTGAGCGGTGACGAATTCATCATTCTGCTGCCTGGCAGTGACGCGGCGTCCGCGGCCGATCGCATTCGGGATATCCGAGACACTTTGGAAACCACAAGGCAGGGGGCGGTCGCCTTCCGTTTTTCATATGGGATCACTACTTTCCCGCAGAGAAAGAAGGATTCCGAGCTGCTGATCCGGGAGGCGGATATCGCCATGTACCGGGACAAGATGCAACGTCATCGAAAGGAGGCCAGGCAATGATATGGCCGAGATTCTGATTGTAGCGATGGCCTACTTCTATTTTAATTACCGCTATTTTGCGTTAGTCTCCGCCATGCTCCAGCGTCCTCATGTGCCAAAGTGCTTTGTTGTGGGGACATTTCTCATGAACTATGCCCTGTTTATTATCTGCTCTATTTGTGGGCTGAATCTGCTCCTAAATTGGGCGATCTTCTTCCTGCTTTTATTTGCTGAGAGCATTCCATACTGCAAAACCGGCTGGCGTATCTCCTTTTTCTCTTCACTCAGCGGGATCTTGTATGGCTTGAGCCTCAACATCCTGTGCTACTGCGTGGTGTCCATCGTGACAGACAAGCAGTCGAGCGCGTTCAACAATAATATATCAAGCGTTGAGAATCTGAAGTACGTGCCGGTCTTTCTGGGTTTTTTGCTAGGCGGCGCAGTGTTGAGCCTGATGACTCGACCGAACATCATCCGGCGGCTGAGGATCCTGATCGACCATTCGGAGCATATGGACTTCCAGTTGGAACTGATGGGCGGTATGTTTCTATGTCTCTTACTAAATCTGCTCCTCTATCAGTCCCGCGGAGGCGGCTTTCTGTTGAAGCTATGGGGAATCAAGTCCTGCGCCTTCTCACTGATGGGATTTTTCCTGGGCCTGCGGTACTCCCTGAGCATGTGCCGCTTGTCCGATTACAGGGAGCGGTCCCAAAATATCCAGCGAGCGCTCGTAAAAAGCGAGCAAAAGGAGGGGGGTCTTCGGAACATCGCCTACCGGGATACGCTAACAGGTATTTACAATAGGCAGTATGCTCTGGAACACCTTGAGAGCTTCATAAAACGGCACGCCCAATTCACACTTTGCTTTATCGATCTGGACGATCTCAAAGGCGTGAATGACCGGTACGGTCACGCGGCGGGTGACAGCTATCTGATGACTGTTGCTCAGGAGTTGGCACACGACTTCCCAGAAACGTCTGATTTGCTAGCCCGGTACGGCGGGGACGAAATTTTACTCATCTTCCCAGGCGCCGACACATCCTTGGTAGAAGGGCGGATCTGTCAGGTGGATAAGCGGCTGCACGAATTAAGTTTCAGTGAAGACTGCCCGTATCCCATGTCTCTGAGCTTTGGTGTGGTAAAGAGCGGCGATGCTAAAGATGCGGAATCCCTGCTCTCACTCGCCGATGAAGAAATGTATCTCCGGAAACGGGAGAAGGCCGCACAGCGCAAAAAGGACAAGATTCGCGAATCAGGAGTAAATAATTGACTAATGAAAAATAGTAAATATCCGGCGGCAATAAGATAATATCCTTTTCCCACTCGTGAAAAAAGTTAAAATAGTGCCCGAATCGAAACTAAGGGGAGGTGTCATATGGAGCGATAGCAGGTCTTATCGGTAAAGGACGATTAAGGTCGATAAGAAAGCGGTACAATATGTAAATGTTCTAAAGCAGATTATCAATTTAATTTTGGAGGTGCGTATTTAATGGATAACAAATCAAGTCTGACAGAGATTATTAACTTCATTGAATCAAATGTGAATGGCAAAACGCTGTTTACAAAGGAATTGGTTTACGAACTGGAAAATGGCGCGTTACAGGGCATATACTCTGACCAAATATCCTTTTCTAATCTGAAATACTCACAAAGCGGATTTCAGTTAGATATGTTTATCGTATCTAACGAGAAAATATGGCTGATTGGTAAGGAAGGGCAACGAGAGAGTTTAAGAAAGGATTTCAGCGCTGTATCCTTATTCCGTTTTGAACTGGCGAAGCGAAAAAGCACGAACGCAATAACAGGTTGTTTTCGTTTTATTTCAGCTTCAGGGAAAAATGTGGCGGCAGAGGCTATCGTAAGTGGGATTTATGATGTCCATCTTGATAACGGTGTGCTGAAATTGTCTGAAGATCAGATGTTGTATCGGGATCAGCCTATACAAGACGAGCGTTTCAAGCCCGTTGCTTTTCAATCGGAACATCGTTTTTATTGCAAGGAAGGAAAACTGCGCTATGAATACGATGGCAGGAGTTTTGACGTAAATGCCAGAACCATGCAACGTTGCGATAGCTGTGATACCTTTCCTCCGTTTATTTCAATCGAGAAGTAAGCTTATAAATCTGCATTTATCGCATAAAATTTGAAGCGCTTTATTGGTAAAGGCTATTTCCTTTTTTGCCGTTTTTGAATAGTGGCAAGCAGGGCAAATGCATATGCACTTGCGATTTTCTCTGAAAATCCGCTTGTTGGGGGCCGCCCCCAATCCCCCGGTAAGGGCCGCTTACGCTGCCTTGCCAAATGCTCCACAGTTGGAGCGGCTTCGCGCCCTTACGGGCGCTGTTGGACGGGAAACTTGACCGGCTGGAAAGAAGTATGCTTACAGCGTCCGGCAGGACGCGCAGCCGCCCCGTCAGAGACGATGAAAAAGGCCGCCGATGGCGGCCCTTTTCCGGGGTTTGGGTTACAGTACCCATTTCGGCTGGCCTATTTCGTGTTCATGGCCGAACTGTATGGTCAAAAAAGATGAGTGATAAAATTGAGGCAGAGTTTTTAACCTTTCTTTAACCTTAAATTTGTTACACTAAACTGATTATCAAAATATGCTTAGGCTCACCGTATTATCTGCGATATACCGATGAGGAAAGGATCTGATTTCTACTATGGAAAAGAAAAGAGCAATCGTATTTGTCGGCATCGTTTATGCACTTGCCATCCTCTGTACCCTCCCGCTGATCCTATACGGTAATGTACTCGACCAGCAACTGCTCCAATTCCTTCTTATGGCTACCGGCATGGTTTTTATGTGGCTTCCGGTTTTGGCGGTATTCCTCACCAGAAAAATCACAGGAGATCCATTTAAGGTTGCTCTTCGTCCCCGCTTCAAGCGCCATTGGCGGGCTTATCTGAGCGCCTGCTTTTTGCCTGGGGCGGCTGTCTGCATAGGAACGGCGCTCTTCTTTCTGCTCTTCCCTGACAAGCTGGATCTGTCTTGGGGATATGTGCAGGCCACAATCGGAATGGCGCCGCCGTTGGATCTGTCCCTTCCGATTCTAATTGGACTGGGGGCTCTTTTGACACTGATGGCGCCGCTGGTTTTGGTTAATCATATCTTGGCCTTTGGTGAGGAGTTCGGCTGGCGGGGCTATCTGCTCTATAAACTACGCTCCTGTATGTCGGACCGAAAGGCGGTCCTACTCAGCGGCGCACTGTGGGGCCTGGTCCACGCGCCGCTGGTCTGCTTCGGCCTGAACTACAATACCGGATACCCCGGGTTCCCGTTGTCCGGCATCCTGATGATGGTGGTCTTTGCCACGGTCATCGGCGTCTGGTTCTCCGACCTGACGCTCCGCACAAACAGCGTGATTGCCCCCAGTATCGCCCACGGTGCCTTGAACGCCGTCCGTGAGGCGCCGCTTTTTATCTCCGTGATGGGCGTCAACACGCTGCTGGGTCCCAAGCCGTCCGGAATCATCGGGATGGCCGGTTTGATCCTGCTGGCCGGAATTATTTTCATTCGATGGGAGTCGCCCCGTAGACGAAAGGAGTGAGCCAGGTATGCTTGAATACTGCTTTGAGACACAATCGCTAAAAAAACAATATGGCAATTTCCATGCGCTTGACGGAGTGGATATACATGTGCCAAAAGGCGGAATCTATGGATTCATTGGCGAAAACGGCGCGGGCAAGACCACGCTGTTGCGGGTATGCGCCGGCCTGACGCTGCCCACCAGCGGGGAAATCTGCCTGCTCGGTGCTACGGAGCCGCAGGCGATCCATGCCCGCAGAAGCGCACTGGGCAGCCTTATCGAGCGACCCGCCCTATACCCGGACCTGAGCGCGGCGCAGAATCTGGAGATACAGCGCCGGCAGCGGGGCACTTCCGACCGGGACTGCATTGGACGCACCCTTGAGATCGTCGGCTTGTCCCATGTGGGGAAAAAGCGCGCCAAGCATTTTTCCCTGGGAATGCGTCAGCGGCTGGCTCTGGCCATGGCACTGCTGAGCCAGCCTGAACTGCTGCTTTTGGATGAGCCGGTCAACGGTTTGGACCCGGTGGGTATCGTGGAGCTGCGGGAGATTCTCCTTATGCTCAATCGGGAGCATGGCATGACGATCCTTATCTCCAGCCACTATCTCGGCGAACTGCACCAGCTTGCCACCCATTACGGTATCCTGCACAAAGGCCGGATGCTGCGGGAATTACCCGCATCGGAACTGGACGAGGCATGCAGGCGTCACCTGCACATAGAGGTAGACGATACGCAGAAAGCTTCGCTGGTCTTGAAAGGAATACTGCCCTCCCCGGAGCTGGCGGTCTTACCGGGCGGGGTTCTGAAGCTCTACAGTGACTGGGAAAGGGCGGGAGAACTCAACACCGCCCTGGTCCAGAGCGGTGTCACCATCCGGCGTCTCACACCAATGGGGGACGACTTGGAGGCGTATTACACCAAAGTGATTGGAGGTGGCGTCCATGTTTAGCTTAATGCGGGCGGAGTGGTACAAACTTACGCGAGGTAACGCCCTATGGCTGGTGCTGGGCGGACTTGCGATCCTGTTCTCCGTTATACAGGTTCTGCCCAGCGGCAACAGATCTTGGGACGGCACACCGCTCACCTTCAGCGACGGGTTTGTCTTCGGCGTTGGGGAGTCCACATTCGCCATCGTCTCGGGCATCATCTTTTTGGCGCTTTCCGTGGGGCGCGATTTCGGGAATGGAACACTCACCCACTATATCGCAGCAGGACACAGCCGGAGCCGCGTGGTGTACGGGCGCTTCTTTTCCTTTCTCGCCGGTTTCCTTGTCATTTGCATTGCAGCGCCCTTTCTACGAGGAATGCTTCTGGGCGTGCTACATGGGATAGGTGCCCCCTTTGCAAAGTTGGATGGGATCACTCCGTTGTTCTCCTATGCATGGCGTGTATTCTTGCTCCAGCTCCCCTTTTATTTCTCACTCGCCTCCCTGTTTTATGCGGGCGCGGTGGCCGCGAAAGGTGCTCTGGGCTCGCTGCTGGTTCCGGGCGGCATGTATATGGCGCTCAAGTTTTTGGAGGGGCCGGGGCCCTTTGGCAAGTATCTGCCGATCTATCAGTGGGAACTGTCCGCTATGCCTGGACTGGATTGGGCGGTCTGGTGGACCGGCACTGCAGTGGCCGTCGGAATTGCCGCGCTCTCCCTGGGGAGCTGCTGGTTCCTATTCCGCAGGATGGAGCTGCGATGAGAGGAGGAGGTGTAGTCAATGCATGCGAGCAAAAAGCCCCTTTTAACCCTGCTGGCATTTTCCTGCGCCACCGGCTTGCTGGCTGGCTGCGGCGGAAATCAAGCGTCTGTGGAAGAGACTCATACAGTCTGCGAAGCAAGCGCTGATATAACAGATGATGCGGATAGAAATCATCTGTTTCCGGATACCTATTTAATTACTGAGGATAATTATTTTGACTATCAGCCGGGGCTGGAGTGTGCCGCCTTCTCCTCGGCCTATGTGCTCAGGCATTTTGGCGAGGAGGCCGACGGTCTGGAGCTTTTTGAGGGCTTCCCCGGCAAGCTGCCTGATGGGAACGGGGTATACCCCTCCGGTGTGAAGCAGTTCTGGGACGATTTAGAAGGCTATTCGGCCGATTTCAAGAACGGCGGCACCGTGGAGGAGTTGAAGGGGCTGGTGAGCACCGGCGTGCCGGTCATTGTGTTCATCCATGTGGAGGAGCCCTACACCACTACCCACAACACCCACTACCTCCCGCTGATTGGCTACGATGAGGTATATTTCTACTTTGCGGAGAGCCTGGACTACCTGGCCAACTGCAAGGATGAGCCAAGATTGGGTTACAACCGCAAGACGGAGATTAACAAGTTTGAGCGGCTGTGGAGCAACATTGATGGGGTATGGGAGCAGCCTTACTTTGTGGTCACGAGAGAATAAGAACGACCCGCATTATCTAGTGGTGTTGTTTGTATACTATTTCATGCCATTTTATGTGCTACCTGCGTTACGTTCACACACAGCCGTGGTAGAGAGAACGCTAATAATTTATACTTTGGTGAGGCTAATTAATGGAAAATATAAAGACATTTATCATTCAGGAATATGACATATCTATTCCCGACGGTACGGCGGTACTTGATTTGAGAAAGACTGAGCTTCGACACTGCTTGGGTTGCTGGGCTTGTTGGTTGAGAACACCTGGTCATTGTGTCCACACGGATTTGAACGAGTTTTACCGCAACTATTTGGCTGCAGATAAAGTCTGTTTTTATTGTGAGATATCACAGGGCTTTTTGAGTTCAAATATGAAGATCATGATTGACCGAATGCTGCCGCTTATACTTCCTTACATATCGTGGGAAACAGGCGAATCATTACACGAGCCGCGTTACAGCAAATACCCTGCAATAGAGGTTGTTTATAAAGGCTTCTTCCTCCCCAGTGAAGAAGAAGCCTTCAACGCTTACTGGAAGCGAACCGCTTATATGCTGTTTGCGCCAAGCTTTACTACAAGGAGAATCGATGTATGAAAACCTTGATTATTAACGGCTCTCCGAATGGCAAACGCGGCAATACCGAGATTCTTAGTCGTGCATTTATGAAGGGTATGCAAACAATGCCGGAGGTCCGCTATGTCGTGGAGGAGGACGCCATTACTCTGGCAAACGATATGCAGAATTTTGATAACTGGCTGTTCTTTTTTCCGCTCTATTTCAACGCTATGCCGGGAATTGTAAAGCGACTGTTTGAGCAATTACAGCCTGACACGAATAGGGCTGTTGGATATTTCGTGCAGTCCGGTTTTGAGGAGGCGGCTCAATCGGATTATCTAAGCGCTATCCTAAAAAACTTTAACAAACGAATGGGCTACCGTGATTTAGGAATCGTGATTGCTGGAGGCATGGCAGGAGTTCGGTATTTGCCAGAGCTGATGAATAGGAAAACCTTTGAGCATATGCGGCGAGCCGGAACGCTCTATGAACAGGCTGGCGAGTTCGCAGATGAAAGCGTCAAACACTTTGGACAGCTTTATCGATATACGAAAAAGCAAGCGAAGTATAACCAGTTTATGAGAAAACTTGGATTGACTAATATAAATTGGAACAGTCTGTTGAAGAAAAACAAGGCGTATCAAAAAAGGTTAGATAAACCTTACGGTATATAAAATTTGCTATTCTTGTTTCACCCTAACGTGGTTCTTATCTTGACACTCCCCACGACTAAAGCCGGGGGGGGGGATTCTCGGCTCAACGACCGCAGCCTTCAACGTAAAAGGTTATGGGAATACAGCAGCATTAACACAGAACGCTGCAGGAGGTACGAAATGAAAATGATAACAAAACTACTGACCTTGGCCTTGGCGACCATTTTATGCGTCCCTACGGCGGGGGTCACCACATCAGGTGAGATAGAGCGGCAAAAGGATACCAAAACAAATGGTTTTTTTGAAGACTGGGGTGACGACTGGAGCGACACGTTTCCGTTGACGCTGGAACCGTACAACGTGAAGACTGTCAACACCAAGCAGTGGACCGTATCTGGCATCACATCTATTGAAGCCATATATGGAAGCGACAGAATCAGCCTATTTCCCAGCCCGACGCAGGAGATCATACTGAAAGAATATATGTCGGAAGACAAAGCCTCTTACTATGCCAAAACCTCGATTTCCGGGTCCGCGCTTAAAATTCAAACAGGCGCCAGGCCTGTTTCATCCCCCAACGGATTTGTATCATATGTGGAACTTTACATACCCGTCGGATTCAATGGGACCGCCGATGCACGGGCAGAGAACGGAATAATTTCAATTTGTGGCATTTCCGCGTCAAAGGTAACTGTTCAACTTGAGAATGGTCAGATAGGCATTTCCAATTTTAGTGGGATACTGGACTGTAAGGTCCAAAACGGAGGCGTTCAGGTCAGCGAGAGCGATGTCAAAGGCGTATTCCCTACGGAAAACGGCCATATTGATCTAAGCCTTCGAAAAATCCTTGGTGACATCACGGCTGATGCCGAGAATGGCATCATCATTGCCGCACTGCCGAAAGCAGATAGCTTTGATATAGAGGCTTCGACTCAAACAGGCGATATTATAAACGATTTCTCTACAGATTGGTCTGTCGCCGGCAGCAAAGCAGAAGGCTGTTCGCTCTCCGGCACCTGGGGAAATGCCCCTTTAGCAAAAGTATCCTTTAGCACAGGCAATGGGCCGGTCGAGCTCTATCCCGCGGCCAGCGATGGAAAGTCAAAATACGCCGCCCTAAGTGAGAGAGCTCTGCTGGAGTACCAGAAATGGGAGGTCACCCTCCAGAATGATACCTTGCTCTATCGCGGCGAGCCAATCAGGATTTTTATGGACCTGCGGGCAAACAACTCCTTTGTTTACTTTGCACACAATGAATCCGGAACAATCGACCTCAAGCTCACCCGCGACCAGGACGGCACCATTGTATCGGCGACCCCGATTTCAAAAGAAGAGATGGGAGTAATTTTAGGCTTATTAGAACGTTATCAGACAGAAATAGTGAGGTGAACATAAATGAAGTTGAAAATTGTAGGGAGCGGAGGTATGTCTCAAATTCCCAATCCTTTTTGTAAGTGTACTATCTGTGAGGAGGCCAGAATAAAAAGAGGCCGGTATGAAAGATTAGGGCCGAGCTTATATATTGAAGATATTAAAATGCTCATTGATACACCTGAAGATGCTGCAGTTGCCTGTGACAGGCAAGGGATTACTGATATTAAACATCTTTCTATTTCACATAAAGACCCAGACCATACAAGAGGTATGCGTATTGTTGAACCTTTAGGCTATGATTGTATTACTGACAAGGGAACCCCCATACAATTTATTGCGTTACCCGAGGTTGTAGACGATATTAATGCTTGGAACGGTGATGGTTTATATTATTATCAGGATATTCTTAATTGTATTTCAATTAAGAAGACGGACTATATTAAAATCGGAAATATGGAACTTTATTTGATAAACAACAAAACCCATCGAGGCAATATGACCTTTTATGTTATTTCAGATGGAAATAAAAAGGTTATCTATGCTTGTTGTGATGTAAAACCATTTGTTTACAATGATTTATATTTTGATGCGGATATTTTAATTATAGGGCTAGTTTCTGATGACGGTGTGCTTAAAGATGGTTCAAATCTTGATAATGCACCTTTCAAAGGTGATATGTTTTCTTTAGAGGAAATTATGGAAATAAAGTGCAGATACAGAATTAAAAAAATTATTGTTACTCATATTAACGAGTATTGGGGCAAATCCTATGCTTATTATCAGGAGCTTGAAAAAAAACTAGATAACATATCTTTTGCCTATGATGGTATGGAAATTACCTTATAGTTATTGAAAGACAATGATATTAAATATTGCTTTGGGCCAACATGGATTGCTGTTTTTCTTCCTCTGCGTGTTGGGCAACGTCATAATCTGGTCATGTAGGAGGGGGCGGGGACTGGTCAGCGGCGCTATACTATGCTAAAATTAGAATGTAGGTTTCTAACCTTGCTTTAACTAACCGTCCTTTATAATGAGCCTGTGATCACAAGAATACACAACAAACTAACAGACAAATTATTCAGGAGGTAACAATTATGTTGAACCGAAAGATTCCAAGCGCCCTGGCTCTGATCCTCGTGGTCGGGACTCTGACCACCGCCTTTGCTGCGGAGGCAAAATCCCTTAGCTTCGAGCCTGCCGCCCCCGATACCCACATGACCCTGCATTTGGGTGAGAACACTGCAATCTCTATGGATGGTAGACTCGACTTCACCGTAGCCGAAATGGACGGTGGCATGGCTGTTGCTCTGACCGACGAGGGGTATCAGACCTTCGCTCTGACCGGGGATGAGGTCGTCGGCAGCACGCTGGTGGACTTCAATTCCACAGTTGCCTTCCAGCCCGCCGAAGATGTCGGTATGACCGCGCTCCCTCTGGGCGAGAATCGCTCTATCGATAACAGCGGCCGCATTGCCTTCAGCGAGGCATGCAACTCCGGTTGTGAAACGATCAACCCGGCCAACTAAAAGGAAACAAAGCAAAAGAGAAAGGATGTGAACCACTATGAGGCTTCTGATCGTCGAGGACGAGGAGGATATGCAGGAGGCGCTATGCTACGGCTTGCGTAAGCGCGGCTACGCGGTGGACGCCACAGGGAACGGCGCCGAAGCCGTGGATCTGTGTGAGATCAACGACTACGACCTGGTGGTCTTGGATCTCAACCTTCCCGGGCTGGACGGTATGGAAGTCCTGGGCTGCATCCGGTCGATGGAAAAGCCCGCGAAGGTGCTTATCCTATCCGCCCGTGCCAGCATCGATGAAAAAATCGAAGGACTGGATGGCGGAGCCAACGACTACCTCACAAAACCGTTTCATTTTGGCGAGCTGGAAGCCAGGATACGGGTTTTGCTCCGCAGCGCCCATGCCCAGCCTGAGGCCGCCCTTTCCCGGGGCGGCCTTAGGCTGGATACAATTACGAAGACGGCCAGCTTTGGCGGCACACCTCTGGGGTTCTCCATGCGGGAGTTTTCCATCCTCGAATATCTCATGCTCCATATGGGCCGGCCGGTCAGCGCCGAAGAACTTTTGGAGCATGTATGGGACAGCGAGACCGACCCGTTTACCAATCAAGTCAAGGTCTACATCAGTACGATACGGCGAAAACTCAGCGCCTATACCGACGAAACCATCATCCGAAGTATCCGGGGAGCAGGTTATGTGATTGATCAGGAGGAGACGCCATGCTGAAAAAACTGTCGCTGAGAGCACGACTGACCATCTTGTCCGCTATTGTCATGATCAGTGTGAGCGTCGTACTGACTGCTGTGTCGATGTATACGGCCAACCGCATCTTTGTTCAAGACTTAGGGCAGACGCTCCCTCTTGCAGATATAACAGTCACGGACGGAAGCGGCGGCATCTCCTTCCAGCCGTCCGCTAACAGCGGTATTGCCAGTTTCACACCAAATGATTCACCTGCAAACGGCGGTGTTGTCAATGACGGCGCCCCTCTCGCGGACTATTCGACCTTCAAGTTGTCGCTGACCCAGGCTGGGAAGCGCTTTAATACCTGGGGCATTGTCGGCTTGATTTTCGTCACCTTACTGGGCGTGGGTGCAACCTGGATTATGGCGGGCCGGGCACTGAAACCGATTCGGGAGCTTTCGGAAACCATCGAGGAGATCAGCGGTAAGGATTTATCGCGGCGGGTGGACATCCATGACAGACAGGATGAGATTGGCCGGCTCTCCCATTCCTTCAACCGTATGATGGACAAGGTCAGCGATTCCTTCGAGCGGCAAAAGCGCTTTTCCGCCAGTGCGGCCCACGAACTCAAGACGCCGCTGGCCACCATCCAAGTGGGGCTGGAGGTTCTGAATCTGGATGCCGAGCCTGATCCGGAGCGGATGAAAAAAGCGTTGACCGTCACAAGAACACACACAAGCCGGATGATCCGCCTGATGGACGATTTATTCCGGCTCTCCTCCGATGACTTGACCGAGATGAACGAGGAAGTCGCGGTGCGGGAGCTGTTTACGGAAGTGCTTGACGAGCTGTCCCCCTCCTTGCGGCAGAAAAACCTGGTCGCCAACGCGGACGCCACCCCAAATATCATTCTAAGCGGCAATCGCACACTACTTTATAGAGTCTTATTTAACTTGGCTGAAAACGCGGTGAAATACAACCGTCAAGATGGCTCCATCTCTTTATCAGCCACGGAGGAAGAGGACGCCGTAATCATCAAAATTTCTGATACTGGGATCGGCATTCCCTTGGAGGACCAGAAGCATATCTTTGAACCGTTTTACCGGGTGGATCGCTCCCGCTCACGGGCCATGGGCGGCTCAGGACTAGGACTCTCTCTCGCTCATGATATAATTGAGAAGCATGGAGGGAGTATTGAGATAGAGAGTACCCTTGGGAAGGGGACAACATTTACTCTGTATTTACCGAAATAGAAATAAATAGAAAAAATGTTGCAAAGGCGGCTTTGAGAAATCAAGGTCGCCTTTCATGTATTCATTGGAAAAAACTATATATCCTTGGCGATGGATTTTCATTGAGTCAACGTATTATGACACACGGCTATGTAAGAAAAAATGACGGTTAGTTTCTAACCTTTATTTAACCTATTACTTTATATAATAAAATTGAGAAAGACTCTCGGCGTTTACTTTGAATCGCAATAGTGAAAGAACCCCAAATTGTAACATGATTAGTGATTTTGCAGAGTGACATGTTACAAGGAGGTTACTCATTTAACAATTTAATGTATAATCGGCACAGCGACAGCCCGGCAAATTAAACGGCCCAAGGCTATATTGTCGCTGAGTGTGCCGTCTCGCAAGATGCGGGAGGGAGTGATGCGCCATGATTTATCTTCGTGGCGTCAAGAACCAGACGGGGCCACCGTCTACTCCGCGACACACGGCCTGCACGGCGGCAGTGGCAGCTATTTCTAACTGCTCACAACCACCATCAAAAAGTACAACGAAGCAGAAAGAAACAGATGCCCCTTCGGATGAGGCTCTTGACGCCAGCTGGCAAGCGGTCGATTTTGTACCAAGGTACAAGGTCGGCCGCTTATTTTTTGCTTTTCCTCACTCAGTGGGGAACCGGGGACCTCCGCACTCAAGATGCAACCCAGCAAATCTTGAGAACAATGGAGGAACCCCCATGCGTAAACAAAACGATGGACAAAACGCAGATGATATTCTGCAGAATCAGTTTACCGCCTATCTGGTAACCGCTGTAAAGCGCCACAAGGCTCTCTACGCGCGGAAAAAGGCTCAAAAGCAGCAAACCGAAGCACCGTTGGAACTACACGACTTTGAACTGCAGGTGGACACAGATCTGCTGACAGGGCTTGCCCTTCTGGAGCAGATTGAGAAACCAATGCTCTATCTGGCGCTCCAGCAGGCCAGGGATCGGGAGCGTTACATTTTCTTAACCCGCATTCTGGAGGAGCGCAGCTTCTCAGACTTGGCCGAGGAGCTGGGCATCAGCTATAAGGCCACCACCCATTCCTATTACCGCTTCATTGAGCGGATCAGGAAGATGATGGGAGGTGATGAGAAATGATTTTTAAGGGGTTGATGCTGCGAGCTAAAGAAAACGACAAGACAGCGATAGGCGAGCTGTTGACCATGTACCGTCCGCTGTTGCTCAAGGAGTCCATTGTGGACGGTATCTTTGACGAGGATCTGTACCAGGAGTTTTGCCTGACATTGCTCTCGTGCGTCCAGAAATTCCGCGTTTAATAAGCTGTCGGCATAATGGAAAGGGCTCACAGTAGCCTGTGAGCTCTTTCCCCTGTGCCGAAGCTGTTTATGGATTGTTCTTCAAATACCGTGCCCGATATCGGTAAAAGGTCGAATGAGACAGCCCCAATTCCCGCCTTAACTCGGTGGGGCCTATCTGCCCGTTTACCACACGGGCATAGGCGGCGGCAAACAGCTTATAGTCAATGGCGGCAGGGCGGCCGTAATCGTCCCATTCGCCGCGCAGTTTCTTTGTCTCAAAGCCTTCCTGTTGCCGTTTCTCCTTTTTTTCAATCTCCAGTTGGGCGAACACGGCGTACATTTCAATGAGCATATTGTTGATGGCCTCCATCATCAGCTTTGCCATGGAGCTTTCCAGATGGGAATAGTCCTGCTGTGTGGTCGGTATCTCCAGGATGATGACGTAGACGCCCTTATCATGGAAAAATTGCAGTTCCTTCAGGATCTCAACCTTGTTTCTGCCGAGCCTGTCCATTTCAGTGATGATAAGTGTGTCGCCGGATTGGATGCGACCGCGGATAAACATGTACTCTGGGCGATTGAAGTTTTTGCCCGTCTGCTTATCACAAAAGACATCACTGCTTAGATGGATATTCTTTGATTTACAAAAGGCCTCGATTTCCGTAACGCCCCGATCCTCATGCTGTTTTTTGGTACTGACCCTGTGATAGCCATAATAAGCCATATAATCATCTCCCTTCGATATGCCAAAAAGCATACTTTTCGGGATATCCTCAAACACCGGCATTTTCTATGCCAAAATGTCCACATTCTTAGTTTTGGGATATTCCAAAAGCCGTGTATGCTTTTTGGGATAGTTACACTGCTTATTTACGACTTGGGAGGACGGTGGGACAACAAATTGACGGTTGATATTGTTCCTGGCAGGTGACTGTAAGGGTGACTGAAAAAGAAAGTGAAATACTGTAGCCATTCTGACAATCGCACATTATTTACAAAAAAGTGATGTGCGATTGCCAGAGCGCTATTGACAATGACACTAAGTTTGAGCTGGTGGACATTTCAGACATCCGCGAGGGTGACGATTATCCGGGCATCCGTGCCCAGCTGAAAGCGAACTACCCGCCGATCAGCGTACCCTAGATTGTAGATGTGACTACCGGGGATGTTATCACGCCGAGGGAAATTGAATATACTTTTTCTCTGCTGTTCTTAGACATCGCTGTGCAAAACTACTTCTTCAAAATGCTTCCTTGTATCGGAGTCCTTAAACCAGATATATACACCTTTTTTCGCCCGAGTCAAAAGGACACGATAAATGTTTAGCATGAGATAGTCATAGCTTTTAGAATTGTTCCTAATTGTAGATCTCAGTTGGGAATCAAATTTTGCCACTTTATCTAAATTCACAATCCATTTATTTTGAGCGCTATCCCATCTTAAATCATCCCACCAAATTAGGGCTACATAGTCATACCCCAAACCTTGTGCCGTGTAGATGCATCCTACTTGATCAATCGAATCTGTATACCAGCTAAACTGTTCTTCTGCAGTGTAAGGATTCCATTGTTTTTCAAAGATAAAATCGCCTTCAGAAATACTAATATCTACAGCGTTGCTATTATTACGGCTCTTCCATTCCCAGCAATAGGATGCGTAATATTTTATGCTGTTATTGCTCTGATGCCGTTTGCTCACTGCCGATTCCATGTCCTTTAGAGTTTCACAAATCTCAATTTGCAGTCCATTACCTTGGAATAATAATTTTGCTTCCCCGCCATATAAAAGCCGGTCGATATTTTCAACATATCTACCAAAACCAGCTCTCTTTTGAAGCTTCAATTCAAAAGTTTGCAGTGTGAAACCGTTATTTCTCGCAAAACATTTATAGTTTTCCCATGTTCCTATCTCATTTCCAAGCACCCGCTGGTTATCATCCTGTAACACAACAACTATTTTTGCTTGGTTTAGGATATGTCCGGTTCCATCTTTTCTCAAATCAAAATCTGTTACTCTATGCGCTTCGTCCACAACTAACAACTCAAAGCTTCCTTTTAGGTTGTTTAAAAATACAGTTTGCAAGCCACCGCCTATGCCATCAAGGACAGCTTTTATTGTTCTGCTTCGAGGTAATGTAAAAGCACATTTATAATTTGTGTTGTGTCGTCTTTCACGGACAGCCTGACAATAATCGCTTATCAGTTTAAAGCCTACAATTGTTTTTCCTGTTCCTGCTGCACCCTTTACAATAAACAACTGCTTTCCTTCCAGTGTTCCGGCAAGTTGCCTATCAATTGCCATATTGATACATTCCATGCAATTAATCTGATCTTCTATCAAGCTGATACTTTCCGGTTTGCTTGTAATATCCTTAAAAACCTGCATGTCCAAATCTGTTATCTTATAGTTGTTCTCAAACAGGACACTTACTGCTTCAGAACAATCCGCTTCCTCATTAGAGAAGAGATTCTTTAAGAACTGATGAAATCTCAATTCTTCTCCCATGCAAAACATCCGATCCTGATCATAGCGGTACTTCTCAAAGCCGCCTTCAAACAGCTTCTCTTTGTGCTTTACATGAAAGTGAAACAGATACTGGCAAGCTGTGACCGATAGCTTGCCTTCGACAACGCCACCATGATTACGGTTCATATATTTTACATATTCGTTTGTTTGGCAAATTGGGTGAATAGAGGAATATCCTTGTCCATCGTTTTGTACCTGTATGACCGTAAAGCCTCTATCTTTTACGGTAATTTTATCTTCGCTCCATTGTTTTATTTCCACAATGACCACAAGTGGTGTATGTTTCGCTGCTGAATACCCAAGCAGCATCGCATCAATCCTGCCTCCGGTAGGAAGCTTGTATTCGGCAATTAGCATAATGTTACCTAAACCGGCATCATTTACACACTGAATCAACTTAGGCAGTGACTGCTTCCATGACCTGTACTCACTGTCGTTTCGTTCAACAGGCACCTGTCCATGCACATCTACCCATAGCTTATCTGCCAGTTCTTCACCACTTAATTTTATTGCCTCAGATATTTTGATTGCTTCCATTGATTTCTCCAAAATGATTTTAATTGTTCCGCATGTTAGGTTTAAACTTACTTGATTTCTAAAGTTTTTTCCATATACTCTCTAAATGCATCATTATGCCAAAAACCCAAACGAATCCCATCAATACCCCTGGTTAAAAGAACATAGTAGATATTTAATACAAAAAGTGTAAATTCAAATTTGTTTTCTATAATATCCATCTCTTCAGCTTTAAACGTCCCATTGGTGTTGTAAAAATTATCTGGATTACCAACAAGCCTGCCATTCCTATCTACCTGGAGGTCACTCCCTATCAAAACGCCAACTTTGTTTAAGTCGATTCCCTGTACCGCAAAAACAGATCCGATCTGCTCCTGTGCATCAGCATCTTTGCTATTAATCCAGTTCTCCTGGGTAGCGTTCCATCTGCGTGCAATATCCCCTTCATACCAATGTTTAATGTTTGGGTCTTTGCCATCACTTTGCTTCCAGTCTTCAACTAAACCGGCCAGAATTCTATTGATATGTTCGGGATTGAAGTTCATATCCTCATCTAGCCAATCAATAAGCTTGTGCAGCGGCTGCCCGGTAACATAACCAAAATATGCATCAGGACTTCTGTCGCTAAACAGCTCTCTATTAAAATTGGGATTAAAGTTGGTAAGAGTTGTAGCCAGTAGTCCTGTATCTTTATAAAGAAGATATTTTATACCATTTATGTAGTCGTCAGAGGTATATGCTTTTCCTTTTGGCGCTTGAATCCTAAACTGGGTTGTCAAAAATTTCTTTTCATAGTTTGCAGTCAGGTTCTGAAACATCTCCCTGGTAATATTGGCTGGGCGTATAACCTGCAGCACATCATACATAAGAACGATTTGCTTTCCAAGTCTTTGGAGGATTTCAAGATGGGATAAGCAATCGCTGAATTCAGCGATGTTATAAACAGCATTAAAAGAGGGATGCTGTTTTCCATATTTTCTCGACATTTTATGCGATTCATCTACAATAATGATATCATATCTTTCCTGAGATGTAATTAATTTGGTGGACGTCAGCACAGATAAGCGACTGCTGTTCATTCCGTATATTTTGAAAATGTCTGAACCTGTTTTTTCCCAGTTTGGCTGCACAACAACACCTATTCTTGCATCAGGCCGGTTATTTAATGCACTTGCAACCAAATGAGTTAGAAGGACAGTTTTCCCTGTGCCGGCATCTCCATTAATAACATAATTCTTATCACGATTATGCAGAATCTCACTAATTAAGAGGCCTTGCTCATCTGTTAGAATTTTTATAGGGCTATATTTAACGAGTTCTCGTGTCCTTAGTTCATCAAGTGTGGATGTTGTCACCCATCCGCTGGGAAAGAGTGTGGTTTCCCACAATGGCAAAATAACTTGCGATGCAACATCTTCTCTTCCCAAATATTCATTCACACTATTGCCGCCAGTTCTATTAATTACTTCGTCCTGGTTGAATTCAACCGTAGTCTTATTATTTTTTGCGCAATCCGCCGTAAAGTAAGTAATTAATTGACTTTCAACATCATCCAGAGCAGATCGATTAAAGTATTGTGAGAATATTACAATCACCTGATCAAAACCTGCACTGATAAACTTTTCCTCACTTCCATTATAATGTTGCTTATGACGATCTATAAAATGGATAGTCTGACCGATATACACCTTCTGAGATTTTGTTCCGCGGTAAATATAAATAGCATTTTGAAGTAGCAACGCCTTCTGCTCTGCGTTGCTTTTTTCTTCAAAATCTATCAGTTTTCCATTTTTAACTTTGAGATGAATCACGTTGTATTTTGCCATTGATATTCCTCCGGCTATTCCATTTTATTATATTTGGTGGATATAGCTTTTGCAATTTAACACCATTTTCACCGGTGAACTTAGTACCCTAAATCTGCTTATATTCTTATGTAATGAATGTTGTAAATTTATCCATTATCTTTTGTTCATTATATCATTTATCTTAACTTTTGGAAATAAAATATGCCGTACTCCTTCAAGGTACGATTGTAAGTAAGTTTGGCGGGGCGCGGTTATATTAAATTGTGCGCCTCCATGTTAATTACCTTTCTTAAACAGCTGTAATTTCTGGTTCAGCTGCTTGGTATCTTTTTTCAATGCCACGTGCATGGCAAACCACATGGCGGCCAGGCCGCCTTCCAGAAACAGAAGAAGTAATATGCCGGCCCATCCGGGGATGCCGGAAAACCAGTGAAAGGCCACGGCTCCGCCGATAAATCCAACATTACAGATCAGTCCCCACAATACGGTCCGGCGGACCATAGCGGCGCCTTCCCAGGTACCTCCCTCAGGGAAAATCCAGGCTTCAAGCACTGCGATTACAAAACAGATGAGCATCATTTCCACCAGGGTCAGAATTGCGATGGAACGTTCTCCCATAAGCCACTTGACGAAACCGTTCGTTGCGATCAGGGCCAGCGTATAGATGGACATATGGAACTTCATTTTAATGCCCCAGTTGTAAAATCTGATAAATTCGTTCATAGTTATTCCTTCCTTTCTTCTGCTTTTCCCTACAATCCCAGCCGTTCTCTGAGAAGCGGGGCATAGTGGCGTGAGACAAGCAGCTTCTCTCCAGTTTCCAGCATGGCCTCAATCCTTCCGGCGGGCATACTTTTCAAGCTGCGTATGTGGTGGAGATTGACAACCGCGGATTTGCTGATGCGGCAGCAGCCGGTTTCTCCATAGCGGCCCTCCACTTCTGCAAGGCTCAGAGCGGTCTGGTATACCGTGCTGGCCGCGTAAACAAAAGTGCGGTCGTCCACGCTCTCGCAATAGACCATCTCGTCCGGCGTCAGAAGCGTGACCTCACGTTCGTCGTTCCACACACACAGACGCTGGAGGCCGGAGCGCAGCAGGGACAGAACATGGAGCATCTCCTGATCCAGTTCGGGGCAGCGCAGAATCACCTCATTTTCCATAACCGGTACGTGTTCAACGGTAATTTTCATACTCATCACCTCCTTTACAAATTGAGCATAACAGAAGAAAGACTGCCCGGCAAGGGCAGTCACGGTGACAGGATATTATGAGGGGGTAAGCTGCTGAGAATTTTATTTTCCATTCTCCATTCCCTGGGCGGGATTCCGTAGATCTTTTTGAAGGCCCGGGAAAAATGCAGCTGGCTGGGGTAGCCCACGGCGTTGCTGATATCGCCGATGGTTAGATCGGTCAGTTTGAGCAGTTCGGCTGCCTTGGTCATACGGTAGCTGATAAGGAATTCCTGGGGGCTTTTCCCAACCGCACCCCGGAAAATCTTGCCGAAGTAACTGCGGTTTAAGTTACAGAAGGCAGCGATATCCTCCACGGTGATATCGTTCTGAAAATTCTGTTCAATAAATGATGTGGCTTCCCGGATATAGAAATCCTGAAGCTTTCCACTCTGGAGTCTCTTGCGGGAGGCGCAGGAGCGGGTCAAGTAGTCTAAGAACAGATACAGGTGGCCGATCAGATGGAAGGGAGACTGGTCCGAGTGCTGGGCGATGTAGAGCATCTCGTTTTTCAGCTCCAGGCTTAAGTCTCTGGCCGAGGAGTGATACACGGGACTGTCCATAGTCAGGCCGGCCAGTTCCAAGGCCTCCTTTACTCTCAGCCCGTCAAATTCCACCCAGGTGTATTCCCATGGATGGTCCTTGTCGGCGCAGTAGGTATTGACCTGCTTCGGATAGATCATAAAGCCTTCGCCGCTCTTGATCTGGTAGGTATTGGTGATGCCCTTGGAATCCGTAGACTGAAGCATACCGGCGCCGGAGATCACATAGTGAAACAGATAATGATTGCGCACAAAAGGTCCATAGGAGTGAAGCGGTTCACAGTGCTCCCAGCCATATTGATACAACCCTAAATCTACAAATCGTTCATTCGGAAAAACTGAAAACAACACTTGATCCATATCCTGGATTTCCTCCTATCTCATTCCTTCATTTTTTTCATTATATACCCAAATGCTACCTAATATCAACACAAAGAAAGAAAAATAGCATTTGGGTATAAAACTGCCAAAACCAAAGTATATACGCAAGCATAAGTGCATGTTATGATAATATCAACAAAAAAACCATGGTTAAAACAACAGACTGATTAGATATTATGCGAGATGAATTGAAAAAAACAGGGGGTATATTATGCGAGGAACATTGAGGAAAGGACTGGCAATCGTGGTTACGCTGCTGGCGGCGGCAGTTTTGGGCGGCTGTCAGGGAAACCCGGCATCGGCCGACGGCAAGGTAACGCTGTCATTCCAAATTTGGGATAATGCACAGAGAAACGGTATGGAAGCCATCGCCGACGCCTATATGGCTGTACATCCTGATGTGGAAGTCAAGGTGCAGGTGACCAGTTGGGATGAGTACTGGACCAAGCTGGACGCGGCGGCGGAGTCAAACCAATTGCCGGACATTTTCTGGATGCACACGAACCAGATCTTAAAATACGCGGATTACGGAATGCTGGCCGACGTGACAGATCTGTTTGATGACGAGGACCCGGACTATTATACAAAGCATTTTTCCAATATTTCTCTGGACAATGCAAAAGGCAGCGACGGCAGAATCTACGGTGTCCCAAAAGACAAGGATTCGGTCTGCTTGATCTATAACCGGGAGCTGTTTGACGCGGCCGGAGTATCATATCCGGATGAGACCTGGACCTGGGATGATTTAACGGAGGCCTCGGCCCGGATTTATGAGAAGACCGGCAAATACGGTTACATGGCTTATGCGGATGAGCAGCTGGGTTACTGGAACTTCGTGTACCAGGCAGGCGGTTACATATTGAATGAGGATAAGACAAGAGCGGGATTCATGGATGAAGGAACAAGAAAAGGCATGGAGTTTTATATCAACCTTCAGAAAGAACCCTGGTGTCCCGACCAGAACTATTTTGCGGAGACCAACCCTGGAACGGCATTTGCATCGGAGCAGGGGGCCATGTACCTGGAAGGCAACTGGAACCTGATGTCCATGATGGAAAATAACAAGGACATCATGGGAAAATGGGATGTGGCGGTACTTCCCAAATGTCCGGACCCGGTACGGGGAGACGGCCGCGCCTCCATCTCTAACGGTCTGTGTTACGCAACCGGCGCGAAAGGAAAGAAGCTGGAGTACGCAAAGGATTTTCTGAAGTTTGCCGGCTCTGAGGAGGGACAGCGGGTTCAGGGGCTTTCCGGAGCGGCGATCCCTGCTTACATTGGATTGGAGGATACCTGGATTCAGGCATTTGATCAATTTGACTATGTGCTGGATGTGCAGAAATGTGTGGATATGCTGGAATATGGCGTTCAGAGTGTTAACAATGCGGCCCGTCCAAACTGGAAGACCCAGATCAATGACGCCCTGCTCAAGATATACAGCGGGGAACAGACTTTAGATGAGGGGCTGCAGGCGATGCAGAAGCTGGTTGACGAGGCCAAGAGACCATAAGGGAACGGAGGTTAGTTATGGGAAAAAGTAAAAAGAAGTTTTGGACCGAGGATGCGAAATGGGGTTATCTGCTGGTGGCGCCCACCATCATCGGGCTGATCGTATTAAATGTATATCCGTTTATTGAGACGCTGATATTAAGTTTTTCCACCACCCACCCTTTCGGAATTTATGAGCTGAGTGGAGTTGGAAATTATACGCAGATGTTTGGCAGTAAGGAATTTTGGAAAGCGACCTGGAACTCCATCTATTTCTGTATTCTGACGGTGCCTCTCGGCGTGTTTTTCGCACTGCTGACAGCGGTACTGTTAAATGCAAAAATCAAAGGGAAATCCGCATTCCGCGCTATTTACTTTCTGCCTATGGTGGTAGCTCCCGCTGCTATCGCCATGGTGTGGAAATGGATTTTCAACGCGGAGTATGGTATTATTAACCAGATTATCGGAACCAAGGTGAACTGGCTGACCAATCCAAAGCTGGTGCTGCCGGCCTGTGCGGTGACGGCGATCTGGAGCGCCGTAGGGTATGATGCCATCCTGCTGTTATCCGGGATTCAGAATATTTCTAAAAGCTATTATGAGGCGGCAAGTCTGGATGGAGCTTCCAAAATCCAGCAGTTTTTCAAAATCACACTGCCCATGGTATCGCCCACATTGTTTGTTGTACTGATCATGCGGCTGATGGCGTCTATCAAGGTATATGACCTGATCTACATGATGGTGGACCAGACAAACCCGGCGTTAACCAGCGCGCAGTCCCTGATGTATCTGTTCTACCGGGAATCCTTTGTGGCCGGAAACCGGGGATATGCGTCAGCTATCGTGGTATGGACCGTGTTCCTGATTGGCATCATCACTGCCCTTCAGTTCTGGGGACAGAAAAAATGGGTTAATTATGAAGTATAAGGAGGAGTTCCAATGAAATCATTACATGCTAGCCGCAATACAAATATGATTCTGGTTTACGCAGTGCTGGGAGCCGGAGCGATCCTTATGATATTCCCATTTATCTGGATGCTGCTGACCAGCTTTAAGTCCCCGGGAGAGAGCGTTTCAATTCCCCCCACGATTCTGCCGAAACGGTGGATCAGCGAAAACTATGGCCGGGCGCTGGAAAGTCTGCCCTTTGTCAGGCTGTATCTCAATACCTCGCTGCTGATCCTGTTCCGTGTGCTCTGCGCGGTGGCGTTTTCCTCCGCGGCCGGGTATGCATTTGCGAAGCTGAACTTTAAGGGAAAAGGTCTGTTATTTACACTTGTGATTGTGCAGATGATGCTGCCATCCCAGATCTTTATCATTCCCCAGTATCAGATGCTGGCCAGATTTGGATTGACTAACAGTATCTTTGCACTGGTATTTCCCGGTCTCGTCAGCGCCTTCGGAACCTTTTTCCTGCGCCAGGCTTACATGGGAATCCCCGATGAGCTTGGAGAGGCGGCGCATCTGGACGGGTGTTCCAAGTGGCAGACCTTCACAAAGGTGATGATGCCGCTGACAAAGGCATCCATGGCGGCGCTTACGATCTTTACCGCGGTATTTGCCTACGCGGATCTGATGTGGCCGCAGATTGCCAATACGGATTTGAATAAAATGACATTGTCCGCAGGTCTTTCCACACTGCGGGGACAGTTTACCACCAATTATCCGGTTCTGATGGCAGGTTCCCTGCTGGCTATGGTGCCCATGGTCATTCTGTATCTGGTATTCCAGAAACAGTTTATCGAGGGAATTGCCATGACGGGCGGAAAATAAAAAAATATGCGAAAATCCGCGGGGACTCCCTGGCGGATTTTCAGCGAATTATAAAAAAGCATTCTGGTGATATGTCAAGAGAAATTTGAAAAAGATTTTTGGGTGTT
>JAWZDV010000042.1:0-98783 GCA_034142505.1 Bacteroides thetaiotaomicron
GAAAACACCCAAAAATCTTTTTCAAATTTCTCTTGACATATCACCAGAATGCTTTGTAATCATTTTCTGATATTCTTTCTGATCTGTTTTCTGATTCGTTTCCGGCCAGAACGGCTGTCAGTCTGTCAGGTTTCCGCTTAACTTAAGCTATGCCGTTGGAGCGGTTGTCGATACGGTGAAGGTTGGGGTCACTGCAAATTTATTGCCGTCCTGCCACGTTCCCATGGTTAAGGCATAGACTTTCAAGGTCATGCTGTTTCCGGCTGTTCCCTTGGCTTCCAATTTTCCCTTCCCCGCTGATGCATTCGTCTCATCTGCATCCATGTAATAATTGCCGCTTAAACTGTCTGTCAGCCAAAAATTCTTTCCCGCTCCCTCCACGGCATTCAGCTTCGGCAGGCTGGACGCAAACTGGCCGTCTTTTTTTATGGCGATCATTACGTTATTAGATGCCGCAGTGTTCTTTAATGCGGTTGCGGTATCCACCAGCGTAATATCTTTCCCCAGCGCCGCATCCACGGTACTGCCTGTTTTTGCTTCTATTTTTGAAATGTATACCCATACCGGCGTGGCGGAATTGTTGGTGATGGTGTAATTGCTGACATCTCCCACAATTCCCGCATGGACATCCGATGTGGTGGGGGCCTCCGCCGCTGTCTGGCTTTTTCCCGGATCGACATCAAAAGCTGCCTTCAATGGCACCGTTACGCTGATCTGGGTTGCCTTGATGGTTCCCTCTATGGTCATATCCATGGTTCCTTTTCCGCTCTCATCCACGCTCGTCACCTCTGCATCACCTGCCGCCGCCTGCGCTTCAATTCCTGTCATTCCCGTGACCGCCAGCCCCAGTGCTATGGCTAAGGCTGCTGTCTGTTTCCTGTTCTTTCTCATGGTTCTTCCTCCTCATATCCCTTTGGGTTTTGTTTGATTGCTGCCAGCTTGCGCTACCGCGCCTTTACTGTGCTGATTTTCAGCGTCGGCCTCACCGTAAACTGGTAGGCTCCATAGAAATCTGCCGCTACTTTTCCGTAGATCTGCAGTTCCACGGTGGCCTCCGCTCCGATCTCCGCCACCGGGATGTTCTCCTTTCCCGGGCAGATGGCGTGCCGTTCAAATTCCCTCCTGCTTGCATAGGTCTGGTTTCTCTTTCCCAGCACCAGAATGGCTCTTCCCGGTTTTTCGGTCTCCTCCACAGTCTCTGCCAGGGCAAAATCCTGGACAGGACCGCCCGGGAATTTCTGCGTAAATACCAGGTCCGACGGGGACACCGGGTCCACACTGGCGATTTCCAGTTTTACCGGCACCACGGAATGGTTGGCCACAGCCAGGCCCTGCGGGCTGGTGATCTGTCCATCCGGCCTGGTTACCGCGTCGAATTCCGCCAGCGGGTCTACTGTAAATTCCACGTCTGACGGCACCGCCGCTGAGATCAGCGTGACTTCAATGTTTCCCACCAGTTCTGTCTCCACATCTTTTTTCCCCTGTAACTGGTCAAAGGTTACTTCGATATCCTCCCCGTATGCCGTTCCCGGCGGATGGACGGTCAAAAGCAGGATTACGGCGGCCATGATGGCGTTCCGTTGTTTTCTGTTCTTCTTCATTGCCGTTTTCCTCCTCCTCATTCGTACAGCGTCAGGGTTATCCGGGCGGCGGCCTGGCCGATATAACGCTCGGTCTCTTCCTGGTATGCGTAGAAACGGGCCGTGCACGCATACTGGCCTGGCGGCAGGTCTGTCTTTAGCGGAGCTGACTCCACATAGGTTCCCGGCTGGATGGCTCCGGTTTCGTATATCATCTCCCCGGTATCATCCCTCCATACCTCCACCCGGATCAGTTTTCCCTGGTTGGAGGGGTTCTCGATCAGCCAGTTGATCCCGCGGCCGCTTCCCTTTGTTTTTCCAGACGGGGTGGCATTGATGGACATGGCAAGCATTCCCTCCTCCACTATGGAATCCAGCTCCGCTGGCGTTCCTCGCGGCTTTTTCCGGGAATATCGCCCTGCACAATGTTAGCCTCATACTTAAGCCCCTCTTCCTCCTCCCCCGCCTGTTTTGCTTCTATATAAAAATGGACGGCCGTCACCAACGCGGCCAGAAACAGCGCCAGGAGAATCATGATTCCAGGGCTGATTCTGTTTTTTGTATGGGCTGTGGCTCCGCCTTTCCGGGGACGGTCCCTTCCCCGTCCGCCTTTTCCCCTCACGTTCTCTCTCTCCATCTTCTCTCCCACTTCCATGTCATTATTCTGCCGGTTGTTTCGTTTCCTGTTTTCGGGCTTATTCCTGCACATACAGGGTAATCCGGGCGGCGGCCCTTCCGATGTAGGCATTATCGCTGATCCGGTAAGCGTCAAAGTACGCAAGACAACTGTATTCCCCGGGTGGCAGCTCTGCATCCAGGTTTGCCTCCTCGATATACTGCTCCGGATCTAAATAGCCGGACTGGTATATCGTCTCGCCTGTGTCTTCACGGCTGATCGTTACGGTGAACCGGTTTCCGTTGTTGGGCGGATTCTCAATCAGAAAGTTTGCGGCGGCTTGTCCGTGTTTCATAACCGGGGTTGCGTTGATGGAAAAGGTCAGCATTCCCTCTTCTACGATGGCGTCTAGTTCTGCCTGGCGTCCCGCCGGATCATTTAAGGTTCCTCTTTTGACATTTCCTTCCGGCTCCAGCTGGGGATACTGCACTTCGGGCGGACGGTTCCCATCCCGGATTACCACATATCCCGCTCCGGCAGCCACCATGGTGCAGAATACTGCCGCCACAGTGATGACTGCCAGATTTGCATGGCCTCTTCTGGAACGGTGGGACGGTTTTTCTTCTGTCATGTTCTGCTTCTCCTTGATTTTTATGTTGTCACCCGGATCGTCAGTTCCAGGGTAATGGTTCCTGCCTGCTCTGTGCCGTCAAACAGTTCAATCTCTGCCAGTACCGGTGTTTCTCCGGGGTCTAATGCTTCAGACAGTTCAACCGTCTCCAGGTATTGTCCGGGTTCTATCCGTCTGCTTCCTCCAAGGTGCGCTCCGGTTGACTTTAAATACAGGCTGATTCTGGAACTGTAATGATTTTCAGCCGGGTTTTCAAACTCAATATTGCAGTCCCGGCTTCCCTGCTTCATGGTGGGCAGCTGGTTCAGCACCACACGGTACTCCCCCTTTGCCACTGGACGGGTTTCAGTACTCAGAAGCCCGTCGCGGGCATCTTTGTCCGCCTGAAGATCCATCCGGGAGCGGATGGAGGCCTGAATGGGAGCTGGGAAATCGGATACTGCTATGGCTGCTGCGGCGGCTGACAGAACCGCCACAGACAGGAACACACCGATTTTCTTTTGTCTGTTTTTTCGTCTGCTTCTCTGCCTGCGTCCTTCTTCTCTGCTCATCTTTCCTGCCCTCATCCTGCACTCACATCCACACCGGCTCCCTGGTCTTCCGATGGAATCTGAAAATCATAGGTGATTTTGAATCCAAAGGTCTGCTCCGGTCCGATATGAAGCGGACTGTATTTGATGAAATACCGGTACCAGAGGACATCTCCAGCCCCCAGGCTTCCTTTCATCCAGGTGCCCGCCGCTCCATCTGCTCCCGGTTCATAATAGATGTCTCCCAGGATTTCTAACTTTCCCGTATCCTGACTGGTCTCCGGTTTTGTAATCCCCAGTTTGACTCCGTCTTCTTTCAGCGGCGTTCCCATATGTATCTCGTCGTTTTTGCCAATCGTTTTCAAGGTGGTATCCTTCCCCTCAATAATCGGGGATAGGCTGCTGATCTTCATCTGTAAAGGGTAAGCGTTGGCATTCGACAGGCTGATATCCTCCGTATAAGCAGTTCCCTTGACACCAGGCTCCAGCACAATCGGTACGGAAGTTTTTAAATCCACCACCAGTTTCTTTCCTTTCACCCCTGCAATCTCTACCATCACTTCATACCTCATCACCTTGGTGTTTTCTCCGATGCCTGTTCTGGATGCTGCCTCCAGCAGAAGTTTTCGGCTGGAGGGATAGTGATAGGCGGCTCCGTTATATAAGGTCAGAACATTTCCAATGGATACCGATGGGGCCGTGAGGGAACCGGCGCTGACCGCCAGATCCTGGTCTCCTGCCGTCAGCGCCAGGTTTGTGTGGGCATGGCTGCTCCCATATGTATGGAAATTGCTGCTTATGGTCGCTTTGTCCACCAGGGTAATCACCGGCTCATCCGCGGCCGGTAGTGGGATGATGCCGCGGAACCATGCGGTGGATGGCAGGGTTCCTCCGCTCCATACCCCGGCAGCGCCGGTCAGGGCTCCTCCTGTTTCCGTGACCTTTGACGGGTCCAGAGTGACAGACAGAATTTCCGGGGCCTGGAACGTTGGATAACCTTTGGTTTTCTCTTCCGTCAGGCTGGTATACCAGATGCGGTCTGCCCCTTCCCGCTCCACATTCTCATAGGTGTTTAAACCGGCGGTCTGTTCCCTCCGCTTGGCATCGCTGGTGGTGTCGAAGCGGATCACCTGGCTGCTGTCGGACAGGGTTTTGTTACTGTAACATTGGGCGAGGCTGCCTCCTGTTTTTCCAGCAATGCTTCCGGCCGTCCCTCCTGCTGTGATGGTTCCGGTATCCAGGCAGACGGAATAACAGTTTTGAATGCTTCCCGCGCTTCCGTCTCCTGCAATTCCTCCGGCTGCGGAAGCGGCACCGGAACCGGCCAGTCTGGATTCTATGTTATAGCAGTCACGGATCTGCGCAGACGTTCCGGTCATCCGTCCGGCGATGCCGCCTGCATAACCAGCTCCGGTTCCCACGTTGTTCCTGCTGTAACACTGGTAAATGGTTCCGCCATTCAGCAGGCCGGTGATGGCTCCCTGGTTTCCGCCGGAGGATTTAAGGGCAGAGTCCACGACTGCGGTCCTTGCTATGGTTCCGGTTACCGCTCCGAACAGCCCGGTGTTGGCGGCGGAGTCCGTGGCGGAAGCTGTGGCAGTATCTATGTGAAGTCCACTCACTTCATAGATATCCACATTGTCTGTGCCGAAGGTTCCACTGTAATTCCGGATGGGAGTCCAGAGGAGAAAACCGGTTCCGGTTTCGGTATAGGAAGCCCCCTGTAAATTAAGATCGTTCATCAGTATGGCGCAGGTGTCTGTTTTTCCTGCCACGTTGTTTACCTGCCAGGCGAACCAGGCTAATTGTTCGGCATCTTTTATTTGGTACGGCTTATCCGGAGTCCCATCGCCTGTGGGTTTTGTCTTATCCGCTGGGAAAAATCCATACTCCAGGGCTTCTCCTGCTTTCTCCCAGTCGAAAGGAACGAGAGAACCAAATGTTGGGTAGGCGTCCTTGTTATATTGCCAGACGCCGTTTAGGGAATTTTCATTGAGTTTATACGCGAATGCCCATGTTTGCATCTGTGCTGTTGTTAAAGCAGTTGCCTTGTCATCTCCTTTTCCAGACGTATTTACATCATAATAAGAATTTATTGTTTTCGCTGGAGAAGAAGTAGCTCCTCTAATTGCATTTCCTCTTTGCGACACAATTTCCCCAACATTATAACAATTCTCAATGAAGACCCCAATTGTCTCACCCACTTGCGGTGAGCCGTTTCCTACAATTCCTCCTGCATACCCATTATCTGTTGCATCGATACGTCCAAAATTATAGCAATTTCTAATAATCACGCTGCTAGTCGCCGGGCCAGCCCATACCTTTCCGGCAATTCCTCCTATACCACAATCAATTCCTGGTGTTCCACTCACATCGCCAAAATTATAGCAGCCATCAAATACCACATCCATCTCATCATCGAGACCAAGAATTGAACCAAATGTGCCAACTTCACCAGTGCCATTTAATATATCTACTTTATTCCAGCAATTTAGTACAGTCCCCTCTGTCATTACAGCAATAAACAGTCCCTTTTTTCGGACTTTTTTATGATCCACATAACCCGATTCTACCCCCAGATTTTTAATTGTTCCGCGCGATACATGCCGAAACAGTCCATCACTGCCACTCACGCTTCCGTCTATATGTAAATTTTTTATTGCATGATTTCCGCCATCAAATATTCCTTTGTATAAATCAATTGATTTCCACACTAAACCGTTGGATAAGTCATCCGGATTATAAATCTCTCCCGTGTAGTCCTTTCCAAACAAGTCAATATCCGCTGTCAAAGTCGCACAAAGATTGGTACTCCCTGCATTAACTGTAACCGCAAACCAAGCCAGATCTTCTGCGCTGTCAAGCAGGTAGGGGTTTGTCTCTGTTCCCGGTGTCTCGCTGGCATTTGCGGTTGGGGGCGGCGTTGTGATCTTAGCGCCTACATCCAACCAGCTGGAATAACTTTCTTTTGCGGTTTTGGCTGTAAGGGCATAGCTTCTGATTCCCTCTCCTACGGATGCCTTTAGTCGAATTTGGCTAGTTGTAGCAAGGTCCATATCCTGTTTTGTTTCCATGTCTGATTCTGAGTTCACTCCTGCGTTTGAAACTAGGGCTGTCCCAACCACAGGCACATCATGAGAGGTCACTGTTACAGTTTCTTCCATCCGGATTTGATTGCCCTCCTCTATTCGGATTCCGCCTTCTCCATCCCACTGAATCGCCTGTCCATCCACCTCCTGCGGGAGAATGATTTCTCCGGCGTTTAAAAGATCGGAGAGAATCATATCTCCGGGGAGTTCCAGGGCCACCACTGACACGCGCGAGTTATCTGTTATGATCCCATGTTCACTCGTAGAAAAATACTCGATCTGGGGATAGGCATGTTCGGTCTTTTTCCAGGTTCCTGGAATCTGGCTTTCTGGCCCGGTCATATCTAATGTCCTCATTCCACACAGGTCAAATGCTGTATCACCGGCTTCTGGCATCATAGCCAGCTGCGGCTGTGGCTTCTTCCTCCACACATGCCATCTGTCTGTCATAAACGCAGCCACTGAACGTTCCATCCCCCGATGCCGTGAATGCTCCGCGGATGCTGCCGGCGCTTCCTACCGTTACGGTGGAATAACAGTTTATAATGCTTCCTTCATTGACGGCTGCAAATCCGCCATTGACGCCATCGCTGTCAGATAATCCGGTGGCATAGCTGTTCTCGGTTCTGGTTCCTTCCCCAAGAATCCCAGCCAGGCCGCCGGTATAATTCTCCAGGGCTCCCAGACCGGAATCGATGGTCACCAGTGCAAAGCTGTTAATTAGTACGGTTTCTCCTGTGCTTTCGGCTATCAGTCCTCCTGCAGTTACACGGTCCGCTGTAACCAGAATATAAATGTCGCCAAGAGGACTGCCTGTATATTGGAGTTCTTTTTCGGTCGTCTGTGGTTCTGAGTTGTTTTCTATTCCGGTTTCTGAAGAGTTCTCCTCTCCTGCTTCTTCTGCATTCGATAGAGATGACACAGACGGTTCTCTCTCCTCAGCATCTGATGGTGTTGCCTGTTGTGCCTGCTGTAACTCAACAGTATCTTCCGCTACCATGGAGGCGGCCTTCATCGCCAGAAGCTGGCGGATAACCGGCTGGTACGCTATGGTCTCTGGGGGGATGGCTTCCTCTGGCTGTGCGGAAGATGGATTGGTTCCTGCCTCCTGGTCTGCTGGCTGTTGTTGTGATTCTGTCCCGCCAGCGAGAGTTCCACTTTCTGGCTCGGCTCCGGTTCCCGGCTCTGTCCCACTCTCGGTTCCACTTTCTGGTTCAGCTTCGGTTCCTGGCTTCGTTCCACTCTCACTTCCACTTCCTGGCTCTGATCCGGTTCCTGGCTTGCTTCCACTCTCACTTCCACCTTCTGGCTCTACTCCGCTTCCTGGCTCGCTTCCGCTCTCAGTTCCACTTCCTGCCTCTGCTCCGGTTCCCGGCTTGCTTCCGTTCTCAGTTCCACCTCCTGGCTCTGCTCCGCTTCCCGGCTCACTTTCAGCTTCCGTCCCGCCCTCTGGGTCTGTTTCTGTCTTTACATCTATTTCTGTTCCAATAACAGTTCCCGTTTCTGTTATAGTTTCTGTATCTGTTACAGTTTCTCCTCCGATCCCTGGACCTTCCTCTATTTCCAGCTCACCTCCTGTTCCCGGCCTCTCTGTCATCTCCATTCCAGGCCCTTTCCACTCATCCGCTTCCGGTGGGCTGGCTTTCTCTAACAAATATTCTGCCTCCGATGGACTGGCCGTTCGGATCTCCCCATTCATCCCACAGTTTCGGATCACCGTATCAACCGCATATGCTGCCAGCGCACCATATCCATCCACATAATGCTCCCCATCATAATAGGTAAACGGATGTTCAATCTCCGCACCGCTTAAGAACAGATTCTCTACCTCCGCACCCTCCAGCACACCAAACAGCGGTCTTGTAAGCCCGCTGACCACATGCCCGTTTCCATCCAGACTTCCGGTAAATGGCTCCAGATTTGTCCCGATAGACTGATACAGCCATCCTAAATCCAGGTCTTCTTCCAGCCGGTATTTCCCATTCAGATTATATTCCTCACTGGCCGTGTCCAGCAGATACTGTTCCAGTTCTTCCTCCGTATAAATGAGCACCGTCTCACGGCTTTTCGCGCGGACTGTTCCTATGCTGTGCACCGCAAACACCACTGCCGCTGCCAGCCCCACTATGGCGAACCCGGCCAGCAGGCCGCTCCTCTCTTTTCCTTTTGTATGTAATCGAAAATGGCTCATCTTACAAACTCCTCCAACCCTTTCTCTTCCTGTGCTGTCTTCCCTTGTTAACTCCCGGTTTAATCTGCCCTGCCGGCATTAGCCATGGTTCGCCCCGGTGCTTCTTTCCCTGTTAGCTCCCGGCCCGGATCACCAGAATCACCCGCCCCAGCACATCCTTTTCCGGGACGGTTCCAATCTGGCTGTCACGACTGTCCACCGATACCGCTCGGTTGTCTCCCAGCACCAGGTACTGGCCGTCCATCACCGTCTGATGGGTTCTGACAACTTCCCGGCTCTCCTGTTCTTCCGGCCCGCTTAATTTAATATATTCTTAGCTGGCCGCTTCCCCGTTCACCACAATCTGGCTTCCCGCCTCATTCATCTCCACGCAGTCTCCCGGAAGCCCCGCCACCCGCTTCACCAGCACTTCCTCATTCTTCTGAAACACAATCACGTCTTCCCGGCTTAATTCTCCCGCCTGCCTGTTATACACAATCCAGTCTCCGTCATTCAGATATGGATACATCGAGGTCCCCGATACCCGGTCAATTCCAATCAACCCGAAAAACAGCCAGCCCATGCACAGCGCCCCACCCAGTGTACCGGCCAGAATCTTCATGTTTCTCCGCCTATGTCTCGCAAAATATCGCCTCATCTCCACGCGCATCCGCCTGCGGATCTGTTTTTCCACCGTTTTCATCCGGCCGGCCTCCGGCTTTTCCTCCCGCTCTGCTTCCAGAGCTTTCACAATCTCCCAGAGATACACAAGCACCTGGCTTTCCTCAAATCCTCCAAATCGGACTGTGCAAAAATGGGAACTTGGTTTTTCTTTGTGCCCATGATTTTTCCGCCTGTATTGACGGGATTTTCCCCTGTTTACGTCCGTCTCCAAGGACCGGCACCTTCCTTTACTCTGTAATGTGTATTACAGAGTGTTTGTACTTTGGAACCAGCATGTCCCTTCCGTTTTATGGGATGATTTTCAGATAAATAGACTTCATTTTAGAATATATTAGAACGCAGGACTCTGCCCGGTCTTCATTTGGACACAGCAAACAGACGGTTTTGACTCTCAGAGCCCAGCCGCCGTCCCCAATATCTATTTTCCCACATTTTTGCGTTTTTATTATCTGGCTTCGCAATTTTTTCCCTGTCAGATCTTGCAATTTTTACGAAAGTGGGTATAATAGACTATATTACGAAGGGATTTTCCTTCAAGAATGGTAATTGATACCTCATAATACACATTATGGGGTCTTTTTATTTGTATTGATCTCAGCCCAGCACCAGCCTCATCCGCGACATCTGCCGTCTTGGCTGGTCTTCCGTGGTCATCGTATAAATCCTGGTCGTGTTGATGCTGGAATGCCCCAGCAAATCCATCAGACGAACCACATCTTTTTCCACACTGTAAAAGGCCCTTGCAAACAGATGGCGAAAATTGTGCGGGAATACTTTGGATGCATCCACACCTGCTTCCGCCGCAAGCTGTTTCATTTTCTTACTGACATTACTCCTGTCTACCGGATTTCCATGTTTTGTGATGAAAATACTTCCGTTTACAATCTTCTTTCTTTTACAGTATTTGATCAACAGTCTGGTCAATTCCTTCGGAAGCAGCGCCACACGGGATTTTCCTTTGTGATAGATCTCCGCGCGGCCTCTTTCCAACGATTCCACCGTGATAAACTTCAATTCTCCAATCCGAATCCCTGTACTCCCAATGGTCTGTAACAGCATACTCATCTGTTCGTCCCCATTTCTTTTTGCCCGGTGTACCAGCATCTCATACTCTTTCTCCGTGATTTCCCGTTCGGGCCTGCAATACAGCGCTTTCTGAATCTTAAACAGTTTCACCTTCCATTCCCCTTTCCCGGCAAATCCGAGAAAGCTGTTGAGCGCCGCCAGCATGGAATTGGCGCTGGTCATTTTATAAAGTTCCCGCAGTTCCTGCTTATACCCCCTCACCGTCTCCCGGTCCACAACTCCGTCATCCCCCACAAACACCATAAACCGCCTTACATCCCGGATATATTTCTCAACCGTAGCCTGGCTCCTTTCCTCATCCTGCAGATATTCCTCATACCGCTTTAACAGTCCTTCCGTCACTTTCAAACTTTTCCGCTCCTTCCATTTTCGTTCCTCTATGAAAACTAACCTCCAACTCTGATATTTGATCTGATCACATTGTATCAGATTTGGTTACTCAAATCGATATCACCCTCTCAAGTTCCTTAAAAATTATAAAATAAAGACAGCTCTACGTTGAGAGCTGCCTTCGTTTTTCAATTTCACCAATGATCCTATCTACCCCCCAGGCAATCCCGCTCCCCAGCACCGCCCCCGCCAGCACATCCGTCGGAAAATGCACAAACAGGTACATTCTGGAAAATGCCAGAAGGAAGGCCAGGATCAGCGCCGCCACGCCTGCTCTGCGGTTTTGCAGCCAGATGCTGACTCCGCACTCAAACCCAATCAGGGTGTGGCCTGATGGGAAGGAATAGTCCCGTGGGACCCTGACCAGTAAGTCCACGGTAGTATCAATCCAGCAGGGCCTCTGGCGCATGAACATGTTTTTCAGCCAGACATTGCCGATTAAAAATCCCAGGAACATGGATAGCAGCATGGCGAAGCCCATCTTTCTTGTCTTTTTAAAACATAGCAGCACAACCGCCAGTAACAGAAAGAATCTGCCATGGTCTCCCAGCGAAGAGATAAAAACCATCACCTCGTCCAGCCAGGGGGTGTGAAGAGACTGTAAAAAATATAAAAAAGCAAATTCGGTTCCGGCCATAAATACGTTTCCTTCTCATTTTTAGATATTATCATATCAGTTTTCGAAGGAGAAGTAAACCAGGTTTTTTCGTCACTAGGTCAGCGATATCCCATTAACATCTGATCCACTTCTTTCGCAGCCTCCCGGCCTTCCCTAATCGCCCATACTACCAGAGACTGGCCCCGGTGCATATCGCCGGCGGTGAATACCCGTTCCACGCTGGTACGGCAGGTGCCATCATTGGTCGCCACATTCGTCCGCCCGTCCAGTTCTACCCCGAAGGCATCCGCCACATAGGACTGCGCGCCCAGGAATCCGGCGGCAATCAGCACTAAATCAGCCGGTATTTCCCTCTCGCTTCCCTCCACCGGGACCATCACGGTTCTGCCGGATTCCGGGTCCTTTTTTGATGCCAGACCAACCAGCACAGCGGCCGTCACATGACCGTCCTTGTTCTTCTTAAACTCTTTCACCGTAGTCTGATAGATCCGCGGGTCGGCCCCGAAGACCGCGGCTGCTTCCTCCTGCCCGTAATCCGTCTTGCAGACTCTCGGCCACTCCGGCCAGCGGTTGTCTCCGGCTCTCTCATCCGGCAGCTTCGGCATCATTTCCAGCTGCACCACGGAAGCACAGCCATGGCGGACCGCAGTCCCCACACAGTCATTTCCCGTGTCTCCGCCGCCAATCACCACTACATGTCGGTCTCTGGCGGAGATATATTTCCCATCTTCCAGATTCGAGTCCAGCAGGCTCCTTGTGGTCGATGCCAGAAAGTCTACTGCAAAATAAATCCCCTCCCCGTCCCGTCCAGGCACCGGCAGGTCTCTCGGATTGGACGCACCGCAGGCAAGTATCACACTGTCATATTCCTTCAAAATCTGTTCTGCCTTAACATTGACCCCAATATCAGCCCCTGTGATAAACGTAACACCTTCCTCCTTCATGACCGCCGTCTTCCGCTCAACCACCTGCTTCTCCAGCTTCATATTGGGAATGCCATACATTAAAAGGCCGCCGATCCGGTCGGAACGCTCATACACGGTGACACTGTGTCCCCGCCGGTTCAGCTGGTCGGCCGCCGCCAGACCGGCAGGCCCGGAGCCGATCACCGCCACCTTCTTTCCCGTGCGGACGCCGGGCAAAACCGCGGCCGCCGCCCCATTCTCATAGGCCCGCTCAATAATCGCCCGTTCATTTTCCTTGATGGTCACCGGTTCCCCGTTCAGGCCACAGGTACATGCCGCCTCGCAGGGCGCCGGGCAGACACGGCAGGTAAACTCCGGGAAATTGTTGGTCTTTTTCAATCTCCGGTACGCCTCGGTCCAGTTGCCCGTGTACACCAGGTCATTCCACTCAGGGATCAGGTTATTCAGCGGACACCCGGATGTCATCCCCTTTATCATCATGCCCGACTGGCAGAACGGCACTCCACATTCCATGCACCGTGCCCCCTGCTCCCGACTGGCCGCCTCACTCAGAGGAGTGTGGAACTCGTGAAAATGTTTGATCCGGGACCTTGGGCTTACGGTCCGGCCGTCCACTCTGTCATATTCTAAAAATCCGGTTGATTTTCCCATGTTCTCTCCTCCTCTCTACTTTCCCGTACTCAGGTACTTTGTCCGCGCGCCGCGCTGCCCGCCCGAGGGGCCTGCATTTCCGGATTCCCTGTGGGTATAAAATGCTTCCATCTGCGCCTGCTCACTGTCAAGCCCTTTTTCCTCCATCTGCACGATGGTATTCATCATGCGCCGGTAATCATGGGGAAGAATCTTCTTAAATTTAGGCAGATACTCCCCAAAGTTCTCAAGAATCTTCCGTCCTTTTTCAGATCCGGTCAACGCCACATGTTCCTCAATCATACCTTTCAATTCCGATACGTCATACTTGCCTGTCACTTCCTCCATAGACACCAGTTCTTTATTCAGACGTTTATAGAAATCCCGTTTTTCATCCAGCACATAGGCGATTCCGCCGCTCATACCTGCCGCAAAGTTCTTGCCGGTTGCACCAAGAATCACCACCCGGCCTCCGGTCATATACTCACAGCCGTGGTCTCCCACGCCTTCCACCACCGCGGTGGCCCCGGAATTTCGCACACAGAACCGTTCGCCTGCCACGCCGTTTATAAACACCTTACCGCTGGTCGCCCCGTAAAGCGCCACATTTCCAATGATAATATTCTCCTCCGCCCGAAACTTCACGCCAGACGGCGGATACACCACCAGTTTGCCGCCGGACAATCCCTTGCCAAAATAGTCATTGCTGTCCCCGGCCAGTTCCAACGTCAGTCCTTTAGGAATAAATGCTCCAAAGCTCTGTCCCCCGCTTCCCTTGCACCGGACCGTCAGCGTATCCTCCGCCAGTCCCTCCGGATGCAGTTTTGTGATTTCCGAGCCAAGAATCGTTCCAAGCGCCCGGTCCACATTGGAGACTTCCACCTGCACCGTCTTCTTCTGCCCGGAAAGAAGCGCCGTCCGCAGTTTCTTAAGCAATATCTTCTCATCCACCGTATTCTCCAAATGGAACTGATACGGCTTCTTCTCCTGATAACCCGCCAGTTTTATCCCCACATAGGGATTCTCCAGAATCTTGGACAGATCCACCCGGGCCGCCCGCGGGGACGGCATGATCTCCTTCATTTTCAGCAGATCCGTCCGCCCCACCAGTTCATCCACCGTGCGGATTCCCAGCTTCGCCATATATTCCCTCAGTTCCCGGGCCACAAAATACATAAAATTCACCACATATTCCGGCTTTCCCTTAAACCGGGCCCGCAATTCCGGATTCTGGGTTGCAATCCCCACCGGGCAGGTATCCAGGTTGCAGACTCTCATCATCACGCATCCCATCGTCACCAGCGGTGCCGTGGCAAAGCCAAACTCCTCGGCTCCCAGCATACACGCAATTGCCACATCCCGCCCGGTCATCAGCTTTCCGTCCGTCTCCAGAACCACCTGATCCCGCAGTCCATTCATAATCAGCGTCTGGTGGGCCTCCGCCACGCCAAGCTCCCAGGGGAGCCCTGCATTATAAATGGAATTTCGTGGAGCCGCTCCCGTACCGCCGTCGAAGGAGGACACCAAAATCACCTGGGCCCCCGCCTTCGCCACGCCGGCCGCCACCGTTCCCACGCCGGCCTCAGCCACCAGCTTCACAGAGATTCTGGCGTCCGTATTGGCATTTTTCAGATCGTAGATCAGCTGGGCCAGATCCTCAATAGAGTAAATATCGTGATGGGGCGGCGGAGAGATCAGCCCTACGCCAGTCGTGGAATGTCTCGTCTTCGCCACCCACGGATATACCTTTCCGCCCGGCAGCTGGCCGCCCTCTCCCGGCTTCGCCCCCTGGGCCATCTTAATCTGAATCTCCTTCGCGCTGACCAGATACCGCGACGTAACGCCAAACCGCCCGGAGGCCACCTGCTTGATGGCGGAACATTTATTCATCCCATCATTCCAGGTCCCCGCCCCGCGGCGCGGATTGTCCTGATTAACCGCCGATTCCAGCCGTTCCGGACTCTCCCCGCCCTCGCCGCTGTTGGACTTGCCGCCGATACGGTTCATAGCCAGTGCCAGCGTCTCATGTGCCTCCTGGGAAATAGACCCGTAAGACATGGCTCCGGTCTTAAACCGCCTCACAATCGACTCCACACTTTCCACCTCTTCGATTGGGATACCGCCATTCTCCTCAAACCGGAAATCCACAATACTTCTCAAATTAACCGTCTGCCCCTCCTCATGAAGCGCATGGCTGTACTGCTTGAATATCTCATAATCCCCGGTTCTCGCCGCCTCCTGCAGAAGATGAATGGTCAGCGGATTGTACAGATGCTCCTCCTGCCCCGACCGGAGTTTGTGGCTTCCCCCGCTGTCCAGCGTCAGATCCACATCCAGCCCCAGCGGATCAAAGGCTGACGAATGAAGGGCATCCACATCATGTTCAATATCCTCCAGGGTAATGCCGCCCACACGGCTCACCGTATCCGTAAAATAACGGTCCACCACATCCTTTGATATCCCAATAGCTTCAAAGATCTGCGCTCCCTGATAGGACTGAATCGTGGAAATCCCCATCTTGGAAGCAATCTTGACAATCCCGTGGAGAACTGCCGAGTTATAATCACTGACCGCCGCGTAATAATCCTTGTCCAGCATCCCCAGATCAATCAGGTCGCGGATGGCCTCCTGCGCCAGGTAAGGATTGACGGCACAGGCCCCATATCCCAGCAGCGTCGCGAAGTGGTGCACCTCCCGCGGCTCCCCGCTCTCCAGAATAAGCGCCACCGAGGTCCGCTTCTTCGTCCTCACCAGATGCTGCTGGAGGGAAGAAACCGCCAGCAGAGACGGAATCGGCACATGATTCTCGTCAATCTCCCGGTCGGACAGAATGATGATATTCGCCCCATCCCGATGGGCCCGGTCCACCTCTAAACACAGCCGGTCGATGGCCTTTTTGAGGGAAGTATTTTTATAGTAAGTAATCGGAATCACTTCCACCTGAAATCCCGGTTTCTTCATGTATTGAATCTTCAACAGATCCGTGTCCGTCAAAATCGGATGATCCACCTGGAGAATCCTGCAGTTTTCCGCCTTCTCCCTCAGCACATTCCCGTCTTCCCCCACATAGACCGTAGTGGAAGTCACAATCTCCTCCCGGATCGCGTCAATGGGCGGATTCGTCACCTGGGCAAACATCTGCTTGAAATAATGAAACAGCGGCTGGTGCATCTTGGATAACACTGCCAGCGGGCTGTCGGCTCCCATCGCCGATATCGTCTCCGCTCCGTTTAACGCCATGGGAAGGATCATGGTTTTATACTGCTCATACGTGTAACCGTAGGTCTTCAAAAGCCTGGCTCGCTCCTCCCGCCCCATCCGGTGCACGCCAACATTGGGAATCGGCAGGTCGTTCATGGTCACCAGATTGGAGTCCAGCCACTCACCATAGGGCTTCCTTGTGGCATAATGCATTTTCAACTCCTCATCCCCGATGATCGTTCCCTTCACCGTGTCAATGAGAAGCATTTTCCCGGGTCTTAAACGCTCCTTGCAGATCACATGGCTCTGGTCCATGTCAATCGCCCCAACCTCAGACGCAAGAATCATCTGATCATCGTCCGTGATATAATACCGTGACGGCCGCAGACCGTTGCGGTCCAGCACTGCCCCCAAAAGATCCCCGTCGCTGAACACAATCGAGGCCGGTCCGTCCCACGGCTCCATCATCGTGGCATAATAGTGGTAGAAGTCCCGCACCTCCTGCGGCATTGACTTGTCATGGCTCCAGGGCGCCGGAATGGTGATCATCACCGCCAGCGGCAGTTCCATGCCGCTCATCATCATAAATTCCAGGGCGTTGTCAAGCATGGCGGAGTCGGACCCCTCCTGGCTGATGATTGGGAGTACCTTATGCATCTGGGATTTAAAAAACTCCGATTCCATGGTCTCCTCACGAGCCAGCATTTTATCCACATTTCCCCGGATCGTGTTGATCTCTCCGTTGTGGACGATGATCCGGTTGGGATGCGCCCTCATCCAGCTGGGATTCGTGTTCGTGCTGAACCGGGAGTGAACCGTAGCCAGCGCGGACTCATAATCCTGATCCTGCAGATCCGGAAAGAACCGGCGCAGTTCTTTCACCAGGAACATCCCCTTATAGACAATGGTCCGGCTGCTGAGCGATACCACATAAGTGTTATCATTGCTCTGCTCAAACACCCGCCTCGCCACATACAGCAGACGGTCAAACTCCAGCCCTTTCTCCACCTCCTCCGGCTTGCGGATAAAACACTGAAATATGCATGGCATCCGCTCCACCGCCTTCTTCCCAATCAGCTCCGGGTGGGTAGGCACCTCCCGCCACCCAAGAAACCCAAGCCCCTCCTTCCTCACAATAATCTCAAACATCTTCATCGCCTGGTTTCGCGCCAGCGCATCCTTAGGAAAGAAAAACATTCCCACACCGTACTCCCGCTCCCCGCCAAGCCGGATACCCAGCCGCCCAGCCGCCTTCTGAAAGAACTTATGGGAAATCTGCAGCATGATTCCCACGCCGTCCCCCGTCTTTCCATCCCCGTCTTTGCCGGCCCGGTGCTCCAGATTCTCCACGATATGAAGCGCCTGCTCCACCGTCTTATGGGTTTTCACCCCTTTAATATTGGCAACCGCACCGATCCCGCAGTTATCATGTTCAAACCTGGGATCATAAAGCCCCGGCGCCTTCCTCTGCTGATATCCATCCATCTTACATTTCCTCTCTCTCCCAAAAATTGCCAACAAAAAAAGGAAGCCTCGCACTGTCTTCGTGCAAAGCTCCCTCGCTTTTCTTCTTACTATTCTTTTACTGCTATTTAAATATTACATCTCACCCAGACCGGACTCAATCGCACCGGCGATTGTCTTCATGGCCTCTGCCTCGTCCTCGCCGTCACAGATCAGGGTAATCTCAGTGCCGGACTTGATGCCTGCCGCCATCACGTTCAGTACGCTCTTGGCAACAATTCTCTTCTCTCCACACTCGATAATAACATCACACTTAAACTTCATAGCTGTCTGGGATAATACCCCAGCTGGTCTTAAATGAAGTCCTGATGGGTTTACTACTGTTAAAGTTTTACTTACCATCGTATTAATCTCCTTTATCCTTAATTTAATACTTCCCTCTTATAGTCTTCGGTAATCTGAATCCTACTAAAAGTTTATTACAAATCCACACCCATGTCAAGCCCGAATAGAGTAGACGCACCCACAATAATTCTGCCGGTACAGTCCGTACTCCTCCGAAAGCTGGGTGGAACGCTTATATCCCTCCCGTTTCTTAAAATCCGACGGCAGGTAGTTCACCCCATACTCTCTCCCCATAGCCTCGCCGATCTCATTGAGCTTCTGGGCCGACTTTAACGGGCTGATAGTCAGCGTGGTGGTAAAATAGTCGTAACCGCCTGCCACCGCCACCTTGGCGGCCTCACGCAGCCGCAGCTCATAACACTTCATACACCGGGCGCCGCCCTCCGGCTCCTGTTCCAGCCCCTTCACCACCTGGCGGAATTCCTCCGGCTCATAGGCCCCGGCCACAAACTGTACCGGATGCACAAACTCCATCCGTTCAATCAGCCCCCGCTGCTCCTTCACCCGTTTCCGATACTCCTCCGCCGGGAAAATGTTGGGATTGTAATAATAGACGGTAATGTTAAAATACTGTGACAAATATTCCAGCACATAACTGCTGCACGGCGCGCAGCAGCTGTGCAGCAGCAGACTGGGAACGATTCCCTCTTTTTCCTGCCGTTCAATGATCTGATCCAATTCCCGCTGATAATTCCTCTTCTGATCCATTCCCATTGCCATCCTCCCTGCATTCTTGTATACAAAACACATTAAAAAAGGAGAAGTGTAAATCGATGTTTCGATTCTACACTCCCCCTTACTGCCATGTTCCTCATCCCATTACAGGAAATCACGAATCCGCTTGCTGCGAACCGGATTTCTCAATTTTCGAAGTGCCTTCGCCTCAATCTGGCGGATACGCTCTCTGGTGACATTGAACTCCTTACCCACTTCCTCCAGTGTTCTCGGGTGTCCGTCTTCCAGACCGAAACGCAGCACAATCACCTGCCGCTCCCTCTCCTTCAAATCTCCAAGCAGGGCGTCAATGTGTTCCCGCAGCATCACGGATTCCACGTTCCCCTCCGGGGTCACCACGTTGCTGTCGGCTACAAAATCACCTAAGTTGGAGTCGTCCTCCTCACCGATGGGCGTCTCCAAAGAAGCAGGTTCCCTGGCGATCTGCATGATCTCCATCACCTTGTCCTCCGACATCTCAAGGGCCTCGGCCAGTTCCGTCACAGACGGCTCATAGCCCAGCTCCAGCGTCAGCTTTCTCTGCATCTTGGACATCTTGTTAATGGTCTCCACCATGTGTACAGGTACGCGGATGGTTCTGGCCTGATCCGCCAGAGCTCTCGTTACGGACTGACGAATCCACCAAGTCGCGTATGTACTTAACTTATATCCTTTTGTATAATCAAATTTCTCGACGCCCTTGATTAACCCTAAGTTCCCCTCCTGCACCAGGTCTAAGAAACTCATGCCTCTGCCGGTATATCTCTTGGCAATGCTGACAACAAGGCGAAGATTCGCCTCAATCAGGCGTTCTTTTGCGGAATCATCACCATCCGCCTTGCGTTTTGCCAATTCCAATTCCTCGTCCGCGCTGAGCAGCGGAACCGTACCGATCTCCTTCAAATACATGCGGACCGGATCTTCCGTCCCGATTCCCTCCAGCAGATCAATGGCGTCTAAATCAATATCTTCTTCCTCAACATCCTTTATAAAGGTATCGTCATCCACATCATCCAGAAGCAGAGACTCATCCACTAAAAGACTGTCATCAATGACCGGGATTACATCAATATTATGACTTTCCAGATAGCTGTAAATCTGCTCCATCTGTTCCGCCAGGAGATTATCCCCTATAAAAAAGTTATTAATCTCAGTTACATCTAACGCCTGGTGCTTCCCTTTCGAAAGTTCAACCAGTTTCTCCAGTTTCTCTAAAAAATTATCTTTTTCCACCAAGTAACGTCCTTTCAAATTTATAATCCCTTAAACGCCTACACAACTAGTCATTATATACTACCGTCCTCTTTTTTTCAACGTTTTTTTACAAGACTCGCCATAATTTCTATCTTTCGGGATAAATTCTCCACTTCCACCTCTGTATGACTGCCGCCAAACTCCCCGTCCAGCACCCAGTCCACCGGCTCCTCCGATGTAATTCGAAGAGAGGAGGTCTTGAATTTATGCACATACTCATTCTGCTCCTCTTTCAAAAACATGTAGTTGATAATGTTGCTCAAATCCAGCGGCGTCTTCGGCGTGCGGATCATCAGCACCTCAAACAGCCCGTCATTTAACGCCACATCCTGAGTCACCAGCCCCTTAAAGCCGCCGACGCTGATGGTGTTGGTCACCATGCCGAAGATGAAATCTCCTTCCAGCGTAAAATCCTCCGCCTCCAGTTTCATCCGGTAAGATTTCAAATTGACCAGACTCTTGACCCCCTCCAGCATATAAGCCTGATGTCCCAGCACATTCTTCTTGTCCTGGGGCGTCTGGTAGGATACCTCCGTAAATGCTCCAAAGCCCGCCACATACACAAAATACCGCTCCCTGCAGAACCGCCCGATATCGATGGGATAACGGGTGCCCTCCATCACATTGGCCGCCGCCGCCCTCATATTGGAGGGAATGTGGAGGCTGGACGCAAAATCATTGGTGGAGCCCGACGGAATGTAACCAAGCACCGGCGGATTCTCCAGTTCCATCATGCCGGATATGGTCTCGCTGAGCGTACCGTCCCCTCCGCTGCACACCACCATGTCCACATCACCGCCTGCCTCGGCCGCCTTTTGTTTGGCATCCAGAGGAGCCTGCGTGATATGAACCATCGTTTCCCAGCCCGCCTTGGTGAAAATATCCAGAATATCCAGCAGCCGGTTCTTCACCTGTGCTTTCCCGGAACGGGGATTTACTATAAACAGCAGTCTGCTCATGAAACATCTCTCCTCTCATGGTTCTCAAAATACCAGCTTTGTATACGCCAAAAATGCATTCGGAAGCGGATATTTCGTCTTTATTTCCTCTTTTTCCACCATCATGTAGTCTTTTGGGACATTTCCCTCAATTTCAACCCGGTATCCGGCCATATGCCACTCCACATGGCTGAAAATATGTTTTGCCGGCGGCAGCGGGACGATACCGGTGACTCGGCCGCCCTCCAAGGCAATCAGACGTTCAATCTCCGCCTCCCCCACATGTCCCTCTAAGTTGGGAAACTCATAGAGAGAAGCGAGAAGCCCCTTGTCCGGTCGTTTCTGAATGGCAATCCGGCCGCCTGACTCCAATAAAAGAATCGTTCTCTCCTCAATCTTTCTCGGCTTCTTCGGCGCCTTGTAGGGAATGCGGTCCGTCAGCCCGCCGCGCCTGGCCAGACAGATAGATTCCAGCGGGCACTCCCCGCACTTCGGCTGTCCGTTGGGCACACAGATGATAGCTCCGATCTCAATCATTCCCTGATTGAAAGCACTGGCCCGGTCAGCCGGGATGACGCCCCGCAGGTCGTCCTCCATCTGTTTCTTCACCGACTGCTTTAGAATATCCTCCTCACTTGCCAAAACTCTGGAAAGCACACGGAGCACGTTGCCGTCCACCGCCGGCACCGGAATCCCGTAGGCAATGGACGCAATGGCCCCCGCCGTGTAGCTCCCGATCCCCGGCAGCGTCAACAGTTCCTCATAAGAAGCCGGCAGCTGCCCGCCGTATTGATCCACAATCACCTGGGCCGCCTTCTGGAGATTCCTGGCCCGGTTGTAATACCCAAGGCCCTCCCACAGCTTCAACAGCCGGTCCTCCGGCACCTTCGCCAGATCCTCCACCGTGGGCAGCGCCTCCATAAAACGGTTAAAGTACGGTTTCACCGCCTCCACCCGCGTCTGCTGAAGCATGATCTCCGAGATCCACACCCGGTAAGGCGCCGGCTCCTCCCGCCAAGGAAGAATCCGCCGGTTGGCTTCATACCAGGCAAGCAGCGGACCGCTTATGGCCGCAAGACGCTCTTCCCGCCCAAGGGGTGCGTCCTCTCTCTCCAGTACCTTCAGTTTCTCATAAATATTATTCATCTGTCTATCCCCTGTCAGCAGAAAAAGGTGGCACCGCACGCGAAATGCAGCACCCCCTGATTCTAAAACGCTTCATAACTGGCTGGTACGCTCCCTCAAACCTCCAAGCAGTCCCAAATCTTCTATATCTAACTTTACCCGATCGGTCTTTCTTTAAACATATCCGTAGATTCCTCTCACCGATACTTCTCCGGAAACCACATGATTCACAGTCCCATCTTTCAGTTGTACCAGAAGTTCCCCTGTTTTGTCAATACCCAGGCTGATTCCCTGATACTCTCCCCCCGGGGCCAGCACCACAACTTCCCTCCCCCGGTTGACCAGATGCTCCTCATATTCCTCCAAAAACCCGGTCAGATCTCCATGTTCCACAAACACCCGGTAATACTGGTTCATCGCCTTCATCACCGCCGCAATCACCCGGCTTCGCACCACCGTCTCCCCTGATTCTAAATACAGAGACGTGGCCTTCTCCCTGATTTCCTCCGGAAACTCCCGGATATTGGCGTTGATTCCGATTCCGATCACCACATAATGAATATGTTCCAGCTCCGCACTCATCTCCGTGAGAATCCCGCAGATTTTCTTACCATTCATCACAATATCGTTGGGCCACTTAATCCCGCTGTCCAGCCCGGTGGCTTCTTTAATTCCCTTCACCACAGCCATGGCCGCCACCAGCGTCAGCATGGAAGCGCTGGAGGGGGGAACATCCGGCCGCAGAAGCAGGCTCATCCAGATACCGGTGCCTCTCTCCGACACCCATCCTCTCCCCCGTCTTCCTTTTCCGGCCGTCTGATAGTCGGCTGTCACCAGCGTCCCGTCCGGAGCGCCTTCCTCCCCCAGCCGTTTGGCCCGGTTGTTGGTGGAATCCAGTTCCTCGTGATACTCCAAATGGCTGCCCGCCAGTCCGTCTTCCAGCTGGCTTCTTAACTCCGCCTCGGTGATCACATCCGCGGACAGCACCAGACGGTAGCCCCGGTTTTGTACCGCGTCAATCCGGTAGCCCTCCTCCCGCAGCTGTTTAATCACCTTCCACACCGCGGTCCTCGACACGCCCAGACTGTCACACAACTCCTGCCCCGATAGATAGCCGTCGCTTTCCTTCAGTAATTTCAGTATTTCTGTCTTCAAAATGCCTACCTCCAGATGCTGACCGCGCTGACCACCGCAATCCCGATCAGCGCCACCGCCAGCGCCATCTGTCCAATGGCAATGACCTTCTTGCGTTTTTCCCGTCCGCTCTGATGATACCGGTACACGCTGTTCACGATATTCAGCACCGCCGCCAGCAGAAAGATCAGCGGAAACAGCATCATATATCCCTCAGGATTTAAAAACACCACCACAGCCATCACCACGACCAGTATCCCGATAATAATATGAAGCCAGTCAATCATCAGTGTTAAATTTCTGGGACTTTTTCGTTTTTCCTGTCCATACATCATGTTTACGCTCCTAATGTAGCCGCCATCACCGCTTTGATGGTGTGCATCCGGTTCTCCGCCTCGTCAAATACCTTTGACTGGGCAGATTCGAACACCTCATCCGTCACTTCCATATCCTGGATGCCGAAACGGCCGCTCATCTCCTTGCCAATCTTTGTCTTCAAATCATGGAATGCAGGCAGACAGTGTAAAAAGATCGCGCTGTCCTTTGCATTTCCCATCACCGCTTTTGTCACTTTATAAGGGGTCAGCTCCCGGATTCTCTCTTCCCAAACCTCATCCGGCTCGCCCATGGATACCCACACATCCGTGTAAATAACGTCGGCATCCTTGGTTCCCTCTTCCACATCCGCAGTCAGCGTGACCGTGCCTCCTGACAGCGCGGCATATTCCTCACACTGCTTCACTAAGTCCGCGTCAGGGAAATATTTTTCCGGCGCACAGGCCACAAAATGCATCCCCATCTTGGAACAGGCGATCATCAGGGAATTGCCCATGTTAAAGCGGGCGTCACCCATATATACCAGCTTCACTCCCTTTAAATATCCAAGCTGCTCCCTCACCGTGAGTAAGTCCGCCAGCATCTGGGTCGGATGATATTCATTGGTCAGGCCGTTCCACACCGGAACACCGGCATATTTTGCCAGTTCCTCTACAATATCCTGCCCGAATCCGCGGTATTCAATCCCTTCATACATCCGTCCCAGCACTCTCGCCGTGTCCGGAATACTCTCCTTCTTGCCGATCTGGGAGCCGGTTGGGTCTAAGTACGTGGTTCCCATACCCAAATCGTGGGCCGCCACCTCAAACGCACAGCGGGTGCGGGTGCTGGTCTTCTCAAAGATCAAAGCCACGTTCTTTCCTTTTAGCGTATCTGTCAGCACACCGTTTTTCTTCTTCTCTTTATACTCTGCCGCCAAATCCAGTAAATAGGTAATCTCCTCCGGTGTAAAATCCTTCAATGTCAGAAAACTCCTGCCCTTTAAATTCATAATTCCATCCTCCGATCCTGTTACTATGTATTTTTATGTATATTTATGCATTATTATAACCTGCAATGTATAAATATGCAACCTTTTTCTTTTTCAACAACAGGCCGCCAGGGGACAGTCCACTTCAGACGAATCCCCTGCAAAACTTCAACAAGCCTGCTTTGACGTTTCCCCAGTCAGCTCCTTCCCTCCAAAGGATGGTTTGCCTTTGCCAAATTCCTCTGAATCAGCCGCACCAGCTCGTCCACCGTGTAGATCCGAAACCGGCTGATTCTCATCTTTCTGGCAGCTGCCTCCAGAATGGCAAGATATAAATCCTTATAGTCCCAGTCTTCCTTCAATTTCAGTTCCACAGCCGCCGCCGGAAAGATCCGCTCCGTGTAATTCCGGTAACTTTCCAGATTCGCCATGGCTTCCTCATCCAGTTCCGGCTGGATATAAGCCTTCATCCATTCCAGTTCCGACATCATCTTGTCAAAATAATAGGCCTCCGTATTGGGTGCATCAATATAATACCACTTTCCGCACAATCCGTACAGGAGACGTTTGGCATCATAATACCCCAGCATCATATTCTTCCTGGCCCGCTTCTTGTCAAACTCCAAAATTCCGCCCAGATCCTGTCTCGGCGCAATATGATACACCGTGCAGTCCTCCGGAATCTCCGTCACCTTCTCGCTGTCAAATCCCAGACCGTAAATGCGGATAATAATAATATCCTTATAGTCATGCTCTAACAGAACCGACGTCGGCACATTGTTCCAGCCGCCGCCGTCCATGTAGCGCTTGCCGTTCAGTTTCTCATTCTTAAACGCCGGGAAATAAGCGCTGGCCAGCAGCATATCGCCGATCTCCCCCTCCGGCGCTTCCTTCACATCCACCGTCAGAAGCCGCCTGTCACTGACCGAATAGGTGGTGATATACAGTTCCCGGTCGGAAGAGCGGATTTTTTCCTCGTCAATGGTTTCCTCTATCAGCTCCTTTAAGGGCGTGATATCAAACCCTTTGTCCTTCAAAATCCGCTTCGCGTCACTGACAAGACTGCCAAAATTCAGGGCTTTTAAATCCATCTTCATCACATTTTCAATGACGTCGTCCTCCACGTCCATCACCTTGGAATAACTGATATTTTCCCAGATATACTCCGCTTTGTCAAGATCATCCATGCAAATCAGAGCGCCGTTCAACGAGCCGACGGAAGCCCCGGCGATTCCCCGGATCTTGACTCCTGCCTCTCTCAGTGCCTTCCATGCGCCGATCTGATAAGACCCTTTCGCACCACCGCCCTCCAGCACAATGCCGTATTCCTTTGACAAATCCAGTTTCATCTCCATCGATCATGCCTCCCAGCATACTGCCTGCTCATCCGCCGCCTTCTGTCTTTGCTCTGCCTGAATGTTCAAAATAGGGCGCCTTAGATCAGGCACCCTATTGGAATCTTTTTATGGTAATCTTCGACACTACTTAGGAATCTTTGGCAACCTCCGTAATGGACTTCACAAGCCCCGCCATGTTCTGAATATCCGACGGGATAATAATCTTGGTCGCCTTACCGTCTGCCACCTTCATAAATGCTTCCAGGCTCTTAATCTGAAGCACTGCCATATCGGCGCCTGCCTCCTTGATGAAGCGGATACCGTCTGCATTGGCCTGCTGAATCTTTAAGATCGCCTCTGCCTGGCCTTCTGCCTCACGGATCTTCTTCTCCTTCTCAGCCTCTGCACGAAGGATGGCGGACTGCTTCTCAGCCTCCGCATCCAGGATAACAGATTCCTTCTTACCTTCCGCTACAAGGATGGTAGACTTCTTCTCACCTTCCGCACGAAGGATGGCCTCACGTCTCTCACGCTCTGCCTTCATCTGTTTCTCCATGGCATCCTGAATCGCCGCCGGGGGAATGATATTCTTTAACTCGACACGGTTTACCTTGATACCCCATGGGTCAGTCGCCACGTCCAAGGATGCTCTCATCTTCGTGTTGATGGTCTCTCTGGAGGTCAGTGTCTGGTCAAGCTCCAAGTCACCGATGATATTACGCAGGGTGGTGGCCGTCAGGTTCTCGATTGCCATGATCGGGTTCTCCACGCCGTAAGTAAACAGCTTCGGGTCGGTGATCTGGAAGAACACGACCGTATCAATTCTCATGGTAACATTATCTTTGGTGATAACCGGCTGCGGTGCAAAATCCACAACCTGCTCTTTCAAAATTACTCTCTTTGCCACACGGTCAATAAACGGAACCTTAAAATGAAGTCCCACGGACCATGTTCCCTGGTAAGCGCCAAGACGCTCCACCACCAGCGCCTGTGCCTGCGGCACGATCTTGATACAGGATGTCAGCACCAGCAAAACGATAATTGCAATAATGATAAATCCAAAAAATCCTGCAAATATTCCCATGTTTTAATTCCCCCTGTTCTCTTGTTGTTATGATGATTTCTTTTTTCTCACCGTTATTTCGACTGCTTCGTTTCTGTCATTTTGTCTTTGCTTTCCATACTGCTCACAATCAGTTTCACGCCACGGACTTCCCGGATCACCACCTGCGTGCCTTCCGTATAAATGTCCTCATCCTGCATGGCCCTGGCCGTCCATTCCTGTCCGTTTACGACCGCCGCGCCTGTACTGTTTAAGTTGTTCACATCGGAAGTAATTCTTGCTGTTTTCCCTATGAGACTGTCTACATTGGTCTTTACCGTTCTGTTGTTTAAATACTTAGCTGCAAATGGCCTGGTAAAGAACAACAGGATAAAGGAGACAATGACGAATACCGCCAGCTGTACTTCCACACTCGCACCAAACAGCGACAGAATAAACGCCAGCAGCGCACCTCCTGCAAACCAGATCGTAGTCAAAGCCATCGTCCCAATCTCGATACCAATCAGAATCACAAAGGCAATTAACCAACAAACAGATGCCACGTTACATTCCTCCTTCCCGATCATTCTTATGTGTTTTGATCATTCTTAATGCTATTCAAATTGCATAAGAATATAATAATTTACAGACATTATACTATAATTTCATAAAATTAACAACAAAGATTCTATTAATAAGTTATTAAATCTCTATAACTTTAAAGAGATCTGTCTCCGTTGTCTCGCGGTTTCAAACATCAGGATGGAAGCGGCCACGGCTGCATTTAAGGATTCCACCTGGCCCAGCATGGGAATGCGGATGAAGGTGTCGGCCAGCGCGGCTGTCTCATCCGTCAGACCATTTGCTTCATTTCCAATCAGAAAACCGGTGCCACCTTGATAGTCTTCCTCATCATAGCTGTTTTTACCCGCCAGATGAGCTGCAAATACATGAATATTTTGGTTTTTTAACAGGTTCAGAGTCGTTTTCAAGTCATCCACATAGACAAACGGCACCCGGTAAATGGAACCCATGGTGGAACGGATGACCTTTGGATTGTAAATGTCGGCGGTGGTGCTGTTCATGATGATTCCCGTCACGCCGGCCCCCTCTCCCGCTCTTAATATGGTTCCTAAATTGCCCGGGTCCTGGATGGTCTCCAGAATCATAATGTGGGCGGGTCCCGGTGCCTTTAAAATGTCATCCACTTTATATTCATACTGCTTCACCAGCGCCAGAATTCCCTGTGGAGTCTGAGTATCGGACATGGCTTTTAATACATCGTCCGTCACCGTCTCTATTTTTTTTACATTCTTCATCATGGCCTTATGGCTGCTGTTCGCCATGAATTTCTCCGTGGCGTAAACAGCATGGATGCGGTCTTTGGGAAGCTCTGAGAACATCTTCACGCCCTCCACCACAAACAGTCCCGTCTCTTTTCTGTATTTCGCTTTCCTGGTCAGCGCCGCCACCTGTTTTACCTGTGTGTTGCTGGTACTGCTTATCATAACTGTTTTTTCCTCTCTTATTGTAAATGCTCCAGTTCCTCCAGCCAGATCCGGCCGCAGGCATCGCTTGGCATCCGCAGATCTCCACGGGGCGATACCGACACGGACCCCACCTTCGGGCCGTCCGGCAGACAGGAGCGTTTGAACTGCTGGCTGAAGAACCGGCGGTAGAATACTTTTAACCATTTGAGAATGGTTTCTCTTTCATAGATTCCCTCAAAGGCCTTCTCCGCCATCCAAAGGATCTTGGACGGCTCATATCCAAATCTCAATACATAGTAGAGGTAAAAGTCATGCAGTTCGTATGGCCCCACCAAATCCTCCGTCTTCTGGGCGATCACGCCGTCCTCCGGCGGAAGCAGTTCCGGGCTCACAGGAGTGTCGAGCACATCAAGAAGCACCTCGCTTAACTCCGCTTCCCCACAGGTATCCGCGTAATAACGGACCAGATGGCGCACCAGTGTCTTGGGAACGGAGGCATTTACCCCGTACATGGACATGTGGTCGCCGTTGTAGGTGGCCCAGCCGAGAGCCAGTTCCGACATATCCCCGGTGCCCACCACAAGACCGCCGGTCTGGTTGGCGATGTCCATGAGAACCTGGGTCCGCTCTCTGGCCTGGCCGTTTTCATAGGTCACGTCATGGTTGGATAAGTCCTGTCCGATATCGGCAAAATGCTGGGTTACGGAAGTCCTGATATCCACCTCTTTCAAAGTGGCTCCTAACTTCTGAGTCATGGTGCAGGCGTTCTGGTAGGTTCTGTCGGTGGTTCCAAAGCAGGGCATGGTCACGGCCACAATCTGCTCTCTGGGAAGCCCCAAAAGATCAAAGGCCCTGGCTGTCACCAGCAGTGCCAGAGTGGAATCCAGTCCGCCGGAAATGCCGAGCACCGCGCAGGAGGTATTGGTATGCCCCAGACGTTTTTTCAGTCCCATGGCCTGGATGGAGAGAATCTCCTCGCAGCGTTTCCGCCGCTCTGACTCATTCTTCGGCACAAACGGCGAATTGTCAATCGATCGCCTCAATATAACATCACGGTCCGGCAGTGTGAAGTTCACGGTATAATAGCCGCCGGTTGCTGCCGGGTGGGTGTTCATTCTTCGTCTGTCGATGGCGATTCTGTCCAAATCCATATCGGCGTATATGGTCTCATTCTGAAACCGCCTGGAGGCTGCCAGACAGATTCCGTCCTCGGCGATCAGGTTATGGCCGCCGAACACCAGATCCTGGGTGGATTCTCCCTCACCTGCATTGGCGTAAACATAACCGCAGACCAGCCTTGCGGACTGACCGGTGATCAAAGACTCCCGGTAAGTGTCCTTTCCCACGGTCTCGTCACTGGCGGAACAGTTTAAAACCACGGTGGCTCCCGCCAAGGTATGGGCAATACTTGGCGGACAGGGCGCCCACACGTCCTCGCAGATCTCCGCCGCCACGCAGAGTCCCGGCACGCTGCTGCACCGGAACAACAGATTCGTCCCCATAGGAACCAGGCCGTCCCGCCAGGGAACCATGGCAACCATCGGACTGCCTGGAGTAAAATGTCTCACTTCATAAAATTCAGAGTAGTTGGGAAGATTGGTTTTCGGCACCAGACCGAGAAGTTTCCCGTCGGTGAATACTGCCGCCACGTTGTAGAGCTTGCCGTTTTGCTGCCAGGGAAGTCCCACGGCCGTCAGCATCTCCATCCCCTCGGAACGGGTGACCAGACGGTCTAACTCCTCTTTTGCGCTTCGCAGCAAGGTATCCTGGAGGAATAAATCGCCGCAGGTATAGGCAGTTAAGCACAGTTCCGGAAACACCATGATATCGGCCTGGTTTCTGTTTCCCTCCTGCATCCTCTCGTAAATCTGGTCTGCATTGTATGCCGGGTCAGCCACCCGGATCTTCGGCGTTGATGCCGCCGTCCTGATAAATCCCTGTCTCATATGAACTCCTTCTATATCTTAATCTGACATCTATGGTTTATGATCAGTGGTTTACGATCTGTGGTTTGTGATCTATTGCTTCGATTTTACGGCCCCACCGGCATACCCTGGCAGCCAAGGCGCTTTAAAACAGTATACAATATCCATAAGCATTGTCGTAATCCAGGTAATGGGATAACACAGCAGAACCGCGTCGTAGCTTGGGAAAAACGGGACTGCGAAATTGATATAAATCATACGCAGAATACACATATTTCCCACCCCGATCAACATGGATACCATGGTCTTGCCGGCTCCGCGGAAACTGCCCATCAGGATATTATGCACCGTCATGGTCATATAAAACGGAAGCAGCAGATACATGGTCCGGTGTCCGTATTCCAGCACCGCCGCGTCCGAGGAGAAAATCCGCAAAACCCGGTCCACTCCGAAGAACAGCACCACCGACATGACCACCGTATAAACCGCGCCGATGGCAAGTCCCTGAACAATCCCCTTCTTGACTCTGGGAATGTTCCTGGCTCCCACGTTCTGGCCTGTAAAGGTGGTGGCCGCCATACAGAAGCTCTGGAGCGGCAGCATCACAAAGCCGTCGATTTTGCAGTAAGCGCCGAATCCGGCCATGGCTGCGGCGCCGTAGCTGTTGACATTGGCCTGCACAATCACGTTGGATAAGGAAATGATGGACTGCTGGATGCCGCTGGGAATGCCTATCTCCAGAATCCGTTTCATCATCCGCTTGTCAATCCTCAGCTTGGACAGTTCCAGCCGGTAAGACTCCTTGGAGCGGATCAGCGCCGCCATCACAAGCAGGGCCGAGATCATCTGCGCCGTAACCGTGGCATACCCCACACCGGCCACGCCCATGTGAAACACCACCACAAACACCAGATCCAGAACGATATTGACTACCGACGACACGCATAAATAATACAGCGGCCTCCTGGAATCTCCCACCGCCCGCAGAATACCGGCACCCATATTATAGACCAGATTAAACAGCGAACCGCCGAAGAAGATACGGAAATACACTACGGAGTTTGTCATAACCTCCTCCGGTGTCCCCATCCATCTGAGAATCGTAGGGGAAATCACAATGCCGACTACCGTCAGCAGAATTCCCCCCAAAATACTGAGGGTCATACAGGTATGCACCGCCCAGTGAAGCTTCTGCTCCTCCTGCCCCCCGTAATACTGGGAAATGATCACGCCGGCTCCGGTGGCAATTCCCATAAACATACCAATAATCAGGTTAATCAGCGAGTTGCTGGAGCCCACCGCCGCCAGCGCCTCACTGCCGATGTAATTGCCAACCACGACCGAGTCAACCGTATTGTACAACTGCTGGAATAAATTACCCATCAACAGCGGCATGGAAAATGCCAGCAGCTGTTTCCATATCACACCATCCGTCATCATGATGGTCTTTGTCTTATGACTTCCTCTCACAGCTTCAGTCCCCCTAATGTCCTATGCGATGCCCCTTTTAGCGTATTGGTTTTTATTATACATCTTTTGCCAATAAAATGGAAGTTTACTTTTTCCATGCAATCGTGTACAATATGGATATCATACTAACTTGATAAGAAATAGGAAGGCGGTATTTTCAAATGAAAATTTCAACAAAGGGACGGTATGCCCTGCGCATGATGTTGGAGTTTGCCCTTCACCCGGATGAATGTACCAAGATAAACCAGGTCGCCAGACGGCAGGACATCTCGGAAAAATATTTAGAGCAGATTGTCACCATTCTCTCCCGTGCCGGCTACGTAAAAAGCATGCGCGGCGCCCAGGGCGGATATATGCTGACGAAAGATCCGTCGGAGTATACGGTGGGCATGATCCTGCGCCTGACCGAGGGAAGTTTGGCCCCTGTGGCCTGTCTTGATTCAAACGAGCCCTGCGGACGGAGCAATACCTGCGTCACCCTCGATGTGTGGCGGCAGTTAAACGATGCCATCAACCAGGTGGTAGACCAAGTGACGCTGGCGGACCTGGTAAAAGAACAGCTGGCGAAGCCAGGCTATACCCTGCTTTAACCAATAGTAGTATCCCCACAGGAGTCAACATTATGATAAACGAATTTTCCAGAACACAGCTTTTAATTGGGGAGGAGGGACTTGCAAAGCTCTCCTCTTCCACTGTCATGATCTTTGGTGTGGGCGGCGTCGGCTCCCACTGCATCGAGGCCCTGGCCCGCTGCGGCGTCGGCCGCCTGATCCTCGTGGACCCGGACGAAGTGGCCGTAACCAACATTAACCGCCAAAGTATTGCCTGCCACAGCACTGTGGGGCAGTTCAAGACAAAGGTAATGGAACGCCGGATTGCCGATATCAATCCGGCTGCAAACGTCCTCACCTTCGAACGATTTATCCTCCCGGAGAATATCAATCAATTGTTCGCGGAAATCCCCGGAACCATTGATTATATTGTGGACGCCATCGACACGGTCGCCGCCAAGCTGTCCCTGGCCGAATACTGCGCTGCCCGCCAAATCCCGCTCCTCGCCTCCATGGGAACCGGCAATAAACTTCACGCGGAGCTGTTCGAGATCACCGATATCTCCAAAACCTCCGTCTGCCCTTTATGCCGCGTGATGAGACGGGAATTGAAAACCCGTGGAATTTATCATTTGAAGGTTCTTTATTCCAGGGAAGAGCCGCTGAAACCACAGATCGCAAGCGAAGAAGTCACCAGCAAACGCGCCGTTCCCGGCAGCATTTCCTTTGTGCCGCCGGTGGCTGGGCTGTTGATTGCGGGGGAAGTGGTGAGGGATTTGCTGCCAACCACCACAATATGACAATAATGCTAAAAGAACGTTTCTGAATCAACTGATCTGAAACGTTTTTTTCATATCTCACATATCATTTACATAAAACTTCTTTTATTAATGTATTCCAACAGCGCCCCACACCCTCTCAAAACATCCCGGTAAGTCGCGTCAAAGTCCCCCGTATACCAAGGGTCCGCAATATCTCCCGGTGACTGTGTAAAATCCAGCAGCCGGAACACCTTCCCTTCCTCATCCTTCCCCAGTATCCGCTCCATCTGTCTCATATTCCACTGATCCATCCCGATCAGAAAATCATATTTCTCATAGTCACTTCTCCGTAGCTGCACCGCCCTCTTCCCCGACGGATCAATCCCATGCTCCCGTAACTGATTCCTGGTCCCACGATGAACCGGATTCCCAATCTCCTCCGTGCTGGTGGCCGCGGACGCGATCAAAAACTGATCTTCCATCCCATCACGCTTTACCATATCTTTCATCACAAACTCTGCCATGGGGGAACGGCAGATGTTGCCGTGGCATACGAAAAGGATTTTAATACTATTATTAAATTGCTCAGCCATATATGATATCTCCGTTACTTATTAATAACTAAAGTCTACTATAAGTTCGTCCTTTGAACAAGTATTTCAACAAATATTTCTTTTCTACTCTTCTATTTACTTATATCAATCATGATTTTTCAGTGTTTCTCCCTCCCAGCCAGCTGGTCATTTGACATTTCCCCGGCCCTTTGTTAAAATAAGCCTCAATGGCAGGCGGATAAACCTGCGTTTTATCAAGTAAAGAGGTGTGATCATGAATATGCATTTTGAACCTGTAACTTTGGAGAACCGGGAGGAAATCGTAGCGCTGGAGCTGTTCCCGGAGCAGTCCGGTTTTATAGAAAGTGTGGAAGAATGTCTGGCTGAGGCAGAGGAACTGAGTCTGTGGCGGCCGGTGGGAATTTACGATGGGGAGACGCTGATTGGCTTTGCGATGTACGGCTTCTTTCCACAGCCAAGACCGGAGGGGCAGGTGTGGCTGGACCGGCTTCTGATTGATAAGAACCATCAGGGCGCTGGGTACGGCAAAGCTGCTGTTGCCGGGCTGCTCAAACGTCTTCACAGGGAATACGGAAGCCGACGGGTCTATTTAAGTGTCTATGATACCAATCAGGCCGCCATCGCGCTGTACCAGCGGCTCGGTTTTTCCTTTACCGGGGAATTCGATACAAAAGGAGAAAAGATCATGGCCTACGACTATGACCACTAATTCCTGTTCATAGACAGGAAATGGGATCTGCCACGTTACATCACCGGCAGATCCCATTTTTTGTCATGGCTTCTCTATAATCTGATCACCTCCGTCGCTACATGCTCCTGGAACATCACATCGTGTTCCACAAACAGCAGCGTCGGCCTGTATGTTAAGATCAGCTCCTCAATCTGAATCCTGGACAGCACATCCACAAAGTTCAGCGGCTCATCCCAGATATACAGATGGGCCTGTTCACACAGGCTGGCGGCTATGAGAATCTTCTTTTTCTGGCCGCCGCTCAGCTGCTCTAACTTCTTTTCAAACTGTACCCGCTCAAAATCCAGTTTTCGAAGCAGCGCCCGAAAAAGCGTCTCATCAATCCCCTGAGCTTTGGCGTAATCACTGAGGCTTCCCTTTAGATGGGAGGTGTCCTGGGAGACATAGCTGATCTTCAATCCGGAAGCCAGATTCAGACTGCCTTCATATGGAACCGCCTCTCCCAGAACCGCCTTTAATATGCTGGACTTCCCACACCCGTTTGGCCCGGCCAGGCAGATTCTGTCGCCTTGTTTAATCTCCAGACTGACGGGGCCGCAGATGGTTCTCACATCATAGCGGATCTCCATGTCCCGGATTGCCGCCAGCCGGCCCGCATGGTGCCGCTGGGGATACAACTTCAGCGGCTCGGCATGCTCAATATTCTTCAGCAGCTTGGATTTCTCTTCAACCGCGGTCTGCTGACGGTCCTCGATGGTCTTGGCCCGCTTCATCATCTTGGCAGCCTTGTGGCCGATAAAACCGCGGTCCGGCCTTAAGCCGCAGGAATGTTTGCCCTGAAACTTGGTGCCTTCCACCTTGTCGGACCAGCTGGACGTCCGTCTGGCCGCTGTTTCCAGCCGTTTGATCTCCCCCTTCAGCCGCTCATTCTGCGTCAGTTCCAAATGGTCCTGCCGTTCCTTATTTTCCCACCAGGAAGAGAAATTGCCCTTCTGTACCTCGATATCCGCCTTGTTGATAGATAAAATATGGTCCACCGTCTGGTCTAAGAAATGACGGTCATGGGACACCAGGATAAATCCCTGTTTTCCGCGTAAATATTCCGCCACCAGTTCCCTGGAGGCCGTATCCAGATGGTTGGTCGGCTCGTCGATCAGAAGAAACCGGCTCTCCCCGGCAAACAGCGCCGCCAGCAGCGTTTTCGTCTGTTCCCCGTTGCTTAAGGTATCAAATGGACGAAACAGCACATCTTCGTTTACCTCCAGCAGGTTCAGCTCCTTGTAAATTCTCCAGCTGTCCCCGGCCGGAAGCATTTCCTCCAGAATCTCCATGGTCATCCTGGAGCGGTCTCCCACCTCGCAGGGGAAATACTGAAATTCCATGTCCGGCGCAAAGATTGACCCAGAATACTCGTATTTTCCAAGCAGCAAATTCAAAAATGTGGTCTTCCCACGTCCGTTCCTCCCGATGAACCCCAGTCTCCAGCTGGTGTCAATCTTGAAAGAAACATGTTCAAATATAGGATCATAACTGCCCTCATAGGCAAATGTAAGGTCTGATATATGAATCAATGCCATAAATGCCCCACCTCCTTGTGTATCCATCCCGCCTGCGGCACATTTCCCCGGGCGGAATTAAAATAAGCCGCAAGAAAGTCTCTTCCTGCGGCTTTTCGAATACACAACAACGGACTGATCCCTGGTTTACAGGCATACGGACTGCTGGTCTTCTATGGATAAGCGGAAACGACGAATACTTTCTTGCATGTGCATAACGAAACAGACGGATGGCTCCATCGCAAGTCTCCTTATGCAGTTTCGATTCATTAGCAAGAAATTGTATACATCCTTTCAGCTCCTGTCTATTCTATATTTGGTGTTACGTATTATTTATATCATCGAACCTGGCAGTTTGTCAAGGTGAAACATGTGATCCGTTTTTTAGTTATTGGAACATTTTGCGGCATCAATGGCCAGGACGATCATCAAAACGTGAAGCACATCCTGTGAATTCATCACATCAATCTCGTAGGTGTCTGTGAAATTGAACAGTTTCTTTTCCACCATGGCTACCGTAGCGCCCATGTTGTTTTTCACCTGGTAATCCCACTCCAGAATGTCGCCTGTGATATTCCAGTCACGGCATTCTAAGTGGAATTTCGGCATGAAGAAAGTGAATTCCTTTTTCACACGGCCGATGTAGCGTTCCTCCTCGTAGAGATCAAAGGCCGGCAGAAAGGTAAGTACCTTTTCCATCACCGTGCCCAGTTCGCGGCCCGCGGTGTCATAGATTTTTAAGCAGTGGCCCCAGGACAGCTGGCCTTTTACTACAAACATCACATTGCCCTGTTCGTCATAGATATCATAGCTGTCAAACCAGGAGAACAGGCGCTGTTTGAAAAGCATTTTCATTGGAGTACCTCCTTGCTTTTTCGGGTTTTCTTTATCATATCACAAGGCAGCGGGCAATGTATCTTAAGATTTCTTATATTTTTCTGAATGCGCTTTCACGCATTAAGTTCGGACTCTTCGTCCCTCCAGCAGTCGTTTCTTCAATATTCTGCCGCTGAAAAGCATATAGACCGCACCGGACATCACCGCTGCGGCGAGATCGATGATCGGCTCCGTATAGAACACGGCCTCCACACCGAAATAGCGGGGAAGCAGCGTCACTACAATAAAGAACAGCAGTTTCCGGTACAGAGACAGGGAAATGGCAACTTTCGCAATTCCCATGCCGGTAAATCCATCCACCACCGTATACTGGCAGGCCAGCGGGATGATCATCAATGTGCTGATCCGGATCGCTTTCACGGACATGGCGATATACTCCGGGTTTCTGGTGAAAATCAGTACAAAGAACTTCGAGCAGGTCTGGGAGAATAGAAACATCGCCGCAGTAAACAGAATGGTGATCTTTAAAATCTCCTTCTCCGCGCGGCGCACCCGGTTCACCTGTCTTGAACCGTAATTGTAGCCTAGAATTGACTGGGTTCCCGCCGTGATCCCGCCCAGCGGCATGGTCACCATCAGCATAAAGCTCTGCATGATAGTCCCGCAGGTAACCATCATATCGCCCCGTTCCGGACCGCCGTAGGACTGGAGGATGGTATTCATGGTAATAATCAGTACATTATCCAGCGCAATGATGATAAATGGAGAGAAGCCCAGCGTTAAAATCCGCCTGCACACTCCCCTCTCATAGCCGGAAAATGTAATCTTGACCGGCACCTTTTTGCCAAATAATACGAACAGAATGTAGGTGGCGGAACAGGCCTGCGCCATCACGGTGGCGAGGGCGGCGCCTTTTACCCCCATATGAAAGCCAAAGATAAATACCGGGTCCAGCACCATGTTGACGATGGCCCCCAGCATAACCGTCTTCATTCCAATTTTAGCAAAGCCCTGGCAAATGATAAACTGGTTTAAGCCGGCGGCAATCAGGGCAAACACGGTTCCGCACAGATAGATGGTGATATAGTCGTTGGCATAGGAAAAAGTCGCCTCACTGGCTCCGAACCACATCAGCAGGTGGTCTTTCACCAGAAGCGACGCCCCGGTCAGACAAACGGCCAGCACCATCAGCATCATAAAGCTATTGGCCAGCACCTTTCTGGCGGCCTCCGTATTCTTCTCTCCCATGCGGATTGCCAGAAGCGGCGTTCCGCCGAACCCAATCAATGCGGAAAAAGAACTGATTAACGTCACAATGGGGCCGCAGATGCCCACTCCCGCCAGCGCCAGTTCTCCCACGCCGGAAATATTTCCAATATACATTCTATCTACAATGCTGTAAAACACACTGACAAACTGGGCCAGCATAGACGGAATTGCCAGCCGCACCACCAGCGTCTTGATATTGTCTCTGCCCAGATTATTCTCCAACTGCATAGTACTCTTTCCCCTGTTCTTCTGTGTCTGATTATGTTGTCGTCATGGCCGGGAAATCACCCGGCATCACATAGTATAACAGGGATTTTTGAATATGGCAATTCAAATATCATGCCGGACATTTTTCATGTAATGAACATACTCTCCGGCTGATAAATTAATGCTCACCGGAGAGGATGATCCCAGGGGCGGGCAATGTCGAAACCAGGGGATGGTATTTTCCTGTGGTTCGTAGTATAATGAAGTCAAATACGGACAAGGGGGTTCTTTCTATGAAAAAGTGTATTAAAAAAACGGTTGTTTATCTGATGAGCGGTTTCTTGCTGGCTTCTGCCATCACCGTGATTCCGGCATCTCCATTTACGATGGAGGCAGAGGCGCATTCCGGCAGGACTGATTCTCACGGTGGACACAAAGACAATAAAAACAAGAGCGGGCTTGGCAGTTATCACTATCATTGTGGCGGATATCCGGCACATTTGCATCCGGACGGGGTATGTCCATACACATCCACGGGGACGACGGCAGGCAATAACCAAACAGCAGGGGCACAGAGCGGAAAGCAGACCCAGGAGACAAAAACCTCCGTGCCGGAAACCACCGCAGTTGTAAGCGAAGCGGGCTGGAAGGAAGATTCCAACGGCTGGTGGTATTGTACTTCCGATGGACAGTATTATAAAGACTGCTGGCAAAGTATTGATGACCAGTGGTACTATTTCAATCCTGACGGGTATATGGCAACCGGATGGCACTGCCAGACCGATCACTGCTACTATCTCGCCTCCGACGGTCATATGGTGACGGGGGAACATGAGATTGATGGCGACCACTGTTATTTTAATGCGGATGGCAGCCTGGATGAAGGCCGCAGCCGCCACAGCTCCGGGCATCATGCGGGGCATCACAATTGAGTTCACAGGGTGACTGTGCACCCTGACTATCGAAGTCCCGGGTAACTCCCCGGGGCTTTTTTTGCCCCATTTTCTGACAAATATTACCAGTAAAATCCCCGGAATAAAATGTTATAATAGACGCATGGGAGGAACGTATGATGAGCAAAAAAATCAAACCGGTCGAGCCCGGCCAAACCTTTGGCGACTTGGAGACCAAATGGTACTGGAATACTAAATCCGGCGAACGTGTCTGGAAATGCGTCTGCAGTTGTGGGGGCTACTGCATGGTGAAGGAACGCGGCCTGACGGAACATTTGGTTACGAACTGCGGGTGTCAGGGGGAGTCTGAGAAGTAGTTACATAAGAAACAAAAAGGCCGTCGCCGACCAAATCTTTCGTCTGCGACAGCCACCCATTGCCCACTTCTGCTCTTGTCCTATTTCTCTAATAATTCTTGATAACTCACACCTTTTCTCTATTATATGACAGACTTTTTTGGCACATTGCGCATACATTCATTTCTCTGTTAATCATATAATACTAAGGAAATAATAATGTCAAACCTATGCTGCACGATTCATTTGACTTACCATGTCAATAAATTTTTTCATATCCTCCACATAAGAATATGGCTCATATTCTGAATATATTTCTGGACTATCAAGTATAACAATCTGTAAACCATCTGCCCGCAATGCTTCTAATGTCCCCAGCAGACAACGGGCCTCATTTACAGTCTTACATTGATAAGCTAAACAACCTTTTCTGTCGAAAATTTTTGCTACTATATATATTGTTTTATCTCCAATTTAACTCACCTTCCCAATATTTCAGACGCTCAATAAAATCTTGTTCGCTGCAAATTATCTTTGCCACATAGTCCTCATATAGTAATTTTCCTATTTCAACTTCTTTATATTTGTAGATATATTTATGACTCCAAATATTAAATTGTAAGATAATACATCTAAGGTCTCTTTTGGAAAATGCCATTGAAAATCACTAAAATTGCTTTTCTATATCTTTTTAGTCTCAAAAACCGCACCAACCATGAAAGATTAGTGCGGTTCTATTTCATCTCTTTAGTTTTTAATTTTACTAAAACTTACCCTCTTTCGCCGCTTCCTCAATCGAAACAGCCACAGCCACAGTCATACCAACCATCGGGTTATTACCTGCGCCGATCAGACCCATCATCTCTACGTGAGCCGGTACGGAGGAAGAACCTGCGAACTGTGCATCGGAGTGCATACGTCCCATGGTATCGGTCATGCCGTAGGAAGCAGGGCCGGCTGCCATGTTGTCTGGGTGAAGGGTACGGCCTGTGCCGCCGCCGGATGCTACGGAGAAGTATTTCTTGCCTTTCTCGTTGCATTCTTTCTTGTAAGTACCTGCTACCGGGTGCTGGAAGCGGGTTGGGTTGGTGGAGTTTCCGGTGATGGAAACGTCTACGCCCTCTTTCCACATGATGGCAACGCCCTCGGTTACATCATTGGAACCGTAGCAGTTTACTTTGGCTCTTAAGCCTTCAGAGTAGGATTTTCTCCACAGTTCTTTTACTTCGCCTGTGTAGTAGTCCATCTCGGTCTCTACATATGTAAATCCGTTGATTCTGGAAATAACCTGTGCTGCGTCTTTTCCTAAACCGTTTAAGATGACGCGCAGAGGTTTCTGGCGAACCTTGTTGGCTTTCTCGGCGATACCGATCGCGCCCTCGGCAGCTGCAAAGGACTCATGTCCAGCTAAGAAGCAGAAGCAGTCTGTCTCCTCTTCCAGCAGCATCTTGCCTAAGTTTCCGTGGCCTAAACCTACTTTACGCTGGTCGGCAACGGAACCTGGGATACAGAATGCCTGAAGGCCCTCGCCGATTGCGGCGGCCGCGTCAGAAGCTTTTCTGCAGCCTTTCTTGATGGCGATTGCCGCGCCTACGGTGTATGCCCATTTTGCATTCTCAAAGCAGATTGGCTGAATGCTCTCAACCATCTTGTATACGTCTAAGCCGGCATCCTTGGTAATCTTCTCTGCTTCCTCGATAGAAGCGATGCCGTAGCTGTTTAATGCTTCATTGATCTGTTTGATACGTCTCTCATATGATTCAAATAATGCCATTACATTGTCCTCCTGAATTTTTTGACTATGTACTTTCTAAAACTTTAGCTGCAAAATTACTCGCATCTCGGGTCGATAATCTTCACTGCGTCGGCAACGCGGCCATACTGGCCTTTTGCTTTCTCATAAGCAGTTGTAGGATCGTCACCCTTCTTGATGAAGTCTGTCATCTTGCCAAGGCTTACGAACTGATAACCGATGATCTGGTCTTCCGCGTCCAAAGCGATGCCGGTTACATAGCCTTCTGCCATCTCTAAATAGCGAGGACCTTTTTTCAGTGTGCCATACATCGTACCAACCTGGGAACGAAGTCCTTTTCCTAAATCCTCAAGACCTGCACCGATAGGAAGTCCGTCCTCGGAGAACGCGCTCTGGGTTCTTCCGTATGCGATCTGTAAGAATAATTCTCTCATAGCGGTGTTGATGGCATCGCAGACAAGGTCTGTGTTCAATGCTTCCAGTACAGTCAGTCCTGGAAGAATCTCTGCTGCCATTGCTGCGGAGTGAGTCATACCGGAACATCCGATGGTCTCAACAAGCGCTTCCTGAATAATACCTTCTTTTACGTTAAGGGTCAGCTTACATGCGCCCTGCTGAGGTGCACACCAGCCGATACCGTGTGTTAATCCTGAAATGTCTGTTACCTGTTTTGATTTCACCCATTTTGCTTCTTCTGGGATTGGAGCGGCACCATGATGAACGCCCTGTGCTACTGTACACATCTCTTCTACTTCATGTGAATAAATCATTGTAAAACTCCTTTCAAATAAGTAATCATCATACTTAAGTACTTTGTTAAATTTATCACATCATACTTGTTTATATTCTCTCACATCTTGTCGGATTACGCAAGCATTTTTTGGAAAGATTCCGGTTTCCAAACGGACCGGAAGACCGTAACCCGGGAAAGCTTATATCACTGGGAAACGGCCTCCACAGACGATACTCCCTCTGAGATTTCTGCTGGCATTTCCCCCTTCATTTCTTTCAATTCCCGCAGCACCCCCGCCACCACAACCGTGGCCAGCACGAAGGTCAGCATATCCGCGATGGGCTGGGCCAGCTGGAGTCCGAAGATGCCAAACATCCCGGGCAGAATAAGAAGCGCCGGGATCAGAAACAGTCCCTGCCGCCCCATGGCTACCAAGGAGGCCCGGAATCCATAACCGATCGACTGGGTCAGCATGTTCACCATGATCACCCAGGCCTGAAACGGCATGGTAAGCAGCTGCAGCCGCAGGGCCAGTGTGCCATACTCGATCACCTTGGCGTCCCCTCTCCTAAACACCGTGATAATCGGCTCCGCAAATGCAAACGACACGACACCGAACACCGTCAGCATAATCACGGCCACCTTCACGCAGAACCAGTAAGCCTCCAGCACCCGGTCATACCGCTTCGCCCCGAAGTTGAAGCCGCACACCGGCTGGAATCCCTGGCCGAACCCAATCAGGCTGGAATTGATAAACATCATAAACCGCGACACAATGGACATCGCCGCAATGGCCGCGTCCCCGTACCCACCGGCCGCAAAATTCAGGACTACCACCGCCACGCTGGCAAGGCCCTGCCGGCAGAAAGACGGAAGGCCCGCGTGAAGGATTTCCCCGTACATTTTGAGAGTGGGGGTAAATTGTCTGAGACGGATGGAAATACAGCTGTCATTGTGATTGCACTGATACAAAAGAATACCAAAACTGATCATCTGGCTCACCATGGTCGCGATGGCCGCTCCCGAGATCCCCATGTGGAATCCAAATATCAAAATGGGGTCCAGCACCATATTTAAGATGCCGCCGGCTGTGATTCCCACCATGGCGAACACCGCATTACCCTGGGACCGCAGGATATTGTTGAGCACAAAGGAGGAGATCATGAACGGCGCGCCAATCAAAATGTAGAGGGCGTAATCCTGGGCATAGGGAGCAATGGTATCCGTGGCTCCCAGCACATACACCAGAGGCCTGGAAAACAGAGTTCCAAACACCGCAATCACCAGTCCGATGATAACAGCCGTAAAGAAAGCGGTGGCCGCCGAACGCCCCGCTGTCTCCTCATCCCGGTTACCAAGGGACCGGGAAATATAGTTGCCGCTCCCCATCCCCAGGGTAAATCCAATGGCCTGGATCATAGCCATGGCAGAGAACATGACTCCCACCGCGCCGGAGGCACTGGTCCCGATCTGGCTCACAAAAAATGTATCCGCCATGTTGTAGATCGAAGTCACCAGCATACTGATGATGGTCGGCACCGCCAGCCGCGGTATCAGCTGGCGTACCGGTGTCTCCGTCATCTGTTTAAATTTATCTTCCCCTGCCTGTCCCTTACTCATATGTAATCACACCTTGTCTCAATCACGTCAATCAGTTCCATCCTATCACCCAATAATCCGTCTCACCGACAATATGGTACGGTAAGCCGCCGGACTCACCTTGATTCCCGTAGTCGGCGTGCTGGCATGCACTATCTGTCCATCTCCGATGTAGATCGCCACATGGCCCGCGTAACAGATCAAATCGCCCGGCTGGGCATCCTCATAGGCAACTTCCCGCCCCGCGCTTCTCTGGGCCGCAGAGTTTCTCGGTATGGTATATCCAAAGTGGGAATAGACTCCCTGGGTAAATCCGGAACAGTCGGTCCCATTGGTCAAGCTGGTGCCTCCGTACACATAAGGATTTCCCACAAAGGTGAGTCCGTAATCGGCAATCGCCCGTCCCTCAGCCGTTCCGCCGGTACTCTTCGTCGCCGTCGGTCCGTTGGTCTTCTTGGTCGTGCTGGAGGAAGGCGCCTTGGAATTGGAGGTGGAGGACTTGGTTGATGTGGAAGATGCTTTCTTCTTGGCCGCTTCCTCTGCCGCCTTCTTCGCCGCCTCTTCCGCCGCTTTCTTTCTCGCCGCTTCCTCCTGGGCTTTTCTGATCTGCGCGTTCTTCTGCTCTACGGTCTTGGCATAGGCCGCCGCATCCTTCTTGGCCTGGGCATACTGGGCGTCAAAATCACTGACTTCTTTTTTCTTCTTGGAGATGGTGGACTCTAGCTGGCCCTGCTGTTCCTTGTATTCCAGCTCCATCACTTCCATCTCGGCTTTCTCGTCGGAGAGCCGTGCCTTCGTATCCTCCACCTGCTGCTTGGCCTCCCGGTAGGAATCCAGCTGCCGCCGGTCGTAGGAATAGATCTCCGTCATATATTCCGTCTTGTTGAGCAGATCCGCCATGCTCTTCACCTGGAACAGCACGTCCAGGTACTCGGTGTCCCCCTGCTCATACATATACTGAATCCGCTTCTTCATCGCGCTGTACTGCTCCGATTCCTGCTGTACGGCGGCGGCGTAATCCTCCTCCGCCTGGGCGATCTCCAATTCCTTGTTGGCCATATCCGTTTCCAGAATATGAATATCGGAAAGCAGGGCCGTCAGCTCTGCATTCAACTGTTTCACCTGATTCTGGGTGGCCGCCTTGTTGGCCTCCGCCTCCCTGGCCGCCTTGTTGGCTTCCTCCAGCTTCTGCTGCGCTTCCTTTTTCTCTTTTTCCGCCTGGGAGGTGGCCCACACCGAAGTGGTCTCCCCACAGGTCATGACGCCAATTAATACCAGACAGCAGATCTGTTTCATCCACTTGTTTTTCTTCATCCCTTCGTACCCTCCGTAAGTTTCCTCGATACCGTCAAAAAGCAAATAAAGAACACAATTCCTTTTATAATCGAACTAATGCTGACCGCCCACCAGACTCCGTCAAGTCCGAGCCCGGTTCCGCTTAAGATGACCGCCAGCGGAATTCTGGACGAGGTAAGCACGATGCTGACCACGGAACAGAGAAAGGTCTTTCCCATGCCGGACAGCGCGCCCACCGTAGTCAGTTCAATACACATAAACATCTGTGAAATTCCAAGCACCGTCAGATAGCTGACGCCGATGGGAACAATCTCCGGTTCGCTGATAAACAGTTTAAAGATCGGTTCCCCCAGGAAAATGAGCACCAGGGAACAAAAGATTCCCCACACAAACATCACTCCCGCGGCGATAAAATAACCGTTCTTCACCCGCTTATACTGCTTCCCGCCATAATTCTGTCCCACAAAGGAGTTGATCGCCGCCGCAAATCCGTCCGCCGTCATCCAGGAGATTGATTCCACCTGGGAGCCGACTCTCTGGGCCGCGATCCCTAAATCCCCCCAGGAAGCCACAATCCTTGTCAGCACCATGGAAATGCCGGTATACAAAAGATTCTGTATCGCCGACGGCAGTCCCAGCTTCATCATGGTACTCATATAACTCCAGGGCGTCCATTTCCATAAACGCACCTGACTGAAAAATCCTAAATCCTTCCTGGTGGCCCCGACAAACACCAGGGTCACAATCAACTGCGCCGTCACCGTGGCGATGGCCGCGCCGGCCGCCTCCATCCTGGGAATCGGCCCAAATCCAAATATCAGCAGCGGGTCCAGCACCATATTGGCCGCCAGCCCGACAACATTCGCCTGAAACGGGGTCTTACTGTCCCCCTGTGCGGTAAAGATTCCGGTCAGAATTGCATTTAAGTAAGAAAATACAATCCCACCACAGGCAATCTTCAGATAAATCTCTGCTCCCCCGATCACCACCGGATCGCTGAGTCCAAAAAATCCAATGAGCGGCGACGCTCCCGCCACCGTCACGATTCCAAATAAAATTCCAAACACAATTCCCATCTGAATGGCGCCCTGGGCATACCGGGCCGCTTCCTGCGGCTTCTCTTCCCCGAGGGAATGCGCCACTTTAATCTGTCCGCCCATTTTCGCCAGCATGGCTACGCCCTGTGACAGCCAGGTATACATCCCGGCCGTACCAACCGCCGCCACCGCCTGCGCTCCCACGCGCCCCACCCAGGCCATATCCGTCAGATTGTAAGCCATCTGTACCAGCGAGGTCGCCATAATCGGCAGCGCCAGCCTGGTCAGTGAGGAGAAAATGGAGCCATTCAGCAGGTCTATATTCTTTTTCATGTCATGTTTCCCAGTCTCATTTTTCTATTGAAGCTTTGTCTCTTGCTACGCCCGTTTCCGGCGTACATATCTGCGAAAGGTATAACAGAGATCAAAATACGTCTCCTCTTCGCTCTCTAAATCCATCACCCAGTCTTCATCCTGATCCAGATTGGGGAACCAGGCATCCGCCTGATATTCATAATCAATATACGTCACATGGGCCGTATCACAGCAGGGCAGAAACTGCTCGTAAATGCTCTGCCCGCCGATCACAAACACGTCCTCTGACGGATACCTGGAAAGTTCCTCTAAGGCCTCTTCCAGGCTATGGCAGACCACTGCCCCTTTTGCCTGATAAGCCGGGTCCTCCGACAGCACAATGTTAACTCTGCCATAGAGGGGCTGTCCCGCCGGCAGACTCTCCAGGGTCTTACGCCCCATGACAATCACCTTCGACAGCGTTTCCTCCCGAAACAGCTTCTGGTCCGCCGGGATCTTCACAAGCAGCTGGTTTCCGCGCCCGATGGCCCAGTGTCTGTCCACCGCAACAATCATATTCAACTTGATTCCACCTCGTTTATTCGTAATTGTTCAGACAACCTATCTTCCCGCCATATTAGCTGTCGCCTTTATTCTGCTTCTTCTGCGATAATCAGTTCTTTGGCGTAAGGCAGCGTCTGAATCCAGTCGCAGAACGTATGCCACTCGGCCAGCTTATGGTTACGTCTTGCATAGTAGATGTTGACCAGCGTCTCATAGTTGAAAGTACAGGTCCTCATCTGGTTGTAGCTGGATGGAAGCAGCTGGATTAAGTCGTACCAGTCTTCCTTGCTCTTCCCCTCCACATACTTAAGCCGGATCTCCTCCAGCTTTGCAATCACCGTCTCCATAAATTCCAGGGTTCCCGCCGTCATGTGGTCTGTACTGAAATCAGCCAGTTCAAATGGCTTGCTGTGGATCTTGTGCATAGTACTGGTGGAGTTGGCCACCGTTGCTACTTTGTAGGTGTCATATTCTTTCCACCAGTAAAGCGGCGCAGTGATATCCACCGACACGAAGACCTGGCGGAGATATTTGCGGTGGTCGCTTCCTGCTTTCCGAAGGCGTTTTGCAAGGTCCAGATCGTTGGGACCCAGCACAAAGCTGCCGTCGTCATCGTAGGAGCTGTCCATCCGCCCCCAGCTGTTCATCGGGTTTCTGGCGCCTCTCATGGCATTTTCCAAGTTCATCACACTGGTTCGTTCCAATAATATCATGTCCAAAACCGCCTTCTGTCATTATTCTAATTCCGTCATCGAGCTGCTAATGTCGTTTTAATTTACATAATCTATTCCATTATATAAAATTTTACAACACAGTACAACCATAATTTTTTAAAACATTCCGCAGTGCACAGATTATCTGGGATAATCCGTGCAAGTTCACTTGCTAAGGACTATCCCAAATAATCTGTATAGGGCGGAACGCCCGGAGCTTCTTGTTTCCGACGCTTCTCGGAAGCAAGAAGATGCACAGCGTACTCCCGAAACTACCTAATTACATTTTCCGCCGTGTAGGGCCTCTGTCTGATCCAGAAATATTTTCCATCCTCCATGCCCTCCACACCGCTCAAATCCTGGCCCAGAGCCCGGGCGGCCGCGATCTGGAAAATCGTCCCGGCATAGGTGTCCTTATCTGATTCCACCGAGCCGAACAGTTTGCCGGATTCCACCGCCTCACGGCCGGGGATCGTGGCGTCAATTCCCACCAGCTTGATCCCGCTTACTTTCATCCGTTCTATTGCGTCGATGGCTCCTAATGCCATATCGTCATTGTTGCTGATCACCAGTTCAATCTCGTCAGGATAGGTATTCAACCACTGCTCCATCAGGGCGGAAGCCTGGCTCCGCTCCCAGTTGGCGATCCCGCCGATCACCTTCTCGATGGGAACCCCTCCGTCCTTCAACGTCTGAACGGACCACTCCGTACGGATCAGCGCGTCCTGGTGGCTGGTCTCTCCCTCCAGCAGCACGTATTTCACCACGCCGTCCCCATTCCGGTCAAAGAGCGACGGGTCCTTCGCATAGGCATCCACCACCAGATTCCCCTGCAAAACCGCGGATTCCTTGGCGTCGGCCCCCACGTAGTAAAGCTCCTCCCAGCGGTTCATATCCTCCTCCACCGGCTGACGGTTAAAAAATACCACGGGCGTCCCGGCAGTGATGGCCTTGTCGATGATGGCGGACGCGTCGGAGCGGTCCACCAGATTGACGCAGAGCACGTCGCAGCCCACGGAGATAAAATGCTCCACCTGGTCGTTCTGGGTGCTCTGGCTGCCCTTGGCGTCCACAATGTCCATATTGACCTTGATTCCGCTCTCCTGCTCATAAGCCTTCGCCTTCTCCTCCAGCACCATGCGGATATTGCCGATAAAGGTATCGTCCCCACGGTACAGCGTCACGCCGATGCGGATGGAATGTTTGGCAGCCTGGGTGCCGGTCTCTTCACTTTTACAGCCGGTCACCATAAGCCCCGCCATCACTGCCGCCAGCAAAAGCGCCGCTGTCTTTTTCGCCACTCGCTTCATAGACTCTCCTCCCTGTCATTTCCCCTAATCGATGGGGTACAAAAGCTTCTGATATTCCTTCTTTCTCAAATCCTCTTTTTCAATATAAAAATGTTCCGCTTTCACGGTCTCGTGGAAACCGGATTTCTGGATGGCCTCCACTGCTTTCTGGATGCTCAAATACCCCTTGATAAACTCATTGGCCGCCACAATTCCGTCAATCACACCGCTGTCCAGATAATTTAACACGGCCAGATTGGAACCAAGCCCGTAGAACCCGGTAATATTCTGGCGGTATCCCGGGTTCTCGTCCAGTAAATCCGCCATGTTTGTCATGCTCTCCATGTCCAGAGCTATGAGGATGGCTGAGTCTCCTGCCGGATATACCGCCTTCTCGATCAAAGCGCGGGCGTCCTCCTCCGACTTTACTTCTTTCCGGTTTACCTGATATCCCGCTTCCGAAAGCACTGCCGTGGCTCCTTCGCCGGCCAGGGCATCCGCCCCGTTTTTGAATCCGGCGGAAAGCAGATAAACCGGAATGTCCGGCGGCGCTTCCGCCACTGCATGTTCTGCCAGCAGTTTTCCCGCCTCATAGTGATCTTCTGAAATGGTAACCGCAATCCGGCTGTGGCTCATTTCTGAGTTGACCACCACCAGGGGACCGCGGATTAAATTCTCATCCAACGCCTGCGTCACGGCCTTGTCATCCACCGGGCACAAAATCACGCCTCTGGTGCCGTCATTCAGTTCGCGGACCACCCGTTCGATCTGCTGAACCGCATTATCCCGCTCGTACAAGGTGAGAAAACTCACATCGGCGTGATAATCGCTGGATGCCTGGTCCACGCCCTTTTTGAAATTCACATAAAAGTCATCTGTGGTGTCGTCAATCACAACGGAAATGGGGTACACCTCCTGCTTCTCCTCTTTGATAATCAAATCTGTCGAGGACATGAGAAACAGGAGCAGCAGAATCAGGGCATAGACCATCCACAGGATTTTTTCTCGGTTTGACGTCATGTTTTCTCCTTCTCCTCAATCTCGCTGTACGCCACTGCGGGCAGGTGGATGATGATGGTGGTTCCCTCATCCGGCTCCGAATCAATCCTCAGGCCGTACTCCTCGCCGAAATACAGACGGATTCTCTCATTGACATTCTTCACGCCGATGCCGGAACCGCGGCCGGATGCCACATGGCTGTTCTCCGCAAATAAGCTCTCCACCTGCGCCTCCGTCATACCCAGGCCATTGTCGCTGATGCTGAAATAGAGATCCTTGTCCTCCAGCCAGGCTTTTATGAGGATTTCCCCGTCGCCGTCCATGAATTCCATGCCGTGGTAGATGGCATTTTCCACCAGGGGCTGGAGCATCAGCTTTAAGCTGGCTAAATCGAGAACGTCTTCCTCCGACTTGATGGAGTAAGTAAATTTATTTTTGTAGCGCATCTCCTGGATCATCAAATAGTTTCGCACATGCTCCAGTTCATCCCGGACCGTAATTATGCTTTTCCCTTTGCTGAGGCTGATGCGGAAGAAGCGGGCTAAGGCGGTCACTACTTTGACGGCCTCGCTCCGGCGCTCATTTTCAATCATCCAGACAATGATGTCCAGGGTGTTGTAGAGGAAATGAGGGTTGATCTGTGACTGAAGGGTGTCAAACTCACTTTTTCGCTTGGATTCGTGCTCCGCCACAATGTCATCCATCAGCACCTGGATCTGGCCGGCCATGTGTTTGATGGAACGGCCCAGATGCTGAATCTCGTAGGAGCCGCCGGCATAGACCTCCGCGTCCAGCACACCGGCCTCCAGCGCGTTCACCGACTTCTCCAGTTCCTTGATGGGGTTGGTGATTCTGGAGGAAATGAAAGCGTTGATGATGCTGAGGATAAACAGGAAGAACGCGATTACGAACACGAAAAACAGCTTGGTCTTTAAATTATTGAGAGACAGGCCGCGTACCGGCGTCACACCAACTAGCTTCCAGCCGGTGTAGCCGACGGTTTTCACGGTCACGGTCCGTTTTTCGCCCTGAAAAGATTCCTGGTGGTTGCCGTCCCGGTAGGTAGCGGCTATGCGATTGTTCTCCTGCGCCTGGCCGGAATCGATGAGCTGGAGCTTCGGGTGATAAATCAGTTCCCCGTCACTGCCCATCAGATAGATGTAGCCGCCATTTCCCAGGGTTACGTTGTCTAAAAGCTGTTCTAAGCTGCCGTAGTTGATGTCCATCAGCAGGATGCCCTGGCTGGTCTCCGTACCTTTGGTGATCTCCACGGCTCTGGTGAGGGTTACTACCCATCGGTACTGGCCCTCATTGTTGTCGAACATATACTGGACCTGGGGCATACCAAAGTGAAGGTTCTCCGCCCGTTCCAGGGTGGTGTCGAACCAGGGCTCCTCTGTGATATCCAGATTGGTCTTCAATCTGGCAGCAGGAACCGCCTCCAAAAGTTCTCCCTCATTGGACAGCAGGGCGATATTGGCGATATGGTCTTTGTTGTTGTTGTAAAGCAGCGTGATTTCGCTGTTGATGGATGTGGCGGAGAGGTCGGCATTTTTCACTGCTCCATAGTACAGAGAATCCGACAGTTTCATAATTGTTCGGAGATAGGAATCCACCGAACGGTTCACCTGGTTGATCAGGCTCTGGTTTTCCTCCTGAATGGTGACAGTCAGCTGGGTGGACAGCCGGGTATACAAAGAAACACCGATCAACAGGATGGCTACCAGGGCGCTGACTGTAAAATAGATGAATATGTTTGACCGTATGCTGCTGTTAGACAGAAATTTTTGAATTTTTCCTTTTGTGGACATTATCTGGGCGCTCCTCGATATTTGGACGGTGAAATTCCAAACCGTTTTTTAAATACGTAGCTGAAATAATTCTGTTCCTGATATCCCACTTTTGAGGCGATGAGATAGGTTTTGTCGTCTGTGGTGTCTAGCAGTTCCACGGCTTTGTTTAAACGGACTTCCGTTAAGTAAGCGGTATAGGACTGTCCCGTCTCCCTCTGAAATATGGTGGAGAAATAAGCGGGGCTGATATGTAAATGGCGGCACAGCATTTCCACGGACAAATCTGGATTCCGGTAGTTCGCCTGGATGTACTGTTTGGCTTCGTTCACGATGCTTTTTGTGGTGTTGTCACGTTCTTCCCGGATGGAGCGGTGGATGATAAGCGCGGCGTTTTGCAGCCAGCGGTTAAACTCCTCCCGCCGTCCGATGGTCTCAGTGATGCTTGAGAGAGTGCCGTCCTCTCCCATCAGATCTGACAATGTCCTGTCGTAATGCTGGGTCAGACGGGTCAGGACGCTGAGCACATGGAAGCTGTACATCTGGTACTGGCCTTCAGGGACTCTGGCATCGTCCATTTTCTCCGTGATTCGTTTGACTACGCACTCGATCTCCTCCTCAGGACCAAATTTGATGGCGGCGGTTAATTCGGATTCGTCCCGGTTGTCAAACAGATGTTTTTTGCAGTGAAGAGGCTCCACATCGTCGATGTAAATGGTGATGCCGGCGCCGAGGATGGTTTTGTAGCCCAAGGCATTTTTAGCGGAGCAGAAGGAGGCGTTCAAGTCCTGCAGGTCCGTGCAGCCATGACCGACTCCGATGGTGATTGGCACGCCCAGTATCCGTCTGGACTCCCTGCAAATGCCGTCCAGCGCAGCGGTCAGAGCTGCCTGGTGGTTGTCCTCATCAATGGCGGCCAGGACCACCGGCTGCCCCGACACGGTGAATATGGAAAAGCGGAAGCAGTCGTCCAGCTTGCTTTCCACCAGCCGCCTGATGGAGATTGGAATCAGCTTCTGCTCCTCGCAAAGGGACAGGGTTCCGGTCTCATTCTGCAGATCCGGCTCCACGCTGATGACGGCGGTAATCCATTTTTTTGCGTTGGTGATGGGGATGTTGTATTCCTTTAGTTTCTCCTCCATGGTCTCTGCCGGGACATTTCCCTGTATTAAGTCGTTTAGAAAATGTTCGCGGAGGATGGGGAGGTTCTTTTGATAGATTTCACGCAGAAGGGTACCGTTGCGCTTCTGCCCGATTTCCTCATCTAAGCTTTGTTTGATCCGTTTCAGAATTAAGGTCAGTTCTTCTACGTTGACCGGCTTTAAGATGTATTCGGTTACGTTTAGTTTGATGGCGCGTTTTGCGTATTCGAAATCGTCGTAGCCGGAAAAGATTAGTACTTTGATGGATGGATATTTCCGGCGGATTTTCTCCGCGAGGGTCAGGCCGTCCATGTAGGGCATCCGGATGTCGGTGAGCACCACATCCGGCTCCAGGGTCTCAATTTTTTCCAGGGCATCCTCCCCATTTTCCGCGTCCCCCACAACTTGAAACCCGGCCGCAGCCCAGTCAATCTTGCGGATAATGCCCCTTCTCACTTCTTCCTCGTCGTCTACCAGTATGATGCTGTAATTCATGTACGTTAATCCCCTCTTGATCCATTCATCCATTGATGTCATTTTTCATTATACCATGTCCACTAAGTTCGTGAAAGACCTCACTAAGTGTCCAGGTATCTGTTCTCACTAGGCTCGAAAAAACCTCGCCAAGTGTTCACATTATACCATATCCGTACCAAAGTGCACATATGGAATGAGGAAGACCGTGTAAGCTCGCTTACTAAGGCCTTCATCATTCCATATGTATAGGGCGGAACTTTTATAAATAAGAAGACCAAACGGCCTCGTCACAGTTGATACAACAATGCATTACAAACTGCCGCCGCCACATTGCTTCCGCCTTTCCTCCCCCTAGCCACAATATAAGGAATCTCCAATTCCATGATCATTTCTTTCGCCTGCACAACATTCACAAATCCCACCGGTACCGCAATAATCAGTTTCGGATGAATCCTGCCCTCCTCCACCAGTTCCTTCAAGCGGACGAGGGCCGTCGGAGCGTTGCCGATGGCAAAGATACACTCCTGCCCCCGGTCCGCCAGCGTGGCAGCTTTATCCATGCTGGCGGTGGCCCTGGTCGTTCCAGCGGATTTTGCCGCATCCGCCACATCCGCATCGGCCATAAAGCAGTATACCTCGCTTCCCGTTTTATGAAGAGCGGTCTTGTTGATACCGGCCTTGCCCATATTCGTGTCGGTAATGATCGGAGTCCCCTGCCTTAGCGCTTCCAGCCCTTTTGTCACCGCATGAGGAGAAAATATCAGGTTATCGGCGTAGTCGAAATCAGCGGTGGTGTGAATCACCCGCTTAATCACAGCCTCATTTTCCGGGTCCAGCGGGCGGCCGCCCAGTTCCTCTGTGATGATTTCAAAGCTCCTTTTTTCAATTTCCTGGGGTAATACCTGTTCCAGTTTCATATGGCAAACGACTCCTTTTTTATGTTCTTTCCTTGTGTTTCCGAGGTTCGATTTTCATGCTTGGCTATCCTGTGGCAGCCCCATCATTTCATAAATCCGTTTCATATCCAGGCTGGCCCTCAGCTCCTTTGCCAGTTTTGCAAACTGCTCTTCCTTATAAGCGGCATAATCAAACACTTCCCCCGCCCCAACGTCATACCCTTTCTCACTTAACAATGTCCGAATCAATTGATCCGCTATGCCTGGGCAGTCAAATATTCCATGTACATAGGTGCCGTAGACATTTCCATAAGCCGCCCCGTCCATGCGGACTCTTTTGGTGTCTGACTGCTGGTCCATGATAAAAGCCAGCGGTTTGGCAATGCCGTCGTAATCCAGCGGCGACATCATCTCCGTGCGGCCCATATGAATCTCGTAGCCCTCCAAATTCTGGCCGGACAGAGAGGACAGAATACCGCTCACCTCCCCAAATGCTCCCGTCACGCGGGTCTTTGTCTTCTCTTCCCCATATACCGTATTCACAGGAAGAAGCTCCATGCCGCGGATATGCTCATGGCCGGAGCCGGTCTCCACGTGGGATTCATCCGTGAGCGTCATCCCCAGCATCTGATAGCCGCCGCAGATTCCCATGACAGGGATCTTGGCGGATGCCAGCTTTAAGATTGCCGCTTCCAGACCACACTGGCGCAGCCACAGCAAATCCTCTATGGTACTTTTTGTGCCAGGCAGAATCACCATGTCCGGCTGCCCCAGTTCCCCGACATTGGAAACGTAACGCAGAGTCACATGATTCATGGCCGACAACACCTGAAAATCCGTAAAATTGGAAATGCGGGGCAAACGGATAACTGCAATGTCAATGATCCCTCCGCCGGTTTTGACATCCAGCCGGCTGCTCAAACTGTCCTCATCCTCAAGGTCCACCTGCAGATAGGGAACCACTCCCACGACCGGGATTCGGCACAATTCCTCAATCATTTGAATACCGCTGTCCAGAATCGTCTTGTCCCCGCGGAATTTGTTAATGATCAGGCCCCCGATCCTGTCCCGCTCCTCCGGTTCCAGCAGCATCACCGTGCCGTAGAGCTGGGCAAACACGCCTCCCCGGTCAATATCCCCCGCCAAAAGCACTGGAGCGTCAGCCATCCTGGCCATGCCCATATTGACGATATCTCCGCTTTTTAAATTGATCTCCGCCGGACTTCCGGCTCCCTCTATGACAATGATGTCGTACCGTTCCTCCAACTGGTGGTAGGCGTTCCATATCTCCGGAATCAGCTGTTTCTTGTATGCAAAATACTCTCTTGCAGACATATTGCCGCAGTGGACGCCGTTTACGATCACCTGGGAGCCTACGTCGGTGGTTGGTTTCAACAGGATCGGATTCATGAGGGCGGAGGGCTTGATGCCGGCTGCTTCCGCCTGCACTACCTGGGCGCGGCCCATTTCCAGACCGTCCTCGGTGATGAAGGAATTGAGGGCCATGTTCTGGGATTTGAAAGGGGCACATTTGTAGCCGTCCTCATGGAAGATACGGCAGAGACCGGCCGCCAGCAGGCTTTTTCCGGCATTGGACATGGTTCCCTGGATCATGATTGATTTTGCTTTTGCCATATTTCTATCTGCTCCTGTTCTATTATCGTATTCCTTCTCTTCTTCATTTCGGTCAGAGAATCTGTCACCAGGCAATCACCGCAAACAGCAGGACTGCCAGGATCGATGTTACATATAATAACCGGTTGGCCCGCGCAATGTCATCCGCCTCAATGGGACGAATGTCATCTCCGATGGTTGGTTTCTTATATAAGGTTCCAAAATACCAGGCGTCGCCCGCCAGTTGTACCTGAAGCGCTCCGGCACATACGGCCTCTGTCTGGGCGGAATTGGGACTTTTGTGATTACGCCTGTCACGGCGGTAAATTCGAACGGCCCCTTTGACATCCAGGCGGAGCAGAAAACTGGCCGCAATCATCAGCAGTGCGGATAACCGGGACGGAATCAAATTCAATAGATCATCCAGTCTTGCGGCCGTCCGGCCAAAATGAAGATATGTTTCATTTTTGTATCCCACCATGGAATCCATGGTGTTGACGGCCTTATAGAGAAAGGCCCACGGGCCGCCGCCAAAAGCCATATAAAACAGCGGAGCGATGACGCCGTCGGAGGTATTCTCCGCCACCGTTTCCACGGCCGCCTTGATAATTCCTGTTTCTGATAGAACTGCGGTATCTCTCCCAACAATCATGGAAACCGCGGTTCTGGCGCCCTCCACATCTGTTTCTTTCAGGGCTTTCCAAACTTTCATGCTCTCGTCCCGGAGCCCTCTGGCCGCCAGCATCTGATAGCACATGATACATTCCGCTGCCAGACTCAGGATTGGATGAATCAGGCCTGCTGCCCACAGGATCCCGTACGCGCATGTCCCGGTTACCAACAGAACACCCGCTGTCAGGCAAATGCCGGCGAGGCGTTCGCCCTGTGGTGTTTTGGGGAATTTTTTCCGCAGAAACGCTTCCAATTGACTGATCAGCCATCCCATAGCCCGGACGGGGTGGGGCAGCCAGCGGGGATCTCCGAAGCATAAATCCAGGAAAAAGCCGATTATCATAGCTGTTATGTGTTGAGTCATCATTCTTGTATGTCCTGTCTATCTGATTTTTTGAATTGTGCTTTACTTGATCCTGACTCCGATGCCGCAAAGGACGCGGTGCACCTGCTCCGCTTCTTTTGCAAGGCGCTGACCGGCACGTCCCACCAGTTCCCGGTAAATTCTGTCCTCCGGGTCCACAGGAACAATGCCGCCGCCCACCTCATCCATAGTGATGATGGCCTGTGGGTTTTCTAAGACGATGCGGTCGATGAACGCCTGTATCGCTGATTCATCCGGTGACATCTGCTTGATATACTGGTGAAAGCCAAGAATGACAGGGCATTTACATGCCAGTTCCTGGCTGCCGGTCATTCCATCGGCAGTTTCTGGAAGCTTGCCATCGGCCATCATTTTTTTATATTCCGGAAGACTTTTTAAATACTCTGTCTTCCCCTGGCTGAATCCTCCGATAATCAATATCATATCTATGCCCCTCCTGCTTTCAGTTTGTTCTACATCCGGGATGCCACGGCCAGAACTGCCACCAGCATCAATTCGCAGACCTGCAGAAAATATCCCGCCAAATCACCAGTGATTCCGCCAAATTCCTTAACGGACATTCGGTAGTAATAAACGTAAACGAGACCAGCCGCCAACGCGCACAACACCCCTGCGGCCACCCCTGCTGTCCAGATCATAAAACACAGGGATAACGCCATAAATCCAAACATGGTGGCAGCCACCGCCCGCTTCCCGGCATCCCCGGAAAATGCGGCCGCAAGTCCACTGTTCTTCGCCTTCGGAAACCACACCACCGAAAGCCCGCTCATGGCTCTTGTCAGAACGTACACGCTCCCCACTGCCGGTACATAATCCGCCGGAAGTTCTACAAAAACAGCCAAATAAAGCAGCACATAAACAATTGCCCCCAAAATGGCAAATGCGCCGGTATGCGGGTCCTTCAAGATCTCCAGTTTCTTCTCTTTCTCCCCAAAGGATGCTTTCGCGTCCACCACATCCAGAAACCCGTCCATATGAATTCCGCCATTGACAATCATCGGAAGCACTACGCCCCCCACATAATAGAGCACCCAAAGTTCCCATCTCCATGCCAGGCGTGCAAAACCATAAAGGAAAAGCCCCTGCACGGCTCCCACCAGAGGGAAAAAGCACATGGCGTATTTCATCCGCTCTTTGGTCCACGCTACCTGCGGCACCGGAATTTTTGAATACATGGAAAATGCGATCGCCATACTTCCAAGCAGTTTCATGATATCTCTCCCTTGCTTTTCACCGTTATGGGAATTCCAAAGACCACCTCAGTCACCTCATCCGCCAGCGCTGCCAATTCCCGGTTGATGGAAGCGAGAATCTGCTGGTACTCCCGGGTTTCCCGGTCATAGTCTGTTCCGTCCAGGAACACTTCATTTGTAACAATCATAAGAGTTTTTGCAAGTTTTTGCAAGTGGAGGATGCCTGTCAGAATGCGGTTCCTGACCTCCGAACGGCCGGCATCTTCCCGGTAGAACTCATTGGCCGTCAGGTTGGACATGCATTCCAGCAGGATCACACTGTCCGGTTCCACATGGAGGAGATGGAGATCCTGGTAACACTCTATGGTCTCGAAGCCTTTGTCCGCGCGCATTTGGCGGTGGCGGGCGATGCGGCATTTACACTCCTCATCCCAGGGCTGCATGGTGGCGATATAGTACCGCTTCGCCGCCCCCTGAGCCAGCACGGTCTGCTCCGCATAAGCAGATTTGCCGCTTCCGCTTCCGCCGGTGATTAACATTAACATTTCTTCAAACTCCTGCTTTCTCTCTTCTATCTGTGGTTTCTTCCACTATTATAATGGCTGGTAATCTTCGATTTGTATCTCTTGAAATGTACTCATCCGGCTGTAAATGTCAACTGCCATATCAAGAAGCGGCACAATCGCGATGGCACCGGTCCCCTCGCCCAGACACATGTGGGCCGTCAGGAATGGCTGCAATCCCAGGCAGTCCAGAATCAGCCGGCCGGCCGGTTCCGCCGATATATGGGAGGCCAGCATGTAGTCTACCGCTTGGGGACAGATGATGCTGGCGGCCAGGGCGGCGGTTGATGAGATAAAGCCATCAATGATAACCGGAATTCCGTAAACGGCGCCGCCCAGAAATACGCCAGTCAATCCGGCGATATCCAGACCGCCCACATTTGACAGGACTTCTATTGCATCCATATAGGGCATCATGTCCCTCAGCTCATCTGCAAGCACATACTCCGGCCAATATCGTTTGACCGCTTCTTCGATTACGGAAATCTTCTTTTTTAATCCTTCGTCTGAGAGTCCGGCCCCTTTGCCGGTCATCAGAGAGGGCGGTAAACCTGTGAAAACAGAGGCGACGGCGCTGCTGGTGGTGGTATTGCCGATTCCCATCTCACCGGTGGCAATCAGCTGGTATCCCTGGTCTTTCAGTGCCTTCACCATCCCAATTCCTGCTTCCAGAGCCAATTCGGTTTCTTCTCTCGTCATGGCCGGCTCCCTATGGAAATTCCGGGTGCCGGAAGCAATTTTTCTTCTGATCAGAGGATATTTGCTGCCGCAATGCTCCAGTTCTCCGGCCACTCCGATATCGACTGGAAATACGTCAACACCGGCCCGCTCCGCCATGATGCACACGCAGGAATCCCCTTTCGTGAAATTCTCTGTCACAACCGCAGTCACTTCCTGACCAGTCTGGGAAATGCCCTCTTCCACCACGCCATTGTCGGCACACATGATTACCAGCGCTTTCTTTCCAATTTCAATCTGACTTGTTCCCTGGATTCCGGCAATCTTGATCACTGCCGGTTCTAAAAGTCCCAGACTGTTCAGGGGCTTGGCGATCTGGTTCCATCTGGCCTGCGCCTGGGCGCATGACGTCCGGTCCAGTCCTCTCACTTCTGTCAGGTATTCTTCCAGTATCATATGATATCTCCCTTCTTCCCGCTTCGTCTGTCCTGGTAATTTTGACAGCCTTCCAGCCAGGTTTTCACAAAGTCCGGATTGGACGGATAATACAGGTGCGGAAATCCTGCAATCTGATAGTCTCTGCTGTGCACACAGTTCCAGCCGCGGCTGCTTAAGGGTTTCGACGCCTTCCAGTCTCCTCCGCAGTTTGTACTGTCCCAATAGTGGAACTCATGGCCTTTGATCTCCTGTTTTAAGCATGGATCTTTCTCCCCCGATGTCAAAGAAATGTATCCAAACCGGGAAAGACGTTCCGTCCGGTATCCATTTCCGTCAATGACACCTGCCATGGGATAAGTGACTCCATCCGATGCTTCCAGTTTCTGATGGAGATAGAGGAAACCGCCGCACTCGGCTAAATAGGGCATTCCTGAATTTATGGCAGCTTTTACTGCTTCCCTCATGGGTGTATTGGAGGACAGTGACCATGCATAAAGTTCCGGGTAGCCGCCGCCGAGGATCATACCGTCGATATCCGCGGGGAGACTGCGGTCTGCCATAGGACTGAACGGGACCAGTTCCGCTCCCATAGATTCCAGCAAACGAAAATTTTCCTGGTAATAAAAACAGAAAGCGCTGTCCCTGGCTACTCCAATGCGAAGATGCATTTTCAGATCGCCAACACCATTCCGATCCTTTCCCTGGGACGATTCCTGTATCACAAGCGCAGGCGCCGACTGGGCAATCTCGCATATTTGATCGATCTCTACGGTCTTTACGATCTGCTCTGCCAGCTGTTCCATCTGAGCGCGCAGTGAAGAAATCTCTTCCGGACGCACCAGTCCTAAATGGCGGCTCTCCAGCTTCATCTCATCACACTCCGGGATGCAGCCTACTAAAGCCACGCCAAGCCGTTCAATCTCCGGTCTCAATCGGTCTGCCATGGCTGGAGATATTCGGTTTAGGAGGATTCCCTTGATCTGATTGCCAGGAAAAGTACCCATGTCTTCTGGTCCCCGTTCCTGTACCAATTCCAACGCCCGGTCTCTTTCATACTGTAAAAATCCCTGAATCACAGCTGCCAACGACAGGCTGGCTCCCTTGCAGTCCACAATCAAAATCACCGGTGTTTCCGTGATTCTGGCGATATCGAAACTGCTGGCCCAGGTACTGGTCCCAGCCACGCCGTCAAAATATCCCATGACACCTTCGATTACAGATATATCCTGCTGCTGCGGATTTTTCTGCGAACGATCCTGTAAATTCTTCTGCGAACCTTCCGCCAGTTGTCTGCAAATTTCCTCTCTTCCCAGGAAAAAGCTGTCTAAATTCCCCCCATTTACTCCAAGAACATATTTATGAAACATGGGGTCTATGTAATCCGGTCCGCATTTGAAGGCGGACGGAGAATTTCCTCTGTTGATCAGTGCCTGCAGCAAACCACAGGTAATCGTCGTTTTTCCACATCCGCTGGCCGACGCGGCCAACATAAGCCTTGGAATGCAAACCTTCATATTCTATCCTTTCTAATCTGCAAATAATGGCTCTCCATGGCAGGAATGCTTCATTATATCCTAAAATGAGATAATATAAACCGGGTTCTGCCCCTGCATCATGTGATAATTCCCAACCGTTCTCGCTTTCGATACCTGCATGGACACAATCTCAGCCTCGATTCCCCTCTCTTTCAGAAGCGCTAACGTCTGGGACAACGTTTCCAGCGCAATGATATTGATTACAATCCGAACAGACAGATTTTTCTTATAAAGAGCATCCAGCAAACCAGCCATATTTCCGGAGGAACCGCCGATAAAGGCGTGGGTAGGACATGGAAGCTTTGCTAATGCCTCCGGCGCCGTTCCTGTCACAATATGAACTCCTGATGCGCCAAATTTCCTAATATTCGCTTCAATCAGCTCCACTGCTTCCGGCTTCTGTTCCACTGCATAGACGCTGCCGGAGTTCATCTGACAGGCCGCCTCAATTGAGACAGAGCCGGTTCCCGCCCCTATATCATATAGAACGGAATCCGGTTTTAATTCCAGCTTTGATATGGATACCGCCCGGACCTCCGCTTTGGTCATGGGTACTTCTCCCCGGATAAACCACTCATCTCTCATTTGTTTTCCTCAATCTTTCCTTTGAGACTCCGATGCCTTGATACAGGCCAAGTCTGTCTTTTCATAGCGGTTATGTCCCTGTAAACTCTTCTTGTATTTCCAGCACTGAATTGCCTGTTCCAGTGATTTTCCCTGGTTATCAGCGAAGAAATCCCGAATATAGGTATTGTATTCAAACTGCCGGTCAATGGTTGTTCCGCCTTTTTTCTTCTCTTCCAGAATCTGGCTATAAGCCTCAATTGCCTGACCATAGGTTTTTCCAGCGTTGCTTTTCAGCCACTTTTGGAAGGCGACATTAAAGGAAAAAGAACTGCCGATATTTTCTTTGAAAAATGCCCGGTGTGTTTCAGAGCAGACGAAATGTTCTTCTATTAAAGTATCTGTTTGAATCGGCTTTCCATCTGGCAGTTTTCGGCTATTTTTTTGAGGTTTCTTCTGCGCAGAGAGTATTTCCCCGGTGTCCAGATAGTGGGCTATTCGATCGGTGAGTTCCAGTTTCCCGCCGGATGTCGGCAGGCCGAATTTCCGGCAGAAATCAGTCAGTTCTTCTTTCAGATAATAAAAGCTGCGGAAGGTGTTTCCGTCAAGGTGTTGATCTAATTGTGGACGTTCCGTCATTGGTATTCTCCCTGTTTTATTGTTCCAGAAGAACGGCTGTGAGACTTCCGAAGGAATAGTCCTGCACGTCTTCTGCATTTCCGGTTACGATCCGTTCATCGGGGTAGGAAAGGCGTTCTCCTACGGAAACGGTAACTTTTGCATAGCCATTTCCAGCCAGTTTCCGGCAGAGGTTCTTGACGGCGTCCTCTCCGCCCAGCAGGAGGAGAACTCTGTCATGGTGCCGTAACAGTTCCAGTTCGTCCTGAACCCGCCCGTGTGCGCTGGCAAGATAGACGTCATCCCAGGAGGTTTGAAGCTTGGCGCACAGATAAGCGGCCGTGGAAATTCCGGGATAGACGGTTGTCTGGATGTGATGATGCTGATCACTTTGTTTTAAGTCTTTTAAGAGGGTTTTGGCCCCACTGTAAAATCCGGTGTCGCCGGAATATACGACGGATATCTTTCGGTATTCACGATGGCTTTCCAGCCATTGCAGGACATCACGGCTTAGATATATCGGTTCTTTTGGGATTCCGGGGGCGATTGTTTCTACGCTTTGAATCATTCGTTCTGCTCCCAGAATGATTTCGCTCTGCCTTAGAACCGCCACGGCTTCCTGGGTCATTTGACCGGAGCCGCCCATTCCGATGCCGACGAGATTTAATTGGACGGGGAGGTCGTTGATTCCGAATTCCTGGTTAAGGAATGTGATCCCCTCTTCCAGTGTTATTCCTTCCGGCTTTTTGGGACGCCCGATCACAATCGGCGTTACGCCGCATTCTAAGGCAGCTTCGATTTTCTCCTGGAAACCGCCTGCTGCCCCGGCTTCTTTCGTCACCAGATAGCTGGCTCCGGTTTGGTGCAGCATAGCCACGTTCATTTCCCTGGAAAATGGTCCCTGCATGGCAATCACATGATTTCCGCAGATTCCAAGGGATTCACAAACAGCCAGATTCTCACTGCCAGGAAGCACCCGGACATAGAGCCGCGCGGAGTAATCCGGCAGGTGGGTGTATGTTTCTAATTCTTTGCTTCCCGTAGTGACGAAAACGCTTCCTTCTACGGTTTGGAGATATTCAACGGCTGCTTCCACGGTTTCTTTCCAGATTACATCCTGCCGGTTTAGTATCGGTTCTTTTCGTACATGACGACTGTAAGTATTGTGGGCCTCTGTATTGCTATTCTCTGTATTGCAGTTCTCTTTGTTGCAGTTTTCTGTATTGCAGTTTTCTTCACCATAACTGCATTTATTATATTGATTCAAAGCCAGTTCCGGAGACTTCGCCCTGGCGATTCTGATATACTGCACACCAGTTGTCCGACAAGCTTCTGACACATGTTCCGTCACCACGGCTGCATATGGGTGGGTAGCGTCCATGACCATCCGCGGATGTTCGTTCTGAATCATCGAAACCATTTCCGCCTCGGTCATGGCCTGGCGGTGAATGTTCAGCCATGGGCTTTCGGGAAGCACCCATTTTCCATAGTCGGACACCACGCAGACTACTGCTTGGATCTTTCGCTCCGCGCAGGCTTCGGCCAGCAGCCGTCCTTCTGTTGTTCCGCCAAATATTATCACATCAGACATGTTCATATCCTCTCGGTGTTATCATAAAGCCCCGCTCTGCGCGGGTTGAAGAGTTGCCGATATACACGGTAGTAAACATATCCACCTGCATTTCCTTCAATTCTTCCAGGGTCATCACGCTGGAGGATTCTCCGTCTCTTCCAATATTTCGTGCGATTCCGCAGATGGTATCCGGCCGTTTATATTTCATCACGATCTCGCAGGCCCGTCTTAGATAATCTGAACGTTTTTTGCTGGACGGATTGTAAATGCAGATGACCATATCCGACTGTGCCGCGCATTCCAGCCGCCGCTCAATTGTCTCCATCGGGGTCAGCAGATCACTTAAGCTGATCACGGCAAAATCATGGCAGATTGGCGCACCCAGCACTGCCGCACCACCGCAGGCCGCCGTCACACCTGGCACCATCTCCACCTCTACCTGGGGAAAGTTCTTCGCCAGTTCCAGCACCAGTCCGGCCATCCCGTACACACCGGAATCTCCGCTGCACACCATGGATACCGTCCGTCCCTGGTCCGCCGCAAGAAGCGCCAGACGGCAGCGTTCTACCTCTTTCATCATGGGGGTCGCCATCATTTCCGCATTGGGGAAATAGGGGCGTATCAACTCTATGTAAACCGTGTATCCGACGATCAGCTGGCTGTTCTCCAGCACTCTTACCGCCTTAAGCGTCATCTGCTCATATTCTCCCGGTCCGATTCCAACTACATATAATTTCTTTTGATTGATCTCATCCGGTTTCATTTGATTATCCTGCCTTTACTCATTTTGCTTTTATTCGTTTTGCTTTTATACGTTTTGTTCATTTCCATTTTGCTCCTATTGGCCTTGCTACTTCAAATCCGGTCATTTCTCTTAATCACTCTTATTCCGTTTTCTATTCTTCCGGCCACTTTTATTTCTTCATTCTAATAACCTTATTTCGCAAAGCCACCGCAACGGTCACACCAGCGCCTATCTGTTTCTTCACCAGCAGCCGGGGGATGCCATCCACGCTATGCTTGATCGCATCCCACATGGCTGCCCGTTCGCAGACGCTGCCGGTTCCTGTGGTTTTCCTCACAAACTCTGACTCCGTAAACTCTCCAGGCGCCTGTTCCAGTTCAGCAGTGGTATATGTGGTAAAATCCAGTCCCCATTTTCTACAAAACTCATGTAGTCCAGGTTCTTCCTTCTTTAACTCGATACTGGCCGCACCGGCGGCAGCATGAAAATCCAGCTGATATTCCTCCAGTATCTGAAACACTGCCGTTTCAATCGACGCTGCGGATACTCCTTTCCGGCAGCCGATTCCTATGCTTAAGACTTTCGGAACAAGCCGCAGCACTGTGGTATCCCCGGCCAGAAACATTTTCAGAAAGGAGGTGTCCTCCACCTGTTTCCGCCAGGTGATCCAAACAACTCTCCGGCACATTTCCTTCTGCGTAAATCCCTCCGGCAGTCCGCCTTCTACTGGGACATCGCTGTAAAATCCCACCGGGATTCCCTCCAGCACATCCGCTGAAATCTCTTTCGCCGCCTGCCTGTCGCTGATTGAAAGCCCTTGCTCCCTTGCAAACACATCCACGGCAAACCGGCCATTCACATCGGTGGCCGTGGTGATCACGGGAACCGCACCGAGAATCTCCGCCACCAGACCAGCCAATTCATTGGCTCCGCCCACATGGCCGGACAGCAGCGACACTGCAAACGTTCCCTGCTCATCCACCACAACCACCGCCGGGTCCGTCATTTTATCCTTCAAAAACGGCGCAATCGCCCGCACCGCAATCCCGGCTGCGCCGACAAAGACAAGTCCATCCTGGGACTCAAACTGTTTCCCCGTCCACTCTCCCAGCGGCTCACGTCTGGGCACCAGCCCCGCCTGCTCATGAAACGGATTTAAAAAACGCTCCAGCACATACCCCGTACACGTCTCCCCCATCTCCCGGAAACGCTTTACCAGACGCTCATTGATCTCATTTCCTGTCCGCGTAAAACTGATAATAGCCAGTTTCATGTCCATTCCCCTGTTCCTGTTTTGATTGTGATCGTAAGATGTGATCTATCATAGCATAATTTTCTTATTATGAATATTTTTGGTGGTAATATTTTTTTATAGGGAAGCAGTTTTGTACCACTTGATCATTCATTGATCTTGAGTGGGTTACTTGCTTCCTTTTTAATATCCACTAAATCATACAGATACAGTTTACCACCAGATGTACAATTGACCACTAAACGTCCACTAGATACATTAATATCCTTTGTTTCTGCCATCTTGAAAATCTCACCAATATGTTGTTCCAAATAAACTTCCACTTCATGCCAATCTATATTTTGTTTATTCATAAAAATTATGTCGGAAATAAGGACTACTTTTTTCCCAGTATCATCCGATACGATTGCTGGCTGCCCCATATGATATACCCCTTTGTCTTTCTATATACTCAATTTTTTCTGCATGACATCATAACACAAAAAATCACCGGATTCCGTTTGTATGGAATGGGTTTCAATCTCTGTGTAGCCTCGTTTTCGATAGATGGCTTTTGCTGGCAGGGATGCATCTAAGATGATCCTGTCATGGTGCTCAAAGATTATCTTCTCAGCAAAATCTAATAGCTCCCGGCCAAAGCCCTGTTTTTGATATTGGGGTAATACAAATAGGCGGCAGATTTCATTTTCCCGGATGGTTATGGTGGCGGCGGCCTCCTGGTTTGAGGTTCGCTTTAGAAAGACGATGCCGGCTTCCAAATCTATGGAGATATTGTCATCATTGTGGTGGGACAGGAAAAAATCGACGGCACCTTTGGGATAATAATGAGGATATATGTTCTTGATTGTAGTGGTTGTAATGGTTTTTACTGTTTCCAATTGACTGATGTCAGCACGTATGATACTCATCCTGTTTTTCTCCTGTATGGATCGATTCTATTGTTATCACTCAGCTTCAAGGCCCTGACGGAATTCTGTCGTAAACAGTGGGTCGTAGAGTTTGGAACGTTCGTAACCGCTTTGGCTCACGGCGTCACCGACGATGATCAGGGCGGTTTTTCGGATGTTTTCTTCTTTTGCACACTGGGCCAGAGTCGCTACGGTGCACACCAGAGTCTTTTCATCGGGCCAGGTGGCTTTGTAGACGATGGCAGCCGGGGTGTCCGGGGAATAGCCTCCGACTTTCAACTCTTCGGAAAGCTGCTCCAGCATTCCGGCGCTTAGGAAAATGACCATCGTGGCGCCGTGGGAGGCAAAAGATCGGATGGATTCCCGCTCTGGCACCGGAGTGCGGCCTGCCATTCTGGTGATAATCACGCTCTGGGATATGTCCGGGAGAGTGTATTCCATCTGGAGCGCTGCGGCAGCTCCGCAGAAAGAACTGACTCCGGGACAAACCTCGTAGGTGATATGAGAAGCTTCCAGCTGGTCCATCTGTTCCCGGATTGCTCCGTAGAGACAGGGATCTCCCGTGTGAAGACGGACCGTGGTGAGTCCCTCCTTCTCAGCATTTTTGATGACTTCCAGCACCTCCTCCAGCGTCATCTCGGCGCTGTTGTAGATGCGGCAGTTTTCACCGGCATAGGTTAACAGTTCCGGATTTACCAGGGAACCGGCGTAGATCACAAGATCTGCCTGTTCCAGTATGTTTTTGCCTCTTACTGTTATTAAATCAGCTGCACCTGAACCGGCGCCTACAAAATAAACCATTGATTTCTCCTGTCTTTCTATTGTTGATCGTTACAATCTCTTACAATGATCAGTGAAAAGTAACCGGCGTCATCCGGTATCTCTTGTACTGTTTTGTATACCTGTTCCCCGGGCATTCCACAGTTCTGTACCATCATAACCTGGTAATTGCCCTTCACCAACAGCTGTTTCACAGCTTTCATGTTACGGCCGGCTTTCATCAAGACTTTAACTCCGGGAAGTTTTAAGCCATCCTCGATCTGATAGGAGGCCGGCAGAATATGTAATTCTTCCGAATTTTTTGCTAACGGAATGTTCAGCCTGGCAGCAACGGCACAGAACGAAGGAACGCCGCTGATCATCTCGGTATCCATTCCGGCTTTTCCCAGGCGGTCTTCCAGATAGACGCTGGTTGCATAGACGGAAGGGTCTCCTAACGTCAGCAGTGCCACGTCTTTCCCCTGCTCCAGCTGTTCTAAAATCTGCCGGGCAGCAGCTTCATGGCTGCGGGCCAGCCGTTCTTTATCCTTTGTCATTGGCATATCCAGGCAGAGGATTTCCTTCTTCGCCAGTTCCGGCACCGCCTGCACGGCAATCTGATAGGCCACACATTGGCCAGTATCCACGTGGGGGATCGCTGCCACCTGGCACGCTTTGATGATTCTGGCTGCCTTGAGCGTCATCAGCTCCGGGTCCCCTGGGCCTACTCCAATACAGTATAATTTGCCGTTACTTTTATGTTCAGTCTGTATCATGTGATAACTCCTCTGTCTTCCATCGTTTTATCAAGGCGTCCGTGCCGCTGCTTTTATAAAGAATACCAAGATTGGTGGAAAATGTCACTACCTCCACCTCCATTGTCTCCCCAGTCGTTGTTCCTGACCAGCTGCGCAGAAAAAACCGGATTCTTCTTCCCGCTTCCTCCATCACCGAATCACGGCAGTTGGCGGCCTGAAGATAGTTCAGCGCTTCTTCTGTTGTATTGCTACCCAAAAGCTGCGTTTCCAACTGCGTTACTTCTGGTACACTGCTACCCAAATCATTTCTTTTCAACTCCATCATGTCCGGCAACTGGCTTCCCTTTATCTGATTCTTCAGCATTTCCGTTTTGGACGAACTGCCGCAAGCCACAGTCCTCCAGCAATCCGCCAATATCTCCATCCGCCTGTCCCCATATTTGGAATGGGTATTTTCCACGCCTCCGGCCACTTTGACCAGTTTTCCTATATGTCCGACAAACAGTACTTTGTCCATTCCCTCTTCCGCCGCAATCTTCATGGCGTCAGCTACAAAATTACTGCATTTTACTGCCTGGTTCAGGGATAGCTTCAGCTCTTCCCTCAGAAAATTCTCTCCATAATTGCCGGGAGTCAGGATCATGTGTTTGACTCCTGCCACTGCTTTCATATGGATTTCCAGCCGGATCGTATCTAAAAGTGCCTGTTCACTCATCGGCTCCACGATCCCGCTGGTTCCCAGCACGGAAATGCCGCCGGTAATGCCAAGCTTCGGGTTGAACGTGCTGGCCGCCAGTTCCACCCCCTGCGGGATGGAAATTCGGATCAACAGCATTTCCCCGCAGTCCATCTGTTCACAGATCTCTTCCACCGCCCCGAAAATCATCTTTCTGGGCACCGGATTGATCGCATGTTTTCCCACCGGACAGGAAAGCCCTGGTTTCGTCACCAGCCCGACTCCTTCTCCACCAGTCAGATACAGATGGGGATCGTCCTCCGACTGATACCAGACATCCTCTGGTTCACTGCTGATCTGTTCCACCGTTCCATAAACCCAGGCGCCGTTAGTCACATCCGGATCATCCCCGGCATCCTTTTGGACCCGGCAGCATGCGGCTGTCTCTCCACGTGCCACCAGTTCTACCTCCAGATTGGCTGCTACTCCTTTGGGCGTCACAATCTCCACCTGTGATAATATTTCCCCTGTCAGCAAACAAACAGCGGCCGCCTTCGCCGCCGCTGCACCACAGGTTCCTGTTGTAAATCCGCTTTTAAGTGGTTGCTTAATCATCAATCTGCCTCTTACCATTCATACCAATCATTCTCCCATCACTTCCCGGTATATTGTCTGAATGGTCTCTTTGTCTAAGGTTTTCATACTTTTCAAAACAACTTCCAAACTGACTCCATTTTTGAACAATTCAGCTGCACTCTGTTTTTCCGCCTCTAACGTAGTCTGTTTTTCTGCCTCTAACGCTCTCTGCACTACTTCTGCCGCATACTCTCTCGCATATGCCTCTACCGCCTCACACATCGTATGGGTTCCCTCCTCTTTCAAATAATAAACTTTATCTGACAACTTTTTAAATGCTTCATTCCGTCCTTCTGTATGGCTGATATACTCCATCAGTTTGGCGCACTCACTTCCGTCATCAATCTCCGCATTAATATAGATTTCGTGAAACCCATTATCCACCACATCCCCCGTCTCCTGTATCGTCCGGTCAATATGGTACACGGTCTTTTCCTTTTTAAATACATCGAATTTCGTGAGATAAATGAGATACACTTCCGGAATATCTTTAAAATCAATCCCCTTTTCCGTGATCCTGGTATCCACATTGGAGCCTATGTACCTTACACGCTTCTGATGGTCATCATAGTCTCCCTTTTGCATCTCTACCACATATTTTTTCTGATTCTTACCTTCGCAATATGCATCCACAATCACTGATCGATTTGCTGCATTTCTCAAAAACTTCTGTGGAGTACTGTCTAGAATCACCAGTTCCTCATCCGCCAGGAACACCCGGAGCATTTCCTCACATACTTCCGGATCTTCCGCCACTTTGTGAAACATGGTGTCATCCATGACATTCAACTGCTTTACAAGCGTTTCCAGCCTCTTTTGTCCGCTCATGGTTCGCCGCCTTTCTGCTATTTAATTGTTCGCAGAAGGCTTTCTTTTCTCCGAAATCTCCTGCTTATAACATGTGATGAAAAGCATGAATTTTCGGATTTACACAAAATCCTATGTTTTTGTGTAATAGAATAATAGAACTATTATCAGACTGCATTCCCGACGGAATGCAAATGAAAAATATGCTTTGAAATAATTCTAACATATCTGCTATCTTGATGCAATTAATTTTTTATAAATCCACCATGCCGCCATGGCTTTTGATCTGCTTCTGTATAAAAAATGAGAACGGGATGAGCAGCACAAATCCCATTCTCATTTCATTGGTTCACGACATTGTCTCTTTCAATGCTTCCTGCTTCATCTCCCGTTTCTTCTTTGTCACCAGTCCGCCGATTCTTCCACTCTCCTTTGCCGTCAGGCTTCTCCAGCCTCCGGCAATCACTTTATCACTCAGCCCCAGTTCCGTGGCGATCTCGTATTTCAACAGTTCCTCCGGTTTCAAATTCTTCGGATCAAATGGCTCTTCATGTTTTTTCTTTGTCATATTCACAATGCTCCTTTCCTGATTTCTCTAAGAGTATACCCGTTTGGGGCAGGCCTATACAGATATCCCATCAATCAAAAAAGAAGCGGATAAAGAGAGTCCCTGCGAATGGTTTTATGCGCAGGGACTCCGCTGGTATTTCTTTTCTTCTGTTTTTACATCCTGTCTGTTATCCCTGGATTCCCAGGGTTTCTGCGATTCGTTCTTTCGTCCGTTCACACTGGTTCCGGCCGTAAATAATGTCGCTCACCGTAGAGTTGGCGATGCCTAATCGGCGGGCTAACTCCTGCTGGGGGATGTCCTGTTCCACCATCGCGATCTTCATCTTCTTCCCGAAGGGGGTGCATGGGATTCTGGCTGCCATAGGAGACCTCCTTTCTTTGTTCCTGAGTTCTTGGATTGGTTGGCTGTGATTCGCTTCGATTGGTACTGCTCCTTATGGTGCGGTTGGGTCTTTTACTGCTACGGTAAAGGTTGGTTTAAATGCGAAGGTGTCCGCATTGGACCAGCCGGTTTTGGTTAATGCGTATACATTCAGATTCATGGTACCTCCGGCTTCGATTTTTCCGTGATTGGTGCTGGTGGTTCCGTCAATTGTGGTATCCATGTAGTATTTCCCGTCTGATAAGGTCAAGGGAATCCAGAATGCGGCCATATCTTTTACGGTGATTGCCGGGTCGGTCAGGCCGCTTTTGATGGCAAGCATCACCTTGAGCCCTGTGTCCAAATCAGCCGGGTCTGTGGTCAGGGATGCTCATCCTGTAAATATCTTTGGAAATCTGCCAGTAATTCAGACATTTCATCCACATTTTTACGTATATTCATTATAAAATACCTCCTTGGTAAGATTGCTGTTATCCTCTACAATAATTGGTATCAGAAAAAAATGCAAGAAAAAATCGCTGTAAGCTTTGACGGTTCAAAACCTCAAAGGACCATTACAGCGACTTCTGATTCATTGTGATATCTTTATGCCTCGTTCATCTGTTTTTCAAACGCTTCTATGGAAACAGCTTTGGACGCCAGTTTGTTCCAGCGTTTTAAGGTATCCAGGTCCCCCTGTTCCAGAATCGTATTCCTCAATACATCCGGCACTTCTCCCAAGTCTTCCAGATTCTCCAAAATACTTTCTCTTCTTGCTTCTATTTTTCCTTTTGCCTCTCCCTCTGCGAAACTCAATTCCTTCTCACTGGCTATAAACTCTTCTTCGTCATATTCATACAGCAACATATCCACTACCTCCGCTCTGTTCTTTCTCAGAAACTCTGCAAGGATATTGTTCCGGATGCACTCCTCAATCGCCTGGTCTAAGGCTCTCGTCAGATCTTTGTCCCGCTCCCAGTGCTTTCTGACTGCTGACACCAGCTGGGCATATTCATACAGCGTCTGGCATCGTTTCATCAGTTCCCGGTTATATCCCAGATTCACGTTCAGAATCGTCGCCGACATCTCCAGGCAGGGCGGTTCTCCTCCATCCTGGACTGTGTAGGAATCAGATAACTTCACGACCTCTCTCTCCGGCTGGTCTTCTGTTCCGTTGTAGAATACCACATAGTGCGGAGCCGGCACCTGGATTCTGGCGCTTCCATAGAGACGCTTTCCGTTCTTTTCGAGATAGCCTCTCAGCAAATCCGTCAGATAAAGAAGTCCCCGCAGCGGCATATTCGGGTTTACCGTGCTCTGGTGTTCATAGAGATTCATCTCCTCATCGATCAGGAAGGATAAATCATTTTTCATTCCCAGATATACCGCGTTGTCCAGGGTGTTGATCTCTAAGTCATCCGGGTTCTGATAATCGGAGCCTCTGAGTGCATTGTAAAGTTCCAGCAGATGTTCTTTATCTGCAAATAAGGCACGGAACAACCGGTCCTTGTAGGTTCTGTCTGCCGTTACCGGCATTTGGTTTGTCATTTGTTATACCTCCATTATATCGTCTTATGGTTCTGATTGCAATCAAATCTCTTCCTTTTGGCAGTCCGATGGCCGCCCGGACGGAACCGGCATCATGCATCACCTCTCTTATCCTTTCTGCCTGGAATTTCCCTTTAATTTTCGGAAACTTCCCATGCGTACACAAAAAACACTGCGAGTAACTAATCCAAATAATCCAATGTGTGAAACTTTGGCCGAACCGGCCGCAACGGCTTGCGCCGAAGAATACTCACAGAGTGATACCCTGTGTGAATGAGTCCAGTATAGCATACTGGCTTAACAAATGCAATGAAGTCACGGAGATTTTATCATATTTTTGTGTTCTATCATGTTAAGAAAATTCTCCTGTTGTATCGTTATCCACTTACCATAAACGAAAATGGAAGAAATTACAGGAGGCGATACCCATTTCCTCTCATAATCTCTTCCATCAAAATCACTTAGTATTCCTCTCTCGGAATCACAATCGCCGCAATAATATACGCGATAATCCCAGGCCCGGAGCAGATGAGAATCGCCCACACCAGCCGCACGATCGTCGGATCAATATCAAAATATTCTCCGATTCCACCGCAGACACCACACAACATCTTATTTCTGTCAGAACGATATAACTTTTTCTTTAAATCCATAACTACACTCTCCTTTTTTCATTTTCTATTCCGTAAAGGTAACCGCCAGTGAACCTGCCATACAGGACAACTCCATCTTGGCCGACGCCCCTGTATTTCTGATCTCCCTGGTCTTCAAGGCAGTATAACTGTCATCACCGATGGTAATGCCTCCTGCTGTGGCACTCACCTCATAATTATAATCTTCCTGTTTTCCCTTCAGACTCAACTCCATGGAACCAGCCTTGCAGGTGCCATCCAGACTCCGGCTGACTGCGCCCTGATAGGATAACTCTCCGGCATTGACTTCGCTGTCCAGTTCTTCCACATTGCCACTCTTAATCAGCATGGAACCGGCGTTCATCTCGGCATCCAGAGACCTTGCCAGGATCTCGTCGGCTTCCAGCGCTCCCGCATTCATCTCTAAATCCACATCGTCAAACTGGTATCCTCTTGGCACCAGAATTTGAATCCTGCGGCCGTCCTTCATGCTATTATTGTATTGATAATGCTTTTTCCATCTGGTCTCCACACAGAGTTTTCCGCCATCTTTCACATATACCCGGTAAGATGATTTCTCAGCATCCGCGCTGCCTACCTTCACCCGAATGTCATTGGACTCCACCAAATCTCCGTCCTGGTCATCCGCATCCACGGCTATGATCTGCACTCCGCCGACCTCCGCATTCACATCCAGCTTCCTGATACCGGTAAAATCGGTCGTCTCGATCACATCGAAGGATTTATTCCAGAAAGCGCTCATCTCCTCATGAAGATCGTCCATCGCGTCCGATACCTCCGCCTGCACCTCTTTCGGTATCTCGTCCGCTTCCCGTTTCACATCCCTCATATTATCGTGGAAATCATTTTCCCAGTCGTCCCAATCATCCTCCCAGTCGGTTGCCCAGTCGTCCCAGTCGTCTTCCCAATCATTTGCCCAATCGTCCCAATGGCCAGCCCAGTTACCTAAAATAGCCATTCTGCCTCCACCACCCCAGCCATTTCTGTAAGTAACCACCGGTAAATCCCGCAGCCGCACGCCCATGGCGCCGGTGGCGGCCGTAATCCCGATCCCAATGACCATACACACCGCGGCTATGATCAGACAAACCTTCGTAAACTTTTTCATCGCTCCCTCTCCTTCCTGTGAAACAGTCCGTTCATCAGATCCATAATTCCTCTAAACAGCCATGGGAAAAATCTTCCGTAAATCTGAACGGAGATCACCAGACACACCAGGGAAATGGCAATCAGCATCAGCCCAATTCCGATCGCCAGCAGTCCGCCAAGAGGACTGGTGAACATATGCACAATCCCTGCGACTCCAGCTGCGATCCCTGCGATAAACAGAGCCACCGTCACGATGGCCGCCGCGGCTAAAAGGGCCACCGCCGTCACCAGCACTCCCACAACGATCCCAAACAGTCCGGTTCCAAGTCCCAACCAGACCGGAGAAGTCATCACCAGTAAAATCACCACCAGCACAATCTTGATCATCGTATTGGTAGAGGATTTCCCCCGGTATTCTCTTCTGTCTTCCTTCCCGGAAGAATCTCGCTTTGGCTGTTCCCCAGCCTCCGGCAAATCGTACCGCTTTGCCACCTGATAGTTAGGGTCACGAAATCTCTCATCCTCATACCCGCGCTCCGTAAACTCCCCGCCCTCTTCCAAATGTCCCGCAATATCGGAACGGATAATTGCCGCAATCCTCTCGGGACTGCCAAACTCCCTGATCGCCGCCTCGGCTTCCTCGCCTGCTTCCTCCAGATAATCTCTGTAATAATCCAGCGCGTCCGCCTTATCTTCCTCCGGAATATCCTGAAGCAGATATTCCAACTCACTCATAAACTCTTCCCTATTCATCTGTCTGCCTCCTCAAATATTCTGGATATCTTCTCTGAGTAGCCGGCCCATTCCCCCCGGTAAAGATTGAGCTGTACCCGGCCCTTTTCCGTAATCCTGTAATACCGCCGGTTCCTGCCGTCAATGGCCAGATCGTAAACCTCCAGGCATTCTTCTTTCTGAAGTCTTCTTAAAACCGGATACAGGGTTGATTCCGAAACCTCGATAGCCCCTCTCACATCCTGTGTGATCTTGTAACCGTATGTCCCGTCGATATCCTTCGATACGACCGCCAGGACAATGGCATCTAGGAGAGCAGCTCCTGTGTTAAATACCATATTCTCACTCCTGTTCTTCTTATACTGACTCTTTTCATACTGAATTTCTACTTGTTGACACTCCACAATTCCCATACTTCAACTTTCCTCGCGTTGATACCTGGTGCAGTCGCTTTGTTTTTCTACAATATTGTATGCCTCAACATATTATATAATGTATAATATACTCATACTATACAACGTATAATATTGTTTGTCAATATAATATTATAAATTTTTTTAGCTTTTTTTATCAATCTTATTTCTAACAAAAAAGAGCCGCCAGCACACTTGCTGACAGCTCTTCGCTTCTCACTTTTATTCAACTGTTAACTCTTTATTCCTCAACCGGAGCATCCTCGTAAGAAAGCTCTACATCTGCCTCCTGAGCCGGTACTTCCAGAGCCTTCATGCTCAGGCTGATCTTTCTGTCCTGCTCATTGAAGTCTACAATCTTTGCCTCGATCTCCTGGTTCACTCTCAGTACGTCGGATGGCTTCTCCACATGCTCTCTGGAAATCTGGGAGACATGAAGCAGTGCATCCACGCCTGGCTCCAGTTCCACGAATGCGCCGAAATCGGTCATACGTGCCACTCTGCCTGCCACCACGTTGCCCACTGCATACTTGGTAGCAGCGTCGGCCCATGGGTTGGCTTCCGGGAATTTCAGGCTTAATGCGATCTTCTCGCCGCTGATATCTTTGATTAAGGCCTTGATGGTCTCGCCGGACTTGAAGACCTTCTTCGGGTTCTCCACTCTGCCCCAGCTCATCTCGGAAATATGAAGCAGACCGTCTGCTCCGCCTAAGTCGATAAATGCGCCGAAGTCGGTCACGTTCTTGATCACGCCCTCTACCACATCTCCAACATGGATTCTTGCAAACAGTTCTTTCTGCATCTCCGCTCTCTTAGCGGCCATCAGCTGCTTGCGGTCGCCGATGACTCTTCTTCTGCGCGGGTTGAATTCTGTAATCACAAACTGAATCTCCTGTCCTGCATACTTGGACAGATCCTTCTCATAGGAGTCGGATACCAGGCTTGCCGGAATAAAGATTCTGGCCTCATCCACAACGACGCTTAAACCGCCGTCCAGTACCTGCGCCACCTTGGCTGTCAGGACTTCCTGGTTGTTGAATGCTTCCTCTAATCTCTTGTTGCCTCTGTCGGCAGCCAGTCTCTTGTAGGATAAAGCAACCTGACCCTCGCCGTCATTCACTTTCACTACTTTGGCTTCCATCTCGTCGCCAACCTGTACAAGAGTTCTTAAATCCACGCTGTTATCGTTGGTGTACTCACTGCGCGGGATAATTCCGTCTGATTTGTAACCTATATTCAAGACGATTTCATCTTCTTTCACATCGATGACCTTACCAGTGACAATCTCTCCTGTACGTATTGTTTTTAATGATTCCTCTAACATTTGTTCAAAACTTAACTCTGACATTAGTATGAACCTCCTCAATAATATAATTGGGGGTTGATGCCCCTGCTGTAATACCTACGCTGCGCACAGAATTTACACTTTCAGGATTTAAATCGCCCAGTGTCTGGATGTAGTACGTGTTCTTACATTCCTTATGGCATATCTCGTAGAGCTTCTGGGTGTTGGAACTGTTCTTGCCGCCAATCACAATCATGGCGTCCACCTGTGAAGCAATACGCCCAGCTTCCACTTGTCTTTCCTGTGTTGCATTGCAAATCGTATTTAAAACAAGTATATCATAACCCTTTTTAGAAAATTTTTCAACTAAATCTTGAAATTTATTGTAATTAAATGTCGTTTGTGACACGATACACAGCTTATCGTCCTTCGAAACAGGCAGTTCATTTAGCTGTTCTTCGGTCTTCACCACCAGGGTGCGGTCGTCTCCCCAGCCCTTGATGCCCTGCACCTCCGGGTGGTTCTCATCCCCGATGATAATGACACGGCGGCCTTCCCGGTTCTGTTTTTCCACGATTCGGTGTATCTTTTTTACGAAGGGGCAGGTGGCGTCCACCACATGGATTCCCCGGTTCTCCAGCAGTTCGTAAATATGTTTTCCGACGCCGTGGGACCGGATCACGACCGTGCCCTCCGTCAATGACGACAATTCCTCTTCCGTATGGAGCACCGCCACTCCCTTTTCCTCCAGATCCTTCACCACTTCCTCATTGTGGATGATGGGGCCGAAGGTATAGATGGGCTTCACTCCCGCGTCAATCTGTTCATAAACCTGTTCCACCGCCCGTTTCACGCCAAAACAGAAACCGGCAGTTTTTGCTACTATCACTTCCATTCACTCACTCCATTTAACCGGCCAGCGGGAGGGGGACATACCGCCCCATGATCCACAGCCACAGAAATGATGGCATCCACCACCTGGTCAATGGTCATGTCTGACGTATCCACCAGAACCGCGTCCTCCGCCTGTTTGAGCGGCGCGGTCTCCCGGTGCATATCGCGGTCGTCTCTTTCTATAATATCTTGCTCAATTTCTTCCAAATTACACATCTGTCCTTTTTCCTGCAGTTCCTTGCAGCGCCTCAAGGCTCTCACGTGGCTGCTGGCGGTTAAATAAATCTTGGTATCCGCATTTGGCAGAATGCAGGTGCCGATGTCACGGCCGTCCATGATCACGTCATTGCTCTCGGCCAGACTCCGCTGTAATTCCAGCAGTTTCTGGCGGACAGGCGCGTAGGCGGACGTGGCGGATGCCATGCTGCCCACCTCCTCGGTGCGGATCAGACCGGAGACATTTTCCCCGTTTAGGAGGACCTGCTGGGCGCCGTCCTCGTAGCGGATGGAAATGTGGATGTCCGGCAGCACCCCAACGATGGCTGCCTCGTCCTCCGGGCAGATGCCCTGACGGATAAAATAGAGGGCCATGGCGCGGTACATGGCTCCGGTATCCACGTAGATGAAGCCAAGTTTCGCCGCTGCTTTCCTGGCTATGGTGCTCTTTCCGGCCCCTGCGGGACCGTCAATCGCGATATTATAACTGGTTGACATATCAAAATCCTCTTTCCCTTTTTGTTCTATGACTGTCCGGCCTCTCACACATACTCAATATGCGCCCCCGCCGCATATCCTGTGGACCAGGCAATCTGTAAATTAAATCCTCCGGTCACCGCGTCCAAATCCAGCACTTCCCCGGCAAAATACAGCCCCGGCGCCTTCTTCGACTCCATGGTGGAGGGATTGATCTCCTTCACCGACACGCCTCCCTGGGTAATGATCGCTTCTTTGTAATCCCGAAGCCCCGTGATCGTCAGCCGGAAGTTCTTGGTGCAATCCACAATCCGCTGCCGCTCCTCCCTGGTAATCTCATGAACCTTCTTCTCCGGGGAAATGCCGCTGCGCTCCACCATCACCGGCAGAAGCTTGGCCGGATACAGGTGCACCAGCGCATTTTTAAACTGCTTGTTAGACACCTCGTCGAATTCCCGCAGAATCCTGGCGTCCAGCTGCTCGCCGGACAACGCCGGCTTTAAGTCGATGGACAGGGTCAACGTCCTCTTTTTCAATACTTTGGCCACATAACTGCTTGCGCTGAGCAGCACCGGCCCGCTGACGCCAAAATGGGTAAACAGCATCTCGCCGAATTCCCGGTAAAGTTCCTTCTCCCCATCCAGGATCACCGCCTCGATATTCTTTAAGGCCAATCCCTGGAGACTCTTCACCACCGGCTCCGCCGTCTCAAAGGGGACCAACGCCGGAGATAAATCCGTCACCGTATGTCCTGCCCTTTTGGCAAACCGGTAGCCGTCTCCGGTAGAACCGGTAGCCTGATAGGACATGCCTCCCGTGGCAACCACCACCGCGTCCCCGCAGACCTTCTCCCGGTTCTTTTCCAGCACGATGCCGACGCACCGGCCGCCTTCCAGCAGAAGATCCCGGACCGCCTGCCGGTAATGTACTGTCACACCCAAATCCATCAGTCTCCCGGACAGTGCTTTGATCACATCCGATGACTTGTCCGACACCGGAAATACCCGCATTCCCCGCTCTGTCTTCAGCGGACAGCCACATTCCTCCAACAGATCCATCACATCCGTATTGGTAAAGCCATACAGACTGCTGTATAAGAATTTGGGGTTGGTGACAATGTTCTGAAACAGGGTATCCAGATCACAGGCATTGGTCACGTTACACCGGCCTTTTCCCGTGATATAGACCTTTTTCCCCAGCTTCTCATTTTTTTCATAAATGTGGACCTCATGGCCCGCACCGGCGGCGGCCACAGCCGTCATCATGCCAGCCGCGCCGCCGCCAATAATCAGTACTTTACTCATAAATGATCGAAAAAGCCCCTTTTTAATAGATTCTTTGATCCCGACTCTTTTTATAACATACACGAAAATCCATCAAAACACAAGAAAATCCATCTTACATTCCCATTAATTTTTTCGAGTCACTTCTTTCATTTTCGCCTCCAGGGCATCCACCACCGTCTCTAAAATCTTGACTCTGGCGTAATATTTGCTGTTGCCTTCCACCACAATCCACGGGGCGTAGGTGGTCGATGTCCGCACCAGCATCTCATTGACGGCCTCCTCATACTGATCCCATTTCTCCCGGTTTCTCCAGTCCTCATCGGTGATCTTCCACTGCTTGGCCGGATTCTCCATCCGCTCCTTGAAACGGCGTTCCTGCTCGTCTTTGTCGATATGGAGCCAGAATTTTAAGATCACGGTTCCAAAGTTGGCCATGTGGGATTCCATCTCGTTGATCTCCTGGTAGGCCCGCTTCCACTCCGCCTCGGTGCAGAATCCCTCAATCCGCTCCACCATCACCCGCCCGTACCAGGTGCGGTCGAAAATGGCGATATGGCCGGCTTTCGGTACATTGTTCCAGAACCTCCAAAGGTAATGATGGATCTTTTCGATGTCATTTGGCGAAGCCGTGGGATTCACCCGGTAGCCTCTCGGGTCCAAATGGCTGGTAAGACGTCTGATCGCCCCTCCCTTTCCACCGGCATCCCAGCCCTCAAAACACAGCACCACCGGTATCCGCAGACGGAACAGTTCTCCGTGAAGATGCTCCAGCTTCTTCTGAAGCTCGTCCAGCCGCTTCTTGTAAGTATCCTTGTCTAAGTCCTTTGTCAAATCAACACCTGACAGCACGCCATTGGAGAACTGGTCTGACGGGATAGGCGCCTCCACGGCCTGCCCGGCAGCCTCCTTCCTCTTGCGTTTTTCCAATTCATAAGTCAGCCGGGAGGAAACGGCCGATAAGATCTTCATGGCCGCATAGTCCTTGTCCATGGCCTCGATGATGGTCCAGGGCGCGTACTCCGTGTCCGTGTTCTCCAGCATTTCCTCGTTGATCTTCAAATACCGGTCGTACTCCTTGTTCCGCTTCCAGTCCCGTTTTGTCACCCGCCAGGAAGTCTCCCTGGAGTCCTCCAGCTTCTTGAACCGTTTCTTCTGCTCCTCCCTGGAAATATGGAGAAACAGTTTGATGATCACGGTTCCGTCATCACTCAGCTGTTTTTCAAAGGATAAAATGTCCTGGAACGCGCCAGGAAGCTCCGTATCCGGCGTTTCACCGTCAAAACGGTCCACCTGTACCCGCCGGTACCAGCTGCGGTCGAAAATGGCAATACGGCCCTTCTCCGGCGTTTTCGTCCAGTATCTCCACAGGAAGGGGCGCATCCGCTCCTCCTCGCTGGCCTCGTTGCTGGCATACACATAAAATCCTCTGGGGTCCAGAGACTGAATCAGCCGGTTGATCTGGATGCCCTTGCCGGCCGCCCCCATACCCTCAAACACGATAATCACCGGAATCCCGGCCGCCTTTAAGTCTCTCTGAAGCTGGCCCAGCCGCTCTCCCTCCTCCTCCATAACCTTCTTGTAGGTCTCCTTGTCCACAGTTTTCGATAAATCAATTTTTTCCAGCATAATCTCCGTTACCTCCTTTTTCTTAGAATCCCCCTGTTTTCACATTTTTAGCCATAGTTAAATTATAATCCATTTCCAGGCATTCTGGTACTGTTTTCTTCTTTTCAATCATCTTTTCCTGTGGTATCATAGAAGCTAGAAGCAAACGATATCAAAATAATGGAGAGGAAAACAATATGTGTGCAAAAATTAAAGATTTTTTTCAGAGGGACTGGACTCCCACGGAAAAGGTACTGATGGTTCTCAGCTGCGTCCTGATCGGCATGGTCAACGGATTCTTACTGGCCCCAATCAAGGGCGGCATCCACTGCGGCAACGGCAATGGCGACACTTACCTTTTAGACGATGAAGACTTATCCGCCTGGGAAAACTGGGATGACGAGGATGAGGAATAACCAGCAAAAAATGCTCCGGTACCAGCTGCGTACCAGGAGCATTTTTTTATCAGTTTATAATTCCGCCGTGATAAAAATATCATAAATCGCCTTGATTGCCTGCTCAAAATCGGAATTTTTCACTCCGATAATGATGTTTAACTCACTGGAGCCCTGGTCGATCATCTTCACATTGATGCGGGCGTGGGCGAGGGCGGAGAAAATACGGCCCGCGGTTCCTCTCGTGGCCTTCATGCCCCGTCCCACCACGGCGATCAGCGCCAGATCGGATTCCAGTTCCACAAAGTCCGGTTCCACCAGGCGGTGGATGCCGGCGATCACAGACTGCTCGTATTCTTCAAACTCGGACTGGTGCACAAACACGGTCATGGTGTCGATGCCGGACGGAATATGCTCAAACGAGATTCCGTACTTTTCAAAGACCTCCAGCACCTTCCGGCCAAAGCCTACCTCCGCGTTCATCATGGCCTTCTCAATGTTGATGGAGCAGAAACCTTTCTTGCCGGCGATTCCGGTGATGGTGTATTTCGGTTTGCGGCAGGTGCTCTCCACAATCAGGGTTCCCTTGTCCTCCGGCTTGTTGGTATTGCGGATATTGATGGGGATTCCCTCTTTTCTCACCGGGAAAATGGCGTCCTCATGAAGCACGCTGGCCCCCATATATGCCAGTTCCCGCAGTTCCCGGTATGTAATGGTCTCGATCACCTCCGGGTCCTTGATAATCCTTGGGTCCGCCACCAGAAATCCGGACACGTCGGTCCAGTTCTCATACATATCGGCGTGAATGGCCTTGGCCACGATGGAACCTGTCACGTCGGAGCCGCCTCTGGAAAATGTCTTCACCGTGCCGTCCGCCGCCGCCCCGTAAAATCCCGGGATCACCGCCCGCTCGATGTGCTCCAGCCGCTCTCCCAGCTCCCGGTTGGTACTCTCCGCGTCAAAGACTCCGTTTTCGTCAAAGAAGACCACCTCCGCCGCGTCCACAAACTCATAGCCCAGGTATTCCGCCATCACTAAGCCGTTCAAATATTCGCCGCGGGACGCCGCATAGTCCCGGCCGATTTTATTTACAAAGTTCTCTTCAATCCGGTCAAACTCATGAGTCAGGTTCAAATTCAGTTCCAGCCCGTCGATAATCTCCTCATAACGCTTCTTAATCTTCTCCAGAATCTTTTTGTAAGCGCCCCCGGTGGATGCCGCGTCATAGCACTGGTATAGCAGGTCGGTTACCTTCTCATCCTTGTCGTTTCGCTTGCCGGGAGCCGATGGAATGACATATCGTCTGCTTTTATCGGAGCGGATAATCTCCCCTGCCTTCTTAAACTGCTTTGCGCTGGCCAGCGAACTGCCGCCGAATTTCACAACTTTTTTCATGGTTTTTCTCCTCGTACTCTTTTCCTGTTTTAAACAGCCGCCTGTGCCGGTTCCATGCATCCGGCGGGCCATTTATCGAAGATGATACCTCACTTTTCCGGTCGTGTCAAGCAGTTTTTGCGCCTGTGGTGTACATTTGTCCGCGTATGGCTTACACTTCGTGGAGGTGAATCATCCTCCTATGTCCGCGGAGGGCTTACATTCAAACTGCCCTAAACAAAGCCGGCTTACGTCCTTCATTGCTGTTCCAAGGACCGCGGGAAGCCATAACAAATTAATCCAGGTTGTCCATCTCGTCCTGAATCTTCTCCTCGCAGGAGCGCATGGCAAGAATGGTTCTCTCCAGCAGTTCGTCCAGCGTCCAGCCAAGCTTTTCGGCGCCGTCCACAATCACGTCCCTGGAACAGCCGGCAGCGAAACGTTTGTCCTTGAATTTCTTCTTCAAGCTGGACAGTTCCATATCCATCACGCTCCCCGAAGGACGCATTCTGGCAGCCGCGCCGATGAGTCCGGTTAGTTCGTCCGAGGCAAAGAGAATCTTCTCCATCTCATGAACCGGCTCCACATCGGAGCAGATGCCGTAGCCGTGGCAGCAGATGGCGTGAACCAGCTCGTCACTGGCTCCCGCAGGCTTTAACAGTTCCGGCGCTTTGGCGCAGTGCTCCTCGGGATACTGTTCAAAATCAATATCGTGGAGGAGTCCCGCAATTCCCCAGAAATCCTCGTCCTCCCCGTAACCGCTCTCCTTCGCGTACCACCGCATCACGCCCTCCACGGTCAGCGCGTGCAGAATGTGAAATGGCTCCTTGTTGTACTCCCGAAGAAGCGCCAAAGCCTGGTCTCTGTCTAAATTTGCGTTCATTGAAAATTACCTCCTATTGTATATTTGCAGAATCAAAAGTCCGCCTGCCGGATACATGTTCCGGCCATATGCGATGCCCCCGGCCGCACTTGTCTCTCGGACCGGGGGTGTTATTACCTATTATAGCAGGCGGGCTGAAAAACTCAACTGCCATTGTTCCATTTTTCGATCTGAAAGGTATCCGCCATCAGAAGCCAGTTAGCCCGAAACAGCTGCATGATCTGCCAATAACCGACGCCGCGCAGACCGAATTCCCGGATTAAGTCAAAGGCCGCCTGATAGCTCCGCACATCCTCAAACCAGACCACATGCTCGATTCCGTACTGGAAGTAATGGAAAAACGGAGACTGGGCGGCCTCTTCAAACTGGATCTCTACGCCGTAGAAAATGGCAAGCTGAACCGCTTCGACATTGCCGATGGTCCTGGCCCTTGTGATGCCGCGCTCAAAGGGCAGCGCCCAGTCATAACCGTAGTTGGGGATGCCAAGGCTGATCTTTTCCCTTGGAATTCTGGTGAGGGCATATTCCACCACGCGGCGCACCTGGTCGATGGGAGCGACAGCCATAGGCGGACCGTAGGTATAGCCCCATTCATAGGTCATCAAAAGCACGGAGTTGGCCGCCTGGCCCAGCAGGGCATAATCCATCCCTTCATATAATTCTCCAGCCTGCTCATCAGAATATTTTGGGGCCAGGGCCACGGATACATGGAAGCCAAAAAGGTTCATCATTCTGGTGGCATTTCCCACAAACTGGGCGTAGCCTAAACGGTCCTGGGCCATGATATATTCAAAATCCAGGTTCAGGCCGCCATAGCCTTTCTCCATCATGGTCTGGAGCAGCTGGCGGGTTAAATTCTGCTGGGCAGACAGATCGGTGACCAGAATGTGGATCAGATTGTTATTGAAGCGGCCGTCCTCCCCCAGCGGGGTCAGCACCAGGGTCGCCATGGCGCCCGCGTCCCTGGCGGACTCAATCATCCAGCCCTCCTCGGTGGCCGGAGGCACCAGATTGCCTTCCGGTGTGAAGCCGTAGGAAAATATGGACAGCTCCGACAGGTAAGGCAGGGTCTCATTTAAAACCCAGGGGGAAATGAAGGGGTAGGCGTAGCCGTTAGAGTGGATTCTTGGACGGGAATCCGCCGCCGGGGGCATTTCCCCGGATGATAACAATAAGGCCTGCCCGACGGCAAGCCTGTATGGTGTGACTAACTGGTTGTTATAGATAATGGTGTCCGCCGGGATTCCCTGCTGTTCGGCAATAGAATCCACGGTGTCACCTGATTGTACGACGTAAATCTGCATAGGAATTACCTGTTCTTTTTTCTCTAATATATGAGAGATTTCCGGCAGGAGATTCCTGTTTCTTAAAATATTGTGTGGCCGGTTATTGCTGGCTGCTTTTTGTCAGTCTGGCATACCAGACGTAACTCATGATGAAGGGAACGATGCTTGCCACAAAGACCGGGCCCAGCAGCAGAGCCATCTTCCATTTGTCGCTGGGAAGAAATGCTCCCAGGCAGGCGATCAAGCCGGCAGCAAACATCAGGCGTCCGCCAAGACGGTGGGTCTTGTTCCATACCACTTCGCTGGTCAGCGCCCATGGGGTCCGAAAGCCGCAGAAAAAGTTTTGGCGGAATTTCGGCATCAGGTTGCCGATCACCATAAACAGCAGGCCACACAGGACCACGATGATCGTGGACACATGGACCGTTCCCGGCCGGTAGCTCTCCACCAGAATAATAATCGTTAACGCCACCATGAGCAGCTGTACGGCAATCTGAAAATATAAATATGGGCTGTGGAACTTTTTATAATTCTCCTTCTTTGGGTCGATGAACGGCAGGCCGTAGAACATCACTCCCAGCAGAACCGCCAGCCCTGTGATCATCCAGATGGTCGTCTTGTCGCCGTAGGTTACCCGTCCGTCTATTCCCCAGTTGGTGGGAATTTTATCTGGCAGGCTGGAATAACACACTGCCGCAAGGATCAGTGGCACCAGGGATAAGCCCCAGACTGCCGCCTGCATGTTATTGATCTTCCACTTCATGATTGTCTCCTCCTTTTAATCCGGACACCCATTCCAACAGTTCGTCTACCACGGACATATTCAGCTCGTAGTAGATGTATTTCCCCTGTTTATCATCCAGGATCAGCTCTGCCTCCCGCAGGATGGACAGATGGTGGGAAACGGTGGCGCCGGACAGGGAAAAATGCTCCCCGATCTCACCTGCCGTCATGGAACCGTCCCGCAAAAGCCGCAGGATCTCCCTTCGGTTTGCATCGGACAATGCTTTAAACGTCTGCTGAAACCCCATGTCGGTTCCTCCCTTCTTCTGTCATTTAGATGTTCGTCTAAACATAGGATAGCACGAGTGGTTTTGCCTGTCAATTCATTTAGATGAATATCTAAATATTACCAGTTATCTGGTTACCGTTCTAACGGATGATTCATGACCGGCTAAACAATCGCAATAGTTCTTCGATCCGGCTCTCTCCCACCACCTGGATTCCGTGTTCCGTCAGCAGGGCGGCTGTGACGCCGTCGCCCTGGATCAGAGTTCCGGAAAAGGTGCCGTCGTAGATGCGGTCCTTGCCGCAGGAGGGGCTCCGCTCCTTTAAGACAGCGTACTTACAGTGATAGAGTTTCGCCAGCTTTAAGGCCTGATAGGCGCCCTTTTCGTAGTATGCGGTGACGTCCTCATTGTCCCGGCTGACCACCCGGTTCCCGCGGCGCTCCGACGGGAGCCTGGGCGTCATCATGCCGCCGGCCTGCTCGGGGCAGATGGGAATTAAGGTGTGATGCTCCATCAGTTTGACTACATCCTCATTGATTTTTTCCTGGCCGTCGTAGCGGCAGTACATGCCCAGCAGACAGGCGCTTACAAGAATATTCATAAAAACCCTCCCCTTTTGTCCTCATTCTACATAGAGTATATCATAAAGATAATTTTTAAGGAGGATTTTTTAAGATGAGTCAATTTTCACCGGTAGAGGGAGTTGTAACCTCGGTTGCTCCCATGCAGACTACCACCAGCGACCGTTCCGCCTGCACACTGATGCTCACCGTCCTCGGACGTAACCGTGAGACCTTTAACGTGGTGCTGGCTTCCAATACCTATGTGTTAGACCAGGAACCGATTCAGAGAGGGGATATTATCACCGCCTTTTATGATACGATGGCTCCCATGCCGCTTATTTACCCGCCTCAGTACCGGGCCGTGGCCGTGGTGAAGACGCGGGTGGGCCAGAGCGCGATGCTGGATTATTTTGACCGGAATTTGTTGAACAGCGACGGGACCTTGCGGTTAAACCGCTCCGGCTCCACGGATGTCCGGCTTCAGAATGGACAGCGGTTCTTGGGGACGCTGGGGAACCAGCTGCTGTTAGTGCTGTATGGGGCCACCACGAGAAGTATTCCGGCACAGACGACGCCTGCTGAGATTGTGGTGTTCTGTTCGGCTGAGTAAGAGAGAGAAAAGCCGCCTGCCCGGCTGAATAAGAATGCAATAAGCCGCCGTCACAGCTTTTATAATGTCTGCTGTGACAGCGGCTTTTATTGCCTTCCTTGCTTATCGTTATTGATTCTTATAATTGCTATCATTTTTCTGTCACATTTGTTTATTCTGTGACAACTACTTTCCGAATCTCCTTTGTGCGGATCTCTTTGCATATCTCATCGATAAACTGTCCCAGCGCTTTCTGCCCTTCATCGCCCAGGAACCGGCTTCTCACAGACACCACGCCGTCCTCTTCTTCCTTCTGGCCCACTACCAGCATATACGGAATCTTCTGAAGTCTGGCCTCACGGATCTTGTAGCCAATCTTCTCTGACCGCTCATCCACCGTGGTCAGGATGCCGTTGTTTTTCAGTTCCTGCTCCACCTTTTCGGCGTACTCATGATACTTCTCGGAAATCGGCAGCACGCGCACCTGCTCCGGGCAGAGCCAGGTTGGGAATGCTCCCTCGTACTTCTCGATCATCCACGCCAGAGTTCTCTCGTAGCAGCCCATGGAAGTTCTGTGGATAATATACGGACGTTTCTTCGTCCCATCCTTATCCACATAGGACATATCGAACCGCTCCGCCAGGAACATATCCAGCTGAATGGTGATCATCGTATCTTCTTTTCCATAAATATTCTTCGCCTGGATATCCAGCTTCGGCCCGTAGAACGCCGCCTCGCCTTCCTCCTCGGTGTAGTTGATTCCGATATGATCCAGCATTCTCCGCATCATATCCTGAACCTCGTCCCACATCTCAGCGGTTCCCAGGTAATGGTCCGCATTGTCCGGGTCCCATTTGGACATCCGGTAGGTCACATCCTCCTCCAGACCTAAGGTAGTCAGACAGTATTTGGCCAGATCCACACAGCCTCTGAATTCCTCCTCCAGCTGATCCGGTCTTACCACCAGATGGCCCTCGGAGATCGTAAACTGGCGCACACGGGTCAGACCATGCATCTCACCGGAATCCTCGTTGCGGAACAGTGTGGAAGTCTCCCCATACCGGCATGGCAGATCGCGGTAGGATTTCTGGCTCTGTTTGTACACATAGTACTGGAATGGGCAGGTCATAGGACGGAGTGCAAACACCTCGTCATCCTTCTCCTCATCCCCCAGCACGAACATTCCCTCTTTGTAATGCTCCCAGTGGTCGGAAATCACATACAGATCCTTCTTCGCCATCAGCGGAGTCTTGGTGCGCATATAACCCCGTCTCTCCTCCTCATCCTCTATCCATCTCTGCATAGTCTGAATGATCTTGGCTCCCTTCGGCATCAGTAACGGCAGTCCCTGCCCAATCACGTCCACCGTGGCAAACAGTTCCAGGTCACGGCCCAGACGGTTGTGGTCCCGCTTCTTGATGCTCTCCAAGTACTCCAAGTATTCATTTAACTCTTCCTTCTTCGTAAATGCCGTTCCATAGATTCGGGACAGCATCGCATTCTTCTCACTGCCTCTCCAGTAAGCTCCTGAGGAAGAAGTCAGCTTAAATGCCTTGATCGGCTTTGTACTCATCAGATGCGGTCCTGCACACAGGTCCACAAACTCTCCCTGCTTATAAAAGGAAATCTCCGCGTCCGCCGGCAGATCCTGAATCAGTTCCACCTTGTAAGGCTCGCCCTTCTCCTCCATAAACCGGACAGCATCTTCTCTCGGCAGGGTAAACCGTTCGATTTTAGAGCCTTCCTTGATGATCTTCTTCATCTCCGCCTCAATCTTATCAAGGTCCTCCCTGGAAAATGACGGCGCGTCGAAGTCATAATAAAATCCTGTCTCAATCGACGGCCCAATAGCCAGCTTTGCCTCCGGATACAGACGCTTCACCGCCTCAGCCAGTACATGGCTGGCGGTATGGCGGTAAGCCGCCAGTCCGGCCGGGTCATTGGCTGTGAGAATGCTCAGTTCACAGTCCTCCTCCACAACCGTCCGCAGATCCACTACTTTCCCATTCACCTCAGCGGCGCAGGCCACTCTGGCAAGACCCTCGCTGATATCAGCTGCAATCTCAATCACCGGCATGGCACCAGCATATTCCTTGACACTTCCGTCTTTTAATGTAATTTTCATCTCTGATCTCCTTTTCTCTTCGTTTTTTCTGCATTACCAGCATGCAAGGCAACAAAAAAGCCCCTCCCTGCATACTCCATGCAAGAAGGGACGATATCCATCACGTCATCGCGGTTCCACCCTGTTTGAATGAACGGACCAACCCGCTCAAACCACTTCATTCTGATGATAACGGAATCACCGTGTCCGATTAAGGACCCGCTCAGAGCTGGTCTTCCCTCATCCTTCCCGTAAGATGCTTCCACCTTTTTGCATCTCTCTCTGGACGTTCCACATAAGCTACTGGTCTCGTCAACGCATTTGTCTTTCTTTGTAAAATTATAGCACTGGTATGCCGTTTGTCAAGAACTCTTTTTTCGGAATTCCATTCTGCGTTTCCCGCCAAAAATATCTGCGATTCTTTTCAAAGGCGAAACGCTGGGATAGCAGGCACCATTTCCGCTTCTTCTAATCTTCGCCTGACGCCGTCCAGTCCGTCTGGCACGCTCTTCCCGGGCTGCGTTCCGGGCACAGCTGGCTGCAATCTTTGCACGGATTGCTTCATTTTCTTCCATTCCCTCTTCGTATGCTTTACGGAACTCTGGGTCTTTCAGCTGTTCTTGTACATACTCATCCAAATCAAACATAATTGTCTCTCCTCCTATTAAAATAATCCTGCCGATACTTAATCGCTTTTCTTTTTTCCGCTCCGGGTGTTTTCATCGTTTTCTTCACGAACCCATGTGTAATAACAATTTTCTGTCCCACATAAAAGAAATAAAAAATTCTAATAGCATTGGAAGAATATTTAATCCTCAATTCAAAGATTCCATCCCCTAAATATTTCGAATAGGGTTCCCGTAAGGTATTTCCAAATTCACGCAATACATTTAAAGTAAATATCGATTTTTCACGAATCTTCGGTGGCAACATACTCAAAAACTCTCTCACCGGAACCCTGCCATCTGCAGTTTCATAATACTCAACATAAAACATATCCTTCCTCCCTCATAATATTCCATTTTTAATACCATGTCAATAAAGTACCAAACACAATTGCTGATATATTTGCAGAACCTGCAAAGATAACATAGATTTACCAGAGAAAGAAGTTCTCCGCTTAGAAATCTGTCCTAATTATACGCCGCCCCATCTATAACTGTCAACTGCTATATCCGACGAACACCTGACAAAATAAAACAAAATATAAAGCGGCGCCCCGCCATGGTATCATCCCATCACGCAGGCTCCGCCTTCTATCATAAATACAAACGTCTCATTTCCAATGTCATTTCCCATATCACAGCAGCACAATCAACGCCACCGTAATTGCCACGATACTACACAGAATCGACAGCGAATTCACCGCGCTTGCCAATTCCACATCCCCGTCCAAGTCCCCGGTAAATGCCGGTGACACGGAGGATACCGGGCCGAATACCACGATAGCCAGCGTCGTCCGCAGTTCCTGGCTGAACGGACTAAGGAAATAGAATCCCAAAGCAAACAACAGCGCCGTCCCATATCGGACAGCCAAAATACGGACAATCTTCGCCATTTTCTCCCTGTCCGCATGAATCTCAAATCCAATTCCAATCATCAACAGCGCCAAAAAAGCATTGGCCCCGCCGGCCGTATCCGCAAAGATCAGCACCATCTGGGGCAGCTTTAAGCCCAGAATCGCCAGCAGCGTCATCACAATATAGGCGTCAAACGGCAGCGACGAAAATAGATTTTTCAGCATCTTTTTCAGCGATACCTTCTCATCACCCCCCAGCACCATCACCGCCGCGCTCTTCGTCATCCCGGTACACATCACCGCATTCCCCGCGTCAAACAGACTGGTCGCCGCAAATCCCACCGGTCCCAAAAAGCTCTGCACAAACGGCATGGTAAAATTGCCGATATTATAACCCGAAAGATTCAGCATATCAAACGCCTTTTCCTCCCGGCTGTTTTTCACATTCATCAGATAACCAAGAACCACCAAGATCACATTGCACACCAGTCCAATCACACAGAACACCAGCAATGACATGTCCATGGAAATCCTGCTGAAATTCGATACAATCGCCGCCGGCAGCGTGATCCGCACCACAATCTTAGACAATAGATAAAAATCCTTCGCATGAAAAAATCCAATTTTCTTTAATCCATACCCCATCGCGATGATACTGACAAATGCCATCGCCTTCGCTAATACTGCCGCCATACTCCCTCTTTCCCGCTTCCCATCCGGCCGCCCACACGCGCAGTCCCGAAAAACAGGGGGCTGTTCATCACGCCCCCTGCACCACTCTCTATTTTACTTCCACACTCCAGCCCTTGGGACCTTCGATCTTTCCTAACTGAATCCCGGTAATCGTATCGTAAATCCGCTGTGTCACACCGCCGATCTTCCCGCCGCCGATCTCCATCTTCTCTTCCTCGTACCGCAGTTCCCCAACCGGAGATACCACAGCCGCCGTGCCGGTGCCGAAGCACTCTTCCATCTCCCCGGACTCCGCAGCCGCAACCACTTCCTCCACCGAGATCTTCCTCTCCTCCACCGGAATTCCCCACTCCTTACAAAGCGCGATCACCGAATCCCTGGTCACGCCCGGCAGTATGCTTCCGTTCAGTTCCGGCGTCACCACCGTGCCGTTGATCTTGAAGAAAATGTTCATGGCCCCGACTTCCTCAATATACTTCCGGTGAACGCCGTCCAGCCAGAGCACCTGGGAGTACCCCTCCTCATGGGCCTTCACCTGGGAAGCCATGGAAGCCACATAGTTGCCTCCGGTCTTCGCCTCTCCGATGCCGCCCTTCACCGCTCGCACATATTCATCCTCAATCCAGATCTTCACCGGGTTGATGCCGCTCTCATAGTAGGCGCCTACCGGGGAGAGAATGATCATGAATTTATACGTATAAGACGGACGCACTCCCAAAAATGGGTCCGTCGCAATCACAAACGGTCTGATATAAAGGGAAGTCCCCTCCTTCGTTGGAATCCAGTCCTCATCCACCTTCACCACCGTCTTGATGGCCTCCAGGAACAGATCCTCCGGAATCTTCGGAATGCACAGTCTGTCATTGCTCCGGTTGGCTCTCTCAATATTCTTATCCGGGCGGAATAAAAGAATTCTTCCGTCATCGGCCCTGTAAGCTTTCAGCCCCTCGAACATCTCCTGTCCGTAGTGGAATACCATGGCTGACGGATCAAGCTCCAGCTTGTGGTAAGGAACGACTCTCGGGTCAAGCCAGCCCTTTCCCTCCTCATAATCCATCTCAAACATATGGTCCGTAAAAATCGTACCGAATACCAATGGGTTATCTTTGCCCGGTTTCTCCTTCGGGCATGTTGTCTTCTCAATTCTGATTGTCTGCATCACTGCTCTTCCTTTCCCCTACTGGCTTTTTCGTCAGCGTATTGATTGTTTCCTTATTTATTTTCTATTCTAACACAAGAATTGTCAAGATAGAAATACATAATATGTATATTTGCTATAAAATCAGGTTATGGATACCCCGTTTAACTATAACCGGCCTCCGGCTGTTATCCATTTGAAACCAGCTGCATCTGTTTTCTCAGCCATCTTCCGCTTAAGAACCGGTTACCGAACACCACCGCCCGGCACACCCAATCCAGAATCATGGCAGTCCATACGCCAACCAGCCCCATACCGGCGTATCTGCCCAGCACATAACTCATCAAAATCCGGCAGAATGCCATGGAAAGCAGAGTAACCATCATGACGAATTTCACATCGTTGGCCGCCCGCAGGGCATTGGGCAGCGCAAAAGATGGCGCCCAGATCACCACGCAGCTGATGCCGTGAATCAGGCTTACCGTATAAGCCAATTGGGTCGTCTCCGCCGACAATCCATAAAATCCAATAATCTGCGGCAGGCAGACCGTCATCGGAAGACAGATCGCCAGATGGGCCAGCATGGCAAGCCCGCAAAGCTTTAGCGCATACTTTCTGGCCTCCTCATACCGCCTGGCTCCCACTGCCTGTCCGACCACCGTAACCATGGCAAGGCTGATGGCGCTGCCCGGAATCACCTGGAAGGAGGCAATGGTCCCTGCCACCGCATTGGCGGCGATGGACACAGTGCCAAAGCTGGTCACCAGCCCGGCCACCAGAAGTTTTCCTCCCTGGAATAAGCTGTTCTCCAGCGCCACCGGGATTCCAATATGTAAAATCTCCGCAATAATCCTGGGATCATATCCCAGCCGCAGCCTGGAATCAATATGAAGCTGCAGCCGCGGATTCCGCACAATCTTAACCATGATCAGTGACGCCACAAGCCGGGAGGTCAGCGTGGAAATAGCCGCCCCCTCCACTTCCATATGAAACCCAAAGATCAGCACCGCATTTCCCACAATATTGATGGCGTTCATCAGCACCGACACCTTCATGGAAATCTGGGAGTTGCCCATGGACCGGCAGATGGCGGCACAGCTGTTATACCCCGCCAGAAACGGGAAGGACAGCGCCGTGATATAGAAATACGTTCTGGCATAATCCATCACCTGCGGCTCAATTTTTCCATAAATGCCGGTGAGAATCTGCCGGTTAAACAAAAGCGCCACCGCCCCAATCACCGTTGACAGCACAAGTCCCACCAGCAGCAATTGGTTGGAAGCCCGGCAGGCCATCTTCTCATCCTCCCGCCCCAGATACTGGGACGCCACCACCGCGCCGCCGGTGGCCAGCGCCGAGAAGACATTGATCAGAAGAATATTGAGGGTATCTACAATGGAAATACCGGACACCGCCGCCTCCCCCACGCTTGCCACCATCACCGTATCGGCCATGCCCACGGTAACCGCCAAAAACTGTTCCACAATCAACGGCAGGATCAGTCTCCTGATGGCCGCCCTGGGAAATAACGGAATATTGGTTCCACTGCTCACACTCTCGCTCATGTTCTCTCCTGTCTCTTCTCTTATTGTCTCTCATCTACCTCTTCTCAGCCGGTTGTCTTTCTACTGTTTGCCGGCCTTTTTCCGTCCGCTAAGCTCCGGCCACACCGTGATCAGCATTGTCGCATAGCAGGCCACGCCGCCAATCAAGTTAGAGATCGGCTCCGCCATGAAAATTCCTGTCGTCCCAAGACCAAACCATCTTGGCAGAATGAGGATCAGCGGCAGCACGATAATCACCTTTCTAAAAATCGAGAAGAACACCGCGTTCTTCGATTTCCCCAGCGCCACAAACACCGACTGGCCTGCAAACTGCAGGGACATAAAGAAAAATCCGAAGTAATACACCTGCATGGCCGGTATCCCCGCCGCCACAATCTCCGGATCATTGTTAAAAATACGGATAAAAAACTCCGGAAATCCATGGACAAACATCCACGCCACCGTGGTATACACAATACTGACCACCGACATGAAGATGACGGACTGCTTCACCCGCCCGTACTCCCCGGCCCCGTAGTTGTATCCCATCACCGGCTGCGCCCCGTTGGTAATGCCGTTCACCGGCATGGAGATCACCTCGCGGACCGAATTGACAATGGTCATCACACCTACATATAAATCGCCGCCAAACTGCTGGAGACTGGCATTGTACATCACCTGCACGATGCTGTTGGTGATCGACATGGTAAAACCGGACATGCCAAGGGCCACAATACTTTTCACCCGCTCTCCACTTAGTGGAAAGCAGCTCCGCCTCAACCGCAGAATCGCCCGGTCGCTTGTTAAAAACATCACAATCCAAAGGGCCGACAGAAACTGGGAGATAATCGTCGCCAGCGCAGCCCCTCTCACGCCCATGTGAAATCCAAAGATAAAGACCGGGTCCAGCACAATATTGGCTCCGGCGCCCAGTAACACGGTCATCATCCCGATCCGGCCAAAGCCCTGGGAATTGATAAAGCTGTTCATGCCAAGGCCGACCATGACGAACACATTGCCCAGCAGATAGATGGTTAAATACTGGTCCGCGAACGGAAATGTACTGTCGCTGGCGCCAAACAGATAGAGAATGGGTCGTTTAAAGGCCAGGCCGATTGCTGTCAGCGCGATGCCGGTAGCCAGCATCAGCACAAAGGAGTTGCCCATGATCCGTTCCGCCTCAGCATCATTGCCACGCCCCCGCTCAATGGAGCACAGCGGCGCGCCGCCCATGCCAAATAGATTGGCAAAGGCGATCACAATAGAGATCACCGGCAGACAAAGGCCCAGCCCGGTCAGCGATAAGGTGGCATGTTCCGGGATTCGTCCGATATAAATGCGGTCTACAATATTGTAAAGCACGTTGATCAGCTGGGCCAGCGTCATGGGCAGAGCCAGACTCATAATGTTGCCTATCACGCTTCCTTTGGAAAAATCATTTTTCTTATCCAGCTGTGTCTCTTCCATCGTCATCCTTCCATTCCCCGAAGTCTCAAAATTTTCGTATATTGTTCCATTTTATCTCTACTCCCCCGATTTTACAAGATGTTTACAAAGTTCCCGGGATTTTCTGCAAAAAAAGAACAGGGTACATGTCTCGCCACATACTCTGTTCCTTGTCTATTCTTACGCGCCCTGCTCCATCTGGGGCTGGTAGTCCAATATCATATCCCGGAGTTCCTCCGTAGATAACTCCTTCTCCTTCATCAGCTCCAGCACCTCCTTTAACTCCAGCTGCGCCAGTTCCTCCTCGATCTCCCGCTTCTGGTCTTTCAACGTCTGCACCGCCTGCTCATACTGTGCAATCGCCTGCACCACGTCCTCCAGTTTCTGCTGTAATTTTTCTTTTGGTGATTTTCGTGCACCTCTTGGCATAGCTCTATTCTCCTTTTCCCTGATTCTGTATTTGGAAGTATGTCCCATTATTTATAATCTATGACAGTCAGGTGGAAAATATACCTCCCATTTTTTTCAAGGCTGTGGTAAAATAACTTTATATCAAAATGGAGAAAGTGAGGGATCTGTTATGAAAAAAGAAGTATTGGATTTTATGGTGGAAAAGACGAAGGAATTGGTAAGCGCCGTCACCTGCAGCCCGGAGACTAAGGCTGCTGCCCAGATATGGTTAGATGCTGTGGGAACCGACAATGAATCTTCAGCAACTATTACATATATGGCAGAGCTGGAAGCCGACATCATGCCAATCGACACTTTAATCGGTTTTGCAGAATCAGAAGCCGGCGCCAAGGTGTTTGGAGCGGACAAAACCAAAGAGGTGGCCGCTCACGCGAAAGAGATCAAAGCCGCTGGCGCCAAATACTGTGACTGCCCGGCCTGTGCCGCCGTGGAAGCCATCTTAAACAAGAAGGACGACATCCTCGGATCATGACAAACTGGCATCTCTAAAACGCGGAAGCCTTACGGCCTCTGCGTTTTCATTTGCATAAAAAAGCAACCGTTCAAACGGCAGGAGCATTGATACGGGAAAGTGCGGCAAGCTTGTTTGTAAACGCCTTACTGCATCAATGTTCAGGGGCCGTTGGAACTGATACAAATTAAACTTGAAGGAGAACACCCATGTTTCAGTTATTATTGACCGTTATTTATCTGGCCTTTATCAGCCTTGGCCTGCCGGATGCCCTGTTAGGATCGGCATGGCCAACCATGTACCGGGAATTTGGAGTTCCTGTTTCCTATGCAGGCGTCATCTCTATGATTATTGCAGTCGGAACGATTATATCCAGCCTGATGAGCGACCGTCTGACAAGAAAACTTGGAACCGGAAAAGTTACTGTAATCAGCGTATTTCTGACTGCCGCTGCCCTGTTCGGCTTCTCCGTCAGCGGTTCCTTCTGGATGCTGTGCCTGTGGGCGGTTCCCTATGGACTTGGGGCCGGGAGCGTGGACGCTTCGCTGAATAATTATGTAGCGCTTCATTATGCCAGCCGCCATATGAGCTGGCTTCACTGTATGTGGGGAATCGGCGCTTCCCTTGGCCCCTATGTCATGGGATACGTATTGGCCGGCGGCCAGCGCTGGAATATGGGATACCGTTACATCGGAATCCTTCAGGTTGCTCTGACGGTGATTCTGCTGTTCAGCCTGCCGCTCTGGAAAAGAAGAGACAACGGCGGTACGGACGCCAATCACCACGAGACGGAACACGCGCCTGCCCTGAAGCAGATTATCCAGATTCCCGGTGCTAAGGAAGTCATGATCACGTTCTTCTGCTACTGCGCCCTGGAACAGACCACCGGTTTGTGGGCCAGCAGTTATCTGGTATTAAACCGGGGAATATCCGCGGAATCCGCCGCCAGTTTCGCGAGCCTGTTTTACCTCGGCATCACGGCGGGCCGGGCGCTTGGCGGCTTTCTCACCCTCAAGCTGAATGACACGCAGATGATCCTGATTGGCCAGGGATTGATATTGGCAGGAATCTTGTCCCTGCTGCTCCCCTTTGGCGAAGCCACTTCCCTTTTAGGCCTGATTTTGGTTGGTCTGGGATGCGCTCCCATTTATCCGTCCATTATCCATTCCACGCCTACACATTTCGGCGCGGAGAAATCCCAGGCGATGATTGGCGTGCAGATGGCTGCCGCTTATGTGGGAACCTGCCTGATGCCCCCTGTATTCGGGCTGATGGCAAACCATATCAGTGTAGCGCTGTATCCGTTTTATCTGCTGGCGATCCTGGTATTGATGGCTGTCATGTATCAAAAGCTGCTGAAAAAAGTATAAAAGAATAGGCTGAAAAAAATACGCCGCATACCCACTCGTTAAAATGGATATGCGGCGTATTCCGTTGCATCAAATGGAGCTGACGGGATTTGAACCCGTGTCCAAAAACCAATTCCCTGTTCTTCTACTATCATAGTCAGTTCTTTGACATTCCCTTACGTCACCCGGGAACTAACACCCTGGTGGGCTTGGTAGCTTCATGATACGCCCATATGCTCAAAGCTTTGCATAAGTCGTTTCTCACATCGTCGACGCCAGGATCTTAAAGTGTGAGTGCTTTAAGGCTGACGGCAGCCATTAGGCTGCGTATGCTAAATTGTCTTCAGCGTTTAATTTTAATTTTGCCGTTTGACGCACCGCATGCGGATAGCTTCACCAGCTGCATAGCCCCTGTCGAAACCAGTACAGCC
>JAWZDV010000043.1:0-88690 GCA_034142505.1 Bacteroides thetaiotaomicron
TCCGCAGTTTTCTCCACTTTGCCAAAGCAATATTCGACTTGACAATCCACCACAAAAGCAGCCCCAAGAGGGCCAGGAGCGCAGCTCCGTCCACTCCGGAGCGGATAAAGCCAACTGCCAGGCCGATTACACCCAGGATATAATACCCCTTATCAAGCGGCTCCATGGCATTTTCGAATGGAGCTTCTGTTTTCATTAAAATTCCTTTTACGTCATAGTGATTCATTACCCATAATCTCCTTCCTCTGTTTACTTTTACATTGACTCATCAAGCGGCTCTACCAAGCTGACCAGGCGCCCTCCTGGTATCCCATCCTGATCGGAAAGCCAGTGAATATCTGTTTCCTTCAAATGAAGTGCTTTCCGAGCAGCGTCATTCTGGGATTTTGCGCTGACAACTGCTTTTCCAAAGCGCAGCAACGTAATCCTGTAATGTTTCTCCTCCTGCTTCTTTTCTTTGTGTGATTCCATGTTCCTCATCCTCCTTCTGATTCCAGCATAATTGTTTCGGATGACAACAGATGTCTCTTGCCTGTTTTTGGACAAAAAAAAATCAGCCATAATGGCTGAAATCTTTCTGGTGTCATTCACTATTATATTATTTTTCTGAAAAAGAGGACTTTTCACCTGTATTCACGCTACAGCTTATGAATAATTGACGCAATGGCTTTCATAACCGTTATATATTTTGTAAAATATTCCCGATCAACGGTTCTCTGCACTTCCTTCAAAAATTCATCGGCCTCAGTCCATTCACCGGCTGCATCACCGAATAATAACTCATCCGTAGAAATATTCAATCCCTTTGCAACCTTAATCAGCGTTTCCACGCTCATCTTCTTATCACCACGTTCAATGTTACCATAGTATGAAGTGGTGATATCACATCTCTCGGAGGCTTCTTCCTGGGTTAGCTTCTGCATGAGCCGGGCCGTCCGAATTCTTGTCCCAATCTCTGCATAATCAACATTTTTCATTATGAACCCCCTCTCTTGCTTTAATTTTACAGATAATAGGTTTGTTTTGAATATTCTATTGGCATTATTTTTTATTGCCTTTTAGCATTATCAATTGTATAATATTAACAGTATAATTCTACCTATTTCCTCGAAATGACATATGGTGTCATCAATGATTGATATAATGAACTTACAATAAATACAAAAGGAAAGAGGTGATTAATTGGTGGGAATAAAAGAACCTACCCGAAAACATGATCGAGTGCTGGAAATATACAGCCGCCTGTTATCCGGTGAAATCATCCGAAAACAGGAGTTGGCTGATGAGTACGGCGTAAATCCACGTTCAATCCAGCGGGATATCGATGCCATCCGGGAATTTTACGCAAACCGCACAGATCGCCACGGGGAATTGACTGAAGTTCAGTATGACCGTATTGCAAAAGGATTCCGCATTGTAAGCGCGAAAACAATTACTCTTACCAATGCTGAACTATTTACCATTGCAAAAATCATCCTGGAAAGCCGTTCTCTCAGCAAGGAAGAAATGGAGAAAATTATTACCGATCTGATAGGCGCATGTCTGCCATCGGAAGAACGGAAAAAAATGTATGAACTTCTGCAAAATGAAATATTCCATTATGTGGAACCCCGGCATGGTAAAGCATTAATTAATTCAATTTGGGAACTCGGCTCCGCTGTATATCAGCACCGAATTATTCAGATGGAATATCAGAAGGTATCTGGTGAAGTCAGTAAAGTCAATATTAAACCGGTAGGCATCATGGGATCAGAATATTACTTCTACTTGATTGCTTATATCGGAGATAAAGACAAGGAGTATCCGGGATATCCAACGGTTTACCGGATTGATCGGATTAAAAAATATCGGATTACGGACGAACGATTTCATGTTCCTTATAAGGATCGGTTTGAGGAAGGGGAGTTTCGGAAGAGAATACCATTTATGTTTACTGGGAAGCTGCATAAAGCCAGTTTTATTTATAAGGGGGCTGATATTAATGCGGTGTTGGACAGGCTGCCAACAGCTATAGCTGAAAGACAGCAAGACGGCAGCTATCTTGTTACTGTGGAAGTGTATGGTAATCTAGGTCTTGATTTATGGCTGAAAGGTCAAGGAACAAATATTGCTTCTACTGAGAAGGGAGACTAATAACCCGTGGGGAGATATGCAAAATTAAAAAAAGAAACAACTCAAAATATTATGTCTTATACAGATTCCACGATAACTGAACTGGACAAAATTGCTAAAGAGTCCAGGCGTGTAGCCAATGTTATACATAATGCAAATGATGTCTTAGATAACATTGAAAATCAATTTGAATCGGCAACAAAGCTGAATCGTAAAGATGTAAGCTTTTTATTTACTGCAGTTGCTCTTCAGGTTGCGCGGCAATATTTAATAGGTTTAATTACCCAGCGTGTCGGAGATAAGGAGGCCGCAGATCGAACTCCTGGACATCGCAAAGAACACTCGAACAGAAACCATGAATACTATAATCCATCTATTGAAGAAATTTTGACAAATCCAGTTCCATTTGATGCCAGTATGGGGAGCAGGGAACGTGGATTGGGAGTAGGGGGAGGCTTTACCCATCGTGCTAAAACCTTGGGGCATGACCCTATATTAGGTTGGATATTTGGTACCGCCAATATCGCAACCAGCACTTGTACCATAAATAACCTTGACATAATTAAGAATATATCACAAGGTAAAGCGTGTCTTCCATCAGACCTATTAGCAACCTATCATATTGTTTCCGGCTCTGATAAATTAGGGCGTTTAAAAGATGCATTTGGCGATAAAGCTTCACTGGCCAAAACTCTTTCTAGCACTTACTATACAAAGCTTTTTGAGGAAGATATAGAGGGAAAACAAAAAATTGGCTTATCCGTTGCGAAAGAAGCAATCCATTTAGCTTCTGATGTTTATACAACTGCCAGTTTACCCATACCTATTGTTTCTACACTATCCGTATCCTTAGCCAGAACATTGGCTAATTATGGCCTTGATACCGGACTTATGTTAAAAGTCGCTAATCAAGCCATTTATGCCCAAGCTATTAATATCCTTATTTCAATGATACATGGCTTATTCTATGATGAAAGCTGTGATGGAACGTTAGGGCAGTATCAAGTGCGTACGCATAAAATATTGATGTATTCAAATGCGATTGCCTCACTGAGTAATATTATTGCCGTGTCAATCGCATCTACTGCCGGAATTGTTGCACATAATCCGCAAATCGTAAAAGAATCCTTGAACTATCTTGATATAGGCGGGATTATAGTTACAATACATCAGATTGTAACTAGCAGAGAAATGATTTATAACATTAAAAAAGAATTTTTAGCAAATCAATGGTATCAAATTATTATGGAGGGGTGACATATGAAAACGCCATTTAAAAGTGGAAAAGAACAGTCATTTAAAGAAGGAATGGAGGCTGGAGCACGGCCTTGTGAAGAAAAATTCAATAAACAAGCAAATGACATCGAAAGTATCGGTAAGCAATTTAAGACTTCTATCGAAGAAGCCGTTCTTCCTACTATGAATCAGATTCTTGATTTTATGGATACGAAAGAGAAGGAAGAACTACTAGGACTCCTTTCACTAAATAATATTAATTCTTTAGAAGATGATTACAAAATTACTCTAATTAATATTTTGTATCAACTTTTTCGTGATGAATTGGCTCCCTCTCTTCATCAAAAATCATATATTAAGACAATACAATGTTACTTAAACATTCCTCTTCTTAATGTTCAAGATTTTTATGATACATCTAAAATTGAGAATATTGATAGTATTCATGTGCAAAAATCTATTTTAAAAGCAACTATGGAACTACTATTTCTTAAGGATCTAAATTTTAATTTTCTGGAAATTCACAAAGATTTATTTATTCATTTTAATGTAAAAGAAGCGGAATATCATATTATACAAAACCGCATAAACTATTTATACAAAATCGGGCCTGAAGTCATTGTAGCACAGTATGGGTATTCTGATGAATCCCCGTCCTCTGATTTAAAAACTGATGAAAAAACTGATACAACTATGCCTGATGAAAGCACTTCTTTAGACTATAATGAGTTAATACAACAATGCTTGACAAATTCTATTGAAAGCATTCGCACATTAGACGCAAAAGCATATGTTGGAGAATCATTATCAAAGGCTCCGAAGTGTATGTATCAGATGTATACAAATGCCAATGTTCCAATAAATAAAGATGATATTATTGGATTTATTTCCGATGATTCTGCATACACCTCTATTTTATTTACAGTCGATGGAATTGTTATTGAAAATCAATCATCAAAATATGTTTTTTTTAAATATACCGATATTGATCATATTACCTCTGAACATCATCGAATTATTAAAAGCCAATCTATTATATTTTATGGCAATTTTTCTAATGGTATAGGTTCTCCACAGAAAATGCAGAATGGTATGTTTGGACTCTTTTATATACAAGACCACTTTTTAGATAAGTTTGTCCAACTTGCTAAACAAATCAAAAATTGCAATGGTAACGATTTAGAAAAAGACTTGCAGTTAAAACTTCAATTACTCTCTATTGCTCCATTATATGCGATTGACCAATTATTAGTTGAAAAATGGGATGATGATGAAATCATATTAACTTGTAAGAACCTTGCAATTCTTAAGCACCTTTCTCCGCATATACTCAGTTCTCTCAACGCTGCTAAATGCAGTCAAGACGGTGAGTGGGTTAGTGATTTACTTGATGGCACGCTACGATTATATGTTAAATAAAAGCGTACTTCTTAAAAAATATCAATACATAAACCCTTTGTGGAATCTGTTTGAACATAAGCAGGTTCCTTCACTCTAAAAACCTTAAAAGCAACTTTTGATTCACTTATATTTCTTATATTAAAATGTAACCTTTTGAACAGTCCCACAAGAGCAGGCTTTCACTATCAAGTTGAAAAAATGGAGCGAAACTTCCCAAATCACCCTCAAAACCTCCTATAAAACACTAATATTTTACTATCTTTCTTAAACATTGCTTACATGCAGATGTGACTAATACAGCACATCTGCATATTTTTATCACGTTAACTTGACTATTTCGGTACCATAGCGTTATCCATCATTGAACAAGATTCGTAATGTCTAAAACCCATAGTAGTCATCACGTCTCTGACTTGCTCTATAATTACTAAATAAATACATATTCCGTTCATTCATCCAACTACCAACTATTCCCCAAAGCCATTTCAATTCATAACTAATATTGAACCGGCTTCCATCCCTCCAGCTAATCGTATCGATTGCCAGATGAATATGAATATTATTTGTATCCATGTGAATACCGTAGGCCGTTATATAATTTTCTCCATATGCTTTAGCAATATGGGCTGCCAGATTAAATGCTTCGTTTGGCATAACAGAATCCAGCTCCCGAAAACTGATAACTCTATGTTTCACTAAATTTCCCTGCCATTTTCCATATGCTCTGTTATTTGCCAACATCTGCCGCGCGACCAGTTCCGGATCTAATGCTTGTGCCTCTGTTCCAAAAAAATGCGCACAGCCTCTAAAGTCTCCCAGCATATGTCCCGGTCTTATTTTATCATATGACGTCTTACAAATATCAAAAATGTAGTATAAAAGATTTATTACACTTTCGTCCGTATCGTAACTTATATCTTTTTCTTCATTTACAAGCTTAATTCTTGACATGCTGCCAACACCTCTTTTCGTATAATATCACAGTCTAGTTTTGTGTGCTTGTTTTCTACCTCGCATATAGCCTCGTTTATTTTGACAAGTCTTTGGTAAAACTTTTTTCCCTTATCAATGACCTGAACCGAATTTCCTGATATTACATTATATCGGATATACTCACTTCGGCTTAAATTGGCTTTGTTAGCTTTCTGGTCTACTTCTGCTAACTCCTCTTCCGTAAATCTAATACTTATTGGTTTCATTTATAACAATCCTCCTTGCGGTATTTTAGCAAGTAGGTGGCTGCGTATTACGCAATCCAATCTACTTTAATTTAATGTTAGATAACGCTGTAAAATATTATTTAATATGTTTTATCTTCACTTTCGTTGTTCATGGCTAACTAGAAATCAAAAAATAAACCCGGCAGGACTTCTACATCCTGCCAGGCCAAGTATTACAGTAACATGAGTAAATCTATCAACGATTGTGTATCTATACACCCAAGTTAAAGACAATCCTATCTGCTAAATAGAGAGGAACCGTCCAAATTTTCCCATCCTCCGTCTTTCCTCCGTAGGTATCCCCTTTCAAATAATAAACATAGTCGATCTTGCCATCCTTTAATAAGCGTGTCACGGTATTACCGGAGTTACTGCCTGCCTTTACCTCTATTCCATAGTTTTTATAATCCAGAAGACTTCTGACATAAAAATCCAGCTCACCTTTTGTCTTCCCATAAGTTGCAAACCATGGCGCATTCCCTGCTATATCACCTGAAATTTGCCTAAGCAGCGTCAGATAAACAAAATTCTCAGCTACAATACCTCTGATTATCGCTTCATCCGCTCCCGCCCTGGCGATGAAGTAATGCGCGATCCCTACATCAAGAAAATAAAATCTGTCATTCTCTTTTATATTTAAATAATCACAGTCAATGCTTTTACTTGCATACCCGATAATATGTGAAGACCGTAGCCAGCTGATTGCGTGGTTAATCATCTTTTTCGTGAATCTGCCGCTTTCCTGCTTATAGACAATTTTACTCAAATCCTCCACCAAATCACCGGCGCCTTGCTTCTCCCGGATCAATGTAACCGCTATTCCATGGAACAGTTTTTCAAAGGTATCTGTTTCCATCACATCATCAAAATATCGCTTTGATTCATTGGTAAAAATACTCATTAACCGGCCCAGTTCTGCATCACAGCGCTCCAGGCTTTTGTGTTCCAAATACAGATTTACCACAGATGGGTAGCCGCCGATTCTCTGATAAAGTTCAAAGCATTCTTTTAATTCTTCGTATTGTTCCGGATCAGCCCCACCGAACAAATCTATAGATTCATACAACTCCCGTTTGCCAAATACTTCCGCAAATTCCGGAAATGTCAATGTTTCCAGTGTCAGATCCTCAAAATCGCCCGCAGGTAGGAAAAATTCCTTTGACAACAGTCTGCCCAAATAACTGCCCGTAATAATCGCATAGCAGTCAAACTCTCTGGCAAGCGTTCGTACCAGATTGAAAACTCTTGAGGATTCCTGTATCTCATCTATGATGATAACAGTATCCTTTGTATCTCTAAATTCTCTGTCAAAAAGTTCAAATGCTGTATGAATCGGTTTTTCTTCCCGTGGCGTCCCTGGTTCCCATTCATCCACTTTATCCAAGCACTTTAAAAACTGCTCTCCTGATGGTTCCGCCATGCTGATATAAATCACATGTCGAAAGTTCTCATATGCAAATTTTTTCAATATATAAGTTTTTCCTACCTGTCTGGCACCGGAGACCTGAAGTACCTGGCCGGAATCATCTTTTTTCCACTGCAGCAATTTATCATATATATCACGTTTCAATTCTACCGCCATCTCAATATGACCTCCATGACTTTACACTTTCCTCTATTATAACAGTTACGACACAAACAAAACAAGCACATCCTTTCTTTTTGTTCCTCTTGCTTAGACAAGATTCGCACTCTCACTCAAATAACAAAAGGCAGGAGGATCATACCCCCTGCGCAAATTATAAACCTTGTTCTAATAACCATAAACTATTATAAACACTTGAAAAATGATATCTGCCTTTCCATTTCGATAAAACGGCCCACACCACCTCACCACTCTCATCATCATGGATTTCAGCAATATAGGTGCTGCCATACTTAAACATACGTTGCGGATATTCACTTCCTGTAAAGTCCGTTTTGGATAGCTTTATCTCGGAAAGAATGTCGCAATTATGTTCTTTAATAAATTTCAGTTCTTCCTCTGAATAATTTACGTCTAATTTAAATTTCATAATTGCTCATGTAAAGTTATCCCCCTTTACCAGGACTAATACATCTTATTTTCATAATCCTGCAACTCATGAAAAATATTATCCACAAATACCATATGGTCCACGATGCGATATAGCATAAAGTATCTATGATTTAAGAAGTTAATACGGTGGTATTCCAGCTGACGCAGCCTTGGGTTATCGCACAGTTTCAAACTTCCTGCCACATGCTCTAGGCATTCGATTGTAGCATCGTAATCATTCAATATATTTTCTGCAGCCTGCATACTTTTTTTCTCAACAATAAGGTATTTAATAAAACGCTCTAAGTCATCTTCCGCATCTTTTGTAACTACTACTTTATAATCCATACTTTGTCCTTATATCACTAGAAACATCTGTGGCATCTTTGTACATCCCCTGTGCCGCGTGCTCACGCGATTTTTCCAGTTTATCTAATATTTCATGTTCTGATAACGCTTCATATGGATTTGCTCTTTTTATTTCAAATGGGAAACCATTTACTGCCAGCGCCTGTGTTAAAAACATACGAATTGCAGTTGTGGTATCTGTTCCTAAATCTTTAAACAAAGCATCTGACTTTGCTTTTAAATCATCTTCTACTCTTACTTGAATCGTACTCGACATTTACGCCACCTCCTATACCCACTCTATTTCTACTATAAGAATAGCAAGTATACAATGCCAAGTCAATACATTTGTAATGATTTAGCATTGTTAGTTGTATTATATGGCTTTTAATATGCTACATAGAGCCAATCATTAGTATCCTTCGTTCAATCCCATCCAGAAAGGCATGGATTATGTAAACTCCCACAGCGCGGAAGAAATCGCAAAGACGATTCAGCCGCAGTTTAAAGAGACGGATTTGGAAAAAATCACGCTGATCGTGGACCGCTACAAACAACAGGACACCTGGAAAAAGGATACGGTTTTTGAGAAAGAAAGCTTCGAACTTCTCCAAAATATTCTGGAAGAAGCCGGGGAACTGGAAAAACGCGTTCCCTATGAAGATCTGGTTACAACCGATTTTGCCAGAAACGCAGTAAAATAATCTCCTGCTCCCGTCATGATTTAAGAAAAATGAACCTTTCTTTTTATACCAAATAAATGTATAATAAAAATACTTATGAACTTTTCATACTACCCTTCGGAGGACAACGGAATGAGGCTTTTGCTTCAGAAAAAGCGAAACTACAACTTAATTCTGATTATACTCACCAGTTTCCTATGGACCGCCCTCTGGCTGTCCATAGGGAACTTTCCTGCGTACGCTTCTTCTGCCGCCATCCTGTCCAATTCCAAGGCCGCCGTCGACATTTCCCAGTCTTCCGATGGTCTTTTAAAAATCCGTTACACCGACGGCAAACAAGTAAAAATCAAAGTCCAGATCACAAAGGACGATAAAACCATCTATACCTACAACTTAAACAACACCGGCGCCAGCGAGACCTTCCCATTGACCGAAGGGGATGGCTCCTACTCCGTCAAGGTTCTGGAAAATATCTCCGGAACCCGGTACGCCGTCGCTTATTCCTGCAACGTGGATGTCAAGCTGACAGACAGCTTCGCGCCCTTCCTCCACCCCAACCAGTATGTCAACTACACCTCCGATTCCAAAACGACAGAGAAGGCCAAATCACTGACAGAAAACATGACTAGCGACCTGGACAAAACCACCGCTGTTTTCAATTATGTGGTAGACAGTATCTCCTACGACAATACCCTGGCCGCAACAGTCGAGAGCGGGTATCTCCCTAACGTAGACCAGGTACTCAGCAAAGGGACAGGCATCTGTTTTGACTATGCCGCGGTCATGGCCGCCATGCTGCGGAGTCAGAACATCCCATGCAAACTGATAGTGGGATATGCGGGAACCACCTATCACGCCTGGATCAACGTCTATGTGCAGGGAAAGGGCTGGATCGACCAATTCATCTATTTTGACGGCAATACCTGGACCCTGATGGACCCGACCACGATTTCCAGCGGAAACCGGAGCAAGGCCGCCAAAGACTTTGCCTCCAACTCCGACAACTATACCCAGAAATATGCCTATTAAATGCCGGCGCCCCCGGCCAATCAAGCACACTCAAAGCGAATTCACCAAAAAGGAGACGACTATGGCTTCAACAACACCTAACAAAAACCGCGATATGCTGACAGACGAGGAACTGTCTGTTCTCTGCTATGAACTGTCAGAACTGAACCGGTCCGGCATTTCCTGGACGGAAAGCGCCGCTCTTCTGCTAAGCGACCACCCGGCCAGACGAATCCGCCTGGCGCTGGAAGCTCTGCAAAGGGAGACAGGGCTGGGCCGCTCCTTTGCCTCTGTTTTAAAAGAGACAGAACAGTTCCCCGCCTACTGCATCCATATGATGGAGATCGGGGAACTGACCGGAAGACTTGACACGGTATTGGAAGCATTGTCCGACTACTACAAGCGGGAACACGCCTTAAATGAGACCATCCGGCGGGCGGTGACTTATCCCTGTGTCATGACGGCCTTAACCGCCCTGATTTTCCTGATCCTGATCCGGCGGATATTCCCCATCTTCTCCCAGGTATTCTCCCTGTTTGACAGCGGAATGCCGCCGGCGGCTTCCTTTCTGCTGGGACAGAATTCCATGGGGCTTGCCATCCTCTCCGGGGTGGCGGGGCTGTTGTTTTTGGTGGCGGTGGCCGCGCTCTTTTTGTTCCACAGCCGTTTTGGACTTACCGCATTTTCCAGGGGGAAATCGGCGGCGGCCATCGGCCGGGCCAGATTCTCCTCCGCCATGTCTCTGATGATCTCCAGCGGGCTGGAGCTCCATGAGGCCCTGGACCAGACCGCAAAGCTTCTTGAAGATACGCCTCTGGCCGCCATGTGCGCCGACTGCCAGAAACAGATGACGGACGGAACTTCCTTTACGGAGGCGGTGGCCGGCGCCGGCATTTTCACCGGGATGGAAGCCGGGATGCTGAACATGGGCTTTCGCACCGGCACGATGGAGCATGTGATGGAAGAACTTGCAAGGCGAAGCCAGCTCAGTGCGGACGTGCGGCTAAACCAGTCCCTGAACCGGTTTGAGTACGGACTGGTGATCCTGCTTTGCGTCACTGTGGGCAGTATGCTTCTCACCGTGATGCTGCCGCTGCTTCAGATGCTTGCCTCCCTGGGAGGCTGAACCTAAATACGTTCAGGAGGCGTTTTATATGAAGAAAATATTACTGCCGGGACTGCTCGTGCTTTTTCTGGCGGCCCTCTTCCTGGTCACGGAGCCCTTAGACCGGCGGGTCAGCGAGGAAAGTCTGACTGTGCTGGAACAATCCATCCGCCGGGGCGCCGTCCAATGTTATGCTCTTGAGGGAGCGTATCCGGAAGATCTGGCGTACCTGGAAGAGCGCTACGGCGTCTCCTACGACCGGAAACGCTATTACGTGGATTACACTTACCTTGCATCCAACCTGATGCCTGACATCACCGTACTGCCCCAATCTTGACAAGGAGAATGTCTATGACCGATATTCATGATTTCTCAAAACTGAAAAATACCATGGCTCTGCTGTTATGTGCCATGTTCTTTCTCCTGTGCGCAGCACTGACGCTGTCCGGCGGCAGAATCTACGCCCAGACAGCGTCGGCCGGCGATATGAATTACCAGAACCGGACCGCTCTTTCCTATCTGGTCAACCAGATCCGGCAGGGAGACCGGGCGGACGGAGGCATCTTAATCACCAGTTTCGGCGGACAGGACGCGGTCTGCATCCGGGAAAATCTGGAAGACAGCACGTTTCTGACCCTTTTGTACTGTTATGACGGCCAGCTGCGGGAGTTGTTTATGGAGGAAGGCACCGGACTGCTTCCGGCAGACGGAACGCCGCTGCTGCCGCTTGAGGACTTGTCAGCAACTGTGGAGGACGGCGTTATAACACTGACCGTCACACTGCCGGAGCAGGGCGGGACCAGCCAGGTCTGCCTGGCTCCAAGATGCGGCGTAAAGGAGGATTCTGGCCTATGAATACGATGAACCGGTTCCGCCTCCTGCTGCTGGAGCTGCTCGGCAGCTTTACCATCCTGATTCTCTGCGCCCTGGTCTGCTTAAGTTTTCTGGCAAAAGCCCATCAGATGAGCAGGGAGAGCACCGACTTAACCAGGGCCGTCTATTTGGCCCAGTCCGCCGCGGAAAGCTGGAAAGCAGGCGGACAGCCTGTCACACAAGCCGACGGTTACACGGTGACCATCACGCCCATGTCTGAGAGCCAGGGGCTTACGGTCTGCCAGATCTCAGTTTGGAAACAGGACCGGGTGATTTTTACGCTGGAGGAGGTGGCATCCTATGAATAACAAAACAAATTCTTCCTTTGTGGGAACCGGTATTCTGACGATCCTGACTGTGTTTTTGGTGCTTGTCTTGTCCATTTTCTCAATCCTGGCCTTTTTATCAGCCCGGGCGGATGTATCTTTGTCACGGATTAACGCGGACACCGTGACTTCCTACTATGCCGCCGACGCCAAAGCCGTGCGCCTGGTCCAGGAATTCGCCCTTGGGGAAGAGCCGGAGCTGACGGCCCAGGTCCCCATGACGGACCGGCAGTCCCTGTCCATTCATGTCACAAGAAATGAAGATTCTTCCCTCAGGATTCTATCCTGGAATGTGATTTCCAGCGCGTCAGAGGGATGAAACACACATAACCTGACTATCTTTTGGAGGTACTTATGGAAATACTGGAAATACTGGAATACGCCGCTCACCATGACGCGTCCGATATTCTCATCATCGCAGGCATGCCTGTGGCATTTAAGATCGGAGGCCGGCTGGAGCGGCTGGGAGACAAACTCTTCCCGGAGCACACCAGGACCCTAACCAAGTCCTTATACAGCTTAGCAGGGCGGGATATTACCTCCCTTCTGGAGTATGGCGACGATGATTTTTCCTTCTCTCTCCCGGGCATCTGCCGTTTCCGGGCCAATGCCCTGCGCCAGAGAGGTTCCCTCGGGCTGGTCATCCGCGTCATCTCCTTCGGCCTTCCCGACGCGGACAGTCTCCATATCCCGTCCGTCGTCATGGATTTTGCCTCGAAACGCCACGGACTTGTGCTGGTCACCGGACCTGCCGGCAGTGGCAAGACCACCACGCTGGCCTGCATGGTGGACGCTATTAACTCCACAAGAGAGGCCCACATCATCACTATCGAGGACCCCATTGAATACCTCCACTCCCACAAAAAGAGTGTTGTCATCCAGCGGGAGCTCAACACCGACACCCAGTCCTACCACGTAGCGCTCCGGGCGGCCCTCCGGGAAGTTCCTGACATCATCCTCCTGGGGGAAATGCGGGACGCCGAGACCATCAGCGCCGCCGTGACAGCGGCAGAGACCGGCCACCTGGTCATCTCCACCCTCCACACCATCGGAGCCGCCAACACGGTGGACCGCATCGTGGACACTTTCCCGCCCCAGCAGCAGCAGCCTGTCAGAACCCAGCTGGCTATGGTGCTGGAAGGCGTGGTCTCCCAGAAGCTGATGCCCTCCGTAGACAGCGGACAGGTGCCCGCCTTTGAGATCATGAAGTCCAACAGCGCCATCCGCACCATGATCCGGGAGTCCAAGTCCTACCAGCTGGAAAACACCATTTCCTCCTCTGCGGGCGAGGGGATGATCACTATGGACCAGAGCATTTTTAAATTGTTCAAGGACGGTAAAATCACCGGAGACACGGCTTTGCGGTATGCGGAGAATACGGAATTTATGAAGAAAATGATGAGTACCTTATAGATGGAATCTAACAAAAATAGAGTCTCTGTGAATGCTTCTCTCACAGGGACTCTACTCTATCACAGACATTCTTCACTTCCTCAGCCCTTGATTCCAAGGGTCCGGGCGATCCGTTTCTTCGTCTTCTCGCACTGATTCCTGCCGTAAATGATGTCGCTGATTGTGGAATTGGCCAGTCCTAAACGTCTGGCCAGTTCCTGCTGGGGGATATCCTGCTCTACCATGGCAATCTTCATTTTTTTGCCAAAGGGTGTGCATGGGATTCTTGCTGCCATATTGAAACTCCTTTCTGATGTTCCGGGTTTTCTGGCTTTTTTATGCTTTTGATTCACATCCTAGTGTACGGATATTGTAAAGGTTGGGATTACAGTAAAAGTTTCATTGTTGGCCCAGCCCGTTGTGGTGGCTCCGTACAGCTTCATCTTCAAGGTTCCGCCTGCCGCCAGTGTACCGTCAGTTGGCGTGTCGCATACATTGTATGGGGCTGTTGTATAATTTGCTGCCGGGTCGAACCATTTTGCACTGTCCCCCGAAGCATTGGTGGGAATGCTGTCGCCGTCCTTGCGAATTGCAAACATCACGGTTCTGGCTCCGCTCAGAGCATCGGCCTTATTTACCAGCGTCGTCGGTGTACCTGTGGTTCCTGATCCCAGGGCCGTTGTCACATTGGTAATCCTTACATCAATGGGTACTGTGGATGTATTGGTGATGGTATAGGCGTCTGACTGATCTGTGATCCGGTTTACGTCATCTCCGGTCGTCTTCGCATTGGGATTGATTAAAAATGCCGCTGCTGTCGGCACTTTCACACTGATGCTGGTTACCTTGATCGTTCCTGTCAGCGTGGATGCCTGGCTGCCGCCTACCGTGCCTGACGCATTTGAGGTTGATATGGCCACATCCTCTACGGTTGCGCTGGGCAGGGCCGCGTCAGCCCCATAGGATGCCATAGCGCTCACGGCTGTCATTCCCAACGTCAGGGCCAGAGCCGCTGTTTTCTTCATTTTCCTTTTCATCTTCTCTTCCTCTTTTCTTTTAGTTTTCCCTCTTGTCTTTCTGCTTCTCTTTTCTTTTTGACTTTCCCTCTCGTCTTTCTGCTTCTCTTTTCTTTGCAGACTATCATCCAACAGCCGCATTGACGGTACTGATCTTGATCGTGGGGTTGATGGTGAATTCGTATGCCCCGTAGAAGTCAGGAGATACTTTTCCATACAGGTTCAGATTTATGCTTTCATTTGCTTCAATCCTTGCCACGAAGATGTCTTTTCTTCCCGGAAGGATCGCGTATCGCTCAAAGTCCGCATCACTGCTGTATGCCTTTTGACTGGCTCCCAGTACGAGAATGGCAGTTCCGGGCGCCCCTACTTTCGATATCTTGTCCAGCAGCTGGAATTTCTGTTCCGGCCCATCTCCGAATTTTGGTGTGAACTTTACATCAGATTTCCCCAACTCTGCCACCTGGGATATCTCTACCTTTACCGGCACTACCGAATGATTGGCTACACGGATCGCCGGACTCTGGATCTGCTCTCCCGGCATCCGCAAATGAAATGGTTTTGTAGTGTCTATGTTGAATTCAAAACCTCCGGCCGGCAATTCCACCGATATCAAATCAACCTTAATTCTTCCTCTCAGCTCCGACTCCGTGCTTGCAGAGGATTCCTCATACACGAATTCCACCGTCCCCATCGCTGCTTCCCCTAAAGATTCTCCCGCATAGGCCGCCGGGGCATCCCTCTGGAGCGCACTTAAAATCAACACCCCTGCCGCCATGCAGACTCCTCTCTTTCTCAATACTCCCTTCCTCCTCTCATCCTGCCAGATTCTTCCCCTGTCCCATATTGCCGTTTGGTCCGGCTCTTGATTTGGCAGTCTATTCTAACAGGGTCAGCTTAATCTTCACTGCCGCCTGCCCCACATATTTCTCGTCCTCCTCCTGGTAGGCGAGAAATACTGCCGTACAGTCATAATCTCCGGCTTCCATCACAACATCCGGCGGTGCCGCCTCCACATAGCTTCCCGGCGGGATCGCCCCTGTCTCATAGATTTTCTCGCCTGTGTCGTCCCGGGTGATCTCCACGCGGATCAGTTTTCCCTGGTTGGACGGATTCTCTATCAGCCAGTTGACAGTCCGGTCCACTCCCGACACCCGGCCCGAAGGGGTGGCATTCATGGACATGGCCAGCATTCCTTCTTCCACTACGGAATCCAGTTCCCGCTGGATTTCTTCCGGTGTCTTTCCCGGAATGTTCCCCATCACCACGTTAGATTCATACACCAGGCCGGCCGGCTTCTCCTGCGGGCGATTCTGGCTTAGATAGACCCCTGCCGCTGTCCCTGCCATGCAGAACATTCCCAACACCAGCACTAATTTTGTAAACCGTCTCTTTTTTCCTGTATCTTCTTTTTTCCTGCCTGCCTTCATACCGTGTGTACCTCTGCTTCAGTCTTTTTGTTTCTCATAGCCACCATGTTTGTAATTACTCCAATACGTACAGGGTGATTTTCGCCGCCGCACGTCCGATATAGGTATCTTCTTCTAAACGGTAGGTGTCGAAACTGGCCGTACACGGATATTCTCCTTTGGTCAGTTCCGTATCCAGCTCCGCCTCATCTATGTACTGTTCCGGCTCAATATATCCGGAACGGTAGATTTCTTCTCCCGTATCATCACGGGTAATGGTCACGGTGAAACGGTTCCCGTTATCAGGCGGGTTCTCAATCATGAAATTGGCTTTGGCTTTTCCGTTCTGCAGATAGGGAGTCGCGTTGATGGAGAAAGCCACCATGCCTTCCTCTACGATCGCATCCAGTTCTCTTCGTAAGCCTTCCGGATCGTTTAAGGTTCCTGTCTTTACATTTCCTTCTGCCTGCAGCCGGGGAATGTCCGATTCCACAGGCCGGCTGTTGATATAGACGAAATATCCGGCTCCTGCCATCACGGCCAGACAGAAGGCAGCCGCCAGGACCACTACCAGGATATTCATCCGGTTTCTTCTTGCTTTCATTTTGCTTTCTCTCCCTGTTTGCTCCTATGGGTCACTGGTTCCGGCTGATGACCCGCAGGGTAATATCAATGGACATCTCCGACACCGGGGTCATCTGTTCAAACAGCTCCAGTCTCACTGTCACCGGATATTCCCCAGGCTTTTGTTCTTTCTCCAGGCGGATGGTCTCCACATAGGTTCCCGGGTCCACCCGTCCCGTGCTGCCCAGCATTTTCCCGTCTTCTCTCCCATACAGGCTGATTCTGGCGCTGTAATGATTGGATAACGGGTTCTCGTATTCAATGTTACAGTCCAGACTCCCCTCCTCCATTGTCGGCAGCTGGTTCATGACCAGCCAGAAATCCCCTTCGGCCACCTCCTCCGGCTCACCGGCATGCAGAGTCCCGCTTTTGGCATGTTCGTCCGGCTGTATCGTAATTCCGGCCGGAACAGTGGCCGGAAAATAGCAGACAGCCGCCCATACGCTGATTCCTAAGATCGCGATTGCCATAACCATTACCACAGCCATTGCCCAATACCTTTTCTGCCGGTAAGTTTTTATCTGCTTCTCTTTCTTTCTGCTCTTACCCATTCTTCTACCTGCCTGCTCCTTTACGGCGTCACAACAGCATCCACCGCTTGATCATAATCCTGTGCGGATACGCTGAACCAGTATCCAATCTGATATTCAAACTGTGACTCCGGTCCCAAATGCAGACCGCTGTATTCCATCACGTATCGGTAAGACAGACTTCCTCCATACTTAATTCGATACTCCATCCACGCTGTTCCCGCCGGTGCATCCTCGTTGTAGTACTTTATCGCGCCTACTACGGCTGGGTTCGCTCCGCTCCAGTCTGCCAATCCCAGTTTTACACCCCCCTCCGGATCGGTTAGATTTCCTGTGTGTGAAAGCGGGATATCGGACGGCGCCGGTGTCAGTTTGACATATCCGTCCGTATCCTTTGCTGACGCGCGTAGTATCTTTCCGTCGACCGGATAAGGATTCCGATTCGTGATGCTTAAATTGGAACTAAAATCTGCATGGTCTGTCCCATCCGGCGTTAAATCCGCCATGGTCACTTTGACCGGCATGGTCACGCTTATGGTTTTACCGGTGATGCCCGGCACCGTAATCCGAATCTCATAACGGGTTGTCCCGGACGAGGCTTCCAACAGGATATAACGAGGCTCCGCTTTCGTGTAAGCTGCCGCCCTGAACAGGGTAATATTCTCAACGGTTCCCAATTCCAGCGTTGGATCATTGAGCGAGTCGGACACAGTCGTGCCTTTCAGATCGGTACTGCCTGCCTTTATCCCAAGATTTTGGTTGGCGTTGATGTAACCGTACTTGTGATACCCGTCTGCCATCCCCGTAATATCCGTGCATGGCACAGCAAAAAAATTCTCCCCTGTGCTTCCCGGTGTAAAATAGCTGTCTACCGCCTCGAGGGCACGGAGTTTTAAGTCTGTTACCGCCCCGGTCTTCAGCGGCTGGGTATTTCCATCCTGCAGTGTCTCCGGGCTAAAAGTTACATCCGTCGTTACCGGCGGCACCAAGGTCGGGTAGCCGCCGGTCTCCTCCGCCTCCAGGCTGGTATACCAGACACGGTCTGTTCCAGTTTTCAAAGCACCTCCGCTCACCGTATTCAACCGGGTAACCGCCGCGTTGGATTTCATCTCCTGGGTGACCATGGATTCTGTGAGAACTGCCGCAGTCCCACCTCCCGAAACCGCCTGCAGCGTACCGGTTTCCACACTGGTCTGACTGTCCCAGATACAGGATTGGATTCCTGTTTCTGCCCCTGAACGGTACGCCGCAAAAGAACCTGCAATAGCTCCCGGCTCCCCGGCTGCTGATTTTATGAGACCTGTGTTATAGCAGTTCGTTATTTTTTGTACGCTGCCGTCCACCACACATGTCCCGACAAATGCCCCTGTTTTGCTGCCATCGCCTCCCTCCACAACAGCGCGGTTATAACAGTTCTGTATCGTAATTGCCGCATTGGCCGTGGAAGTACCTGCACGAACCACCAAGCCTACAAAACCTGCCGTTCCTGCCTCTGTGGTTCCATCTGCCGCGGATTTGTGTTTGACACTGCAAGAAGGCGCCAGTCCCAGCTTTTCTATCACGGCTCCCCCTCCGGCATAACCAAAAAGTCCGGCGGCCCCATCCTGTTCTACCCTCATGTTATGGATCATGTTTCCGTTCCCATCGAAGGTCCCCGTATAGGGAGCCGTACTCGTTCCCACTGGCTTCCAAAGAATCGGGTCAGACTCACTTCCTCCATAAGCAGCTTCGCCCAGATTAATGTGATTCATTAGTTTGGCGCAGGCATCCTGCTTCGTTCCACTGTTTACCTGATAAGCAAACCAGCCAAACTGGGCGGCATTTGTGATCTGATATGGATCTTCGGCGCTTCCATTCCCAGCTGGCTTTGTATCCGGAAGCCAGCCCAGGACCATTCCCTGGCCTACGGCTTCCCAGTCGGGAGCTTTCACCAGTTTTTTTGTTTTGGAAAAAAGCGGATAGCCTTCGGGATTATATTGCCATGCTCCCTCCATCTTCTGTTCATTCAGCTTATAGGCAAATGCCCAGGAGCGCATCACATCCTCCGTCTGTACCCCTCCTCTCGTCGTTGGGGCCACTCCCTGCAGGGCATATGAATTAGTTGTACCTCCTCCGCTCACATAACCAAACAGACCATCAGCCCTATTATTGGTTGAACTTTTATCTATGGATACATTTCCGGTATTATAACAGTTCTTAATGGTTTTTACATGATAAGCAGCTATTCCACCAGCCGCATATGCACCGCTTGCTCTTCCTGTTATCGTTCCTGTATTATAACAATCGATAATCTGGGTCCCGTCTCTGGCCAGGCCGACAATTCCTGCCGTATATAGATAATTGCCGCTTCCTATTGATGTAATAGATGCATGATTGTAACAACGTTCAAAACGTGCGTTTGTCGCCCTGCCGGTAAATCCGCTATATGCAACTTGTTGCGCCACTCCTCCTGCATGGCTGTCATTACTGATGATTTCCCCACTGGCTACCCCGAAATCCTTAACAGTCCCGTCAAAACCGACATCGCATATAAATCCCGTATCCCCATACAAATTTGATACGGAATATCCTCCGCCGTCAATGACTCCATTGAGACCAAAGGAGTTATTACTATGCTGACTTGTAAGTCCATTCCAAAGCAGTTTTCCTGCGCCGTCATTATACATCTCCCCATTTAAATCAAGATCTTTCGTCATCCGCAGGCACCAGCTTCTTCTGGAGTAATCCGTATAGACGGCATAAGAAAACCAGGCCAGCGCCTCAGGCGAGTCAATTTCAAAAGGATTCTCTGGACTTCCATCCCCTCTCTTAGGTTTATATATTCCCATATCATTTGTATTGTTATATACAGCTTCTCCTACCGAACGCCAGTCCCTGTAAATGACTGAAGCATCCGCGGCAGCTGTCATGTTTAAGGGGTAGGTTTTAGCAGCAGCTCCTATCCTTGCTGCAAGTTCACCTTTCACGGAGGATGTATCCGCCAGCGGTTCCACTGGTCCCGGAATCTCCTGGATGTCATAGGCCGATATTCTTAAATATCCGGCTGTCTCTGGTGATTCTTCTGTTTTGCTTCCTTTCATCACCTGACGGCTGCCATTCATATGGATTTCTCCTGCTGTGCTCCAGACAATCGCCTGTCCGTCTACCTCTTCCGGCAGGGTGATGGACGTCTCCTCCAGCAAAGGGGTCTGAAGATTGGTTTCTTCTGGCAGCAGCAGTGCCACCGCTGATATTTTGGAATATTCTGCGGCTGCCTGATTTGTGCTGACTGCAAAGTACTCAATCTGGGGGTAGGCATGTTCGGTACGGTACCATTTTCCTGGCATCCTGGCCTCACTTCCCGACATTTCTGCCGTATTCCTTCCCTCCAGGCGGAATGTTGCGGCTTCTGCATCGGATGCTGTCGCTTCCACTCTTTCCTCTCCATCTGACTCTGTGGAGTTCTCCCCTCCGGTGGTATCGTCGGCACATGCCATCTGTCTGTCATAAATACAACCTGCCAGTCTTCCTTCTCCTTTTGCAGCAAATGCACCACGCAGGTTTCCATTCGCAGCCAATATGGATGATGAAAAGCAGTTCTCTGCCATTCCGTCATTCACTGCCACAAAACCTCCTACGGTGTCATTTCCATCTAAAAAGCCTGATGAATAGCTGTTTTCTATTCTTACTTTCTGTCCTGCAATTCCCGCCAGTCCTCCAAGGAAGCTTTCTTCTACGCCTTGCCTGGACATGATGGTGGTACAGGTGAAGCATTCAGACACGGTGGTATTTCCTGCCATCTGAGCGATCAAGCCTCCCGCTGTTATCCTGCTTGCGGTTACCATGATGAAAACATCATCGCGATCTCCCATCACATATCCTGGCTGGGCAATAGCTGATGTGGCAGTCTCCGGCTTCCCGGCGTCCGGGGTGTCCGGCTGTGTCTGTGCATTTGGCGGAGTGGCAATCTCCGGGATGGCATCCGACGGGGTGGCTTCCATCTCCTGAACTACATCCGGATCTATAACTTCAGACAATTTCATCATATGGTATTGCCGCTCCACCATCCGGACTGCCGCCGTTTCGGCATCCTTGTCTGGTATGCCTGTGTCCGCTATACCTGTGTGCAGTATCACAACTGTCTGCTCCACTGGGTTGACTGATATTGCAGAACTTTCTTTCCCGTTTTTGGATTCTGCCAGAGCTTCGGATTCTGCCGAAACTTCGGATTCCGCGGGAATTTCGGATTCCACCGGGGCTCCAGATTCCTCCGGGGCTTTGGATTCTGCCGGGGCTTCGGATTCCTCCGGGGCTTTGGATTCTGCCGGGGCTTCGGATTCCTCCGGGGCTTCAGATTCCTCCGGGGTTTCGGATTCCTCCGGGGCTTCAGATTCCACCGGGGTTTCGGATTCCTCCGAAGTTTCGGAATCCACCGGAGTTTCCGAATCTGCCTTAACACCTGTGCTTTCCATCTGCCCTGGCTCGGTCTCCACTTCTATTCCGCCGGAACTATGTTCCTCTGTCTCAAAAGACTCAGCGCTTCCTTCATTACCCCCTAAATCCGGTCCCCTGCCAGATGACAGTCCCGATTCGATCCCCGGTCCCTTCTCTTCCTCTGCGTCAGCAGGGCTGGCTTTCGCCAGCAGATATCCTGTCTCAACGGGAATTTCCATCTGGATTTCTCCACCCATCCCGCAGTTATCAATATCGGAATCCACCGCATAGGCCGCCAATGCCCCATACCCATCCACATATCGTTCCCCATCATAGTAAGTAACTGGAGTATGGATTGAGGCCCCGCTCAAAAACAAATTCTCTATTCTGGCCTCTTTCAGCACGCCGAACAACGGTCTTGTCAGACCACTTATCACATACCCATTCCCGTCAAAGTCCCCGGTAAACGGTTCTAAGTTTGTCCCAATGGACTGGTATAGCCAGCTTAGATCCAGGTCTGCTTCCAGCCGATACTTACCGTTTAAGTTATACTCTTCACTCTCCTGATCCAGCAGATACTGCTCCAGTTCCTCCCCGGAATGAAGCACGATCGTCTCACGGCTGTTGGCACGGGCTGTTCCCATACTGTGAACCACATAGCATCCGGCGGCCGCTACCAGCAGGCTGGCAATTACCGCCAGCAGACCAGTATGTTTCTTTCCTTTCCATTGATTATGTAATATGAAATAACTCATCTTCTATCTTCCTCCACCCTTTAACTTCCTCGTCTGACGATCCACACAACCCTTCCCAATATAGCCTCCGACGGCACTGTCCCGATCTTCCGGTCCCGGCTGTCCAGCGATTCCGCCCGGTTATCTCCAAGCACCAGATACTGTCCATTCATCACGGTCTGAATTGCGCTCATACGTTCTTCCTCTTTTGTATCCCCATACTCTGGTCTGGCAAGCGTGACATATTCCTCCGGTTCCTGCGCCCCATTAACCAGTACGCGGCTCCCGGACCTGTTGAACTCCACCTGGTCCCCCGGCAGACCCGCCACCCGCTTCACCATGGTTTCTCCATTCATTTCAAATACCACCACATCATCCCGGCGGATTTCCCGGCCTCTTCGGTTATAGACGATCCAGTCTCCATGATTGAGATAAGGATACATGGATGTTCCCGATACCTGGTCAATACCGATCTGATCATCAAACAGCCAGACCGCACACAGGAACAAGAAAACAAAAGCCCATAATCTCATATTCCTGCGTTTACATCTCACAAAATAACACCGCATCTCCATACGGATACGACGGCGCATCTGCTGTTCCAGTCTTCCCGGTTCCATGGTTTTTACCGTATCCCAGAGATAGCAAAGTACTTCTTCTTCCTCAAAACCGCCAGAACAGACCGTGCGAAAATGGGAGTTTCTATTTTCTTTTATCCCACGGCCTTTCCGCCCCCGGCTGCGGGACTGCCCCCTTTTTATGACTGTCTCCACGGTCTGGCACCTTCCTTTACTCTGTAATATACATTACGGAGTGCATACCGAATCTCCAACCGGTGTCTGCCGACTGTCTGGCACACAATAAATTGCTGTTTTTGTCATCATTGGATTGTCTTCAGAATTATTTGACAGCGCAGGACTCTGCCTGATTTAATTTTAGACACAGCAAACAGGCGATTTCGGCCCGTAAGCCCAATCTCCTCTTCCAGATCCCCATTTTTGCGTATTTGTACGTATCACTTGCCAGGATTCGCATTTTTTTCCCTTTCAAACCTTGCAATTTTTACGAAAATGGGTATAATAGACTATATCATGAAGGAATTATCCTTCCAGAATGATTGTAGATACCTCATAATGTATATTAAGAGGTATTTTTTATTTTTCCATTTATTTCACATGGAAATCTTGTCAGCCCCGCACCATCCGCATCCTCGATAACTGTCTTCTTGGCTGTTCCTCCGTGGTCATGGTGTAGATTCTGGTAGTACTGATATTCGAATGTCCCAGCAAATCCATCAGTCTCACAACATCCCTCTCTACCTGATAAAACATTCTCGCGAACAAATGGCGCAAATTATGAGGAAATACCTTCTCCGGATTTACTCCGGCCTCTTTTCCCAGTTGTTTCATCTTCTTGCTAACATTGCTCCGGTTCACCGGATTTCCATGCTTCGTGATAAAGATACTCCCCGATAAGATCTCCACATTACGGCAGTACTTTTTTAACAGCTTCGTCAATTCCATTGGCAGCAGCACTACCCGGGACTTCCCCTTATTATAAATCTCCACACGCCCGGTCTTTATTGACTCAACCGTAATAAATTTCAGTTCACTGATCCGAACTCCCGTACTGCCAATGGTCTGAATCAGCATACTCATTCTCGTATCCCCTTTCCTCCTGGCAGCTTCTATCAGCCTGGTATAATCCTTCTCCGTCATTTCCCGCTCCGGTTTCAAATATAACACTCTCTGAACCTTAAACAATTTCACCTTTAACTCCGCTCTCCCCAAAAATACCCAAAAACTGTTGAGCGCCGCCAGCATGGAATTGGCGCTGGTGATTTTATACCGTTCCCTTAAAAACTGTTTATATCCCCGTACTATTTCCCTGTCTAATGGATAAGCCTGTTCTGATGCACCTTTCTGGTCCATCGCCCGCTCCCCCCTCCCTTCAGTCCGCACCGTCCCTAAGTACTTTACAAATGTCTGTACATCCCGAAGATATTTCTCCACCGTTGCTCCGCTCCGTTCCTCATCCTGCAGATAATCCCGATAGTCATCCAGCAGTTCCCTACTGATTATCACATTTTTGCGTTCCATCATATTAAAAAAAGCCCTCCTTTATGCATCCATCTCATTGACCGCCTTATCAAAAAAAGCGGGTGGGACCCCCCCATCATCTGCTTTCGATGATGAGGCGGCTCCCCCGCTCTCATGTCCCAATTCTTTTATTTCTCAGTACAATTTCCAAAATAGAAGAATCCAAGTGGTGTATAATACATACCGTCCACTCTGTCATTCAGCATATACTTCTGGGTATAGAAGTACAGTGGGCAGAGAACATTGTCTTCCTTCATCAGAATATCCTCAGCCTCATGCATAGCCTTCATACGCTCTTCCGGTACGGAGGTAGCCTTCGCCGCGTCAATCGCCGCATCATACTCAGCTCTGGAGTACTGTGCATCGTTGTTGCCGCCATCGGTATACCACATATCAAGGAAGGTAATCGGGTCATTGTAGTCTGCGATCCATCCGTTACGGGAAATCTGGTAGTTGCCCTGTTTCCGGTTCTCCAGGAATACGTTCCAGTCCTGGTTGTTCAGTGTTACGGTAACGCCCAGTACTTCCTGCCACATATTCTGTAATGCTTCGCCAACTGCTTTGTGCTCGTCATTGGTGTTGTATAAATACTCAACAGTCGGGAAACCTTCGCCGTTCGGATAGCCGGCCTCTGCAAGCAGTGCCCGTGCCTCCTCACAGTTCTTCTCATAATCCTCTTCTTTTACGCTGTAATACTCTCCGCCAACGGTACGGAAATCATCGCCGCTTGGGTCCACATCAGCCGCACCTGCCGGAACAAAGCCGGTAGCTGGAACCTGGCCGGTCTGAGTAACGCTCTCTACAATGTAGTTACGGTCAATTGCCAGTGTAAATGCCTTACGAATCTTCGGATCGGAGAAGATCTCATCCTCGACGTTGAAACATGCATAGTAGGTTCCTAAGTAGTCTACGATATTTAACTCGCCGGAAGCTAAGTAATTCGGAATCTCATCCGTAGGAACTTCCTCGATGAAGTCAATCTCACCGCTCTTGTAAGCAGCCAGAATTGCGTTGGCATCATCTAACAGAGTGAACTTGATGCTGTCCGGACCTAATTTGTCATAATCATAGTACTCTTCATTCTTCACACCTAAAATATAAGCGTTGTGTGACCATTCAGCCATCTTGTACGGACCGTTGCCAATGTAGGTTGCTACATCGTAGGTCCACTGGTCGTTGCCCTCTGTCATGTCTTCACGAACCGGGTAAGCAGCCGGGAAGGCAAGAATTTCCTCAAAGTATGGGCAGTCATAGGTCAGTACAATCTCAAGAGTCTTATCATCGATCGCTGTTATGCCAAGGGTGGATGGATCTGCGCCGTTGTTGGCAATGTCATTGTAACCCTTCACCATATCGATCATGTATGTATAATCCGCTGCTGTCTCCGGTTTTGCCAGACGCTGCCAGCTGTATACGAAATCACCTGCCGTTACCGGTTTTCCGTCGGACCATTTGATGCCCTCGCGCATCTTGAAGGTGTAGGTAACGGTTCCGTCATCATTGACTACCTTCTCCCAGGACTCTGCCTGGCCAGGAGCCAAAATAGCGTTTCCGTCTCCGTCGTCCACTCTCTTCACAAGTCCCTCGAAGAAGTGGTTAATCATAATACCACCGTCTACCGCGGAGTTTAACGCCGGGTCGATGGACTGTGGCTCGGATGCCAGACATACGGCGATGTCGAAGGTACCGGAAGCTTCTTTCGTCTCACCTGCTGCGGTCGTCTCAGCTGCTGCGGTTGTTGCATCACCTGCTGCTGTGGTTGTCTCCGGTGTTGTCGTCTTGCCGCCGCAGGCTGCTAAAGACAGTACCATCACGGATGCAAGAGTCAGAGACATAACTTTTTTCATGTTTCTCATAATACTTATTTCCTCCTTTTCTTTCCTTTTTTCCGGCAGGCTCCCTTTCCCCTCCAGGCAAACGCCCGGAAGCGATTCCCCACCGGATACTTGTATCTTTCATCCCGTTCGGGAAATGATACCGTAACGACGAGGTCTCTAACCTAAGAGATGGCAAGCTGCCCAATGTCCCGGTTCATACTCTTTAAACGCAGGCATTTCCATGGAACATTTCTCTGTGGCGTAAGGACATCTGGTGTGGAACCGGCATCCGCTTGGCGGATTGATGGGGCTCGGAATATCGCCTTCCAGCACGATTCTCTGGCGGCTTCTGGAAAGTTCCGGGTCCGGAACCGGCACTGCCGACAGCAGTGTCTTGGTATATGGATGGATGGGATTCCGGTTTAACTCATAGCTTTCGCCTAGTTCCACCAGAGACCCTAAGTACATAACACCGATTCTATTGGAGATATGGCGCACCACCGATAAATCGTGGGCGATGAAGAGATAAGTCAGACCCATCTCCTCCTGCATATCTTCCAGCATATTGACAACCTGTGACTGGATGGACACATCCAGAGCCGAGATCGGCTCGTCACAGACGATAAACTCCGGTTTGACCGCCAGGGCGCGGGCGATTCCCACACGCTGCTGCTGGCCGCCGGAAAACTCATGGGGATAACGGTTCCCATGCTCCGTGTTCAGTCCAACTTTTTTTAACAGTTCCTTGATCATGTCGCTGCGGTCGCCCTTGCTGGCCGCCAGCTTGTGGATATCAATGGCTTCCCCGATGATCTCGCTGACCGTCATACGCGGGTCAAGAGATGCGGACGGGTCCTGGAAAATGATCTGCATTTTCCGCCTGTACGGCAGCATGTTGACCGCCTTGGCCTTGCCGATGGGTTTCCCCTCGCTGTTCAACGGATTGTCATAAATCGGCTGGCCGTCATAGATAATCTTGCCGCCGGTAGGTTCATGAAGCCGGAGAATGGTTCTTCCCAGGGTCGTCTTGCCGCAGCCCGACTCTCCCACCAGACCAAGGGTCTCCCCTTTTTTGATAAAGAAAGAGACATCCTGAACTGCCTGGACGCCCGGCCCCTTCATTCCCTTAACCGGGAAATATTTTCTTAAATTCTGAATCTCAAGGAGTGTCTTTTCGTTGTTATTCATTTGCAGCATCCTCCCTCTTTTCCGTATTTCCTGGGATGTTTGATGCTGTTTTCTGCTCGTTTAACTGTTCCTGTACTCTAAGCCAGCACGCGGAGCGGTGATTACCCCCCCCCAGGTATACGTAGGGCGGCATTTTCTCCAAGCAGATTTTCATGCAGTGCTCGCATCTTGGCGCAAACGGACAGCCCTCCGGCGGATTCAACATATCAACCGGGCTTCCCTCGATGGGAATCAGCCTCTCGTACTCTTCTGCGTCAACACGCGGCATGGAGCGCAAAAGCCCCAGGGTGTAAGGATGCGCCGGATGATAAAAAATGTCATCCACCGGCCCCTGCTCCACCATTCTGCCCGCATACATCACGGACACTTTATCGCAGATATCAGCCACAACGCCTAAGTTGTGGGTGATAAAAATAATCCCCATATTCGTCTTCTTCTGAAGCTCCTTCATCAGTTCCAGAATCTGTGCCTGGATGGTCACATCCAGAGCCGTGGTCGGCTCATCGGCAATCAGCAGCTGCGGATGGCAGATCAGTCCCATGGCGATCATCACACGCTGGCGCATACCGCCGGAAAATTCGTGGGGATACTGTTTCATCCGCTTCTCCACGTTGTTGATGCCCACCATCTCCATCATCTCCATGGCACGCTTTTTGGCGTCCTCCGCGGAGATCTTCTTGTCATGGGCCCGCAGGGCCTCCACCAGCTGGTTGCCCACGGTATAAACCGGGTTTAAACAGGTCATAGGGTTCTGGAAGATCATGGCGATCTTGTTGCCCCTAAGGTTCGTCATCTCCTCCTTGGAATAGCTTAAGACGTCCTGCCCCTCAAAGGTGATGGAACCGCCCACTACTTTACCCGGGCTTTCCAAGAGTCCCATGATGGAGTAGGCCTCCACGCTCTTGCCGGAGCCGGACTCGCCCACAACGCCCATCACTTCCCCATAATTCAAATCATAAGATATGCCTCCCACTGCCTTTACCTCACCGGCAGGAGTGAAGAAGGAGACATGTAAATCTTTTACTTCCAATAATTTCTCAGCCATATTGTCTCCCCCTCTCTATTTCTTTAATTTCGGATCTAAGGCGTCTCTTAAGCCGTCGCCAAAGAGGTTGAACGCCAGAATCATCACACTCAGCACCACAGCCGGGATAATCAGACGGTAAGTGTAGGTGTACATACCGCTCAGCGCATCCGTCGCCATGGAACCAAGACTTGGCAGCGGCGCGGACACGCCGACACCTAAGTAGGACAAGAACGATTCCAGGAAAATCGCGGACGGAATCTGCAAACAGGTAGTCACCACGATCTGGCCGATACAGTTGGGAAGTAGATGGCGGCGGATAATCCGGCTGCCGGAAGCTCCCAGGGCTTTTGCCGCGGTCACATACTCCTGCTCCTTTAACTGAAGCACCTGTCCGCGGATAATACGGCTCATGGTTACCCAGTAAAGCAGTCCGAATGCGATAAACAAGGAGATCAGGTTCGGTCCAAGCACGCCCACAAAGGACTTGAGCGGACCCGTGCCTGAGTTTACAAATTCCGTTAAAATCGGTTTTAATGCCGTCGCAATCAACAGCACCACCAGCATCTCAGGAACCGCGTAGATCAGCTCCACAATCCGCTGCATCACCGCGTCCACCTTACCGCCACAGTAACCGGAGATGGAACCGTACAGCGCGCCGATCACCAGCACTAACAGTGCCGCGCAGATACCAACCGTCATAGAAACTCTGGCCCCGTACATCACGCGGACCAGAATATCACGTCCGTACATATCGGTACCAAAAATATGTGGAAATACTTTCTCCCCCGCCGCTTTTCTCTCAAGCTCCGAAGAGGAATAGCCAAACAGTTTCTTCTTAATGCCAAGTTCTTTTCTCAGCGCTTTCACGTCAATCTCTTCGGATTTCTTGGAGGCATTCTGGGAAGCCACCTTAGCCTGGGCCTTGATCTTCGCCTTGTCAATCGGAGTCAGCTTCTCGCCCTTGGCGGCGGCCTCCTCCTCAGCCTTGGCAATCATGGCGTCCACGTCCAGCACTTCCGTGGCGGTACGGGCCGCAATCTCGTCATCCAGCCGTTTCTGGTCTTCATTGGTATAGTGATAGGGGTATAAATCCTCCGCTCCCGTATTGAACTGCTCATATCCGTATGGAATAAAAAGCGGACCCACAAAGGCAAACAGGAACAGAAAAATCACCACTCCCAGCGCCACCATAGCCACTGTATTCTTCTTTAAACGGCGCCATGCGTCCTTCCAGTAGGACACACTCTGGCGGTCCTCCATAAAGTTATCCTTCTCGTCCTGAGTCGCCGGCGCAAAATCATCGTCTGTCAAACTGTTCCAATCCAGAATGGACTCCACGTCAGGCTGTAAGGAGACGATGCAGCGCTTCATGCCCTTTCGCTGGGTGTCAGCAGGAGGTACTTTCTTTGTCTTATCGTTACTCACGTCTACTCTCCACCTTTCGTCAAATTGATTCTCGGATCAGCCACCTTATAAAGAATATCCACCACCATATTCATCAGGATAATGAAGCTGGCTAAGAACACGGTCGTCCCCATGATCACCGGGTAATCCCTGTTCTGAATGGACTGCACCAGATAACGGCCCAGTCCCGGGATGGAAAATACACTCTCCACAACGAAGCCGCCGCAAAGGGTAAATGCCACCTGTGGCCCCAGGTACGTGATTACCGGGATCAGGGCATTTCTCAGAGCGTGCTTAAAGATAATCTTGTTATTCTTCAGGCCTTTAGCGCGGGCCGTCTTTATGTACTCCTGGTTCAGACAGTCAAGCATCGCCGACCGGGTCTGTCTCGCCGTATAGCACATGGGGTAAAATCCCAGGGAAAAGCAGGGTAATACATAAGACCTCCACCCCAGGGCAGGGTCAAAAATCGTCGGAAAAATCTTCAGGGAAGCAATTCCTCCCGCAAAGGCCACCAAAAGCACGGAGGCCACAACAAAGCTCGGTGTGGAGATACCAAGGGTACACACAACTCGCAGGATGCTGTCCGTTGCCTTCCCACGCTTAAAAGCGGAGAGACACCCAAGAGGAACCCCAACCAGCACCGCCCAGCCAAGAGCCAGCGCACCGATTTTAGCAGAAACCGGGAACATCTCCAGGATAATGTTGAGCACCTGACGGTTCTTCTGCATCTTCAAAGAAACACCGAAGTCCCCGTGAAGCAGATTCTCCAAATATTTGCCCAGCTGGACAATCACCGGTTTATCCAGGCCATATTTGGCATTCAGCGCCGCCAGAGTCGCCGCGGACGGAGTCTTCTCACTCAGCCAGGGACTGCCCGGAACCGCGTTCATCAACAGGAATGTGACACAGGTTACCAGAAAGATCGTAACCAGCGCCATCCCCAATCGTTTAACAAAATACTTACCCATAAACTCACATCCTACTTTTCTTTTTTCAATTTATGCTTTTGTTTTTTTGCTAATATCGCTTCTTAAATTTACATAAAAGCATACGTATCCGTTATTTTACCTTAAAATGCAAGGCCGGTCAAGAGTTTGGAAATATTTTTCAAAATTTTTGTCCGATTAGTAAAGACGATTGTCTTTATGGCAGATACAAAAAGACGCATAAAAATCCGGAATGTTTCATAGTTATACATAAAACATTCCGGAAAAATATAATATCTTGTTTATGATATAGTCTTAATCCCACCTATACTCGCGCTCATAATCCAATATAGTTCCCTTTATGGCATCCAGTTCTATCTCGTATTCATAATCTCCATAATAAAACTCCACCTGATATTCAGCTATGCCATCATCCCAGTCAAGGTGAGACTTCTTAAACGATACTTGTTCCGCCGTCAGCCCTGCTCTTTCAAGAGCCAGGGATTTCGCCTTCTCCACTCCAATATAACTGTCCGCATCTATACCAGAGCCGGACCCGGATTGGTCATAGTATTCTGCATCATAATCATAGCTTAATATCGTCCCTGTACAGGCATCGATATCATAATCATACTCCGCATAACCGGATGGATAATAAAACTCCACCTCATACTGCCAGCAATGGTCATCCCTTTTCAGCTCGGTATGCAAAAACGTAATCTGGTCACCGGACAGACCCGCATGGTCCAGTGCAATTTCCTTAGCCCTGTCCTCGCTAATATAGTCAGCCGGCCGGCTGGTGTTTCCAGACGGTGTTGTATGCCGACTGCCTGACTCTGCCATGGCGGTTATGTTCATCATACCAAACATCAGTACAGCAAGCAGGGAGCCGGTTCCCGCTCTCAGCACCCTTTTCCACATTACTTCTGATTTTAATTCTCTGATATTATCTTTTCTCATTCAATACCTCCTCGCTAATGATAAATTGATTCAACCTCCCAGCTTCGTATCGCTCCGCTGTACCCGTCAATCTCAAACTCATACTCCATATCATTATAAATAATCTTGCCCTCATACTCCAGCCGCCCATCATCATAATCCGTTTTAAATTCCAGGATATCCGAATTTTTGGCGCCTGACACTTCATTTAAGGCGATCTCCTTCGCCCGGTCGGCGGAAATCATATTCTCATTGGCTCCCCCTGTTGGGAGACGGATGGGGTCCTTACTCTCATAATCGCTACTGATAACTGCTCCGGTCTTTGCGTCTATATCATAAGAATACTCCTCATTGTTTCCGGCATAAAATTCGATTTCGTAGACCTGCCGGCCATCCTCCCAGTCCAACTTACATTTAGAAAATGTGACCTGGTCCGCGGAAAATCCGTCATGGTCCAACGCCTTTTTTTTCGCATCCTCCTCCGTAATCAGATTATTGCCGGCAGCGTCTGACGGCGCTTTCCGGCCATTCGCGGTGTCCCGTGCAGTACTGCTGTCCCGACCGGCATCGGTCCCGCTGTCCCGACCGGCAACGGTCCCCTGTGAAGCACTGCTGTCCCGACCGGCATCGGACTCCGCCGGATTCGCACTGCCGTCAAAGGACTCCAAGACGTCTTGACCGCGCTGTGCGGCAGAGGTTCGGCTTTCAATTACCGTACCGGTCATAGCATCTATATCATACTGATATTCCATTCCATCGACAGTAAAATTGACCTCATAGTAGTCTAAATCATTTTGACGGCTGAGAGTAGATGTCGTGCGTTCCACAGTATTTGCCGGGATACCGGCATCTGCCAGCGCCAATGTTTTCGCCTCATCAGAGCTGATGAGTTTGGACTGGCTGTTTAAATCGGAACAACCTGTAATCAAAACTACCGCCATGCCCAATGCACAGCATAACACGATTTTCCTTCCATCCATGGGTATCTTTCTCCTTCCACTATGGGTATATGATAACAGATGAATATGAAATTTACATGAAATCAGGTAAATGAAATATAAATTTACTTCCCTCCCCTAACTCACTCTCCACCGACATATAACCGCCGTGGATCAGGGCGATCTGCTGTACTATGGCAAGTCCAAGGCCTGCGCCGGCATCACCGCTTCGGGCAGGGTCCACCTGATAAAACCGGTTCCAGATATGTTTCTGCTGCTCCGGCGATATCCCGATTCCATCATCTCTTACCGACAAGAAAAATTCTCCCTGCATTCGTCCGGTTCGTATCCACACATTGCCGTCAGGCTTCCCGTACTTAACTGCATTTTCAATCAGATTCCGTACCAGCCTGGACAGCAGTTCTCCATCTGCTTTTATCATCAGAGGCCCATCCGCCTCACAATGAATCTTCACCGAAACCGGAAACTGCTCGCTGCAGACTGAACGGACAAGTTCGTTAGCATCCACCAGAGCCATATGCACCTGCTCCGTCCCCTGTTCCAGCCGGGTCATATTCAGAAGCTGGGAAATGATGGATGTCATTTTCTCACTTTGGCGATGAATCATTGCTATGGTCTCCTGCCGTTCCTCCGGGGATTCGTCATATTTTAAAGCATACTCGCAAGCGCCTTTTATAATTGAAACCGGGGTTCGAAGTTCATGTGAGGCATCGGCTGTAAATTGTTTTTCCACCTCAAAAGAACGTTCCAGCCGCTCAAACATCCCGTCAAAGGTAACCGCCAGCTGGGAAAATTCATCCCTTCCCTCCGGAAGGCCTATTCGACCGGTTAAATCACGGGCTTCGTTGATGGCGGCAACCGTTTTTGCCACCAGCTCTAAAGGTCTGAATGACCGCTTCACAATAAACCAGCCGCCCAGGGCTGTCAGCAGGATAAAAAGAGGCATGGCGGCAGCTGCAACCCGGAACAGATTCCTAATGGCCTCATTCTGCCTTGGCGTCTCTGTCACTCCTCTGACCCAGACTCCTGTCTCCCAGTCAAAGGGTCTCCACAGGTCCATCACAAGATACCTGCCCTTTTCTGTTTCCACAGTTCGAATGGAACCATTTTGAAAGGGCTCCTGCGCAGTAAAAGACACCGGCACCTGGCCCGCAAGCAGGGTTTCACCCTGGCTGTAAATCAGGACGGAAACACCATCCTGATAGAATATAAAATGATTGCTGACCTGCAGCCTGCCATTGTCCATGGTGATCTGCTTTACATTAGTTTTCAGCAGCTGAGTAAGCTGCTGCGTGATGGTCTGCGCGGACACGGAATTGCTGATCAACAGCATAAAGGTCAGAAACAATCCACCCATCAGCGACATCAACAAAGTCAAAAGCAGGGTGAGTTTGAGTTTTACAGACATGAACCTCCCCCTTCTTTTTCCGCCTGTTCTAAGCGGATGACCCAGCCCACCCCCCGGATTGTATGGATTAATCTAGGCTGGCAGCTTCCGTCAATCTTCTTGCGCAGACGGCTCATATAGCCATCAATATTATTGGAACTTCCTGAGTATTCAAAATTCCAGATTTGATTTTCCAGCTGCTCTCTGGACAGGACAGCCCCCTGGTTGCGAAGCAAATATTCCAAAATAGAAAATTCCTTAGGCAGCAGCTGAATCTCTTTATCTCCCCGCGTAACTGTGTGATTCTGTATATTCAAAGTCAAATCCTCAAATGTAAGCAGATTGCTTCTCGTCCCGGCATGTTTTCTTGTCATGGCGCGTATGCGGGCAAGGAGTTCTTCAAAATCAAAGGGTTTTACCAGATAATCGTCCGCCCCGAGGTCCAGTCCTTTTACACGGTCGGACACCGAATCGCGGGCTGTCAGAAACAGCACCGGCACCTCATTTTCCTGGCTCCGAAGCTTCTGCAAAAGGGCATAGCCATCCATTTTAGGCATCATAATGTCCAGAATCAAAGCATCATACCGCGCCCCGGCTATGTAATCAAGCGCCTCCTCCCCATCGAAGCAGCAGTCCACGCTATATCCGTTTTTCTTCAGCGTCTTTGCAATCAGACGGTTCATATCTTTGGCATCTTCCACGATCAGTACTCTCATCCCACACCCCATTCTCCAGCGTTTTTCCGGCAGACACATAGTATAATCCAGTTTCGATCCTTTCATATCATGATTATACCTTTCCCCTGATCTTTTGTACAGTTTCAAACAAAAATCAGGATCAAATTCAAAAAAGATTTGATCCTGATTATATTATTCAATATACAAATTTATCAGTTCTCTGTTATTGTCTCCGCTTTCTGTTTTACTCCGCCCATCCACCAGGCATTTAACAGCTTCTTTAAGTAGTCTTTAAAGCCGGCCTCCCGGACGGTGCCGTCGGTGAGTACGGGGATTTCGCCCAGTGCTTTTCCGTTAAGGCTGTATCGCAGGGCGCCAGCGTTCATGCCGGGTTCGATGGGGGCCTCGATCATTTCTTCCAGGACCAGTTCTTTTTGAATGGCGGATAAGTCATCGCCGTTTAGGCTTAAGTAGGAGAAATTTCCGTCGTATTTGAGGGGAACGGTCTCTTCTACGCCGTTTTTGACCTGCATTGGCGGCAGGGGGAGCATCTCTTTGTCCTCGTAGAGTTTGCAGTTGGCGTAGCCGTAGTTGAGCATTGTCTGGGCGTCGGCGAAACGGACTTTGTAATCCGGGGCCGCCATCACGGTTGCAATTAAGCGGACACCGTCTTTTTCGGCGGTGGCGGACAGACAGTATTTGGCGATGGAGGTGGAGCCGGTTTTTAGGCCGGTCACCTTGAAGTTGGTTGCCATTTTGAGCAGCTTGTTGGTGTTGGCAAGGCCAAATTCCTTGGTACCCTGTTTAGTGACATGGGTAATATTTTCCATCCAGATGGTTGAATAATTATGTATCTGTGGATAACGGTTGATCAGTTCCCGGGACATGATGGCAATATCCCTGGCCGTGGTCACATGGGTGGGGGACTCGGTGAGTCCGCAGCAGTCCTCAAAATTGGTGTTTGTCATGCCAAGACCCTTGGCCCGCTCGTTCATCATGGCCACAAATTCCGGTTCCCCGCCGGCGATATACTCTGCCATGGCTACGGAAGCATCGTTGCCGGAGGCCACGACGATACATTTGATTAAGGTCTCCACGGTCTGGACCTCGCCCTCCTCTAAAAAGACTTGGGAACCACCCATGGATTTGGCGTGAGCGCTTGTCACCACCTCGTCCGTCATCTTGATTTTGCCGGACTCCAGCGCGTCGAAAATCAGAATCAGGGTCATGACTTTGGTGACACTGGCAGGACTGCGCTTGGTGTCCGCATCTTTTTCAAAGATTACCTGGCCGGTGGAGGCTTCCATTAAGACGGCGGACGGGGCCGCAATCTGTGGGCCTCCTCCGGTGGCGACCGGCGCCTCGGTCTCCACGGCTTCGCCGATGTCGGCGGCATTTAACTCTGCGCCCTCCCCGCCGATGCCGGCGGCATTTAATTCTCCGCTCTCCCCACCGATGCCGGCGGTATTTAATGCTCCGCCTGCCTCACTGACGCCGGCGGTATTTAATTCTCCGCCTGCCCCACTGACGCCGGCGATATTCCCTGCTGCTCCTTTCGCTTCTCCGGAAACCTCCGCTCCATCTTCCTGCTGTCCGACAATCATCTGACTGCCTACCACCATTGCCGGTTCCTCGGCCCATGCGGATACAGCCGGGCCGGTGATGATCATGGAAAAGGTACATAGTAAACCTATGATTCGCTTCATAACATCCCTCACATACTTTCATCTCTTATTAATATATAAGGAAGAATCTGCTATATATTACATTTTCCATAATTTATTCTGAAATATCATCAGCCATCTTACTTTTCATGGAATTATATGCTAAAATAGGGGTTGGTTTATGTAAAGTAAATCACAAAATGAAAAGATTAATCGGGGTGGGTGTTGATAGATGAGTAAGTCAGATTATAAACGACGGATACGCCAGCGCAGAATTGCCTGGTTTAAGAGAAATATTCCTTTTTTGGTCATTGGAACCGTGACTGTCGGCGCAATTGGGGGCGGCATCTTTTATTTTGGAAGTAAATGGAAACAGGAGGGCAGTATGACCACCAGCGTAACGGCGGCCAGCAGGAATACCTCCGGCGCTGAAACGGCTCCTACGACGGCGGACCCTGCATATTTGGAAAGTTCTGCGGCGGAAGCGGCGGCACAGGAGCTGAATGCACAGGTGGAGGCCCTTCTTGCCGAAGCGGATAAACTTGCTGCGGGATACGATTATGACAGGGCGGTGGAACTTTTGCAGACCTCTTCGATTTACGGTCTGGATACCAGGATTACGGAAGCTGTCACGGGCTATGAGGAGACCAAAGCAGCTCTGGTGGAATATGATATCAATCAGGTGACCCACGTCTTTTTCCACACGCTGATCATGGACAACTCCAAGGCCTTTGACGGGGACCAGAAGCAGGCTGGTTATAATCAGATGATGACGACGAAGAGTGAATTTGAGAAGATTCTCCAGTCGATGTATGACCGGGGTTACGTGCTGGTACGGCTTCATGATCTGGCCTACGAGGTGACCGACGAAAATGGAAACGCGAAGTTTGTGAAGAATTCAATCCTGCTGCCGGAGGGCAAGAAAGCCTTCGTGATGTCGCAGGATGATGTGTGTTATTATGAATATATGGACGGTGATGGATTTGCCAGCCGGATGATCATCGGGGAGGACGGGAAACCGACCTGCGAGATGAAGATGGATGACGGAAGTGTTTCCGTCGGGGATTATGATCTGGTTCCGATTCTGGAGAAGTTTATTCAGTCTCATCCTGATTTCTCTTACAAGGGAGCAAGGGCGGTGATTGCATTTACCGGGTATAACGGGATTCTTGGGTACCGAACGGCGGCTTCTTACAGTGAAAATCCCACCTATGAGCAGGACCGGGAGACGGCGGCGGCCGTGGCCCAGTCTCTGCGGGACAATGGCTGGGAGCTGGCCTCCCACAGCTGGGGACACCGGAATATGGGAACGATTGATTATGCCGATTTTGTGAAAGATACGGATAAATGGGAGGCAGAGGTGGAGTCCCTGATTGGGCCGACGGATATTATTCTGTTCCCGTTTGGAAGTGATATTGGGGACTGGCATCCTTATACAGCTGACAATAACCGGTTTAACTATTTGAAATCCAAGGGATTCCGGTATTTCTGTAATGTGGATTCCAGCAAGCACTGGATTCAGGTCGGGGAAGACCATCTGCGCCAGGGACGGCGGAATCTGGATGGGTATCGGATGTACTATGATATGATTGAGACGGACCCGGCGAGACTTAAGCTGGATGATTTGATGGATGTGAAGGAAGTGTTCGATCCTGACCGGCCGACGCCGGTGCCGCCGATGGGCGGCGGCTGATTGACGGTTGACTGTAAGGTAGTTGATCAGATGGTTATTGTACGGATCGCTATTGAACGAATGGCTATTAATCCGATGGTCATTGATCTGACGACCGTTGGCCTGATGGCTGACAAAAGAGAATGTCTGAAACTAAAAACGGCCGGGAACTGCGGTATGGTGAGTCAAATCACCTGCGCTCTCCCGGTCGTTTTTTTGTTATCTGGCCTGCGGTTGATTCATTTAAAACTGTACTATTTCTTTAATCGGCTCCGCCGGCTCCACGGTCTCTGCATAGAGGACCGGGCCGGTGCCCTGGTAGTCGGGCCACTCCTCGTACTCGATTCTGGCACGGACGCGTACCCACTCTTTTGTCTCTAATCTTCTTGCCTCCCTGGCCTTGCAAATATATCCCAAAAATGTCATATCCGCCTCACAGCAGGTCATCGCCATGCGGCCCGGGACAAAATAGTTCTTGGGGAAGTTGGGACTTTTCAACACCATGGCGGTAAATTCCACCACTTTTCCACGGTAGCGGTCCGGTTTATCCATCGTATCAATATACCAGATTCCGTAGTCCTCCGGCGCGATCTCAATAATATCGGCTGTCATATCGTAGGGCAGATCCGCCTCTGACACTTCCTCGATCTCGCCCTCCTCATCCTCAAATACAATCTCACAGCGGTTATTCATGGCTTTTAAGGTCCGGCGGTAACCCTCCAGATCCTCAATGCCGTCGCAGCGGTTGCAGATGATTAATTCGGAATTACGCACCATAGCCCCTAAAAGAGGCTTCATGTTCTTTAAATAGAGGTCAAAAGTGGAACCGTCTATGATGGTCACCTGCTGGTAGATCGTCCAGTCCGGCGGCAGGCGCAGATCATCCTGGTTCCACATGCCGTTCCATTCCATCAAAACCCGCTCCGGGTTATACAAAAGTTCCAGTTCCTCTAACTTTTCCGGGGTCAAATCCGCCAGGCTGTCGATATAGACGATAGCTGTCCTCGTCTGTTTTAACAGCGTCTGATCGTATTCGGTGTCCCCCTCCTCACAGACAATGAGCAGCGTCTTTCCCTCTGTCTGAAAATAATCCTGCTCCATGGTGAACTGGAGGAACTGCGTTTTGCCTGCTTCCAAAAAACCGTTGATTAAAAATAACGGCATGATCTCGTCTTCTATCTCTGGTCCCATATTTTAACTCCTGACAAATGCATGTTTCAATGCTTCTTTGTTTAAATTGGCGCCGATAACACAAACCTTGCCGGTATAGTCCGGCTGGCCGGTCCGGATCTCATATTCATCCGGCACTAAGTCGAAATATAGCCACTCATCGCTGCCATCCGCCGGCAGCATTCCCTTAGCCCGGAGTACTTCGCCGTACTCATCGCCATTGGCAAGCTCGTCCAGAATAGCGTCCAGGTCTTCCTTTTTCATCGGAGCCACATGCTCGGCGCCCCAGCTGGTAAACACTTCATCGGCATGATGGTGATCATGGTCGTGACCACAGCCACAGCCGCAGCCATCGTCGTGATCGTGGTGATGATGCTCGTGGTCTCCGCAGCCACAATCATCGTCATGGTCGTGGTGATGATGCTCATGCTCTCCACAGCCGCAATCTCCGTCATGATCGTGGTGATGATCATGGTGATGATGCTCATGTTCCTCCATCACCTCTTTCATCAGATCCTGCTCCATGGTATCTGGCTTCTCAATAATCTCCAAAAGCTGTGCTCCGCTCAGCTGGCTGCATGGCGTGGTGATGATCACCGCATTAGGGTTGTGCTCCCGGAGCAGTTCCACATCCTTCTGCACCTTATCCGCCGCCACAATATCCGTCCGGCTCATCACAATCGTCCCTGCGTTTTCAATCTGATTGTTAAAAAATTCACCAAAGTTTTTCATATACATCTTACACTTTGCCGCGTCCACAATGGTCACGGCACTGTTTAACGTCACTTCGATCTCCGCCGCCACGTCACGCACAGCTTTCATCACATCAGACAGCTTGCCCACGCCGGATGGCTCGATTATCACCCGGTCCGGTTTGTATTTCGTCAGCACCTCCGCCAGAGATGTCCCAAAATCGCCCACCAGCGAACAGCAGATGCATCCGGAGTTCATCTCCCGGATCTCAATGCCGGAATCCTTCAAAAATCCTCCGTCGATCCCGATCTCACCGAATTCATTTTCAATCAGGACCACCTGCTCGCCTGCGATGGCTTCCTCCAGCAGCTTCTTAATAAATGTTGTCTTTCCTGCTCCCAGGAATCCAGAAATAATATCAATCTTTGTCATATTTCTCAACCTTCTTTCCTAATTGTCTATTGTGTCACAAACTCTCTTTCCTGTCAATATGCCAAAAAGTGAAGGCGGCAGCCGAACTTCCGGCACCGCCTCCTTACATTTATTACCAATTTTACTCATTCATAAACCGCTTAATTCCCTGGAATACCTCATCGCTGATAATATGTTCCATCCGGCAAGCGTCGTCCTCGGCTGCATCCTCGGCCACACCTGCCACCTTCTGGAGAAATGCCGTCAGCAGTTTATGCCTCTCATAAATGGCCGCCGCCTTCTCTTTCCCTTTCTCCGTCAGTTCAATATCACCGCCGGTCTCCATGGTAATATATCCGTCTTCCTTCAAGATGCTGACCGCCCGGCTGACGCTGGGCTTGCTGAAATTCAACGTTCTCGCGATATCGATGGAACGGACAGTTCCCTGCTGTTCTTTCAACATCAAAATAGTCTCTAAATAATTCTCTCCTGATTCGTACATGGTTCACCCTCCCGCCTTGCACACTGCTGGTTCTATTGTAACCCAAAATCGGAGTTACGTCCAGCATTGTGATCATAAACTCGTGAAGCGTGGGCGATGCTCTTAACAGATTTAATTATGAACAGGAACCACCGTACTCTTTCAGGCAGACCTTTCCCCAAACTGAATCTGGTACATATTTTTTCTCTTAATCAACCCCGTCTCTTCTAAGATCCGCACCATCCGGTATACCGTGGCCATCCCCATATCAGGATCTGACTTGACGGCCTGATAGTAGATTTCCTTACAGCTGCAGCACTCATCCTGCAAAATGATGTCAATCAAAAGCTGTCTCTGGCTGGTAATCCTGCACCCGTGTCGTTTTAACTCGTGTAAAATATAACTCTTTTTTTCCTGCAATGACATAAGTCCTCTCCTTTCAGGCCATTCAGTATCTCTGTGCCGATGACATTTTTTCTATGGCGGAATTTTCCCGTCAGCATCATTTTCACGCCAAAAGGATTTTCACGCCGGCAGCTAGAAGATGAAGTTTCCAACAACGTTGATCATCAACGCCACCACATAGGCGACAGCCATCTGGAACCCAACGGCTCTCAGCGTCCATTTCCAGGAACCGTACTCTCTCTTCATGGCTCCCACGGCTGCGAAGCATGGCATACACAGCAGGTTGAAGGCCATATAGGAGTAGGCGGAAACCCTGGTAAATACCTGGCTGATGGCCGGCAGCGCCTGTTCGCCGGCAGATACTGCTTCGATAGTCTCCTCGCTGACGCCGCCAAACAGCTGGCCAAATGTAGCAACAATATTCTCTTTTGCAATCCATCCGGTAACCACGCCCACGCTGGCTCTCCAGTCCGCAAAACCGAGCGGTGCAAAGATCCATTTAATAGCATTTCCAATGGATGCTAAGAAACTCTCTTCCATATCACACATACCGCCAAAATTAAAGTTAGACAACAGCCAGATGAGCACGGTGGATACAAAGATAACGGTTCCGGCCTTGATGGCAAACCCTTTTACCTTCTCCCACGCATGGATCAGCACGCTTTTTAATGTGGGAATCCGGTACTGGGGCAGCTCCATGATAAAGTTGGAGGTTTCACTCTTAAATGCAAATTGATTCAGCAGCAGCGCGCTGATGATGGCCACTGCGATCCCAAGCATATAGACGGAAAATACAATTGCCGTCTGGCTGCTGTCCGCAAACAGAGTCACTGCAAACATGGCATAGATCGGCAGTTTGGCGCCGCAGGACATGAACGGGGTAATCATCATGGTGATCTTCCGGTCCTTGTCGCTTTCCAGGGTTCTGGAAGCCATCAAAGCCGGCACAGAGCAGCCAAAGCCCATGAGCATCGGAATAAAGGAACGGCCCGACAGTCCAAAATGGCGGAAAATCCGGTCCATCACGAAGGCAACTCTTGCCATATAACCGCTGTCCTCCAGGAAAGAAAGCAGCAGGAACAGCACCAATACCAGCGGCAGGAATCCGGCCACCGCGCCGATTCCGGCCATGACGCCGTCAATCACAAGGGAAAATGCCCAATCGGAAGCCCCGGCCGCCGTCAGCAGACCTTCGATGAGGCCGGTGAGTCCGCCCCAGAGTTCTTCCACAATTCCTGCCAGCCAGACACCGGGGCTTGAAAGTCCTTCGATGAATAAGAAATTTTCGCTGAAGGTACAGGCAAACAACAGATACATAATGCCCGCAAAAATGGGCAGAGCCAGAATTCGGTTGGTGAGAATCTTATCCAGCTTATCGGAGGTAGTTTCCTGGTGTCCTTTTCTGCCTTTTTTCACACTGTTTTTTACCAGACCCGCTATGTACTGGTAGCGGTAGTCTGCAATCTTGGCTTCCGCGTCGCCGTCCGCATTTTTGTTGGCCGCTCTCACCAGCTCCTCAACCGCCGTTTTTTCCTGTTCAGAAAGGGTATTCTTTACAACCTCGTCATTTTCCACCAGTTTGATGGCCTTCCAGTTGTTTTCCTCCGAAGCGCCGCCCAGCACGTCGGCAATCGCGTTGATTGCATTGGTCAGCTCGCTGTCAAATACCTCCAGCTTTTTTGGCTTCCGTTTTGCCTTGGCCGTCTCGATGGCAGCGTCCATCAATTCCGTCAAACCTTTTCCGTAACGGGCCACAATGGGGACAACCGGCACGCCCAGTTCTTCGGACAGTTTCTTGCAGTCAATCCTGTCTCCCCGGCTCTCCACCTCATCCATCATGTTCATAGCGACAACCATAGGAATCTGGGTTTCCGCCACCTGAAGGGTCAGATAAAGATTTCTCTCTATACTGGTTCCGTCCACAATGTTGATCACAGCGTCTGGACGCTCCTTCACAAGATAATCCCTGGCTACGATCTCCTCCGCGGAATAGGGGGACAGGGAGTAGGTGCCAGGTAAATCCAGAACAGTCACGTCCTTGTTCTTTTTGTAAATGCCGTCTTTTTTGTCCACGGTGACACCGGGCCAGTTACCCACATGCTGTTTGGAACCTGTAATCTCATTAAATAATGTGGTTTTTCCACAGTTTGGATTGCCTGCTAATGCAATGGTTATGCTCATCTTTTTCATTCTCCTTATAGTTAGTTGGTGCTAACTCCTCGTTTAAAAGGAAAGCAGCTCCTTTTTCCTACATTTCCATCTGAATCTGGGCTGCTTCTTCTTTTCTCAAACTTAACTCATATCCCCTGACATGGACCTCTACCGGGTCTCCCAGAGGCGCCACCTTGATTACCTTAATCTCGACTCCCGGCGTCACTCCCATGTCCATGATTCGTCTCTTCATGGGGCCTGTGGCTCCGATCGATATCACTTTGCCCTGCTGGCCTGGTTTCAATTCTCTAAGCGTCATGCATTTCCTCCTCCTGCTGCGATCAGTCTTCCACTATAATTTTGCTTGCCAGCCCGCGGTTCAAGGCGATTTTCACACCCTTTACCATCAGGATCATACCGCTGGCATTCTCACCTGCAACACGCACCTTTTCCCCTTTGATAAAACCTAAATCCTGAAGATGGCGTTTCATGTCATCCGGTCCTCTGAAATCTGAGATTGTTCTAGTTTCGCCTTCCAGTACCATTGCTAACGGCATACTCATCGCATCCTTTCTGCTTTCTTTTAATGATGTCTTGTTAAGTTCTATTATTGATATTGGTTATCAATTTCATAGTTATCATACGCTAACTCAAAAAAAATGTCAATAGTATTTTTGATGAAAACTTGAAAATATTTCCAGCCATAAGTCTTGCCGAAGCAGACTTGCACCGGAGGGCGGCTGCTTCAGGTGACACAAAAACCGGCGGCCCCAGATATGCCTGGAACCGCCGGCTTCACAATAGCTGTATTTAACTGAAGGAATAAAAACATTTCCCATCTTCATCTTCGAAGCGCCGGGAACCGATGTGGAAGACATTCTCCAGAATCCGGCTCTCATAAATGCGCTCCGGCGTGTCCACCGCCACGGCTCTGCCCTTCTCCATAACCACAATCCGGTCCGCACACTGGAGAGCGGCATTCAAATCGTGGAGAATCACCGCGATGGTCCGGCCTTCGTCCCGGAGACTTTTTAGGATATTCATAAACTCGATCTGGTAGCAGATGTCCAGCCAGGTGGTCGGCTCGTCTAACAGAAACCCTTTGGTGTTCCCCGCCAGGGCCATAGCCAGATACACCTTCTGGCGCTCTCCGCCGGAGAGATTGGCCATATACTGGTGACGCAGTTCCCAGATACCCAGCTTTTCCATGGCATCCCTCACATACTGCCTGTCCTCATCTGTGTAATGCCTCGGGTAGGACTGGTAGGGGAACCGGCCGTGGAGAACCATTTTCTGTGCGGTGATGGCGGGCAGATTCCGGTTCTGGGGCAGGTAGGACACCAGCGTGGCCAGTTTCTTGCTGCCAAGGGTTCCCACCTCTTCTCCCTGAACCAAGACCTTCCCGGAAAATATATGGCACAGCCCCACCACCGATTTGATCATGGTGCTCTTGCCGGAACCGTTGGGGCCGACAATGGCTGTCAGTTCTCCCTTCCGGAACTGAACGTCCAGCCCGTGGACCCGGACTTCTTTCCCGTATCCGGCGTCAACACCTCTAAGCTCAATCATGGCCGCCCCTCCTTCTCTGATGGATCAGCAGCCAGATAAAGAACGGCGCTCCAATAAAGGACAGCACGATCCCCACCGGCAGTTCGTAGGGCGCAAATACCATTCTTGCCGCCAGGTCGCAGACCATCACCAGCAGCGCTCCCAGCAGGGCGGATGTGATGATGAAATAGTTACACTCATCTCCCACCAGCATCCTGGCCATATGGGGCACAATCAGCCCCACGAAACCTAAAAGCCCGGCGAAGCTGACACTGGCTCCGGCCAGCACCGCCGCCAGCGCCAGAAACAAAAACCGGAACGCCGTAACCGGCAGGCCCAGGGTCTTTGCGGACGCGTCGCCCAGGGACAGAATTTCCATCTCATTGTGAAGACTGGCCGTCACCACCACCGCAATCACGATAGCGATACCGGCAGGAACCAGCACGGAGGTGTTAACTCCGCTCAATCCTCCGATGCGGAACCCGCTGCTGCGCACCAGGGAATCGGCATCAAAGGTATAGATGGTATCCGTGGCCGCATTTAACAGACTGTTCACCGCTACGCCGGATAACACCAGCGTGATCTTGGAAGAGCCGGTGTAGCGGGCCAGGAAATAGACAAAAATAACGGTGATAAACGCCCCCACAAAGGCAGCCAGAGGCAGCATTCCATAAAGCCCCGGCACCAGGGAGCCGCAGAGCACCACGGCAAACCCGGCTCCGGCGTTGACACCGATAATATTGGGACCGGCCAGCGAATTGCCGAGCACCGTCTGAATCACGGCGCCGGACACCGCCAGACCCATCCCGGCCAGCGCCGCCGCAAAGGTCCTTGGAATCCTCACGTAGAGCAGGATTCTCTGCTGGGGCGACTGCTGCCCGTGAAACAAGATCTCCACGATCTGGGACAGCGGAATATTCACCGCCCCCAGTTTTACGCTTACGAGAAACAACAAAAAGGCGGCGGCCAGCAGTCCCAGTATTAATTTAGTTCGATTTGCTCTTATTTTCTCCATATAATATGTCAGCTAAAATCTGATAGCTTTCTCCCCAGCGGTTATTTGGCTTGTTGTGGAACAGTGCTTTGGGAAGCACGTGGTAACGGTCGTTTTTCACGGCCGACAGTTCCTTCCAGGCAGGATTTGACTGAAGCATATCCTCCACGGACTTCATGGCCGCTTCCTCCGAATTTCCCATGGTGGTCACGAAAATGTAGTCCGGGTCCTGGGCAATGATGGACTCCATGCTCAGATCATCCAGAAGCCCTTTGTCGCTGTCGGCGATATTGATACAGCCCAAATCCTTTAACATTTCACCGGTCATGTTGTCACTGCCCTTGGCCCGCACTCCCGTGGAAAATGCTCTGAGAAACAGCACCGTCGGCTGGCTGCCGTCCGCCCGGGCAATCTGCGCGTCAATCTCCGCCTGAATGTCGGTTCCATTTTTCTGATAGTAATCCGCCCGGCCGGTGATGTCGGTGCAGATCTTCATCATGTTTAAATAGTCGTCAAAGGTCTCTACATCAAAGTAGGCGGTAGTGATGCCGGCCTTCTCCAGGGAGTCACGAAGTGCAACATGCTGCTCGATATTAGCCGATAATATGGCAAATGTTGCGCCACTCCCGACAAGCGCTTCGATGTTGGGTGATTTAACCATGCCAAGATCCACAACCGCGTCAGGAATCTCCACGTCCCGCTCGCTGTATACATCCTCGGTCACCGCGTCTAACTGGCCGCCCGCCAGCATCCACGCCTGGGCGAAGCTTCCGGAGAGAACTGCAGCGTGGCCGGTCGGCATGACGCTGACCTGATTGCCGAGGCCGTCTGTGAAGGTGATGGCTTCGCCGGTCCTCTTTTCTGCGTTGCTGGCTTCGCCGGCTTTGGCTCCGGCGTCCTGCTCTGACTGCGTTTCCGATCCCTGACTGCCGGATTCCTCCTTAGCAGCAGCCTCTGTCTTCGCGTTCTCCTGTGCGGTGTTCTGCGTTTCATTTCCCGCAGTCTTTGCGGCGCAGCCGGCCAGCATCAGTGCCAGCGCCATCATTGCCGCGGTTATGTAAGTTTTTCTAATCATGTTGTCTTCCTTTCCTGTTTGGGGGTATTGGGATGTATACTGTTCGCATGCTGTATGATTTCCCCATGACAAAACAAAAGTCCGTCTGCAGGTCACAGACGATCCGTGACTGCAGACAGACGTGATGGCAAAGCAGAATCAGCTTCCGTTCTCTTTCAGACGGAAACGCACCAGCTTTTCAATCAGTTCCTCCGGCAAAGGCTGGTCCATATGAATCTGGATGGTATTCTTCGTATTTGTCTTATAAGGCTCCAGTTCCTTTTTAAAATGCTCCAGGGTGGATGGCGTGCAGTAGAATCCGATATGGTTCTTGTAAGCCGCAAATTCCACTAAAAATCCTCTCTGATAATAAGTCGGAACTCCCCAGGCCAGCCTTTCATCGGCGGATGGCGCTGTCTGGTTAATGATCTTCCTCAGCCGGTTCAGTTTCAGCTGCATCTCGTCCGGAAACTGGCTGATGTATTCTTCAATCGTCTGAATCGACGGTTTTCCCATAATACCGTACCTCAACTTTTTCTTTCAATGCGAAACAATAGAATCGTAATCATTATAACTTTCTGGAAAATCTTTGTCAACTGTTACCATTTTCATGGATGTCTGTTATAATAAAGAAAGTAGAACACATGGCCGGAAAAGGGGGAAACACATGGTTACCTTGAAACAGATTGCGGATATGCTGGGAGTCAGCCCGACCACCGTATCCAATGTCATCAACGGGCGGGCCGGTAAGATGTCGGCGGAAACGAGACAGCGGATCGAAGAAGCCCTGTGGCAGAACCATTATGAAATTCCGTTGAAAAACAGCAGCAGTACCGCGGAAGAGACGCTGATTGCCGCGGCCTTTTATATGGGCGGATACCGGAATGTCCTGATGGACCCCTTCTGCGGAGAACTGCTGGGCGCCATTGAACAGGAACTGAAAACCACTGGGTGCCGCCTGCTCTATGATGTGCCGAATGAGGACGAAGACTTACTTCGCCTCTTCTCTCCCTGGAATGTGCGCGGCGGGATTCTGTTAGGCTATGAGCCGGAGAAATGCAGGACTTTGCGGAATCGGATTTCCAAGCCCCTTGTCTTTATTGATTCCTATTTTGGGGATGGGGAGGAAAGCTATGACAATATCGGACTTCAGGATTATGAGGGGGCGTGTGAACTGACCTCCTATCTGCTGAAGCTGGGGCACCGCTCCATCGCTTTTTTCTGTGACCAGAAACCGCCCATTGCCAGCAACGGGGAACGCTTTTGCGGCTTTCGCGATACTCTGGCCGGCTCCGGGATCACGTTTTCCGATAAAGACTATTACTTCCTGCCCTCCGACAAGAATCTGCGGTTTGAGGTTTTGCGGCAGTTTGCCAAGAAGTCCGCAAACCGTTACACGGCCGCTTTTTTCACTTCGGATTACTATGCCAATGAGAGCATTAACATTTTCTTCTCCCAGGGGCTTCACGTGCCGGACCAGTTATCCGTCACCGGGTTTGACGATAACATTTACGCCCGCCTTTCCAGACCCATGCTGACCACCATCCGGCAGTCCCCCACGGAAAAGGGACGGATGGCCGTCAAACTGCTGATGCAGCGAATCCGCGGGGAGGAAGTGCCGCTTCCTACGGTGCAGCTTCCTACGGAATTGATTGTACGGGAAAGTGTCAAGAATATTGGTTCCCTGTAACCGCTTGTGATTGTGCAGATTGTACAATCACAAGCGGTTTTTTTATGCAGTTTATTGGTTTATTACTTTACTTATTGGAAAACCTCACAAAACCAACTATCATTTCAGATAAGAAACACACAAGTTTCATTGTGAAAGACAGGAGGATTTATCCATGAAAAAAGCACAGACAGAGGCCTGGTGGAAAAAGGCAGTCATTTATCAGATTTACCCGAAAAGCTTTTATGACAGCAACGGGGACGGAATTGGAGACTTACAGGGGATCATTCAAAAATTGGATTATTTAGAAACGCTGGGTGTAAATGCTATATGGCTTTCTCCCGTTTTCCGCTCTCCCCAGGACGACAACGGCTATGATATTTCCGACTATCAGGATATTGACCCGATCTTTGGCACGCTGGCGGATATGGATGAGCTGATTGCCAAAGCAAAGGAAAAAGGAATCCGCATTATCATGGATCTGGTGTTGAATCACAGTTCCGACGAACATCCCTGGTTTTTGGAGGCGAAAAAGAGCAGGGACAATCCATACCATGACTTTTATGTGTGGCGCGACGGCGTGGAGGGCGTCTATCCCAATGAGCTGACCTCGGCCTTCTGCGGTCCGGCATGGGAGTGGGTGCCGGAATGCGGCCAGTATTATTTACACCAGTTTTCGGTGAAACAGCCGGATTTGAACTGGGAAAACCCGAGGCTTCGGCAGGCGGTCTACGATATGATCAACTGGTGGATCAAACGGGGCGTGGGCGGATTCCGGTTAGATGTGATCGATTTGATCGGCAAAGACGTGGATAACAGGATCATGTCGGAAGGTCCCATGCTTCATCCTTACATTAAGGAGATGAGCCGCCAGACCTTCCAGACCGCGGATCTTGTGACTGTGGGTGAAGCCTGGAGCGCCACCCCGGAGCGGGCCATGCTTTACAGCAATCCGGACGGTTCGGAGCTTTCCATGGTATTCCAGTTTGAGCACATGATGCTGGACCAGCAGAAGGACAAGGAAAAGTGGGATTTGGCGCCGCTTCCGTTTGTGGAATTTAAAAAGGTGTTATCCAAATGGCAGCAGGCCCTCTGTGGAAAGGGCTGGAACAGTCTCTTTTTCAACAATCACGATCTTCCCAGAGCCGTTTCCCATTTTGGAAATGACGGGAAATACCGGGTGGAATCGGCCAAAATGCTGGCAACGGTACTCCACGGCATGCAGGGAACCCCTTATATCTACCAGGGGGAGGAACTGGGCATGACCAACGTGCGGTTTGACATCGGGGAATACCGGGATATTGAACTTCTCAACATGTACAAAGAGCGGAAGGAAAAGGGATATCCGGAGGACGAGATCATGCGTTCCATCTATACGAAAGGCCGCGATAACGCCCGGACTCCCATGCAGTGGGATGAGAGCGCCAACGCAGGTTTCAGCACTGCCGCCCCATGGCTGCGCTGCAACCCCAATTACACCATGATCAACGCCGCGGAAGAAACGGTCAACCAGGATTCCGTTTTCCATTACTATCAAAAGCTGATCGCGCTGCGCAAAGAGATACCGGTGCTGATCGACGGCACATTCTGTCCGGTGATGGAGGACGATGATTCCCTGTTTGCTTATATCCGGGAAAATGAGACCGAACGGCTGCTTGTTTTATGCAATTTCAGGGAAACCTCATGCCAAGTTCCCTTTGCAAAGGAATGGGAAACAGGCGACGTGCTGATCTCCAATTATCCGGACAGCCGACCAGCCGACAGTCTTCGTCCCTATGAGGCCATGATGGTTCTGCTCAGAAAGGAGCCTGCTTTATGAAAATGAACGGGAAACGGAATCTGCTTTTCACCATGATCGGGACAGCCGCGCTGACGGCCGGCTGCGGCACGGCCAGCACGGCAGACAGCCAGGTGGTCCAGATAGATATGGTTCAGTATAAAATGGAGGCGGTGGACATTTTCGAGGAGCTGGAGGAAAAGTTTAACGCAACCCATGATAACATCCGTTTGAACATTGATTCTCCCAATGACGCTATGACAATCCTGAAAACCCGTTTCATCCGGGAGGACGCGCCGGACATCATCGGAATCGGCGGGGAGATCAATTACTCCAGTTTTCTGGACTCCGATATGCTGATGAATTTAGAGGACTATGAGGGGCTTTCTACGATCAATGAATCGTATTTAAAAATTGATAAAGAGCTGGAATTTGTCCCGAAGGACGGCGTTTACGCGGTGCCCTATGTGGCAAATGCCGCCGGCGTTCTCTACAACAAAGATTTATTTGAAGAACACGGCTGGGAGGTTCCCGCCACCTGGGATGAATTTACCGCGCTGTGCGGACAGATCCGGGCGGAGGGGGTGCAGCCTATGTTCTTCGGCTTCAAAGATACCTGGAACTGCCTGGCTCCCTGGAACGCCATCTCCGTAGACTTAGCGCCCTCGGACGTGTGCAGCCTGGTCAATAAGGGGGAGACAACTTTTACGGAGCAGTACCGGGAAGTGGCAGAGCGGACGCTGGCCCTCTTAGAATTTGCCCAGGACGATCCATTTTCCTATGGTTATAATGACGCCTGCACGGCATTTGCCCGCGGGGAATCCGCCATGTTTGTCATCGGAAGCTATGCGGTGCCGCAGATCCAGTCGGTCAATCCGGACATCAACATTGATACCTTTGTCTTTCCGGCCAGCAACCAGGCGGAGGAAAATGTCTTAAATTCCGGCATTGATCTCCAGTTTTGCGTGATGGCCGACAGTCCTAACAAGGAAGCCGCTTATGAGGTGCTGGATTTCCTTTTACAGGATGAAAATGTACAGCTCTATCTGGATAACCAGAACGCTGTGCCCTGCAAAAACGGGGATTTCACGCTGCCAGGCGTGCTGGACGGGGTTGCCTCCTATATCAGGGAGGGAAAAATGGTGGATTACCAGGATCACCACTACCCTACGGAAATGGCCGTGGACGCCATGATTCAGACCTATTTAATGAATGGGGATACGGATGCCTTTCTGGCGAAATTCGACCGGGAATGGCAGCGGTACAACCGGGATTTGATTTTAAAGGTACAGAACTATGAGAAGGAACAGGAGCGCAAAGCGTCAGAAGGGGGCGGCAAGTCATGAGTAAAAAGAAAAAAATCAATGAGAGAAAGCTCACATTTCTTCTCATCACGATTCCGATTTTAGCGTTGTTCTTCTGCTTTAACACGCTGCCGCTGCTGAAAGGCGTCACTTACAGTTTTACCAACTTCAAGGGATATGGAAGCTATGATATGGTGGGGCTGCGCAATTATATCGATCTCTTTCAGGACGCGCGGGTAGGGAAATCTTACTTATTTACCTTCAAATTTGCACTGGTGTCCACCCTGATTGTCAATGTGCTTAGTCTGGTGCTGGCCCTTGGGCTGAACAGCAATATTAAAGGCAAGAGTGCGCTGCGCGGGTTTTACTTTATCCCTAATATTTTGGGAGGATTGGTAGTCGGCTACATTTTCAGCTATTTCTTCACTTATATTCTGCCGGCAGCCGGCGCGGCGGCGGGAATCGGGTTCTTAAGCAAAAGCCTGCTGTCCAGCACGAAAACCGCGTGGTTTGCCATTGTGCTGGTCTGCGCCTGGCAGTCCATTGCCATGAATACCATTATCTATATTTCCGGTCTGCAGACGGTGCCGGAGGATGTGTATGAGGCGGGAGCCATTGACGGAGCCACGGGATGGAACCGGTTTAAAAGCCTGACATTTCCGTTGATTATCCCGTTTTTCACCATCAATATGGTGCTCTGCATGAAGAATTTCTTAATGGTATTTGACCAGATTATGGCTTTGACAAAGGGAGGTCCGGCTCAGAGCACGGAATCGATCTCCTATTTGATCTACAACAACGGTATGAGCGGCGGCCAGTTCGGATTCCAGAGCGCCAACGCGGTCATCTTCTTTGTCATTATTGTTGCAATTGCGGTGATTCAGATGCGCACTTTAGGGAAGAGGGAGGAACAGTTATGAGAAAATCAGAGACAAAGACTGTCGAAAAAATTAATTGGCCGATTACGGTTCTGCTGATCATCGGCTGCATTACCATCCTGTTTCCGCTCTATATGGCAATCGTGATCGCACTGAAGAATCCGACGGAAATGACCAATGATATCGCTGGGATTCTCTCCCTTCCTAAGCAGTTCAGCCTGGCTAACTTTGCGGAGGCGATGCGGGTGACGGATTTCTGGCACTCCCTGGGGAACAGCCTGCTGATTACCGGGACGGTGATTGTGCTGTCTGTCCTCATTCATTCTCTGGCCGGTTATGCCATCGGCAGGAATATGGGGTCCAGCAAGTTTTATAACCTGGCTTATCTCTATATTGTCAGCGGAATGTTTGTGCCTTTTGCCATTCTGATGATGCCTTTGGTAAAACAGACCGCACAGCTGGGGATCGCCAACCGGGCGGGAGTGATTCTACTTTATATTGTTTTTTATATGCCTATGAATTTGCTGTTGTACTCTGGGTATTTGAAAAATATTCCTATGGCGCTGGAGGAGGCCGCCCGGGTGGACGGGGCCAGTACCTGGCGGACTTACTGGTATATTATCTTCCCAATCATGAAGCCGATGCACGCGACTGTGGCCGTTCTTACGGCTCTGGGCACCTGGAATGATGTGATGACGCCGCTGGTCATCATGTCCGGCAGCGGCAACAATACGCTTCCTCTGGCGCAGCTGACTTTCCAGAACCAGTTTGGGACTAATTATAACCTGGCGTTTGCGTCTTATCTGCTGGCGCTGCTTCCGATATTGGTATTCTACTTAATCTGCCAGAAGCAGATCTTGAACGGGGTTGTGAACGGGGCTGTCAAGTGATAGGGGCGTCAAATAGAGACGAAAGCTGTACTTTATGAAACTTAAAAAGCCGCACCGGTCAGTTGTGAAAACTGGCGGGTGCGGCTTTTTCGTTTATCCCAATGCCACATCTAAAATCATCATGATCACAAATCCGGCGGCAAAACCGATTGTTCCAATATTGGAATGTTCTCCTTCGGCTGATTCGGGAATTAACTCTTCCACTACCACATACAACATGGCTCCGGCAGCGAAGGACAGCAGGTATGGGAGCACTGGTACGATATAGGTGGCCAGCAGAATCGTGACCACCGCCCCGATGGGCTCCACGATGCCGGACAGCATTCCTAAAAGGAAGGCTGTTCCTTTCTTCTTTCCCTCGCTTTTGAGGGGCATGGAAATGATGGCGCCTTCGGGGAAGTTCTGGATGGCAATACCGATAGCCAGCGCAAATGCACCCGCCGCCGTGATACTTCCCTCCCCTGCCATCATACCGGCAAAAACAACGCCTACGGCCATCCCCTCAGGAATATTGTGGAGCGTGACTGCCAGCACCAGCATGGTGGTTTTACTTAAGGAACTCTTCACTCCTTCCGGCTCGTCGTGGTCTAAATGAAGATGAGGTATGATTTTATCCATCAGGAGAAGAAAACCCATACCGGCCAGCAGACCGACAGCCGCCGGGATGAAGGCCAGTTTTCCCATGTCCTCGGACATCTCCATGGCCGGAATTAACAGCGACCACACGGAAGCCGCCACCATGACGCCGGAGGCGAAACCGAGAAGCAGCTTCTGAATAGTGGGTTTGATGGCATCCTTCATGAAAAAGACACAGGCAGCGCCCAAAGTTGTTCCTATAAACGGAATTAGAATTCCAATTGCTGTATTCAAAATATGTTCCCCCTTTTTGATGGTTCTATGTTTATGGTATGCTTGCGAGATTATGATATCTTATCGAAGTTTCCAAAATTGATATTAGTAATCACTACTGATATTATATCATATATGAGAAGAATAGCAAGTGGAATTCTCCGTTTCGTTGACATTTTGTGACCTGTTTTTCCTAATTGTCCCTCTTTTTTCGACACAGGGTGAGGAACAGGATTCCAAGGATCGATGTGGTAAAAGCTGTCAGATATAACAGCCATGGAGTGTCATCTCCTGTTCTGGGGCGGGGGTATCCCCTGCCTGGGGTCTGGCCCGGGCGGCGGAATATGAGACCGCCGGGGTAACGGGAGGACGGCTCGTAGAATGCCAGTATCAGACCTGTTTTAGGCGGCGGGGCGTCCGGGAAGGGGAAGGGCGGGATTAGATCTTCCACTGGTGGGTAAATTGGAGGGGTTGGTGCAGGTGGCGATGGTGGTTTGATTGGGGTCGATGGTTCAGTGGGCTGTGGTTTGTCCGGAGAAGCCGGTTCTTTGGGAGGTTGTGTGGGTTCAGGGCGGTTGTCTGCCAGAATGGTTAATGGGGTGTTCGTGTCCATTTCCGTTTCTGGTAAATCGGTGATACGGAAAGTGATCATTTCCTCGTCTTTCCACTGCTGGTATCCCGGAGGAGCCTGGGTCTCCCGAATACGGTAGGTGGTTTCGGGGGACAGTGGAGTTTTGATTTCGCAGGGTGACTGGTCCGTCATCCAGGTCTCGAAAACTGTGCCCCGGGTATCCTCTAACTGCAAGGCGGCCTGCGACAGCGGGCGGCCAGTTGTGGCATCGATTTTTTGGATCAATGGAGCTAGTTTCCGGTCATAGAGGGTCATTGCGTTGATTTCGGATTGGTCATTGACTGAAAAACTCCATTGACTGCTGACATTGGTTTGGCCGTCGGAATAGATGGTTGTTTCTTTCAAACGGTAAACTGTGTCAGGCTGTGCGGGATTCCAGTCTGTTGTTTCCTCCGTAACGTATTCTTTCGGGGTGAATGACAGAATTGGGGCGTCATCCTGGGACAACAGGGACATGGTTACCTGGCTTACGGTGCGGTCGTTGATGCAGCAGGTTTTATTTTCGTCAAAATAGAATCTGCGCAGAACCCTGGATGTGATAAGATCACTGCCGTCGGAGTAGACGGTGTGCTCATTTAGCAGGTAGAGACGGTCTTCTCTAAACATGTCCGACGCAGTCAGAGTATGTCCGCGGCCATCCGACAGCCACCGTTCCAGTTCCCGGCCGTGAACATCTGATATCGTCATCTCCACACGGGTGGCATAGCGGCCTTTGACGGTGAGAGTTCTTCCGCGAATGGAGTCTCCCTGGATTTGGATCAGATTCAGCTGGTTTGTGATATTGACAATGTTTCGGCCGTCCTGACTGACGGTGAATAGAAGGGGGGCGGCGATTTGATAGCCAGATGGGGCTTCCAATTCTTTTAAGAGATAGGTCCGCCCGGCAACAAGACCTTTGACAAGATGGCGTTCCTCTGCTTTTGTGGTCCGCCAGACTTCTCTCTTATCATTCTCGCTGTCGTACAGCCAGTTTCCACTGGAGTCTCTGCCGTGAACCTCATAGATTGCGAGTAAGGCTCCATCTATGAATGGGTTGGCTGATTGGGTGTTGGTGTCAAAGTCCTTCTTTTCGATGTAAAGCTGGGTTTGCTCATCCCGGATGGTGAGACTGATGTGGGCTTTGGCAGTTGGGGCATAGGAATCCCCGTTGTTATCCGGCTGAAACTGGAAGGTGATGATCTCTGTGTTGACTTTGCAGCCTTCCGGAGGGACAAGTTCTGTTACACGGTAGGTGTAGGGAATAATCCGGCCGGTTTCATCCGGTTCTCCCACCGGCAGATTGTCAAGACGGACAACGCCGTCATGATCAGAGACGGTGGCTGACCAGACAGCTTCCCGGTCTCCTGGCCGGCAGGCGTTGATTTCCAGAAGGACACCAGTCAATGGCAGGCCGGTGGCTGACTGTTTCATGATCTCCAGCTGACCGGTTACCGGTTGATTGATGGCGCGGATCAGTTGGATCGTCTGCGGTTTATTCGTGGTTTGATTCGCCGGAGAATTCTTTGTCCGTTTATATTCGAAGCGCATCGGCGTGAATCTGGTGTAATAGGGTAGGCTTTTGAGTTCTGTCAGATAGTAAATTCCCTCCTCCAGTCCCCGAATTCCGTGCGGTTTTAAATCTCCTTTTTGATACCCATCCGGTATGTGACCATTGATAAATTCCAATTCTCCATATGTTCCATCTTCGCCTGTCTTCCACCGGTCCACCAGATAAGCAGCATCTTTTATAAAGGTACCGTCCGGGGCAGCACGATAAAGAGCCAGCGTAACGCCGGAAAGTTCTTTCTGTGTCTTTCCATTATTCAGCCAGGTTTTTGACAGGAGCAATTCTTCCGTCTTATTTTCGACAGAGTAACGCTGGATATCTCTGGTGGATTGAATGAGAATTAATCTGTCCTCTGCCTTTTCATATCCAGCCGGAGCTTCGGTTTCTACCAGGACATAGTTAGCTCCCACCGGGAGATAATCAAATCTTCGAATGCCTTCGGTAGTTAAATAGGAGCAGGCTCTTTCGTTGACACCGCTTAACCGGCGGTAATCAAACTGATACTCAAATGTGAAATCGCGCCCCTGTCTGACTGCCTCTTCCTGATAAATCGTAATTCTCACTTCTTGTTTGTCATCGGTCTCGTAAATCATAACAGCGGAGGTGGGAAAGCGGCTGGATTCGCCTGCCTTGTTCCGGGTGGTAACTGTGCTGTCGATCTGGGTATGGCTCACGTAATGAGCCGATTTGTCCATCAGCCACGTAAGAATCTGACCATGTTTATTCAGTTTCCAGGACTCTTCTATCTTTTGCTTTTCCACCATGCCAACTCCATCAGGAAATAGCAGATGTCCCTCCTCCTCAATCATTCTCCGGCCATCTTCCATATACCAGATGCCTTCGGATGCACTGGTTTTTACAGCCTGGCGCTTGACAGACCAACGGATGGATGTACCCGGAGCCGTGCCATACTGGCGGTACATAGTTTCAAACTCGGTGATAAATCCAGTGAGTCCGGTGGGCTGGCCCGCGGGAGCATTTTCCGGTATTTCTAATGTTTCCGTAAAGTCAGCAGCGTCATTGCTGATCCAGGTGTCAATGACTTTTGACTGATGATACTGGGGGCGGCCATTTTCATAAATAACATTTCCGGCGTCATCGGTTTTGGCTTCGTATAAGGTCAAACCAGCGCCGTTTTGAAGCGTCTTTTTGCCGTTTTCCCAAGTATATTTCTCTACTTCCAGCTTTGTGTGATCGTTTGGAAGAGAAAATAATTGCACCTCGGCAGTGTTGGCGACATACAGTTCCAGCGGCTGGCTTTTCACAAAACCGGGAGGGGCAGTCTGCTCTTCCAGAATGTAGTAACCTTCCGGGATGCCCTCCAGGTAAATTGGAACCGAACCGGTTGTCCACTGGGCGGAGATCATTTGAGGGCTGGTAATCGTGCTGGATGTCGCATGGAAGGAAAATGGGGCGGCATCCGGGGATTTTTTCTTTAAATACCAGCCTTTTGGGTGGGCATTGATGTCAGAGGTGTAGATTTTGTCGGCCTCGTACAGAGCCAGGGCAGCCCCGGCAAGCGGATGATGGGAATAGCGGCCTTTCGCTTCTCTGGCGGTTCCGATTACCATAGGATTGTTTTGATGATTCCGCTGTTCCATATCAAGTATTTTGCATTCATAACTGTCCGTGCTGTCCACTTTTGAGAGTTCAATTTTTGTGGTCTTGTCAACTGTTCTGACCGATTGGACAGCATCTGTCTCCTCCACCAGGACACCTTTGGGCATAGTTTTTAAATACCCGTCAGGCGCTTTCAGTTCCTCCATAATATAAGTTCCGGATGGAATGCGTTTCAGGATATCTGGCTGGCCGTCGGTCATCTGGTTATGAAATGGGTCATTGGGTGTTTGATCCGATGTAACCCAGGTATTTTCCAGAATGTAGTTTTCTCCTTTGCGGTGATAGAGTTTGGTGGTTATATTATGTAAACTCTCATCTGGCTCTATGGTATATGACGCTTCATGATTATGCTCCAGCTTGTCTGAATCCCGGTAGCGAACCGGATCATTGTTCCGGTCGTAGAGATCGGTTCCATTTTCGTAGGTTTCTTCACTCCGCTGATAGTAATCTGCCAGACCGTACGTGTTATAGACAGGACCCAGGCTTTTAGCAAAGGAACCGTTATTATCATTTACCAGAACCTCGTTGTTTCTGTTTTCTCCTGATTTATTCCGTACCAGAGTGGATTCCCGGTGGCTCTCTTCTCCTCCGTCCGATTCCCAGGTGCCGGAAATGTAGCCGGATTCTGTATGGGTATAAGACGGCCACTCTTCTGTCGGAATATCTTTACCGGAATTGTTGGCTGGCTCGATTATGGCATGATCGATATCATTGCTCCGGTTCTCTCCTACGGTGGCGATTCTGGAAGTAGTGATCTTATCCCGTGCGATGATATTGCCGTATTCATCACGGGCGATCTTAATTGGCCATACAAAGATTTTTTCGACTCCTTCAAATTGTTGGCGAACGTAAGCCATACCGGTATGCGGGTCCACCTCGGCATCGCGGTTTCCATCCCGGTCAATATGATAGATCACCGTTTCCGGGTCTACGGTGAAGGATTTATCTTTCTGGGAATAAACTATTTTTGTGAAATCACCACCGACAAATTCCAGATAAGGGACACCTCCCTTGAATGCAAAAATTGATAGCTCTGTATCTGTTTTTTTGTAGATTGCTTTATCTGATTCCAACTGATGAACGGGAACCTTGATATGGTTTTTATTAAAACCATAAAGCAGTTTTCCACCGGCAGCGTCTTCTTCGGCAAAGATATCCAGATGATCCAGGTCATAATAGAGGATATCCGTATCATCCCGCTCCACAGTTTTGGCTGTCCAGCAGGTTGAAACATCACTGTCACCAGACTCTTGAACTTCCCGCACAAATTCAATACTGCTTCCGGCATGGCCCTGTTTTATGTACATACGGGAAATGTTACCGGTAGCGGAACGTTCTATCTCAAGTCCCTCATAAGCGTAATCTTCGCGATCCCCGGAAGGTGTCAATTCTATTGCTTCGAACAGAGTCATGACCGCCCCTGTTACGTATGGATTGATATCATCAGACGTTTCTAATTTGCGGGTTACATATCCATAACCGGCAAATGTGCGGCCCTGATATACGATATCAACAGTTTCTCCTGCTGCCTTTCTGGCGTTTAAGTATTCCAGTGTTCCTTTTTGCCATGCATAGCCAAGATAATCGCCATTTTCATAGGCATACTCATAGGACGGATTGCTGCCAATTCTCGTCAGACTTCCATCGATGCGGCCGCTCACTTTATAGGTCACCGTTTTATCATTTGTTGTGTCCGCACTTGTTAAACTGGACTCCTTTACTTTTTCGATTGTCAGCTTTATGGGGGCATTTTCTACATTGACACGCGCCACGGGAGTGAAATCCTGCGGTTTGCCGCCGCCAGCGGCCGGATGGTCCGATGGGTACTTATAGATTGCGGCCGCTACCCGCGTATCACGATTTCCCTCTTTGTAGTAGGTGATAGCATCGGAGTATACTTCTATGGGGATGGGTTTGGTGCGGGTATAACCGGATGGAGGTTTTATTTCACAGAGGACATAGACTCCTGCTCCCAATGGCTGCGGGGTTTCTAAATATCCGGTGTTTTGGTCTGCATTTACCAGTCTGGAGTTGGTATCCTTATCCTTCATCCGGCCGTCGCGGGTAGTTGTGAATGATCTGAATTCACCGGTTTTATTTCCCTTTTCATCTGTCATGATGATTTGCTCTGCTTCTTTACAGATTGGCGTTCCGGCCGGCACCAGGCCGCTATAAAGTTCTCCTGCGCCGGCAAAGCTGCCGGTAAGCGCATTCCGGGAAAATGGGGTAATGTTACTGGCACCCATAGCAGTCAGAAACTCCTGGCTTCCGGAAATGGTTGTATCCTTCTCGTAGAATTTCACCTGTCCGGTTCCTCCAGGGCTGTCATCCCGCTTAGCAGCATAGATATTAAAAATGGCACTGTCATGCAAGATGTTCTCATGAGTTTCGGAATCCAGCTTTTCTATTCTTAACTTTCCAGCGTAGAATCGGTTTCGGAACTTGGAGTAAGCAAAACCTTTGTAGGAACTTTCTCCATTGGCGGCCGTTTGGCTGTCTGCTATTTCGGTCACAGGGTTGCTGGGAGCCGTGACTGTCCATGGCACCAGCATTGCTGCATATTTACCGTCATAGGCGGTCTGAACTCCTTTCATTGTGGCAACATCATCCTGATATCTCGTGTCAGTTGGATGGTCCTCTGTCACTGGAGTTTCCGGGAAGGGAACTGCATCCGCGATACCTGGATGCTCTGACACGGAACTGTATCGATAATATTTAGAAACGGGTATCCGTCCCGATAGACCTTCGCTTAGATAATACGGAACATCGCCGGCAGTTCGGTCACCCTGGATGTTATAGTAGTTTTTATATGGCCGCCACTCATCTTGCGTAAGGGCAAAGTATTCCCCTGGACCGGCGGATTCTGCACCGTTTTTAATGGCATCAATATCCATACCGTATTTGTAAACTTCAAAGTCACCATCGGTATTTCTGCCATGAATGATATGGGGAACTTCTTTATTGAAGCGGATATGATATTTCTGCTCCAATTGTGCCTGGGTGAGTGCGGTAGAATAATGGTAATATCCGTTCATCACCTCGGGGGATGCCTGGCTTCCAGCGTAATCTGCATAGACCGACGGTAACATCACCTCTTTGGGCTTATCGATCTGATAATGCCGGTTCTTGAAATCCTCCATATCCGCATATCTTGGCTGCTGCTCTGCGATCACATAAGTGCCATAAGGAAGATATCGGGAGATTGCAAAATAATATCCGTCACTGTCTGCCGCATTATCTCCATATAGCGTATCCGCTGTCAGGGTCGTGATGTCTGCATCTTCTCCGCCAGCATCGGCGCTGTCCCACCCAATGGCATAAATCTCATCCAGATCATAGGCAAAGAACGGCTTTAAGTAGTTGTCCGCTTTATTGATCGCATTAGAAAGAGCTTGGTCATAGACTGCATCTGTGTAAGCAGTATCTCCGGAAACATGTTCCTTTTCTGCCGGCGTGGCTGTAACGGGCCGGACCAGTTTTGCGATCTCGTCTTTGAGATACCAGTCTATGGCAAACTGGCGGACCATGTCCGAGGCCCTGGCGTTATCTATGGTATCTTCCGTGCGGTTTTCCTCATTGCCAATCGGCTGCCAGGATGTGTATGCAGGGGCGGCATCATCCCATTTATCTTGATTCGCCACTGCCAGAGCATCGAAGAATTTATCGTAGTTATAAATCCTGATAGTCCGGGTAACGGCTCCGTCCGCCACCAGCTGGTCAGTCATCTCCAGTACAGATGTATAGCCAGAGTTCGGTTCCTCATGAATCAGGCCGTCCGTATACCCATAGAGGGAGTCATTCGCAATGATGGCATCATTGGAATCCTGATAGAGAGGTGTTGTTTTGTGAGACGCCTTTGTGTGGATTTTCGGAACCAGTGCAGGGAATTGTTTGTTGCTTAAGAGGATGTCTGTTTCATTCCCTTTTCGGTCCTGCCAGATAATACCGCCGGTTTCATCCCGGTATAATCTCTCTAAATTCGATTTTAGATAAATTTTGAATCTGAAATTGTCCATTTTCTTTGCAGTGTTTCCTGTGCCAAATAATCCGCCGAATGTCTTTGTAAACCAGTCTTCATGGATTCTGTTGGTATGATTGCCGTATGTTCCATCAGCATTCGTCTGGATACTTTTTGTCACCTTAATCTTTTGCTTAATGATACGTTCCTGTACACCGATTGGATATTTCCGGGTCCCATTTCCGGGAACTGCCGCTCCGTCCTGGAATACATCGGTCTGGCCCGGATAGGAAAGTTCCAGGGTTTTGATATACAATCCGTCTCCAGTTAAATCCTGATTTGCGTAATCTAAGTAAACGCTGGTTACCCCGCGGGAAACATTCAGCACATAGTCGCCGGAACCCATTTTTTCACCAGCGCTGTAACCGTATCCATCTGGAAGTGTTTCGATATCCTCCTCTGTCAGTGTGACGTCCATGACCGGGAGAACCAGTTTCCATTCATGGGCCAATAGGTTGCCGTTATCGCTATGAGACACGCCATATCCATCCGTATAAGCACTTGACACATGGGAAATTTGAACATCTCCGATATCAGTTAATGGAAGTTCGGTCCACTGGCTGACCTCCACCTCCTGTTCCACTGTGGTCATGACATCCACCCATTCAAATGCCTGTTCCGGTTTTCCATTCTGGTCCAGAATCGTCTCGCCTTTTGCAAAATAAACATTCTGGTCCACAGTCTTTGATTTGATTGCACCCGTTCCATCAATAACCGCGTCTGTCACTAAAGCTGCGCTATAACGGACATTCCCATGAATCGTCCATGACTTCAAATTCTCATAAGTTCCAAATGCTCCTTCCTCCGAATGATTGGAATATGTAACGTAGACCCATCTGGGACAGTCTGTTGTATCATCTGGTACATAGGATGCCGCATGGTAGATGACACTTTCTGTTCCGTTATCGCCTGCACTGACAAGAAAATTACGTGGGTTTCCATAAATTCCTGCATAAAGAGACATGATATAAGATGTGTCTGTTTCTTCTAATGCTTCTATGCCGCCATAGTTATAAAATCCATGTTCGGAGTAAAAATCAAGCATGGATAGAATCGCATCGCCCACAGAAAGCGGGGTTCCATCATTTTTTATTTTAGGAAGATCCAATTTAAGAACGGGGGAACCGTAGACCGTTTCAGCAGCCGGATCTCCGGGAGTGACACCGGAGACACCGTAAGCATCCGCCTCTCCTTCTCTCACGCCGCGGTCAAATACTCCGGCATACCGTCCGGAATAGCCGTGCTTCCTGATTCCATTTTCGTCTGTATATTCACCGAACGGCGTTCGATAACCATTGGCCCGCAGGGACTCCTCCAGCTTCATCTTAATATAGAAAAAATCATTGTTTGCAGAATTCTGGGGTGAGAATGGATCTTCATTTCTGATGATATCTGGAATTCCTGTATCAGGGTCTGCCCCTGTTTCAAGGATAATTTTGACAGTATCCGCATCGACTTGATTAATTTTGGCCTGGGGCATGGAATTTACAATGGCGTTTACAGAAATCGGTTCTGTCAGGAAGGTCCCGTCAGGATTTCGCTTTGGATATGTATGGTCTGCGTCTGCCACCTGGTAGATTGGATTGCCGAGAATGTCTGTCAGATACTTCTTCTCTTTTACGCCGGTGCTCACTTCCACCTGTTTTTTCTCTGTGGAGTAATTCTTCCGATATAGTTTTGTTCCCGCAGGATAACCTTGTAAGACAATATCATAGCCTTTTTCCCAGGTATCATAAGATGATACATTGAATTTTATGACGTTTGCCATGGTGTCGTCATCTTTTCCGGAAGACTGCGGCTCCACAAACGGGTCCCGGGTGATGGAAACCGATCCTTTGCCCTGCGGGATGCCTGCTTCTACATCGTAGCCGTGATTGGAATTCTTATCATTTCTGCCATTGACGGACAATTCATAGCCTTCTGAACGGGTCAATTCTTTCACATAGTATTTTCCAAGAAGCAATGGTCTTCCGATCCAGCAGTTTCCGTTACTGGCTTCGTTGTTGGTATAGCTGCGGATTGTAGCTCTTTCGCCATTTAGAAATGGTCCTGGGCCATCTTTTGTGTAATCGTCTTCATGGGCTGTTTTTACATATAAATTTGGGGGAGCATTGGCGGCCCAGCCATCTGTAGTTTCCGTTATTGTTCCCTCTGAATAGTGATAGGTATGTCCGGGCGCTTCCGTATTTATGAGAAAGGAGGCATCCCCGTTTTTGTCTGTGGCCGCTACCGAAACCAGGTTATTTTGCCGGTATACAATGCCGGTTTTGCCATCCGGATGAACGATATTTTCCGCTACAAATAAACCATACACCGCACCTTCCAGGGTACTGTCTCCCTGGGTATCGCCATAGGAAGAATACTGGTCATTTTCGCCATTTTCCAGATCCATATCCCGTTTATTGATATGAACTTCTCCTTCTGTTCTGTGGTCGTATACCCGCCAGGCGTCATTTTCTCCATCATTGCCGTTGCAATGTGAATACGTATCGTTTAGCCCTGGATCGATTTCTGAACCAACGGAAGAGTCGTTAAGCGCCTGGTCATACGCTTCCTCAAATAAACTGGAAGATCTGTCAGCCGCTATTGCTTCATGAAAGAAGATGTCCGCTATTGGAGAGGAATATCGGGATGGGGTGAACTGAAAATCTGCTATCTGAAAGGCGGTATCTATTGCTGGCTGGGCGTTGGCATTTGTTGCTATTAAGGTTGGTTTTACATTGTCTGCCCTTTGATGCTGTCCGGCTTCGGATGGGGTGGCGTTGAGTGGGGTGACCTTTGGCAGGAAGACTTCGGATTGGGAGATTTCCTCCTGCCACTCCTCCCACTCCAGTTCTTCATCGCCTTCTGGGAAGCACTCTTCCTCCAGGATATAGGGAATCACATTACCTGTTATGGCAGAAATGCTTCCCTCCAGTTTATCTTCTGTATAAAAATTCATTTGATCAGAATCCACCTCTATTTCGGCTTTGTCAGCAGTTCTTTTTAAAGTTTCTTCTGATTGATCGGAAAGGTTCATGCGAAACAGATCAATCTGATTGCCGTAACAATTAGAAAATTCAGAATTTGCCCCGTTTTCGGAAGAATCCGTGGTAATGACCTCAATTGGAATATCTTCGGAATGATTTCCATGCAGTGTATAACCGGTCCGTGCTGTACTTTCTGTAAAGACATAACTGTATTTCAGCGAAATAAACTTTGCATAGGTATTCTCACAATCCTCTTTGCATCCGGAGCGTTCATAGGAGGTGTCTCCATCAGCCCCGGCTGTATTTCCTCCATCGGGAGTACTTCCTTCCTCACCCCCGGAATCCGCTGTGGAAATGATCTCGCCCTGATCTACATCATCCAGAAGCCAGTGAAAATGCACGCCGTTAAAATCACCGTTTGACTTTTCACCGCAGGAATTAAAACAATCCAGCCAGGCTTGTGCAAGTTCCATGTTTTTTGCTTTTGCCTCTTCAATCTCGGCTTCATTGATCTGTTCTTTGCTTGCCTCGCTTACTCCTGGCACCGCCGGAATTTCCAAGTATTCCGGTTCCGGAACCTCCACAAATTCTGGGGATGCATGACCATCGCAAAAGGTCTTATCATAGTGGTATCCTTTCTGGGATGTGTAAGTTAGATGTCCATTTTGGTCTGTCTGCTTTGAAGTGACAAAACGGAATCCGCTCCATATTGCTGGTGAATTAGTAATTTCACTGGAATAGGGCGCACCGCCTTCGTAGATTGCCACGGGTCCGTCACTGCCTGTGTCTATTTCATTGTTGTCGTCAAAGCGTTCGTAGAGTTTAAATGTAGAGCCTTCCAGAGGTTTGCCTGTTTCGAAATCGTATTTGTAGAGCTGGATGTTATAGTTGGAACTCATATCTTCTTCATGGCGGTATACTTTAAAGTTAATTCCGCCATCGCCTGGAATTGGAGAAGGATCGCCGTTGATAGAGGCGTAGAATATGGCGGGCTGGTCAATAAATGTTAACCATACATTTCTTTGATGCGCCTCTAGAGGATGAGTCTTCGGGCCTGCGATGTGTTTTCCACTGCATTGAACACACTGTACTGCTTCGATTGTATTAATATAACATTCATCAGCGGACGCATACGTTGATGTTGTAGTGCAATATTCCGTTCCTGCGGGATCAAACTGTATAAGAACAGGGGCTGCGTTAGGATTTGGATTTGAGAACTTAATCTGTGTATTGTTTTTTTGATAAGTCCATCCATTTACACTTCCTGTTGACCAAGTAATTCCACTGTCTCCTGACATTTTGATTGGAACCTTTGCTAGGAAATCGGCGTCTGCACCGGAAGGATCAAATTCAAGAATAAATTCTCCATTTATTGGTGAGATTTTTTTTGCTGAGGACATAGTCGTGCTTCCTTGAAGTACTGTCGGAATTGGTTTTCCACTGCCCGTACTTCCTCCAGTTCCAAGCAGGCCTGCTATCTGTAAGTATTTATCAGCATTAGCAATGGCATAATCTAACCAATCATACTTTGCCCTGACTGTTGGGGAATATAGGACAGCTTTTAAGTCTTCCTCCGTTACTGACTTTCCAATTTTCTTTAGTCCATTTGCGGTTGCATTTTGGTTTATACTTGTCACAATTCTTGTTGCTTTAGGATTATTTGTATATAATGCAGTAAAAGATAAAGTTGCCCAGAATATGATTGCTCTTTCTGATGAATTTAGCAAATTCTCAGTTGGCATTAACTTATAAATGTCTCCATTAGTACATACTCCATTTGATGCATAACCATGTCCATCAATACAATAATAATGCCAGCCATCTCCCCATGCTTCGATCCCATCAATTTTTGCATTAGCATATATCTTGAAACTAGAGATAGATGGGAGAATCGAAACGCTGATTACTATTACGCTTAGAAATAATGCAATTCCACTTTTGAAGTTCTTAATTTTCTTCATAAATACCTCCATAAATCTTTTTTCACAATAAAAAAACTATCGAATGTATCTCTCCGATAGTTTTTTATTGTATTTAATCTTCTTAAATATGCATTCTTAATAGGTTGCTGCCCAAGCATCATATTCTGCTTCTGTAATTTCCCCATTTTTAAATTTCTGTCCCATTATATACCACTCTTCACCATTTGCCTCATCATAAACTTCTTTTGCAAAACGATTATACTCTGTTTCAAAATCTACTGCATTACAATTAAGAATGGATTGGAAATTTTCGTTTCCTTTAGTTGGATCTAATTTATACCACTGTTCTTCCACCTTCACAAGATTTGCAATGTGTATAGGAGCCGGGTCATACTTCACCGTTTCTAATCCCACACATTTTGCCAAAACATCAAATGCCTCTGCAAAATTCTCACATGCCCCTACATTTGTTACTAATACACTCAATTTCGTAGTATAATTACACTCGGATAATGAATATCTATTCCCATGATATCCAATCGCAACTCTCTCCCAAACTTTTGCCGCCTTTATTGTTTCACTGCTATTCTGCCAATCAAAGCTATTCACAAAAGCTTTAATCTCAGCATTTACAGCATCAATTAACTCCCTTTCTTGATGCTTTGTATATTTCGGATCAATATTAGGATTAATATCTCCAATATAAGTCAAATAATAATTCCTTGCATACATCTCCGGGTCATTAGTCTGCCCCTGTACCTTACCATCAACTACCCAGGCGCCATCTCCATTCACAGCAGATCCATCCGGGGTCGTCGTATTCGTGAGCATATATCCATCCGCTCCAAAATAATAACATTTCCCATCAATCCACTCCCACTGGTTCGCTAAATAGCTGCCACCAGCACTCTCATACCACCACCCAGCGGCATCCTGTTTCCACTCCCCTGCATATGCTGGAACACTCATCATCACCAACATCACTGCTCCAACCGCTGCCAATTTTACCCCTTCTCTCTTCATACCAACCCTCCTGCATAAAGTTTTACGTAAATTTTTTCTATTACCTATTGCCAAATCCCATCTTTTATACTATAATCGGAAATTGAGGATTCCATATATCCTCGTTTTATTAATCTGGTAACTCCACCAGTACTTTTTTTCCCATCGGTAAAGGCCTTATACCGATGGGTGCTTTTTTTTATTCCTGAATTGACATTTTACATCTCAACTGATATAATAAAGGGCACAAAGGGTAGCCAACTCCACAGAGTGGCTTCCACTGTAAGTGTTATTCAAAAAATAACCAACTCACTTGGTTTGGCGGGGTGGTTATTTTTTTGTGCCCATAATCATGACAATTAATACTCCAAATGCGATCATCAACGAGATTGCTTCGTATGTACTCATGCCACCACCTCCTTTCGGAAGTGGAAAACCACCCAGCAGACTGACTACCCTTATTATATCATAGATTTACTAAAAATCCACTATCGATCATTTGTAATTGTCAAGGTTCATTCCATTTGTGGCCACTCCAAGAATCCTTTGCAACATTGAAAACAGCCGTAAAGGGTTTTATCGTCCTGTCCAAACTCCATTTTCGTCCACCACATACCCGTCCGGTGTAGTAGTGTTTTTGAGCAGGGCCCCGCGTTTTCCATCGGAAATTTCATTAAAATAATACCATTTTCCATCTATCATCTGCCACCCGGTCACCATACGGCCGAGAGTGCCGTCGGAATTCGGGTTGAGATAATAGCTGTTTCCATCCCCATCCTGGTACCACCCGGTCACCATATGTCCCGACTCCGAAAAGCGGAACCAGTCGGCAGACTGCTGTTCCACACCGGCATAGGGGTTGTGAACATATTTCCACTCATTGCTGTATGTTCTTCCGCCATCCGCAAATGTCCACTTCCCATCTGCTGTCTGGACCCATATCCCCACAATGGCGCCTAACGGCGGTGTACCGGACGTTTTATTTCCGGCCGGCGTCACTCCTTTCGATCCGCCGCCACCTCCTCCGGAACCACCGGACGAGCCACCGGAACTACCAGAACTGCCGGAACCACTTCGAAATACGGTCTCATCCGCAGTCACAAACCGCAGCGTCACATCACAGGACGCCGCCAGATGACCATGAGTCTGGTCTTCACTAACTGCGGTCACCGTTTCCGTGTGGACTGCCGTGCCCTCCAGCTTCACATGATTTCCTTCCTGTGCTTTTTTTGCATCATCCGCATAGATCACATTTTGAATCCAGGCAGGATTATTGTTCCCGGCGGCATCATATTGCACGCGCACCTCACACTCCTGGGCATTGGCGCCCTTGGGGGCAAGCTGAAGAATCCGGCCATTTTCCCTGTCTGTCCAGGAAACATTTTTATAAAATGGCTGGGCCGGGTATAAATTGGCTGTCAGCACCACCGGTTCGCTGCACAGATACGTTTCCACCGGCGCTCTTCTGTCACCGGTCAGCTTTCTGGTTACCGTACAGGTTATCTGGTTTTGGTTCAGGCGCAGCCCTTCCACGCGCACTGTGGTATAATCCAGGATCTGGAAATTCACATCCACACGGCAGTTTCCCACCACTGGCTGATGATCCACAGAGGTATCCGGGTTGGTAGCGGCTGTCACAACCGCACTTTTTGTATAAACAGTATTGTTAATCGGATTCTGATAGCCCTGATGAACCTGGGCTTCGATTTCACGTTTGATAATTGTTTGAATAAAAGAGGATTCCAGATTGGGAATCACACGGGCATCGGTGTCTGTATACCCTTCTTTAGAAAGATTGGTCAAAAGATTTCCGTCATCTACGGACCACAGTACCGTCCGGTCGCCGGAGGCCCCTGTGCTGTTCAAAGCCGCATGTATGGTCACCGGCTGTACCTCCACCGCAGTATCCGCAACACCGTCAAGATACCTGGCAATCAACACGCCTTTATCGTCTTTTACCTCTGTAAGCACCGAAGGCGCCTTCCGGTCACCAGTACGTGTCTGTGTGACATGCAGTGCCATTTGGGACGGTTCCATACTCAGTTTCGTGGTTACCTTTACATATTCCGCACGGAGTTCTGTGTCACAGGCCGGCATTTCAAAGGAATAATACCCACCATTGATGTATCCCATGGGAATCGGTTCTCCCGTCTCATCCAGATAGACAGGCGGTTTTACCTTTCCTTCCTCCGTCTCATCATAGCGCATCTGATACCGGTTTCCATTCTGGTTTTTCGGGGCCGTTGCCACGCTGACAGTCTCTCCCGGAGCAATGGCTGCCGGGTGGTCCTTATCGATCTGGCGGTACCAGGAACTGTTGGTCACCGGAATGGCCGTCAATGTGGCCACATCCGTATCGTAGGTGCCGTTGGCATTTTTCGCATCGATCCTTGGCACGGAAACCAGATATCCACGAACCGGTTCGCCCTGGAATCCTGGTGCAAAATGATCCAGGCGGAATCCAAACTCTTTCTCGTAGCTCCCCCCCGCAAACTCCCGCTCCAATTTCTGGGTCACCACATACCGCACGCCATTTTCCAGCTCCTCATAAAAATACCGGTCTTTGCAACCGGTCTCCGTCACACCCGCCGTCGTCACATATTTTTTCTCATTGTCGATCCAGTAGCCAATATGGGCATCTTTTGTGTAGCTGTTATCCCCGTCAATATTGCTCCCGAACACCCGCCTGGCCTTCGCCCCCGATGTGGTAAACAGGTAAGACAGATGGTTGTGTTTCTCCGTCCCGTAAGTAAACTGGTCCCGGCTCTCCCTGGTTCCCACGAAGGTCCCCTCGTGAGCCGCACTCCCCTGGTTTGTTCTGGAAATGTCTCCGGCAAATCTGGCCAGTATCAGATTTCCACTCTCATATTTCCCGGCAATGCCGCCCACCGCCAGACTTCCATTTCCTCCGATGGTCCCGGATACATAGGAGTTGTAAAGATTGGCCTGATTCATCCGGCCCACAATTCCGCCGACATACCCAAGTCCGCGAATCCGGTTTGCGTCACCGTCCTGGGTGATGACCGTGTTATCCACCAGATTGGCCTTCTGCACATTTCCACCAATTCCGCCGGTAAAACTGCCGTTTCCCCGTCCGTTCAGCACAATCCCTTCCGCCCGGCAGTTCTCAATCACTGCATATCTCGTTCCTCCCAAAACCGTACCGGCGATTCCACCGATATCTCCTTTGGAGGAAATATACCCAGACACCGCCACGTCACGAATCTGAGCGCCGCCTTTCACTGTTCCGGCCAGAATTCCGGCATTTCCCTCACTGTAAATGTCATCGGCCTCCACAACCAGATGTTCCACCGAGCCGCCGTCAATCACTCCGAACAATCCGGCATTTCCAAGCGGGTCACTGAGATTGATCATCTTCAGCCCGGCTATGGTATGCCCGCGGCCATCAAAATGTCCCTTAAACGGAGTTCTCACCTGCCCGCCAAGCTCCGACCGGTTCCGGTACCAGCCAATGGGATTCCAGTTCCCCTGATTGACCTCAATACTCCCCAAATCCAAATCTTCCGTCAACTCCAGATAGGCCCCCGCAAAACTGGTGCCCTCCGCCACCGCCTGGGAAAATCCCATCAGCTGGGCCAGCGTACTGATCTGGTAAGGCGCTTCCTTCGTGCCGTCTCCCGGCCAGTCCACCTCCCCATTCCAGTCCTCCCACAAGTCCCCAGCCGCCAGCGACAACGGCGTCCGGTCCAAACTATCTATTTTAGTTCCTTTATCCAGTAAATCCGCATTTCCAGGTGTTGCTGTCCTGTCTGCCAAATCCTCATCTGCATCCCACGGTGTCGCCACACTCACCCGGCTCATCGCTTCCGCCTGCACCATTCCCCCGCTCATCTGCATTTCCGGCTCCAAAACCGCCGCTCCGGCAATCTGACCGCTCTGGCACTGACTGATGGCAGCCGTAGTCATTATCACTCCCATAAAATTTCTAAACCATATTTTTTTACGCATCCTTAACTCCTCCTCATTTGTTCTTTTCTACGAATCCTGCGGCAGGGCAAATGCCGGCCGCACACCTGTGGTCCCCGTCACATCCAGTTCTCCCATGCCGCTATTTCCTCCCGGTTTCACCGCCTGGGGCCTGATATTTCCATTTACCAGATCCACAATATAGACCATCCCCGTCTCCTCATAATTTCCCTCCTCCCCCACCGGATTTCTAAGCCAATATCCCTTCGAATAAGGCCCATACTGGCTCTCCGGATTTTCCACCCGAGACTCCTCAAATTTCCACAGTTCTCCCCTGTATTTCAACGCCTCATCCACCGACAGACAAAACAACTTCTCCGTCAATTTCTGGCTGCCAATATAACTCCCCCTCAGCCCTGACGCCTCCAGCTTCCCATACATCCCTACCCCTGTACTCCCCTCATAGCCTAAATCCACTCCCGTATAAATATCCACCGCCCCTTCCACACCACTCTCGCAGTTCTCCAGCCAGCGCCTGACCGCCGAATACTTATAATCATTCCCATCTCCAAAATTCACCACCGGTCCAGGGTAAAACACATAATCAAACCTCCCATCCGCCAATTCCTCATACCGGTACTCCGACCCAAAATCCGCCGGAATCACTCTCGTACACAAAAACAATGCCGATGGCCTGTGGTTCTCCATCCTGTCCGAATAATTCTGGTCAATGCATAAAAACCGATACACCTCCCCATCCAGTTCCCTCTCCACCACATCCCCCAAATTCCAATGCATTTTCTCCCCCCATTCTGCCTCCTTCTCTTTCTCCGCCTCCCTAAACCCCGGCAGACCACCTAAAAATTGTCCGATATCCCATTCCCCATAAACCGCCTCCGCTCCCAAAAAACACGCCAAAGCCGTCACCAATACTGTTGCCACTCCCACCAGCAGCCCACGCCGTCTCATAACAGCACCTCCTTTCCAGATACAACAAAAATACCTGTCAAACTCAAACCGTCTTTCGTCAAAAGTCGAAACACCCTGCCAACTAAAATCAAAAACTAAAAACTACCAAATCACTTAAAACTACTAAATCACAAATTCAAATCCACTACTCAAAATTCACACTCTTGAAATATCTGCAGATCCTGCAAAGATATTAAATGACCAAAAGGGAACAAGACATTCCCTTCAGAGATGTTACCATCATACCAACTTCCCGCTCATCTGTCAACAACCAATTCGATGAATAAATATACAAAGAAAAGCCCAGCGCCTCCCTCTTCTTCCGGAGCCCGCCAGGCCTTTCCCTCATTCATCTCACCACAACTCTACTTACACAACTCATAAATCTCCATCATATCCGCTTTCCCAATCTTCACAAAGTTCCCCACCGGAATCGTATCCCCATAAGTCGCCTTGTCAGCCATCTCCTCAAACCGATCCACCGGCAGCCCGGCATCTGCAAATGTAAGCGGCATTCCCAGCTTCCTAAAAAACTCCTGCATCCTGGAGATTCCTTCTAAAATAATCTCCTCCTTCCGCCCATAAGCCAGGTCCACGTCAAACACCCTCACTGCAAACTGGACAAACCGGTCCATATCGTGCTTGTACACAAACTTCATCCAATTCGGATACACAATCGCCAGACTGGCCCCATGAGCGATATCATACAGCCCGCTCATCTCCAGCCCAATCCGGTGGGAGGCCCAGTCCTGAACCCGCCCCGTGTTCAGCAGCCCATTGTGGGCCAATGTCCCAGCCCACACAATCTCCGCCCGGTAGTCATAATTCTCAGGCTCCCGCAGCGTCTTCTCCCCATTTACCAGAATACTCCGAAGCGCCGCCTCGCACAGCCGGTCCGTCAGATCCACATGGTCCGTATTCGTGAAATACCGTTCCATAATATGGGTCATCATATCCACCACGCCGCACCCGATCTGATAAGCTGGAAGGCTGTAAGTCAGCTCCGGATTCACAATGGAAAATACCGGCCGGATCAAATCCAGATTAATACTCTTCTTATACCACCCGTCCTCATTGGTAATCACCGCGCTCAGGCTGGATTCGCTCCCCGCCGCCGGAATCGTGCAGACCGCAGCCGTCATAAGCGTTTTCTTCGGCGTATCCTTCCCCAGAAAGAAATCCCACACGTCCCCTTCATAAGGCACACCCACGCCAATGGCTTTCGCCGTATCAATGACGCTTCCGCCGCCCACCGCCAGAATAAAGGAAATCCCCTCTTTTCTGCAGATTTCAATCCCTTCCCGCACCAGGCCCAGCCGTGGATTGGGCTTCACGCCGCCCAGCTCCACAGCCTCGATCCCCTGCGCTTTCAAGGACTCCGCCACCTGGTCAAACAGCCCATCCCTTTTAATTCGATCGGACCCATACACCAGCAGCGCCTTTCCACAATCACTGTATTTGCGGATTTTCTCCCCTACCTGCTTCTGCGTCTCTTTCCCAAACACAATCTCCGTCGTATTGGAAAATTCAAAATTAATCATAAAGCGCCGCCTTTCCAATGGACCCAAACAGCTCCATTTTCCCGCAGATCACCTTCTTCGCCTCCACAATCCCAGGCTCTAAAACCTTCGCCGGTATAAACCCTCCGGTCTCCGTGATCACCTCATTTACCTTCTTAAAAAATGCATACTTAAAATCACTGGAAATGTTCACCTTCGCGATTCCAATCTCACAAGCCCTGCGAATCTCATCATCCGGGTTATTGCTCCCCCCATGCAGCACCAGCGGCACCGGCGCCACCTTCTTAATCTCCGCCAGCAGCTCCAGCTGTAGCTTCGGCACAAATCCCCTGGGGTAAATGCCATGAGCCGTGCCAATGGCAATCGCCAGACAGTCCACCCCCGTCCTCGACACAAAATCCACCACTTCCTCCGGATTGGTATAGGTGACATTGTCCACCCCGCCTTCATCCGAATTGTTCATCACGCCGATGGTTCCAATCTCCCCCTCCACCGATACGCCAACCATGTTCGCCAGATCCACCACCTGCTTCGTGACGGCGACATTTTCCTCGTAGGGTAATGCGGACCCGTCCATCATCACCGACGTAAAGCCGGCCTGAATCGCCTTCATGCACTCCTCCACCGTCTTCCCATGGTCCAAATGAAGCACAAACGGCACGTGACTGCCGGCCAGACGCTCCCGCACATAAGTATAGAATTCCCTGGTAGCGAAGTTAAACTCCCCCGGCGCCACCTGGACAATAGCAGGCGCATTCTGCTTCTCCGCTTCCTCCACAACTGCCCGAAACAGTGAACTTTCCGTCGCGTTAAATGCCCCAACCGCAAATCCCTCTCTGTCCGCTGTCTGAAGCATTTCTTTCATATTGATTAACATATACTCTCCTCATTTCTTTTCCCTTATATTTATGCACAAAAACTTATACTCAAAACTTCTCAATCTTCAATTCCCCGTCATCTAAGCCGCCCATATTCAGTACATCAACGCCGCCCAAATCATCAAAGTTCTCATCTTCCTCCGTCACCGGCTTCTTAATCAGCGACAGCACAACACCGGTAATCACACTTCCAATCAACAGCGCCAGACAGAATTTTCCAGGATTGGTAAACAGCGGCACCGACAGCATTCCGCCGTGGGGAACCGGAGAACCACAGCCCCAGATCATGGACAGTCCGCCGGCAACCGCGGACCCGCACACACAGGCAAACACAACACGAACCAGATCTCTCGCCGCAATCGGAATCACGCCCTCGGTAATCATACAAAATCCCATAGGAACCGCCGCCTTAAGCGCCTCTTTCTCCTGTCTCGTATACTTATTTCTCGTCAACAGACAGGAAATGGCAATTCCAAAAGGCGGAATCATGGAGCCGATAAACTTCACTGCCTCCGGTTCAATCACGCCGTCAATCATAAGGCCGTTTACAAAGGTGGACATGGTCTTGTTCACCGGTCCGCCAAAGTCAAAGCAGGCCATCCCGCCAAGCACTGAACCGAACACAAATTTAGACCCGCTCTGCAGTCCCATAATCGCATCCGTCAGCACCTTCTGCAGCCATGCGAACGGCTGTCCGATAATCGTAAACATCAGCACGGAAGCCACTGCCGTCACCAGTACCGGAATTACCATCACAGACATTAATCCTGTCATAGCCTTCGGCAGCTTCACATATTTTTTCACCGTCAGCACCATATAACCAACCAGGAAACCGGCCACGATACCGCCGATAAAGCCAGCCTTAATTTCCGTACAGATAAACCCCAGAATCAACCCAGGTGCAATTCCCGGCCGGTCAGAGATGGAATACGCCACACCCGCCGTGATCACCGGAACCACCGCCGACATCCCAAACCCGCCTGCCTTAAATAAATAATACCCGATCCCCGATGTGGAATTGCGCACATCGCTGTCAATAAACTGGCCCAGCGCCATACAGAGGCCCGCCGCCACCACTAACGGAATCATGTAACCAATTGCTGTTAAAATGTGTTTCTTAATCTGGGAACCCATTCCCTGCTTCTTACCACCCATCACTTCTTCTCCTTTTCCCCTTTGTTAATCCTGCTTTTCCAGTGCCTTTTCCACCTGCTCGATAAAGCCGATTGCATTTTTGATTACCTTAGCGGTTCCTACCCGGATCACCGGTTTCCCTTTGAAACGCTCTTCCCCCGATATCTTGACGTCAATGGCCAGAATCACCACATCCGCCTCCTGGATATCCTTCTCCGTCAGATGAAACTCTGTGCCAATAGTGCCCTGGGTTTCAATCTTTGCCTCATGGCCTCTGGCTTTCGCTCCCTTGATCAGCTTTTCCCTGGCCATGTACGTGTGGGCAATCCCCGCCGTACAAGCTGCCACACCTACGATTTTCATGCAATTTCCTCCTTTCCCTCTCTTCTTCCGAATAAATCCATGATCTCATCGGCATCTTTTGTGATAAATAACTGTTTGATCACTTCCTCATCGCAGAGAGCCACCGCCACCTGGGACAGCAGGGACACCAGCTGCGATTTGTCGGCGGAATTCACCGCGAACATCACAAACACCCGCACCGGTTTTTCGTCCATAGACTCCCACTCAATATCTTCCTCAGCTCTTCCCACCGCCATGGCCGTGGTGATCACCGCATCCGATTTCCCATGGGGGATTGCCACCCCGTCGCCAATCCCGGTCGGCCCCTCCGCCTCCCGCAGGTACACATCCTGAATAAACTGCTCCCTGTCCGACAGCACCCCGCTCTGCTCAAATAAATCTGTCATCTCCTCAATAATCTCCGCTTTCGTCCTGCCCTTTAAATGCAGCTGAATGCAGGACTTACGCATAACACTGGTGATATCCATATCTCCCGTCATAACATTTTTTCTCCTCTGACCTTTTGATTCATATATGGAACTAATTCCATTTGATCTTTCATATTTTTTACCTTTTTTAATTCCTCTTCATTGTCCAAAAGGTCCAAAAATACACTGTAAAACTTGATCGTCTCCTCTTTGAGCCCTGAAGCCTCATCTAAGTTAAAGGCAAGCAGAAAGATCATATCCGCCGTCTCATCGCCCTCCCACCGCACCGGCTTTTTCAATGTCGCGCAGGCCACCGCCGGCCGGATCACATACTTGGAATATCCGTGTGGAATAGCCACTCCCATTCCCAGATGAGTGGGTGCTTTCTCCTCATGCTCAAACACCGACGCCTCAAACCCTTCCGTCACATATCCGGCATCCAAAAGCGATTTGCACAGCTTCCTGATGATGGCTTCTTTATCAGAAGCCTCCTCCCCCAGCCAGACAAATTCTTTATGGAACAGTTCTTTTTGAAGCTGTACCTGGACAATTCCCGCTTTCTTTTTCAACTTTTCCTTTCGAATCTGTTTCATCTTGTCCCCAATTTTCTTCATATCGTAAGCGGGAAGCAAATGTTCCACCACCACCACATCCCGGTCCAGCCGGTAGCTGTCAAGGGGCAGCGTGGAAATGATAAAATCGCTCTGGGCCGTCCTCAGTTTTCGGATATCTCTGATGGAAAACACTCCCTGTATCCTCAAATCCGTGATATTCCGCTCAATCCGTTCCCGCAGCAGCTGGGAAACGCCGATTCCATAATTACAGACCACACAGGCTGTCAGAATTGAGATATTCCGCTCCACCGCACCGCCAAGATGAAGAGCCAGACAGCACATTTCGTGCTCGTTGATCTCCATGCCCAGCTCCTTGTCGAAGAACACGCCTGCGGCATAGACAGCGGCATAGATATTCGGATATTTCTGCTTCACCTGCTTTAACAGCGGATGTTTCCATACAATGTGATACCGAAGCCGCTGAATCGTGGACCGCAGCTGGAACAGAAGCGATTCCACAAAGGAACGGTCCGTCTTCAAATCGACACTGATGATCTCTCCCAGAAGATTGGCCAGCTTCATGGTGATACAGCATAGCTCCAGGTTTGCATTTTCAAACTCCAGCATGTTCTGCTCGCCGGAAAATCCCTGGATATCCGAGATTCTCACAAGAAAAAGTACATACTCCCGCTCGCCGGACGGTATCCGTACACGGTAATGTTTCTCCAGATCCGCCGCCAGCCGGTCTGCCAGCCAGGTATCAAAACTACTGTCTGTCCTGCATGTCCGGATCTCCTGCATGTCCACCGTCAGCTTCTTTCGGATTCTGCTGATCATCAGGGCCAGCTGGAACAGCAGCTGCTGGTGGGATTCATAGGAAAATGCAAACCCGTAAGCCAGCTCCAATCCACAGATCGCCGTCTCCACCTGCCCGGTGTCAAAGCCGTCCAGCAGATTCTGCGTCATTTCCTGCTCCGTAAGGGTTTTCTCCTGACCCGGCTTCTGCATGGATTTCCAATATCCCAGAAACTGCCACATCGCCATCCGGTAATGGAATTCATTGTAAAAGATCTCCAGTCCTTTTCCCCTTTTTTTCTCGAAGAGAATGTCGTGGCTCTGAAACCATTTTCTTACCTCTGCCAGCTCTTTTTCTATGGTTCCGCGGCCGGCAAACAGCGTTCTCTCCAACTCCCCATAATTGACCGCCTTCTTTTTCAACAGCCGGCGAATCACTGTGCAGCGGATATCCGCCTGGGTTCCATCCTGTACGGCCTCCTCCCGGTGCATACTGACAAACTGTTCCCATTCCTCCTTTGTAAACTGAAGCCTTACCCCTTCATGGGGCTTTGCCAAGACTGCCCCCATGTGATATTCCTGACAGAATTCCTTGATGGACGCCAGGTCATTACGCACTGTTTTTTGCGAGACTCCGACATGCTGGGCAATCTGCATATAGGTGATAAAACGTTCCTGTGAATACAGCAATTTCGCAATACTGATTTGTCTGCCGGACAGCATATCTTCCCTCCTGATGTTGTCGTACCTGTTTGCTATGTTGTTATTATAACAGTTCCTTTCTTTTCCACTTTTCATTTTATTGACACATTTCCCCCTCTTTTCTCTGATAATTTGACACATATAATAAAAGATCCCCCTGACACCGTTTGGTGAGAGGAGGATCTTTTATTGCGATCTTCTATTTAATTCTGCGTCATCTTTAACCTGGAAAACAGATCTTTGGACGGAATCTCTGTAGATACCGGCCTGTAAATCTGCATGATACTACTGCCGGAATGTCCTGTCACATCTGTCAGGCGCACAATATCTTTCTCTGTATTCCGTTGAAAAATCGCTGCCGCGGCATTTTGCTTCGCTACCGTTATATCATCTTTTATACTTCCATGTCTGCGCCCACCCATTGTTTCAAAACCTCCTTGTTTTTATGGTTCAACTTACCTTTTACAATAAACGCAAATGGAAGAAATTACAATAGAATTACTTGAATTTCTACTGGTAATTTCTTCCATCTTTTTTTGTTATCCCTGGATTCCCAGGGTCTCGGCAATGCGTTCTTTGGTTCGTTCACACTGGTTCCGGCCGTAAATGATGTCGCTGACCGTGGAATTGGCGATGCCTAGACGGCGGGCTAACTCCTGCTGGGGGATATCCTGTTCCACCATTGCGATTTTCATTTTCTTTCCAAATGGGGTGCAGGGGATTCTTGCTGCCATATGGGTGTCCTCCTTTTTCTCTTTGTGGGGCGGTGATTGGTATAATTCGTTTGCTGCTATGCATGACTGACTGATTCTTTTTGAGTGATTCTTTAGCTTGGCTCCGTTACGGTTACGGTGAAGCTCGGTTTTACGGCAAAGGTCTCGGCGTTGCTCCATCCTTTCTCGGTCATTCCGTAGAGTTTCAGTTCCATGGTTCCTCCGTTGGCGTCAAGTTTTCCTTTGTTTGTCCTTGTGCTGTCCATGTAGTACTTGAGGCCAGTTCCGGCTTTCAGCCAGAAGGTGGGGTCGCTGATATCCGACGCGGCGGCTGTTGTTTTCTCACTGACCGCCAGCATTAGGCTTTTGTTCGTTGACAGGCCGCTTACATTATCTACCAGGGTCACTCCGCTGGTTGGGACGGTGACTCCCGAGACATAGACGTAGACCGGGACAGCGGAATTGTTGACGATTTTATAGCCGCTTGACTGGTTTCCTCCGATCTGGACATTTGGGTCTGTTGCACTGTATTTGGTTGGGTCGATGTCAAAGGCGGTGGTCAGCGGTATCGTCACGCTTAAGGTCGTCGCTTTGATGGTTCCGTTTAATGTGGTCTCCACACCATCTGTCTCGGCGGTGACATTGCCTGTACTGACTGACGGCAAGGCGGCACCGTAGGCTCCGGTGGTTCCCGACAGCGCCAGGCCAAGGCTCAGGGCCAGAGCGGCGGTCTGTTTCATTCTCTTTTTCATTTGAGTTTCCTCCTCTTATCCTTCTTTTTTAGGTGTTTGTTTTATTTATTTGAATCAGCTGGGCTTACCGGGCCCGGACTGCGCTGATCTTCAGGACGGGGCGGACCGTGAACTGGTACCCTCCGTAGAAGTCGGCGGCGGCTTTTCCGTAGATCTGGAGGCCCGCCTCCTCTTCCGCTGCCAGGTCCGCAACCAGGATATCCCGGCGGCCGGGGCAGATGGCGTACTGTTCAAAGTCGGCGTTGCTGTGATAGGTTTTTCCGGCGGGGCCGAGAACTAAGATGGCAGTGCCGTAGTCGCCCACTTTTGAAACCCGGTCTACCAGCCGGAAGCTTTGAGGCGGACCGCCGGGATATGACTCGGCGAAAACTAAGTCTCCCGGCTGGATTTCTCCCACCTCGGCAATCTCCAAACGGACCGGGACCACGGAACTGTTGATGATTTTAAACTCCGTGGGGGACGGGCTCTGGATCTGGCCTCCCGGGTTTGAGACGGCGTCAAAGCTGCCGTCCGGGTTGATGGAAAATTCCACATCGGACGGGAGGGCAGCGGAGATCAGGGATACTTCTATGGTTCCGCGTATCTCCGTCTCTACTTCGTGGCTCTCCTCCTCTGCCGGGAATCTTATGGCAGTTTCCTCTACGGGGCCTGCGGCCCCGTAGGCGGGGATGGGCGGCAGGCACTGAATGAGGAGGGCCAGGATTAATATTTTGTAGTTGGTTTTTAATACTGTTATCAACTGAGATTTCCATTTAGGTTTCAATTCCATCTCCCTCCTTTCACTCATACAGGACCAGCTTGATCTGGGCCGATGCCTGGCCGATATAGGTTTCGTCTTCTTTGTAGGCGAAGAATTCCGCGGTACAGCTGTATTCTCCGGCTTCCATGGATACTAGCAGCGGGGCGTTCTCCACGTAGTTTCCTGGCGGGATTGCTCCTGTTTCATAGATCTTTTCCCCGGTATCATCACGGCGGACTTCCACCCGGATAAGTTTTCCCTGGTTGACAGGGTTCTCGATCAGCCAGTTGATGCTGTGGTCGGGGCCTGTGGTTTTTCCCGACGGGGTGGCGTTGATGGTCATGGCAAGCATGCCCTCCTCCACCACAGCGTCCAGTTCCCGCTGGCGCTCCTCCCTGGTTTTCCCGGGGATATCGCCTGCAATGATGTTTCCTTCGTAGGCAAGGCCTTCCTGAATGGATGTCTCCTGCCGGTATTTCAGATAGAAGAAACCGGCTGTCAGAGCAGCCGTCAGTAATACCGCCACGGGTACGGCCAGAATGGATACCTTGTTTTGTTTTTGGTTCTTGTCCTGATTCCTGTCCCGGTTCTTATCCCGGTTCTTTCTTCCCGGTGCTGCCACGCCCCGGCTTTCCGGCCGGTCCCTGCCCCTGCTGGACTTTCCATGCATGTCATATGCCTTTTGTCCTTCGATTTGTTCTTCCATCCTGGGTTCTTGTCTCCTTATGCTTATTCTCTTCGATGGTTCTCTGGCTGTTGGTTCTCAGCTGTTTCTCTCAATTCTGCACAAATAAAGTGATTCTCGCCGTGGCTCTTCCTATGTACGCATTGTCGCTCATCCGGTAGGCGTCAAAGTATGCCAGGCACGGATACTCTCCCTCCGGAAGCTTCTGGTCCAGCGGAGTGGTTTCTATGTACTGCTCCGGGTCTAAATAGCCGGATCGGTAAATCTCTTCCCCGGTGTCTTCCCGGCTGATCGATACCGTGAAACGATTGCTGTTATCCGGCGGGTTCTCAATCAATAAATTGGCTTCCCCTGTTACGCTGTCTATAAACGGGGTGACGTTGATGGAGAAGGACAGCATTCCTTCCTGAACCATGGCGTCCAGTTCCGCCTGTCTCCCAGCCGGGTCGCTTAAGGTTCCGCTCTGCACGCGGGCCTCCGGCTCCAGCTGGGGATACTGCACCGTCGGCTCGGCGTGGCTGGCATAGACCAGATATCCCATGGCTGTCAGTCCTGCTGTGCAGAATATCACACAGACTGCCGCAGCTATGATCACCGCTGTACTTACATGATTCCGTTTCCTTGACATCCCTCTCTCTGATCTCCTCACGATTTGTTCTCTAATCCATTCTGCACTCTTATTGATCATTCATTCTGCAGTTCTTATCGGTAATCCGTTCTACAATTCACTGCAATTCGCTCTGCATATCCAGCTGCTTCTTTCTGTTTCTGCCTTATTCTGCCACCCGCAGGGTGATCTCTAAAGACAGACTTCCGGCCGGGTCTGTTCCGGTGAACAGTTCGATCTTGGCCAGCACCGGATATTCTCCCGCTTCCAGCTTCCCCGTCAGTTCAATCATTTCCACATACTGGCCCGGGTCCACTCTTCTGGTTCCTCCCAGACGCTTTCCATTGGAGGACAGATAGAGATTGATTCTGGAACTGTAATGATTGGCCGCCGGGTTTTCAAACTCGATGTTGCATTCCCGGCTGCTCATCTTCATCGTGGGCAGCTGGTTTACCATCACCAGATATTCTCCTTCCGGCACGGTATCATCTCCGGCACCCCGCAGGCTTCCATCCACTGCCCTCTGGTCCGGCATGATATCCATTCTGGCCTGGACTTGCGCCGGGAAGCCATAAAATCGGAAATATAAAGTCACTGCTGCCGCAGATAGAATCAGAATTCCTGTAACTGCTCCCAGCCACAGAATGACCCGCCTGCCGTATCCATGTTTTTTCCTCTTACGGCTGGTTTTCTCCGGTATATGCACCTCTGTATTCTGTTTTTCTTTCATTCTGTCTCCTGATCCTGCTTTTGATTCTGCTTCTGTCCTCTGATTCCGATTCTATCTCCTGATTTTTGTTTCTGTTGTTTCTTGATTCTACATCTGTTTCTTGATTCTACATCTGTCTCCCGATTCTGCTATGGCACCACGTCCGTTTCCTCCCAGGCTATGCCGCCGGTGCCGCTGTCACAACTCCCGTATTATCTCCTGCCGGAATCTCAAACTTATAAATGATTTTAAACCCAAAACTCTGGTCTGCTTTTCCATGAACACGGCTGTGTTCGATAAAATAACGGTAGCGCAGCGTTTTGTCATATCCCAGATCTCCTGTCATCCACTTCTCCGTACTTCCTGATCCTGCCGGTGTATAATAGATTTTCCCATCCGGCTGGCCTGCGAGATTTCCCGTATCGGCTCCGGCCAGTGGCAACGTAATTCCAAGCTTGATTCCCGCTATGGCCAGCGGCTTAAACGGATCAATGGCTGTGGTTTTCGCAATCGGAGTCAGCTCCACATCTTTTCCTGACAGCTGTTCCACACTGGTGATGGCAGCCTTGATTGGGTAATCATTCAGGTTCTTCAGTTCCAAGTCCGCACTGTATGAAATTGGCTGGGTCCCCACGTTCGGGTCCAGTTCCATATTGACTGCCACCGGCAGACTGACTTTCAGAGGTTTGCTGGTTACCCCTGGTATGGTAATTCTAATTTCATAGCGGCTGGTTCCTGATGACATATCCAGCAGAAGAACCCGCTCCGCCGCGTGAGTATAGGCCGCCGCGGTATATAACGTCAACTGGCTGAAGGCACTTATATCAGCCGTTGGAACGGTCAGTGACTGGGCCAGGCCGCTTATATCTTTGGTTCCTGTCTTCAATCCCAGATTCACATTGGCATTGTCGGTTCCATAGGTATGGAAATTTCCAGACACGGTATCGGCTGCTGTCAGATTGACCATGTCGGCAACGGTGCTGTCTGTTTCCAGATGGATTCCACGCAGCATTGTATCCGGGATCGTGATACCAGCGCTCAGGTCTTTGGTGGTTCCCGTATTCGCCGTGGCCGGGGCTATTTCAACTGAGTACATCTCAGGTGCAGTTAAAGTTGGAAGTCCTCTCGTTTCCTCAGATGCAAGACTGGTGAACCAGACGCGGTCGGTTCCTTTCCGCTCTCCATCGGCTGTGGTGTTCAGACCGTCCACGTCACTCTGGCGTTTATCGTCCGTCGTTCCCAGCTGGACCACACCGTTAACAGCGTCATTTCCAAGCAGTGTTTCACTGTAACAGGACGGCAATCCCGATGACTTGGCAGAAGCAATGATTCCTCCCACCTGGCCGGATGACGTGATGGAGCCAGACGTCCCGCATGCATTGTAGCAGCTTCTGACGACTCCATTTTCGCCCAATCCGGCTGAAATGCCTGAAACAATTCCTCCAGCGCCTGAATCGCTGTTTCCAATACTTTCCACCTTGGAATCCAGGTGATAGCAATCCTCAATCACAGATTTATCATTCATCAATCCGGCAATTCCACCTGCATAGGAGTACCCTGCTCCCCTCGCCGCCACGATACTGCCGCCACGATTATAGCAGTGGGAAATGAGCGCGTTCTCCCGTAATCGGCCTGCAATCCCTCCAGCCATGGCCGCGTCACCGGCTTCCGTTCCGGTCACATCGCATCCTGACACACCGGTATTCATAACTGTTCCATTTCCCAATATCTGCCCGAACAGACCAGCCAGGCCATCTGCACTGACATACAGATTCTGTATTTCATAAACCCTCTGGTTACCTTGTCCAAAGACTCCCTGAAATGCATTCGATTCACTCTTTCCTATGGGAACCCAGTTCAACCGGCTGGCCGGACTGCCGGCTATATACCGGCTCTCTGCTACCGCCATATCAAGATCGGCTGTTAAATCCCCCTGGATTGTCCTGTTTCCGTTATTGGCCTGATAGGCAAACCACGCCAGCTGTTCCACAGTTCCGATCTGATAAGTACTTCCGGATACTCCAGGCACCGCCCCGTCCAGCAGACCGTTAAATGCCGCTTCTCCCACGTCTTCCCAGCTGGCCGCGTCTCGTAACGCCTGTTTGGCGGGATAGGGATAGCCGTCATTTTTGTCCGCATTATAATTCCAGGAAATTCCTGTATCCTGGCGCAACTGGCCGCCATTTAATGCAAATGCCATTCCCCAGGTCTGCAATACTTCCTGGGAGACTTCTTTTGCGTTAGTGTCCGCGGGGCATCCTGTCTGATAGTAACAATTTGTGATATTCCCTCTTACCTTGTAACCCACGATACTTTTGCTTACGGAGTCGCCTCCGGTCAACGGGCCTGCATGATAACAGCTTTTGATTTCCACGCTACCATACATTTCTCCGCTGATTCCTCCCGACTTCGTACCTCCTCCCATTACAGTTCCGAGGTTATAACAGTTTCTCACCGTCATGGTACCAAAGTCCGCATAAGCATCTCCAGCGATACCTCCACTATAACCGCCAGTGCCGGTATTGACGACGGCTCCACCCGAACTGTTATAGCAGCCGTCTATCAACACATGGTAATTCTCCGCCATTGCTATTCCCACAATACCTCCACGTGTCAGCCCGTCCCCGACCCCCGATACGTTTCCGCGATTCCCGCATCCAATGATACTGCCATTAGTCATACACCCCGTAATTCCTCCCGCATACAATCCCGTTGTTGTCACGTCTCCTGTAAAATGACAGTCTATGATCATAGATCCGTCCGATGGCAAACTTGACAGCCAGTTCATTTCCCCTGCTATCCCTCCTGCATATCTCGCCGTTCCTGTCACCAAGCTCTCTGTCACGGTCAGGCTCTTTACCTCTGCTCCGTTATAGAGGCGTCCAAACAGCCCCTGAACGATATCTCCCTCTGCCCTCATGGCCGAAATGGTGTGGCTGTTCCCATGAAAGGTTCCCGTATAATACGGTAAAACGGAGCCCTGGCGATTTCCTATGGGGTCCCACAACATGGCTTTGTCGATAATATCCGGATTACTCTTATCGTAAGCATGACCGCTGTATGTTCCTCCAAACAGATTGATATCTGCCATCAGTTCCGCACACAGACCGCTTTTGCCTGTTGAAGAGTTTACTTGATAGGCAAACCATGCTAAGTCTTCGGCGGTCCAGATCAGATAGGGATCTGCTTCCGTTCCCGGGGCTGCGGAAGACGTCTTGCTCCGCGGGGCCATCACCGCCGCCCCCACATCCGCCCACGTGACTTCACTTTCACTCTTCATGAAAATGGGGTAACCATCGTTTCTTTTATCCACACGGTACCAGGTCCCGGTGCCAAGGTTGGCGTTCAGCAGATCTAAAATCCCGCTGCTTCCGTCGCTTTTCATCACCGCCGTGGTCTTTCCGCTACAGTTTTCCACCGTGGCTCCTCCGCCTGTCACCACGGCCGTCACGCCTCCGCTGGTCTGGGAATCCCAGTAGCAGTTCTTGATTCCTCCTCCCGATCCATGGAGAAAGCTTCCCGCTATCGCACTTCCGGCGGTTCCATATAAGGTGGTGATTTTCCCCGTATTGTAACAGTTTGAAATGGTTTCACTGCCGCCAGCGCTTCCCAGATAATTTCCAACAAAACCGGCTGTAAATGCCGCTGTTCCCGCGCCCGTCACTTCCGCCCGGCTGTAACAGTTTTGAATCGTAATCTGGGTCACGGCTGTCCCATCACTTTTCACTGCGCCCACCAGGGCGGCTGTTCCGTTCCCCGTTGCATCCCCAGTGGAGGTAACCTTGCAGCTGGAATCCATTCCAACTCCGGTGATGACCGCCCCGCCGCCGGCACAGCCGAACAATCCGGCATAGCCATCTTTCTCGACTTTCATATAGCCGATTGCTTTTCCGGCACCGTCAAAGGTCCCCTTGTAAACATTGGTTTCATTTCCAATGGGATACCAGGGAATAGGCGAGGATATGGTACCGCCATACCGTTCACCGGTTAAGTTAATATCCAACGTCAGATTGGCATTGATGGCAGTACTTCCGTTATTCACGGTTGCCGCAAATGCCGCCAGCTGCTCGGCTGAACCGATCTTGTAAATTCCTGATTCCGGTGTAAAGTTAATTCCTGTCACTAGTCCATCGATTACCCCCTGCCCCACCACGGTCCAATAGTCAGGGCGGGTAAGGGTACCGATGCTGGGATACTGGCCTGGTGTATAGGACCATGCACCGTTCATGCTTTGTCCATTTAAGGCAAATGCCGCCGCCCAGGATTTTAGCTGTGTGTCAGTGAGAACTTTTGCGCCATAGTTTCCGTCTTTTCCGGACAGATAATAACAATTATTAACCGTCCCTCTCGTAAATCCTGCAATCCCTCCTCTATACTTTGTCGCCGTCATAATTCCTGTATTGTAACAGTTTAATACTTTTTCGTCTCCGTCCTCCCCGGTTCCAAGAATTCCTCCCACATACATACTTCCCCTTAGATTTCCTTCATTATAACAATTCTGAATAATCAGATTTTTGATTCCTCCCATAGATTTCCCCAGAATTCCACCTATATCATTTAGGCCTGTATTAGTGATATCTCCTGTATTCCAGCAGCCATCTATTAAGAGACTGTTACCAGAAAATTCAGATACAATCCCCCCCAAGCGCCGTCCCCCAGCCACATTAGAAGTTATATCCACTTCATTCCAGCACCTTAATACCCGTACTCCGGCTGTTTCTAGATCGTCTACCTTCCCCACAACTGCCCCGCTTGCATAGCCGGATAACTCTAGCTTGCCGGTTTTTAGTCCAATATCCTCAATAACTGCACCACTACCCAATTTTCCGAAAAAACCTTGAAATGAGTCTGCAGTTATCATCACTAAGTTTTTAATACCATGAGCATTTCCCTGCATATTTCCTTTATATGCTGGGCATCCCATACCACCATTACCGATCGGCACCCACTGCAGTCCCTGCTCCATATTATCCGGGTCCGGTGTATAAGTAATTCCTGTATGTTCCGTTCCAAATAAATCAAGTTCCTTCAGAATTCTGCCATTA
>JAWZDV010000044.1:0-139006 GCA_034142505.1 Bacteroides thetaiotaomicron
CAGCTTCTCTGCTTTTTAATTATTCAGTTGTAACACATGTATTGTAAACCTACATTGCGACAGGCTCTTTTTGTGATTCCATCTTGATAATTTAGATGCCATGTGATAGGATATTATCGATACTGCTTTGTAAAATGGAGAGAAATAAAAAACAGATCGAGATAGAAGGAGGACGAAATGTCAGCAATTTTAGTCAGCTTATTGGAGAATGGGCTTAAATTTGTGTTGTTTATCGGGATTGCCTGGGCGGGGATCGTCTGTGGCAAGAAATACCGGGATCATAAGGATGTGAAGAATGCAGACGCATCCATCGAGAAGAAATAAGATAGAACCTGACCCGGGAGCGGGACAGGATAACGGAGGACAGATTTGTGAAAAAGTACGGCGTAAATGAACTGAGGAAGATGTTTCTGGAGTTTTTTGAGAGCAAGGGCCATCTGGCCATGAAGAGTTTTTCCTTAGTTCCCCACAATGACAACAGTTTATTGTTAATCAACTCAGGCATGGCGCCTTTAAAGCCATATTTTACCGGACAGGAGATTCCACCGAGAAAACGTGTGACTACCTGCCAGAAGTGTATCCGTACCGGCGATATTGAGAATATCGGCAAGACGGCACGCCACGGCACTTTCTTTGAGATGCTGGGCAACTTTTCCTTTGGAGATTACTTTAAGACCGAAGCGATCACCTGGTCCTGGGAGTTTTTAACCGAGGTGGTGGGTCTTGACCCGGACCGTCTCTATCCATCTATTTATCTGGATGATGACGAAGCATTTGAGATTTGGAATAAGGTGATTGGCATTCCGGCGGAGCGGATCTTCCGTTTTGGCAAGGAAGACAACTTCTGGGAGCACGGCGCTGGTCCCTGCGGCCCCTGTTCCGAGATTTACTACGACAGAGGCGAGAAGTACGGCTGCGGCGAACCGGGCTGTACCGTAGGCTGTGAGTGCGACCGCTATATGGAGGTCTGGAATAACGTATTTACCCAGTTTGAGAGCGACGGCAAAGGTAATTATACCGAGTTGTCCCAGAAGAATATCGATACCGGTATGGGACTGGAGCGTCTGGCCGTGGCGGTCCAGGAGGTGGATTCCCTATTCACCGTGGACACCAACAAAGCCATGATGGATGCGGTCTGCAAACTGGCTCACACAACCTATCAGTCGGATGAGAAGAAGGACGTATCCCTGCGCATCATTGCAGATCATGTGAAATCCTGCACGTTTATGATATCCGACGGCATTATGCCGTCCAACGAAGGCCGCGGCTATGTGCTGCGCCGTCTGCTGCGCCGCGCGGTGCGCCATGGAAGAATCCTCGGCATCGAGGGCAAATTCATGGAGAAGCTAAGCCGGGTGGCAATTGAGCTGTCCAAGGACGGATATCCGGAACTGGAAGAGAAGCAGGCCATGATCTTAAAGGTTATCTCCGAGGAGGAGGACAAGTTCAACAAGACCATCGACCAGGGTATGGCAATTCTTTCCGAATTAGAAGAGAAGATGAGTGCGGATGGAAAGACGGTTCTGTCCGGGGAGGATGCGTTCAAACTCTACGATACCTACGGATTCCCGCTTGATTTGACCATCGAGATTCTGGAGGAGAAGAACTTTACAGTGGATGAAGAGGGCTTTAAGGCCTGCATGAAGGAGCAGAGAGAGAAAGCCCGTGCAGCCAGAAAGACCACCAACTATATGGGGGCGGATGTGACGGCTTACCAGTCCATCGACCCGTCTATTTCAACAGCATTTGTGGGATATGACAGACTGGTGCATGATTCGAAGATTACGGTTCTGACCACGGAGACAGACTTAGTTCAGGCGCTGACCGACGGGGAGAGCGGAACCATCATTGTGGAGGAGACTCCGTTCTATGGCACCATGGGAGGCCAGCAGGCGGATATCGGCACCATTGTCAGTGACAAGGGCGAATTCAAGGTGGAGGATACCATTCATCTCCAGGGCGGCAAGGTTGGCCACGTGGGACGTATGGTAAGCGGTATGTTCCAGGTGGGGGACACGGTGACACTCAAGGTATGTGAGGAGAACCGCCTCTCCACGGGCAAGAACCACAGCGCCACCCATCTGCTTCAGAAAGCGCTGCGCCTGGTGCTTGGCGACCATGTGGAGCAGGCAGGCTCCTATGTGGACCAGGGAAGACTCCGTTTTGACTTCACTCATTTCTCCGCTATGACTCCTGAGGAGATTGCAAAGGTGGAGGAATTGGTAAACAAGGAGATCAAAGAATCTCTTCCGGTCGTGACCCAGGAGATGAGTTTAGACGAAGCGAAGAAGTCCGGCGCCATGGCGCTGTTCGGTGAAAAATACGGTGAGAAGGTGCGCGTGGTGAAGATGGGAGATTTCTCCACCGAGCTTTGCGGCGGTACCCATGTGGGCAATACCGGCGTGATCGTCGCTTTCAAGATTCTGTCTGAGACCGGTATCGCTGCCGGTGTCCGCCGAATCGAAGCGTTAACCGGCGACGGTTTAATGGCGTATTACAAGAATGTGGAGGCGGAGCTTCACGAAGCTGTGAAAGCGGCCAAGACCACTCCGGCGGAACTGAAGAATAAGATCGAATCCATGCTGGAGGAGATCCGCAGTCTTCATTCGGAAAATGAGAAGTTAAAGAGCAAGCTGGCCAACAATTCCATGGGAGACGTGATGAACCAGGTTGTGGAAGTAAAAGGCGTGAAGGTTCTCGCTGTGAAGGTATCCGATGTAGATATGAACGGTCTTCGCAACCTTGGCGATCAGCTGAAGGAGAAGTTAGGCGACGGTGTGATCGTGATCGCGTCCGTACAGGGCGACAAAGTGAACCTGATGGCGACCGCCACAGACGAAGCACAGAAGAAAGGCGCCCACGCAGGCAACCTGATCAAGGCGATTGCAGGTCTGGTAGGCGGCGGTGGCGGCGGCCGGCCGAATATGGCCCAGGCCGGCGGCAAGAATCCGGCAGGGGTGGATGACGCACTTGCCAAAGTTTCGGAAGTGGTAAACGAACAGATAAAATAAGAGATGATACAAAAGGAAAAACAGAAATTTTGTTTTTCCTTTTGTTTTTTTCAGTGTTGAAACCACAAAACAGCATAGAGGGAATTAGTGATGGAGATATGTTTAAATGATATCGATACATACAGACAATACCTGATCCGGCAGGAAAAGGCAGCGACAACCATAGTCAGATATATCAAATGCATCATGAATTTTTGTGAATATATGAAAACGGAAGGATTGAACATCGTCACCAGGGAGAGTCTGCTGGAGTTTAAAAAGCAGTACCGCCAGAAGTATAGCATTTCCAGTACCAATCTGGAGATTATCGCGTTAAATGGCTTTTTTTCTTTTCACGGAATGGAGGAATTCCATATGTCGACGCTGAAATGCCAGAAGAAAATGTTCCGGGAGTCACGTGTGGAACTGGGAAGCCAGGATATGATCCGTTTGATACAGGCAGCAAAATTGGAAGGCAGCTGTGGGCTTTCCCATGTGCTTGTGTCTACGCTGTCGGGGACCGGAATCCGGGTCAGCGAGCTTGCGTTTGTCACGGTAGAGGCAGTCAACTGTGGGTATGCCACGATTTATCTGAAGGGAAAAGGGCGTGTCATGCCGCTGCCGCCGGAACTTTTAAATATCCTGCGGGAATTTTGCAGACAGGAACAGATCGTGGAAGGGCCGGTGTTTCGAAATCGGAATGGGGAGCAGCTGCATCGAAGCCAAGTCTGGCGGATATTGAAGCGCCTGGCGAAGGCGGCAGGAGTTCCGGAGGAAAAAGTGTTTCCCCACAATTTCCGGCATTTATTTGCGGTATCCTATTATGAAATCAGCCGGGATATCTGTGAACTGGCGAATTTGCTTGGACATACCAGTATTGAGACTACAAGGATTTATTTACAGAAGAGCATAACGGACTGTGTGCGGACGCTGGGAACCGTATTTTCACGCTGGGATACCCTGCCGGCACCTAAGAAAAAGAAAAAAGTGCAACCGAATATACATTCCGTTGCACCGTAAAAACATCTATTCCATTATATTCCGACAAGCGGAAAGGGTCAAGTATTTTCGACATTATCTTTTATCTGCACATCTGGTTTAATCAGCTGTTTTTTCATATTATCAGCTATTTCCCATTGTTTTTTCAAGTCCTCCGTATCTGGTAACGCAACGGAATGTATATTCTGTTGCAGGATAAAAAAGGAACAGGGAGGACAAAAGATGTTTTGTACGAAGTGTGGATTTGAGCTTCCGGATGGGACCGTGTTTTGCACGTCCTGCGGCGCCAAACAGAAGCAGGCAGCTGTGGAATCGGAGAATCTTCAGAATAGTGAAGTGGAAAAACAAAGGATCATACCAAAATGGAATTTAAAAAAGGAAAAACAGACAGAAACAGGGACAACTCTGCCCGGCGGTAAGAAAAAACGCGGGAAGATGGTTGGAGCCTGTGTGGCAGGCGTGGCGGTAATTTCGATTATGATCGGTGCGGTTGTGTTAAACCAGCCCAAAATCAAGCTGATGAGAAGCGCTTACAAAACTTATCAGGATATTGTAAAGACGGAATCGGGAGTCGGGGAATATTTAGGATGGAACGATTTAAGAAAGGAGATTCAGACCGGAAAAACTCACCACGAATTTACCTTTGCCGGAAAAAAGGATGGGGAGCGATTGGGGCTTCGCGCGGTTATCAATATGGATAAAAAAAGCGGGGAGACGGGCCTGATGGCCTATCCGCTCTATAAAAATTCAGAATTAACGGAGCTTTTGATGTATCGGAACAAGGAGCGGACCGTGATGGCGGTTCCGGATTTGTATGACGGTTCCTTCTATTTTATGAATGAGGATATGATGCGGAAATTCCGGGATTCCGCACTGAACAGCTACCTGAAAGAGTTGACCGGGATTGGGTTCGGAGATGACGGAGATTCGATGAGTGAGGATGACCGGGAAGCATTAAACAGCATGATGAGCCGGTTTATGGAGCAGTCTTCCGATACCTGGAAACAGATGGGAAAAAATATTACGGTGGAAAAGAACGGCAGCAAGAATTTTACGGTTGGCGGCAAATCAAAGAAGTGTAAAGCTTATGAGGTGACGATACCGAAAAAGGATATGAAAAATGTGCTGAAGGAAGTTAGTAAATTTGTTGAAAAAGATGATTCTGTAAAGCAGATGTTCTTGCTCAGGCCTCGTGGTTATGCTTCTGGAACGAGCCGGGAACAGATGGAACGAATCCTGGAAAACGGGCTTATGGAAATGGCAGAAGAAATATCGGAGTTCGGAGACAGTTTGGAGGATGATCTGGTAGTTACTCTGTATACAGGACCCAAAGGACGTCTGGTATCTATGGAAGGAGAGTATGAATTTGCACTCAATCCATATGATATGCCTGTATCTCTGACACTGTCCCTGCTGGGGGCTGGCAATCCGCTGGATGTGGTAGAACTGGAATATGATTATACAGATACATGGCAGTCATATGAGGGAAAAGCAGTGTCAGATAAGTATACGATTTCTTTGTTTCGAGAGCAGACCTATAACAAATCTTCAAGACAGTTGGATGATTCAGGAGAGTTCATAGTTAAAAACGTTTATAATGACAATGTTCATACGAATAAGATTGGATATAGCCTAAGCCTGAATCAAAAAAGCGGGGCATGGGATCTGTCTTTGAAGAATGATTATGACACGGCTAAATTGGAGGGGACATTTTCGGATGTCAAAAAGGGAAAAGGATTTAACCTTGTACTGGATAAACTGAAATTTTCCGATGATTATTTTCCGACATTTGAAGGACAGTATGTTGTCGGGGCCTTGGGAAAGGAACCTCTTAATGTCATTCCGGCAGATGTAGGGGATGAAATTGATCTCTTTGACATGGGGCTGAGCGAGATTCAGAAGATTGGGGAGAATGTCGTTAAAAAGCTGTCATCAAAACTTGCCAGAGCCGGATTGGAGAAAGTGATGGATGGTGTGTTTGGCAGTTCTTCCAAACCAGCAGAAACAACAGCCGCACCAGCAATGACAGAAGCAAAGTACAGCTATTAACCTCGTTATGTGTAAGGAGTAGATTGCCATGTTTGAGAAGATAAAAAGTGGGATCAATAAAAGCGTTGCCACCGTCAACGTGACCTCCAGTGTCTATCTGGAGACCAGCAAATGCCGGGTGATGATCGAGAACAACGAAAACAGTATCCGGGAACTGACCATGAGGCTGGGAGAAGTGACTTACCGCCAGTGGCTTCAGGGACAGAAGGATCAGGCTGCCATAGAAGCTATCGCCGTGGAGATCAGGGATAAGAAACAGGAGATTATTGCCCTGGAAGCCAGAATCCGGGAAGTGGAGAGTGAGAAGCAGATTATCTTAAACGGGGCCAGTAAAGAAAGCGGTGAGGGACGTTGTCCACAGTGTGGAACCCCTTGCCTGCCGGATGCCCTGTTCTGCGGAACGTGCGGTTTTAAGATCAGGGAAGAAGAAATCGACATTACATCATAGAGAAAGTGGGAGGAAACATACCGTGATATGTCCAAATTGTGGGTATGAAAACCAAGAGGGGGCCAAATTCTGCGGAAAATGCGGATGGAAACTGACTGACCCGGCAAAGGACGCAAAGCCAGCAGAAGAGCCAATGCCAGCAAGAGAGCCAAAGCTGGCAGAGGAAGCAAATCTGGCAGAAAAAACAAAGCCGGCAGCCGTTCCAGCAGAAGAACCAAAACCGGCTCCAGTACCGGCCATAAAACAGAAATCGGCTCCGGCTCCGGCAGAGACGAAAGAAGAACCGATATCCATCTCGGCTCATTCGGCTAAACTGGATGAGCCGGCACCGAAAAAAAGGAACTCAAAACTGGGAAAAGCAGTATTTCCCGTGCTGGCTGCCGCCGGTCTTGCTGCCGGATTTTTTTGCGGCCGGTCCCTGGCGCCGGAAGAGAATCCAATTGCCAGGGAGTTACACTATGACACGTACACACTGTCCATGGCCGCTGGCTTCACTTATGATGGGATTTCGGACAAAGGGACCGTGGAGATTCTCGGCCCCCAGGGAACGCCGCTTTGCCAGATTACAGACGTCCAGGATGGCTGCTATCGGATACTCGACAAGGTCAGTAAAATTATTTACTTAGACGCGGAAAGCCAGTTGTGTGAGCAGCAGCTTCCAAAAGGTGAAAAGAACGTTCTTACCAAAAAGGGAAACTGGGATACTGTCTGGGTCAGCGAGGACGGTGGTTACATGACTTATGCCGAACAGGTAAATGATTTAACCGAAACGATGATCTATGATCTGGCGGGGGGAAAACCGAAACGGCTGACCGATGGAATTGTGAAAGACCAATATCTGGACACCAACGATAAAAGCCTGTATTACCTGGATGAATCCGGAGCCCTGTATCAATCCAAAAACCTGTCTGATAAAAACCGTATCAAGGGTGATGTGACCGGTTACCAGCTTCTCTCCAGCGAGCCGGCAGTCTTCTGGCAGTCGCAGAGCGATGAGGAAACTGCGTTCGGCATAAAATGGGGCGAGGAAGAAAACCGGCTGAACGGATTTCGTTCTATTACCAATGTGGCAATAGAAGATGACAGCCAATTGATTCTGGTTCAGGGCTGTGAGGAGGATGAATCGTCAGACAGTCTTTATTTCATGGCAAAGAACCAGGAGCCGGTGGAAGCCTATTCCGATGTTGCCGAATTCTTCTGCGCGGATAACTTAAATCTGCTGTATTACCGCACGACAGACGGGATACTGTATCGTGTCAGTCTTCCTGTTTCCAAACTGGGGGACGCAACAGACAGCAGTGGAATGAAAGCTGCCGTAAAGTCCATGGAGAAACAGAAGCTGTCTTCAGACGCCCGGATGATGGCAGTCAGTAAAAATGGCGAACATGTAATCTGGATTTCCTCGGAGGGGGAATTGCACTATCTGCATTTCCAATCAGAGAAGGATCTTGTGCTGGGAGAGCATGTGAAGGAGGCCAGGGCCTTTGATCAGTCAATCTATGCGGTCAGGGAAGACGGCCGGATGATTCGCTGCGTTTATCCCAATGGGGAAGCGGTAAATGTGAAAAACATCCAGGAGGACAGTGCCGGAACCGTACAGGTATCTACGCCGTACGGCGATTCCCTGGCGACTGCCGATGAAGAGACAGGCACCTTGCAGGTCCTCGACCGTGAAAATGGAAGAACGACGCTGATTCCCGATATAACTGTCTATGACAAAGTAATGGTTCAGGGACAGAGGATTTACGGTAAAAATATGGATTATAGCCAGGTACAGGGTGCGTGGAGACTGACATCTGAGAATCTGGATATCCTGTTGACGCTTAAGGATGACAAACATGTGACTGTCTATGAGATTCCTGATTTGAGTGGGATAGTCTACCGTGATGGAGAAGAACATACCGCAGTTCTTCATCCGGCGGGAGTTACGAAATTCCAGTTGGAGTTAGGGGCAGAGGAAAACATAACGGTAGGAAGCGACTGGGATATTCTTACCAATGATACTTTTATAACATTAGGAGAAGGCAGTAGTTTTTATTGGAATACCGGAACTGGTGAGAACGCCTTATTAATGTTACCAATGGCAGAAGGACAGATTACAACACTGAAGCGGAACGTGGAACTGGCACTGAATTATGAAGCGGAGGCAGAGGAGCGGAGCCAGTATATCACGGCCGAACGGGAACGGATTGAGGAAGAACGCAGGAGGGAAGAGGAACGGCGACAACAGGCGGAACAGCAGGCCCGTAACACCCTGCTTTCGAGGGCCCAGAATTATTATTACAATGACGTCTATATGCAATCTGGAAGCTACTACTATTCCTCCCCAAGCTTGAGCAGGAGGACCAACACATATGTGACCAGTACTGTAAAAAAATACGTGTATGACTATCAGGTGGATTATAGTAATAGTATCATCTGGTTGAAGGTCAAGAATGCCAACAATGATTATCGCTGGATTTATATGAGATAAGACAGAAAGGGGACAGAATCATGAAGAAACTATTATGCATGGCGGCCATCCTCGTGGTGTCGGCTGCCGTCGGTTTTGGCGGCGGGTTTTTATCGAAACAGCAGGGGCAGAAACAGGAGGAGACGCAGGCAGCGGCCCCTGTTATGCCGGAATTAGTAAAAAACGATGAACAGGCGAATTATACGCTGCCTCCCAAAAAAGTCCAGGAAACAGAACCGGTGAAAACAACTGGCGAGTGGCTGGCTCAGGATGACGGAAAATATTTTTACGTCAATGCCTCCGGAGATTATCTCATGAATGGCTGGGAAGAAATTGATGATGCCTGGTACTGTTTTGACAGCGAGGGAGTTATGGTAACCGGCTGGACTAAAAAGGATGGGAAGTACTATTATCTGGATACAGATGGAAGGATGCGGACCGGATGGATTAAAAGCAATGAAGACGGACTCTGGTATTATTTAAATGAGGATGGAAGTATGCTGAGCGATGCCATGACGCCAGATGGCTATTACGTCAACAGCAGCGGTGTTTTATCCTATAACGGGTAAGGGGACATTATTATGTTTTGTGCATCCAATCTATCTTATGCCTATGGACGTAACCGGGTATTGCAGAATGTGAGCCTGAAGGCATCTCCCGGTGACTGTGTGGGAATTATCGGGGCCAACGGCTGTGGAAAGACCACCTTGCTGTCCATACTCGCCGGAGCTGTCCGGTGCAGGCAGGGAGTGATTGAAATAGACGGTCAAAAACTGGACAGGAGACAGTTGTTCCGGCTCTACACCGGTTATGTCCCTCAGGAATGTCCCCTGTTTCCGGAATTGACGGTGTACGATAATCTGAGACTGTGGACAGAGAATAGCAGGGATTTGAAAAGAATTCTGACAGAAGGACCACTCATGATACTGGATCTGGCTCCTATGCTTCAAAAGAGAGTCCGCCAGCTATCAGGCGGGATGAAGAAACGGGTCAGCATCGGCTGTGCGATGCTGGCCAACCCGCCGGTGATGATTCTGGATGAACCGGGGGCCGCGCTTGATCTGGTCTGCAAAGAGGCAATCAGGACCTATCTGGAAGCCTACCGGAATTCCGGCGGAATCATTTTCCTGGCTACCCACGAGAATCAGGAACTGTCTTTATGTAACCGCTTGTATGTGCTGAAAAACGGCGTACTTTATCCGGTTAGCCATAAGCTTCGGGGCGAGGAACTGACCTGTCTGTTTTAACAGTGTGTGAGGAAATGATATGAAGATGTTTTTCAGACTTTTGACAGCAGAGTACCGGCGTATGGCGGCCTTGATTCCGGGAATGGCTGTAAGAATAGCGGTGATGGCGCTGGTATTAGGCTCGATCACAGTCTGTATCATGCAGGCGGATCATCGTCTTTTGCGGGTTCATCCCTTCACGATCGGCTACAGCGTGGAGGAAGGAGACCGTCTTGGCGCCTTTGCCGTCTTTTATGTAGAACATATGGAAAGCGTGTCCGGAATCTGCCGATTTGTCCCCGTCACGGAAGCAGAGGGACAAAAACGGCTGGCATCCGGCGAGCTGGCGGCGTATATTCGGTTTCCGGGACAGTTTATTGAAAAGATCATTGACGGGACCAATGAACCGGCTCTGGTGTTCCTTCCGGATGCTCTTACCACCGAGTCGGCGCTGTTTCAGAATCTGGCAAATGCAGGGGCGGATATGCTGTCTGTTTCACAGGCGGAAATCTATGCCTCCTATTCGCTTGCCATGAAATACGGCCAGCCGGAACTGATCCCGCAGATGCAGGACGATATCAACCGCTGGAATCTGAAACTGGCATTAAACAGGAGTGAACTGTTCCACACCCAGGTGGTTTCCGCCACGGGGCAGTATACGGCGCTGGAGTATGGGGCCGCTTCCCTGATGGTTCTCCTCCTGTTTCTTACCGGAGTTCCATGCAGCGGCTTTCTGATGCCCGCTCCTAAAACGCTCGTCGGAATGCTTCGACGGTCTGGAGCCGCCGGGTGGCAGCAGATTCTTGCAAGATTATTGATCATGACGGCCGTGCTGTTATCCATCGCCTTTCTGGCGCTGGGCGGAATCGATCTTGGGAGCCGGTTTGGGCTTTTGCTGACGATCGGCTGGAACTTTGAAACGGTTCAGAACGCTGGGGCAGTCTGCCTGTGTATCTCATCCATACTGGTCTGGTGCGGTCAGACATTCCCGCAAAAATCAGCCATGATCCTGCTGATATTCTGGATGTCCCTTCTCCTGATTCTGATATCCGGCGGTTTTCTGCCATCCGTGTTTCTGCCCCCATTTTTACGAAAAACCGCAAAGTTCCTGCCGGGAACATGGCTGCTGGAGGAGATGGCGGGTATCTTCTCATGGGAAAGTTCTATGAAACATCATATGGTCCTGCTTGGATTTGCGGCACTGTTTTTTCTTTTAACAGTGGCTGGTGAAACTATACGGGATCAAGGTGGAATACATGCAAAGAGGTGGTCACAATGAAGCATAATCATGCCTTGTTATGGAAAATCAGATTTCGAAAAACCAGATTTCTTGTGCCAATTCTCATCCGTCATTTCTTTTACCAGCCTGGAATTCGGATTTCGATTGCAGGAATTCTGGCCGGAATCTTTTTTCTGTCTATGTCGGATCTTGGTCGGCCGGCGGCCATTCAGGCTGCTGTCTGTACGGATGGCAGTGATTTTGCCGAAGCTGTATATGAGCAGCTCTCCAAAGGAGATTCTGTCATTCAATTTTACCGGTGCGGGGATCAAGAGGAGATGAACCGCGACGTGATGACCGGCAAGGCGGAATGCGGGTATGTTCTGAACGGAGAAATCTGGAAGGAACTGGAACGTGGCAACTTTGAAGACATCATTGAGACGTCCCGCAATCCGGGAACCATTGTGCAGGGGATGGCTGATGAAATGATTTTTGCCGGCGTCTTGTCCGTATATTCTCCTGAATTATACGCCAGGTATCTGTCCGAAACCCTGGTCACCGACACGAAAAGCCGCCAGGAAATGGCTCGGGAGGCTTTTTTGGAGTACCAGAATTACCAAACCAACGGCAGCACATTCCGGTTCCGGTTTTCAAATGAGGCTAAGACAGCCGGAAACGATCTTACGGACGGGCAGATTCCATTCCTACGACTTCGCGGCATCATAGCTGTGATGATTCTGGCTGGAGCTCTTTGTGCTGTTGCCAACTATCTAAAAGACCGTTCCAGCCACCGGTTCCTCTGGGCAGAAAATCTGCTTGTTCTGGAACTGACCAGCTATATGACGGCTATTTTTATATTTTGCGCCATTGGTCTGGCAGGCCTTCGTCTGACAGCGGAGTGGTGCGGACTTTTTTCAGAACTGCGGGCTATGTCCCTTTATGCATGGTCGCTGCTGGCATTCTGCTTTTTCATTTCCCATATTTTAAAAACCGAAGCCTGGGTCATCGCCTTTCTTCCCTTTGCCACTGCCGGAAGTCTGGTTCTGGCCCCTGTTTTTGTAGATTTATCCCAGTTTTCTCCCCTGATCGGCCTGCTCAAATGGGCAACACCAGTCAGTCTCTATCTCCGTCTGATCTAGTCTATCCGTGATAATCAACATAAATCAACATTGTTAAAAATATATTTTATGCAAATTTACCATTTCCCTGTTGACTTTTGATAATCACAGTGGTATTATCAGTGTTATGAACACTGAGCATTCTAATCAGGGGATGCAGCAATCAAAATCATCAAAGCGGAGGTAGTTATGAACAAGAAAGAGCGGGTATTGGCAGCGATCCAGGGCAGGGAACCGGATCATGTGCCATGTGGTTTCTCTCTTCATTTTCCGGAGGGGAAGGCGAAAGGGGAGGCGGCCGTGCAGTCCCATCTGGAGTTCTTCGAGAAGACGGACACGGACATCTTAAAGATCATGAATGAGAATATGGTGCCGGATGTGGGGGAGATCAGGACCCCGGCCGACTGGAACAAGATTCCCACCTATTCCCTGAAAGACGATTTTATGGTAAGGCAGATCGAACTGGTAAAACGGATTCTGGACCAGTGTGACCGGGATGCATTTTTACTTGGAACCCTTCACGGGATCTGCGCATCCTCCATTCATCCCATCGAAGCCAGATATGGTTACGAGGGCGTCAGGGAACTTAGCTGCCGCCATATCCGGGAAGACAAGAAACCGGTGCTGGAAGCCTGGAAGCGGATTGCCGACGGCATGTGCCTGCTGGCGGGGAAGTACATAGAGCTGGGGCTTCATGGTGTCTACTACGCCGGACTGGGAGCAGAAACCCGATATTACACGGATGAAGAATTTGAGGAATGTATCGCTCCCTTTGACAAGCAGATTCTGCAGGCAGTGAAGGAGGCAGGCGGTTACAATTTCCTCCATATGTGCAAGGATGGATTGAACATGAACCGCTACGCCTCCTACAACGAGCTGGCGGACGTGGTAAACTGGGGAATTTATGAAACGGATTTTTCCATAGAGGAAGGCCGGAAACTGTTCCCGGACACCACTGTGATGGGCGGCTTGGCCAACCGGAGCGGCGTGCTGGTCGAGGGCACGCTGGAGGAACTCCAGACGGCGGTGAGAGAACTCATCACCGGCGTTGGCAGGAAACGGTTCATCCTGGGAGCCGACTGCACGCTGGCCACGGAGATGCCATATGAGAGAATCAAGGCGGTGGTGGATGCCGCGAGAATGGTATAGGGACACACGGAACGCACACATAGAAACAGGTAGGAAAAGAAAAAGTAAAGGAGAAGAGAGATTATGAGAAAACGTTATTACTTGGCAGCAATGGTACTGGGAACCGCGCTTTTAGCAGGCTGCGGCGCGAAAGAAGAACCGGCAGCAGGCAGCGCAAATCCAACAGATTCCGCCGCCACACAGGCTCCGGCCGGCGCGGGGGCACAAGCAGACAAGACGGTGTATCCGGCAGGAACGGTCACCATCTACGGACACGGCCAGCCACAGTACCTTCAGGAATACTATGACGCGTGGCTGGAGAGAAACCGGGATATCGCGCCGGATGTCAAGATCGAGATCGTACAGACCGAGGGAGCCGCTGCTTCCAGAGAGAAGATCACCATGACAAACCTGGCGGGAGCCACCGATGATCTGCCGGATGCCGTCTATATCGATCCGGTCAATTTGATGGACCTTGCCAAGGGCGGACTGTTGAAAGATGAGACAGAGCTGGTATCCTCTTTAACCGGTAAACTGGTAGACGGAGCGGCGGGAGATGCCACCATCGGAGGAAAAATCTACGGACTTCCCGAGTCGGTGCGTCCTCAGGTGTTATTTTACAATAAAGACCTGTTTGACGAGTATGGCATTGACCCGGCAACCATGTCAACGATGGAGGGCTACATAGAAGCAGGCCGCCAGCTGAAAGAAAAGAGTGGCGGCAAAGTATATTTATCCTACATTGATCCCGGCAACAAAACCTGGAGGTACTGGGGACGCCGCGGTCTGATGCCGCAGGCCAACGCCAGAATCTGGGATGAGAGCGGCGAGATCGTCATCGGGTCCGATGAGGGAACGAAGCTGGCTCTTGGAGCGCTTGACACCATGTACCAGGAAGGATTGCTGTTAAAGTCCGCCATCATGGAACCGGCCCTTTACGACTCCATCAAAAACAAAGAAGTGGCAACCTTCTACATCGGCGCTTTCTGGGATGAGTTTATGAGAAAGAACTGTTCCGATACCGCGGGCCAGTGGCGGGTAATGCCGGCTCCTGAGTTTGAGAGTGTCGGCAAAGCCGGAGCCCCTGTATCTTCCTATTTCTGTATCGTCAACAAGGGCGACAACGTGTACGCGGGCCTGCTGGAAAAACTGTGGTATGATTTCACCTTCGATACCGAGTCCAGAACCACCTGGGTAAAATCCATGGAATCCCAGAACGCTCCTTACGCCAACCCGATCTCGTTAGAGATGCTCCAGGACGACTTCTGGAAAGAACCGTCGGAGTTCTATGGCGGCCAGTCCTTTAGACAGATGGAAGGCGAAGCCCTGGGCAACAGCGCGCAGAACCTTGTGGTAACGCCTCAGGACGCGGAAGCGGATGAGATTATCTCCGCGGAGCTTGAAAACTATGTGGCCGGCAACCAGACTATGGACCAGGCCATCCAGAATATGGATAAGAATCTGAAAGCGAAGATTGGAAAAGCAGAGTTGGAGGGATAACAGTGATAAAAACTCTTAAAAAATACCGGGCGCCTTACCTATTTATACTGCCGTTTTTCATCCTGTTTCTCGTGTTCCAGCTGATTCCCATTCTGTGGACGGTTTATATCAGCTTTACCGAGTGGAAGGGAATTGGGACGCCTGAATTCTGCGGTCTCAAGAACTACCGGAAAATGGTCATTGACAATATGTTTTGGGATGCGCTTGGCAACACGGTTGTTTACTGGGTGACAGGACTTGTCCTGATTCTGGTGCTGGCTATCGTGATCGCCTGTCTGCTAAACAGCCAGATGCTAAAGGGCCGGACATTTTTTAAGACAGCGACCTTTCTTCCCAACATCTGCGCGGCCATCGCCATGGGCCTGATCTTCCGGATGCTGTTTGATGAAAACGTGGGGCTGGTCAACGGAGCGGCTGCAGCCATGGGACTTCCGAAAGTCCCGTGGCTCACCAGCACCACCTACTCCAAGATCCCGGTCATTCTGCTGAACGTGTGGAGAAACACGCCGTGGTTTACCATGATCGTGCTGTCGGGACTGTTAAACATCTCCCGGGATTACTACGAGGCGGCCACGGTGGACGGGGCCAATGACTTCAAGCAGTTTCTCTACATCACGCTGCCATCCTTAAAGAACATCCTGTTCTTCTGTTCGATCACACTGACCGTGGACAGCTGGAAGTTGTTTAATGAGTCCTACATTTTACCGGGGCCGGGAACCTCCAATACCTCCCTGTTCCAGTACATGTATGAGTCCGGTTTCAGCATCTTTAATATGGGGTACGCGTCAGCCATCGGCTGTGTGCTGATTGTGATACTGATGGCGATTTCCCTGGTTCAGTTCTCTGCGAGACGCAGGACTGGCGAAGTATAAGGAGGCCGACATGGGATATAAGATGAAAAAACGGGTGGAGAGTGCTGCTCTTCATATGATATTAATTCTTTTGGTGCTGGTGTGTGTGTTCCCCATTCTGTGGATGTGCATCATCTCCATCAAGGACCCGGCGGAGAGTATCAGCGGGTTTCATTCCCTGTGGGTGGCCAATCCGACGCTTGGCAACTTCCGGCGGCTGTTTGAGATGATACCGATCTGGCAGAATACATTTAACAGTGTGTTTACCACACTGGTGGGGACCGTGACGTCGCTGTTTTTCTGTTCCCTGGCCGGATTTGCCTTTGCCAAATACAAGTTTCCGGGAAGAAATGTTCTGTTTTACTTTGTGATTGCTACCATGCTGGTTCCGCCGGAGGTTGGGGCGGTGCCGCTGTTTGTCATCATGAAAAAGCTGAATTTAATCAACAGCCTATGGTCCTTAATCATACCGAGAATTGCCACTGCCGTCGGCATTTTCTACATGCACCAGTATATCACGGATATTCCGGATGAGCTGATTGAGGCGGCCCATATTGACGGCTGCGGAGACTTTAAGATCTTTACCAGAATCGTTCTTCCGGTCATCAAGCCGGCTCTGGCGTCCTGGGCGTCGGTAACGCTGATTGCCAGATGGAATGATTTCTTCTGGCCGCTTTTATATCTTCGCAAGCAGGCGAAGTACACGCTTATGGTTTCCATCTCCCTGCTTCCGGTCAGCGAAGGACTTTCCACACCCTGGCCAGTGATTTTAGCCGGAACAACACTTGTTATTATCCCTATCATTGTGTTATATTTAATATTACAGACATTCCAGAAGGCAGGATTAACGGCTGGAGCGGTAAAGGGATGAGTATTTGTGGAAAGGAACCGTAGATGGTGCAGAATATGAAAAATCAGTCAGTCAAAGAACTTGTGTATGAGGGGATTCTGAATGATATCCTTCAGGGGGTATATCCCCCCAATGCGATCTTAAATGAGCGGATGCTGATTGAAAAATATGAGGTCAGTAAAACCCCGGTGAGGGAGGCCCTGGTTCAGCTTTGCAGCGAGGGAATCTTAAAGAATATCCCCCGGTTTGGCTATCAGCTTCCGGTGATCACGCCGGCGGAGATCAATGACATTATCGAGTACCGGATGATGCTGGAGTGCGCAGCCTTAGAAAAGACCATAAAAATCATTACCAATGACGAGATTGATGCACTTGTGAATCATGCCACCAGCGCGGTGAAATTGTCCCAGCAAAAGGATGTCACGGTTCACTGGGAGACCAACATGGAGTTTCATATCATGCTGTGCAGCTACTGCAGGAACCAGTTCGTGGAAAAGGCCCTTCAGGACGCGCTGAAGTTTTGCTGCCGGGTGGCGACCCAGTATTTCAACAACACCTGGGAGAAGAAGAAGCTGGCAGATTCTTCCGGCCACAAAAAACTGGTGGAAGCGATCCGAAGCAGGAACTTAGAACTCGCCAGAGAGCTGCTCATCGAGGATATTAACTGCATGAGAGATGAGATCATGTAATATAGTTTTACAGTTTTGGAAAAAAATACATAGTAAATGCGAAAAACCTGTTGACGGATAAAAAATTTATGCTATAATCATAACAGTGCTATAAAAATACCCAAACAGTTGTATTTACGCACAAGTACACAACTGGAGGGAGGTTAGGTGTGAGCTATGTCAAACGTAATTGTTAAAGATAATGAGACATTAGACAGCGCTTTACGCAGATTCAAAAGAAACTGTGCAAAGGCTGGTATTCAGCAGGAGATTCGTAAGAGAGAGCATTACGAAAAACCAAGCGTAAGACGTAAGAAAAAGTCTGAAGCTGCTAGAAAACGCAAATTCAATTAATGAATATTAATGAATGAACAGTAAGAATCCTCAACTGATTGTCGGTTGAGGATTTTTTATTTCCCGCCATTTCAGTCATGACAAAAGCCGTTTCCTGCATATACTGATAATAAATCTAAGGAGAAAGTGTGATACTATGCAGGAACATGCCAAGGAAGCAGTTGTATCTGCGCTGAAACTTCCAAAAGATGTGATGCTGGGCGAAGTCCTTTTGTCCTTTGTCGGCCGCCAGGCCGTGGTCATAGAAAACTACCGGTCCATTGTTCTGTATACGGACACACTGGTGAAACTCCAGGCGAAAAACTGCCGGGTACTGATTCACGGAGCCAGACTGACCATTGAATATTATACCTGCGATGAGATGCGGATCGCGGGATTCATTCAGTCTGTGGAATTCGAGAGCAGTTAGCGCGCAGCGAGACAGGAACGTTTCATAAAAAAGAGGTGGCAGATCATATGGCATGGCTTACCCATAACTGGTATGGATACTTACGGATACGATTAAGCGGGTATTCCCCCGAACGTTTTTTAAATCTGTGCAGCGCAGGCGGAATCGAAATCTGGGATCTCAAGTATCGAAACGGTACTTATGAGTTCTACATGACGCTGAAAGGATACCGCTCCTGCAAGGCGCTGGTGCGTAAAGCGAAGGTCCGGCTGAGAATATTAAAAAAGTTGGGACTTCCTTTTTTTTTACATAAAAACAGGAAACGAAAACTGATGTTTACCGGGTTTGTCTCTTTTTTCGTCCTCTTATATGTCATGTCCCTGTTTCTCTGGGACATCAGTTTTGACGGCAATTACCGGTACACGGACGAGGTGCTGACCGGATACCTGAAGGAGCAGGACATCCGCTATGGAATGTACAAGAAAACCATCTCCTGCGAGGACATCGAGTTCGGCATCCGCAACCAGTTCCCGGAGATCACCTGGGTGTCCGCCCGGGTATCGGGAACCAGACTTTTGGTTAAAATAAAGGAAAATGAGGTGCTCTCAAGCATCCCCGTCAAAGATGAGTCCCCCTGCGACCTAGTGGCCGCCAGAGCCGGAACCATCACCAAAATGATTGTCCGCCGCGGCGTACCAAAGGTAACCATCGGCGACACGGTGGAAGCCGGCCAGCTGCTTGTGGCCTCCGGCGTCCCCATCACCAACGATGCAGAGGAACTGGTACGGACCGATTATGTCCACGCGGAGGCGGATATCTATGCAAAGACCGAACGCCAGTATACCAAACGCATCCCAAACCTGCACACGGTGAAGGCAAAGACCGGAAAGACAAAACGCGGGTACTATATCCGGGCGCTGGACTACAACATGACCTTTCTGCTCCCCTCCGGGAAAGACAGTCTCTGGCAGTATGTGATGGAGGAGCGGCAGCTCAGGATTTTCGAGGACTTTTACCTCCCGTTTTATCTGGGAAACATAAGCGGCGAAGAGTACGTCACCTATGAGCGAACCTACACCGAGGAGGAGAAGAACCGGCTGGCCGAACAGATCCAGGGCCAGTATCTGGAAAATTTAATGGAAAAAGGGGTTCAAATTATTGAAAATAATGTTAAAATACTAGATAATGAATCTGTCCTGACCATCGAGGGCCATGTGACCGCCGAGGAACTGATCGGGCAGACGAAGACAGCAGCACAGACAGAAGGAGAACAATTGCCAGATGAGCGTAGTGGAGACCATGATTGATATTCCCACAGAACATGAGAAAAATGTCTGTGGCCAGTTTGACGAATATTTAAAGAAAATAGAACGGACGCTTCACGTCACCATGATCAGCCGTGACGGAGCGTTAAAGATTATCGGCCCGGAGGACACTATCCGCAAGGCCAAAAGCGTTTTCAGCAACTTGATAGAGCTTTCCAAGCGGGGCAATGCCATCACCCAGCAGAATGTGGACTATGCCCTGTCCCTGTCCTTCACGGAAAATGACCATCAGATCTTAGAGATCGACAAGGACATTATCTGCCGGACCATTAACGGCAAGCCCGTGAAGCCAAAGACCATGGGCCAGAAGCATTATGTGGATTCCATCCGGAAGAAGATGATTGTCTTCGGCATCGGCCCGGCCGGTACCGGAAAGACGTATTTAGCCATGGCCATGGCGATCCAGGCATTCAAGGACGGGGAGGTGAACCGGATCATCCTGACGCGTCCTGCCATTGAAGCGGGAGAGAAGCTGGGCTTCCTGCCGGGCGACTTACAGAGTAAGATTGATCCCTATCTGCGCCCCCTCTATGACGCCCTCTACCAGATCATGGGGGCGGAGAGTTACCTTCACAATTCCGAGAAGGGGTTGATCGAGGTGGCTCCCCTGGCTTACATGAGAGGGCGGACCTTGGACAATGCCTATATTATCCTGGACGAGGCGCAGAACACCACGCCGGCCCAGATGAAGATGTTCCTGACCAGAATCGGATTCGGCTCCAAGGTCATTATCACCGGGGACCAGACCCAGAAGGATCTGCCGGGCGGCGTGACGTCTGGACTGGATACGGCTATCAAGATCTTAAAGCGGGTGGAGGATATCGGATTCTGCTATCTGACCAGCAGCGATGTGGTGCGTCATCCCCTGGTGCAGAAGATTGTACAGGCCTATGAAGAATACGAGGCGAAAGCCAAAATAAATACAGAACGGGGTCGAAAGAACCGGGAGAAATAAAAGGTGGACATATGACGATAAATATCGATTACGAAGCAGAAAAAAAGCTGGACCTTCCCTACGAGAAGATCATCACGGAGATTGTGGAGGAGGCTTTGGATTACGAAAACTGCCCCTACGAGGCGGAGGTGAATGTGGTGCTGACGGACAACGAAGAGATCCGCCAGATGAACAAAGAAGCCAGAAACATAGACTCCGCCACGGACGTGCTGTCCTTTCCCATGATCGACTATGAAATAGCCGCCGACTTTGAACACGTGGAGGAAGCCGCCGAGGATTATTTTAATCTGGAGAGCGGGGAACTGATGCTGGGAGATATCATGATCTCCGTGGACAAGGTGGAGGAACAGGCGGAGAAATACGGCCATTCCACCACCAGAGAGCTGGCCTTTCTGGTGGCTCACAGCATGCTTCATCTGTGCGGTTACGACCACATGGAGGAGGACGAACGTCTGGAGATGGAGAGAAAACAGAACGAGATTCTGGAGCGGAGGGGGTATCGGCGATGAGAAGAAAGAGATACCCTGACGGGAAACGACGCGCCGCAGAGGATTCCGAAAAAAGCAGGTGCATTGGGGGGCTGGGAACCTGCCTGAGCCTGGTTTTTTTGATGACACTTCTGGTAGTGCTGGTGATGACCGGCTGTAAGAGCAAGTACCAGGAGGTAGCGGTGCCCAAAGCCCCCACCATGCCGGAGGGAACCCGGGTGGAACTGACCACGGAGGCCCCCAGTACCGAAGAGGAAACAACGCCGGAAGAGCCGGAGGAACGGATCGAAGTGGACGGAAAGATCCGCAGCTACTTGACTGGAGAGATGGTGGATGTGGCAAAGGCCAACCGCCGCCCGGTGGCCGTGATGATGAGCAATGACAAGGAGGCCCAGCCACAGTACGGTATCAACCGTGCCGGCGTCGTCTACGAGGCTCCGGCCGAGGGCGGCATGAACCGGTTTATGGCTCTCATTGAGGATTATGACGATTTGGAACGGATCGGCTCCGTGAGAAGCTGCCGGACCTACTATACATACTTTGCAAGGGAATTTGACGCGGTATATGCCCATTTTGGGCAGAGTACCTTTGCCAAGCCATATCTGAGCAATGTAGACAATATTAACGGCTTAGAGGGCATTGGAACGACGGCCTACTACCGCTCCAAGGACAAGAAGCAGCCCCACAATGCCTATACCAGCGGAAGCCGGCTGAGAGAATCCATTCAGAAGCTGGGCTACCGGGATGACTATGCGGATACCTACCGGGGACACTATAACTTCGTCCGTGGAAACGAGGAGATCGAACTGGAGAATTCCCTCGATGCCTACAAGGTATACCCGGGCTACAATATGAACAAGCCCTATTTCTCCTACAACGAGGAGGACAAGCTCTATTACCGCTACCAGTACAACGCGGCCCACAGCGGGGACGAAGGTCAGATCGCGGTAAAAAATATTATCTTCCAGTACTGCCCGGTGGGCCATTATGCCACCACGGACTATCTGGATATCAATGTCCATGCGGATGAGTATGGTTATTACATCACGGATGGGAGAGCCATTCCCGTATCATGGAAAAAGGATGGGGAGTTTGGCGTCACCCATTATTATGACACAGAGAATAATGAAATCGTGCTGAACAAGGGCAAGACCTGGGTATGTATCATTCCAACCAGCGATTTCAAAAAGACGGAGATATATGGAAAAGACAACAGTTAGACGAAGCAGAAGGAAATCAGAACGGGCGGAGAGTGGGAGACAGCCGGCCAGAACCGCCGGCAGCAAGAAAGGCTCCAACTTTTTAGTCCAGGGAACAATTCTGGCCGCGGCGGGGATTATCGTCCGGCTGATTGGCATGCTCTACCGGATTCCTCTTGCCAACAAAATCGGAGATGACGGAAACGGGTATTACAACGCGGCCTATTCCATCTACTCCATTCTGCTGATTATGTCCTCATACAGCCTTCCCGTGGCGGTGTCCAAGATGGTCTCCGCCAGACTGGCCAAAAACCAGTACCGCAACTCGGTCCGCATTCTCTATGCGGCCCTGTTTTATGGAACCATAGCCGGTTTCCTGGGATTCGCGGCGTTATGGTTCGGGGCGGATTACTTCGCTACGGTTGTAATCAAGATGCCATACTCGGCCTACGCGCTGAAGGCATTGGCGCCGACGATCTGGGTGATGGCCTATTTAGGGGTGCTGAGGGGGTATTTCCAGGGACATTCCACCATGATTCCCACGGCGGTTTCCCAGATCTTTGAACAGATTGTCAACGCGGTGATCAGTATCGTGGCGGCGGCCTCTCTGTTTGATTTGGGCGTCAAATCCAACCTGGTGTATGGGTCGGACCAGTATGCCTATGCTTTCGGCGCGGCCGGAGGAGCCATCGGCACGGGAGCGGGAGCGCTGGCGGCTCTCCTGTTCTTTTTGCTGCTGACCAAGGGCTACCGGCCAACGATGAAGAGCCGTGCCCGGAAAGACCGGACCGGCCGTGTGGAAAGTTACGGAGCCATCTCAAAAGCGCTGTTTCTCACCATCGCGCCGATTATTGTGAGCAGTGTGATTTACAATATCAGTACGGTTGTGGACAACAGCATTTTCGGCAACGTGATGACGGATTTGAACCAGGGAGGACGGATTGCCTCCGACTGGGGCGTCTGGGGAAAATACCACCTGCTGTTTAATATTCCGGTGGCGATTGCCAACTCCCTGTCCTCCTCGCTGATTCCAAGCCTTTCCCGGGCCGTGGCGGAGCGGAATCGGAAGCAGGTGCTTTCCCGGGTGGGAAGCGCTATCCGGTTTGCCATGATCATCTCCATCCCTTCGGCGGTGGGGCTGACCGTCCTGGCTTACCCCATCTCCAACCTGCTGTTTGCCGGTGTGGATAACACCATGCTGACGAAGATGACCATGGTAGGCTCCGTGGCCGTGGTGTTCTTCTCCCTGTCCACGGTGACCAACGCGGTGCTTCAGGGAATCAACCGGATGCAGGTGCCGATTCGAAACTCGGCCATCGCTTTAGTGATTCATGTGGGGATTCTCTATGGATTGATGTACGGGTTGAAGAGCGGAATTTACGGAGTGGTCTATGCCAATATCCTGTTTGCCCTCATTGTTTGTATCCTGAACGGTTTGTCCATTGGGCGGGCCCTCAAATATCATCAGGAGGTATTAAAGACATTTTTAATTCCTACGGTGGCTTCCGGGATTATGGGAGCGGCGGCTTACGGCGTTTACCAGTTGATTTACAAGGCGGTGGGAACGGTGCTTCGCGGACGTCTCGGAACGATCATCTGTCTGATGCCGGCGATCCTGGTGGCGGTGCTGGTGTATTTTGTGCTGTTGATCAAGCTTCGCGGGGTGGATGAGGACGAGATGAGAGGAATGCCGGGTGGCACGAAGCTCATAGGAGCCGCCAGAAAGCTGCACTTGATGTAAGCGCGAAACTGCCGGGAATTGGTATGAAAAAGATTAGATAAGCAGATACTATACCTGTAAGGAGGGATAATTCCCATGAAAAAGTATGGTATCTGCTTATTATTGATTACTGTGACCAGCATCGCCTGTTTCTTTGCAGGATACTGGATAACCAAACAAAATATCCGGGTAGAGCCTGCCATTCCAAACACCACCTATGAGACGGAGACCGTGACCGAGAACCGCCAGGTGGTAAACCAGGAGAAGGTGGAACCGGTGATAGAGACGGAAAAATATTATCTGGTGTCGGAGACAGGCTTTCTGCTGGTGTTCTGTGAGGACAAAAGCACCATCTGTCTGTATACCCATGTTCCCATCACGGATTTTCCGGAACAGGAGCAGGATAAATTAAGACAGGGAATCTGGTTTAATTCCATGATGGATATCTATAATTATCTGGAATCCTATACCAGTTAACGACGTTCGACAAAGGAGAAGATCATGAAAAGAACAGTGTTAATCATCGGCGGCGGGGCGTCCGGCATGATGGCGGCGATTCAGGCGGCCAGAGCGGGAGCCCGCGTCACCGTGCTGGAGCACATGGACCGGGTGGGAAAGAAGATATTATCCACCGGCAACGGAAAATGCAATATGACCAACCTCTATCAAGGGGAGGAGTGCTACCGGAGCCAGAATCCTTCATTTCCTCTTCAAGTGCTTGGGAAGTACTCTGTATCGGAAACGCTGCAGTTTTTTGAGGGCCTTGGAATTCTGCCGAAGAATAAAAACGGATATATCTACCCCAACTCCGAGCAGGCTGCAGCGGTACTGGATGTCCTGCGGATGGAACTGGACAGACTGGGAGTTAAGGTGGTCTGCGGCTGTGAGATCAAAAAGACCCGCCGGGCCTCGAAGGGGGGATTTGAAGTGACCTCATCCTTAGGCCCATTTCACGGTGACTGCCTGATTCTGGCTGCCGGTTCCAAAGCGGCGGCAAAAACCGGTTCGGACGGAAGCGGCTATGAGATGGCCAGAAGGCTGGGACATACGGTGATTTCGCCGCTGCCGGCTCTGGTACAGCTGAAGTGCCGGGAGAAACATTACAAGCAGCTGGCCGGTATCCGGACGGAGGCGAGGCTTACGCTGTATGTGGACGGGAGAGAGACGGATACCCAGACCGGGGAGCTGCAGCTGACGGACTATGGCATTTCCGGCATTCCCACGTTTCAGTTAAGCCGGTACGCTTCTGTGGCGCTGAATGAAAGACATTCCGTGAAAGTGCGGATTGATTTTCTTCCGGGACAGACGATGGAGGAAACGAAGGCTTACATGGAACAGAGGCGAACATCCATGGGAGAGAAGACGGCGGAGGAATGGATGACGGGCCTGCTTAATAAAAAGCTGGCGGCGGTACTCCTCAAGCTGGCAGGTATATCCTTACAGGAACAGATTCGGGATGTGGATCAGGTCCATTGGAAAAAACTGATCACGGAGATTAAAGAGTATGAGACGGTTGTGGCGGCGGCCAACTCCTATGAGAATGCCCAGATCTGCTGCGGCGGTGTGGATACCCGGGAAATCGATCCGGAGACCATGGAGTCAAAACTGATTCCGCACCTGTATCTGGCAGGAGAGCTTCTGGATGTGGACGGAATCTGCGGCGGTTACAATCTGCAGTGGGCCTGGTCCAGCGGCGCTCTGGCGGGAATTCATGCGGCAGGGAAACGAAAAGCGAACGGCAAAGGCCAGTACAAAGAAAAAGAATAAGAGGACAGATATGATTCGAATTAATCAGTTAAAATTATCAATCCACCACAAGCCGGAGGATTTGAAGAAAAAAGCGGCCAAGCTGCTGCGCATCCGGCCGGAGGCCATCCGCAGTCTACATATCGTCAAGCAGTCCGTGGATGCCAGAAAGAAAGAAGACTTACTGTTTATCTATACGGTGGATGTGGAGACGGCACAGGAAGACATGGTGGTAAAAAAAGCTAAGAATGTCCATGTCACCATCGCCAAAGAACAGACCTACCGTTTTCCGGCCGGAGGCGGGGACCAGCTTTCCCATCCGCCGGTCATCGTCGGCAGCGGCCCTGCCGGGTTATTCTGCGGCCTGATGCTGGCTGAGGCGGGATACCGTCCGGTTGTTCTGGAGCGTGGAGACGAGGTGGAGGTCCGCACGAAGAAGGTTTCCGAATTCTGGAAAACCGGAGCGCTGGATGGGAATTCCAATGTTCAGTTCGGGGAAGGCGGCGCCGGTACCTTTTCTGACGGAAAGTTAAATACGCTGGTCAAGGACCCGTTAAAGAGAAATCAAAAGGTACTGGAACTCCTGGTGGAACACGGGGCCGATCCGGATATCTTATACGTCAATAAACCACATATCGGAACCGATGTGCTGAGCCAGGTGGTTCGGAATATCCGGGAACATATCATATCCCTGGGGGGTGAGGTGCGTTTTCACAGCCAGGTGACGGACCTTCTGATGACCGAAGACATTGCTGGCGGCCGCCGCGTTTCCGGCGTCCTCTTAAACGGCACGGAACAGCTGGAGGCGGACGTGGTAGTTCTGGCTATCGGACACAGCGCCAGGGATACCTTTGAGATGCTGTTAAACCGGCAGATTCCCATGCAGCAGAAGTCCTTTGCCATCGGCCTGCGGATTCAGCATCCACAGAAAATGATCACTCTGTCCCAGTATGGAACCGAGGAGTCCGATATCTTAGGACCGGCCTCCTACAAGCTGACCAAACAGACAAGCGCCGGCCGCGGTGTCTACTCCTTCTGCATGTGTCCCGGCGGCTACGTGGTGGACGCGTCCTCCGAACGAAACCGTCTGGCCGTCAACGGTATGAGCAACCATGACCGCGGCGGGAAAAATGCCAACAGCGCGCTGATCGTCACCGTGACACCGGAGGATTTCGGAAGCGATTCTCCGCTGGCCGGGGTGGAATACCAGAGAATGCTGGAGGGGCTTGCCTTTCAATACGGGGAAGGAAAGATCCCCGTCCAGTTATACGGGGATTTCAAAGCAGGGAAACCGTCCGCGGAGTTTGGCGGCGTGGCCCCGGAGTTTAAAGGCCGTTTCCAGTTCGCCAATTTAAAGGAAATGCTTCCCGCTTACATGTCGGAGGCCCTGGTGGAAGGGATTGAAAGCTTCGGCCACATGATCCGCGGCTTTAACCGCCCGGACAGCATTCTGGCAGGAATCGAGAGCCGCACGTCCTCCCCGGTGCGAATTAACAGGGGAAGTGAATTTGAGAGCGAGGTAAGGGGGCTGTTTCCCTGCGGCGAAGGAGCCGGCTATGCAGGCGGCATCACCTCGGCAGCCATGGACGGCATCAAGGTGGCGGAGGAACTTGCCGGAAGATACCGGCCGTTTTAACCAAATACAGGCAATAAAAAAGTCCGGAAACCGATCCGGGCTTTTTTATTGCCTGTATGTTACGATCAATTGGTTAATGCTATATGCAGTTTGAATTTCCGGTAAAACTTCCAGATAATCACAGCCGGCATACTTAAGAGCAGATACAGAGTTGAAACACCGCCAATCACCGCGTAAACCGCGAAAATGAGATATGAAAATATTTCCATAATAAGAACCCCTCTCTTTCCCCATCTTTTCTATCCCTATTTTAATCAGATTCCCACAAAATGGAAGCATTTTTGTCAATCCTTAACGCTATTTTAATGGAGCCTCCCGGAACGAAAAACCGCCTGATAAAAATTGACGAAAACTTAAAAATGGTGTAGGATAGAAAAGATAAAGACAAAAAGGCTGGAGGACGATATGAGTACCCTGGAACGCCAGAGATTAAAGGATAAAGAGAGAGTTGTCATAAAGATTGGTTCATCCTCCCTGACCCACACCCATTCGGGGGAGATTAACTTGTTAAAGATTGAAAAGCTGGTGCGCATCATCAGCGATTTGAAGGGGGAGGGAAAGGACGTAGTGTTAGTTTCCTCCGGGGCTATTGCCGCAGGGAGACAGGCGTTACATCACCCCAAACCGGTGACCTTGGCAGAGAAGCAGGCGTTTGCCGCCGTGGGGCAGGCCAGACTGATGATGGTGTATCAGAAGCTGTTTGCCGAGTACAACCAGCACGCAGCCCAGATACTGATGACGAAGGATACCATGATCAACGATTCGTCCCGCTACAATGCCCAGAACACCTTTGACGAACTGTTAAAACTGGGCGTCGTTCCCATTGTCAATGAAAATGATACCGTTTCCACCTCGGAGATCCCATACGTGGACAATTTCGGCGATAACGACCGTCTGTCGGCCCTCGTGGCGGCCCTGATCGGTGCGGATTTGCTGATTCTGCTGTCCGACATCGACGGACTCTACACCGATGACCCGAGAAAGAACGAAAGCGCCAGATTCATAAGCGTGGTTCCGGAAATTACGGCAGAATTTTTATCTATGGGCAAGGAGACCTCCGGCAGTGATGTGGGCACCGGCGGCATGGCGGCCAAACTGGCGGCGGCCCGGATTGCCACGGACAGCGGCTCCGATATGGTGATTGCCAACGGGGAGGACGTGGAAGTGATCTACCAGATTATGAACGGGGAAGAAAAAGGCACCTTGTTTATAGCCCATGAAAACCTTGATTTTGATTTAATGCATTATATTTACAACGAATACTAAACAATAGAAAGAGAATTCATATGAACCAGGAAAAAATCGATAGAATCAATACGCTGTATCACAAATCCCAGTCCGTGGGACTGACCGAGGAAGAAAAAAAGGAGCAGGCGGCGCTTCGCACCGAGTACATTACCGCCATCCGCAATAACATGCGCGCCAACTTAAACAATATCTCCATTCAGGAACAGGACGGCAGCGTGACAGACCTCGGCAGAAAGTTTGGCAATATCAAAGAAGTGTAACTTCAAATGAAACTGTAAGTGGAAATTCAAGCAGAAGCACAGGAGGAATCGATATGACATTGGCAGAGATTGGAAGCAGTGCAAAAGATGTAGCAGGTACGTTAAATACACTGGGTTCTCTCCAGAAAAACCAGGGATTGCAGGCGGTGGCCAAGTCCCTTCTGGACGGGGAAACCGAGATTCTGGACGCCAACCATGCGGATGTGGAGAGAGCCGTGGCAAACGGCATGTCCCCCGGCCTGGTGGACCGCCTGATGCTGAACCCGGCCCGGATCAAAGCCATGGCGGAAGGCCTGTTACAGGTAGCATCCTTGGATGACCCGGTGGGAGAGGTGCTTTCCATGAAGAACCGGCCAAACGGCCTTGTTATCGGCCAGAAGCGGGTTCCCATCGGCGTTGTGGGCATCATTTACGAGGCGCGCCCCAATGTGACGGCCGACGCCTTCGGGCTGTGCTTTAAAACCGGCAATGCCGTGATATTAAAAGGCGGAAGCGACGCCCTGGAATCCAACAAGGCCATTGTGGCCCGGATTCAAAAAGGACTTCAGTCTGTGGGACTTCCCGCCAGCGCTGTCCAATTGATCGAGGACACCAACCGGGAGACCACAAAGGAATTGATGCGGATGAACGGTTATGTGGACGTCCTGATTCCGAGAGGCGGGGCGGGGCTGATTAAGACCGTGGTGGAGAACAGCACCATCCCCGTGATCGAGACGGGAACCGGCAACTGCCATATTTTCGTGGATGAGACAGCCGATTTTAATATGGCGCTGGATATTATTTACAATGCCAAGACCCAGAGAATCGGGGTCTGCAACGCTTGTGAGTCCATGGTGGTGCACCGGGCGGTTGCGAAGGACTTCCTGCCGCTGCTCAAGAAACGGCTGGATGAAAAACAGGTGGAGATCCGGGCGGACGAGGATGCCTGCGCCATGGTGGAGGGCCTGGTTCCCGCTTCGGAGGAGGACTGGGGCCGGGAGTACCTGGATTACGTGGTTTCCTTAAAGCTGGTGGATTCCATCGATGAGGCTATCCGTCATATCAACCGGTACAATACCGGCCATTCCGAAGCCATTATCACCGCGGATTACAATCACGCACAGAAGTTTTTAAATGAAATTGACGCCGCCGCCGTTTATGTGAATGCATCCACCCGGTTTACCGACGGGGAAGAATTCGGCTTCGGAGCGGAGATTGGGATCAGCACCCAGAAACTTCACGCCAGAGGCCCCATGGGCCTAAAGGAGCTGACCAGCACCAAATATATCATCTATGGAAGCGGTCAGGTGCGGCCATAGGAAAGCAGGAACTATGTGGAAACGGATCATAAGGTTGAATAGGATGGCGCTGGTGGCAGTGGTGCTGATTTGTGCCATTTCAGTCAGTGGATGTCAAAGCGCAGGGACCGGAAGCGGGATCGGGAGCGTGGCAATGGACGAAGTGACAGGAGCGGCGTCAAACGAAGCGGCAGACGAAGCAGACGAAGCGGCAGGTGGATACACAGACGGGGGCTTAAACGGAAGCGCTGACAGACAGGAACGCGACGGCACATTGCTGATCACTGCGACTGATCTGCATTATCTCTCCCCGCAGCTGACGGATTACGGCGAGGCATTTACCGATATGATGGCAAAGGGCGATGGAAAAGTAACGGAGTACGCGCCCCAGCTGATGGATGCCTTTCTGGCAGAGGTTCTGGACGCGAAACCGGACGCCCTGGTCCTCAGCGGGGATCTGGCATTCAACGGGGAGAAGCAGAGCCATGTTGAGTTAGCCGAGAAGCTTTCCGCTGTCAGCGCCCAGGGAATCCCGGTGGCGGTGATCCCGGGCAATCACGATATACGGTATCCCCTTTCGTACCGCTATGAAGGCGGCGAGGTGTACCGGACAGCCAATGTGTCTTCGGAGGAGTTCGAGGAGATTTACCATGATTTCGGATTTGCCCAGGCGCTGTCCAGGGATGAACATTCTCTAAGCTATGTATTTCCCCTGTCGGATCAGGTCCGGCTGCTGCTCTTAGACGTCAATGCGGTGGAGAAGCCTGGCTCCATCCCGGAGGAGACACTGGAGTGGGCCAAAACACAGCTTACCGCGGCAAAGGAGGCCGGAGTTACCGTCATTGGTGTGACCCACCAGAATACTATGGTACATCATGACATGTTTATCCGGGGCTACCGCATTGGCAATTACAATAAGATCATACAGCTTTTCGCGGACTATGACGTGCCTTTGAATCTAAGCGGCCACATCCATATCCAAAACATCACGAGGGACACAAACTTTAATGAAGCCTCCACCGGTTCCCTGTCCGTGTGGCCCAACCTGTATGCGGTTGTGGAGGTCACAGACCAGGGAGACATCTCCTATCAGACGAAACAGACCAATGTGGGCGGCTGGGCCAAAACGAACAAGAAAGCCGCGGCAGAAATGCCGGAGCTTCTGGAATTCGAAACCCTGGCGGCCAGCCACTTTGAGGCCTGCACCAACGGAAAGATATTGGACGAACTGGAATATCTGGAAGTAACCGACACCCAAAGAGAAGAGATGGCCCGTTTTGTGGCTGAAGCCAACCGTCTGTATTTTTCCGGACGTCTCCGGGAACAGAAGGAAACACTGCAGGAACAGGAAGCCTGGAAACTGCTTGAGGAGAAAGGGGACTGGACGTTCTTAAAGGAATATTTAGACATCTGCATGGACGGCAGCGCCAAGCCTGACAATGAACTGTTCATTCCAGGAGAAGCAGGAGTAAAATAAGTGGAATCATCGGCGATTTTGTGATATACTGTTTTGGCGAAAAACTGGTAGACAAAATTAAACAATTAGACAAAACTGATACAAGACTGCGGAAAGGACTTATGGAGAGAAACATAAGATTCCAGATTTGCACTTCCCATATTTGATGATTCTGGAGAAATTTCGCGTTATAATGTGTTTCATGCGGAACTTGTCATAAGACATTCAGAAGATGATAAAATGTATCTTTACGATATTATAAACATAAAAAAAGAAACGAGTACCCCGCTTGAGCAATAAAGCTGTACGGTTAAAAACTCATTTCTTTTAATTCAGTATATGACAGAAGGGAAAGAAAGTCAAGAACTATGTATAATGAAATTGATTTGGACAACATAAATTTAGAACTGCCTCCCCCCATCCAGGAACCAGAAAGACAATGTTACTTTATGGCGAAATGCCGGGAATATGTAAGGGAGTTTGAAAAAAGGCATGGCCGTCGACCAACTTCATGTATCCAAACCTTCGGCTGCCAGATGAACTCCAGGGATTCGGAGAAACTGACCGGTATTCTGGAGACCATCGGTTATACGGAGGGTGAGGAGGAACATGCGGATTTTGTGCTCTACAATACCTGTACGGTGCGGGAAAATGCCAACCAGCGTGTCTATGGCCGCTTAGGTTATCTCGGCACCATGAAAAAGAAGAATCCCCACATGATGATTGCGCTCTGCGGCTGTATGATGCAGGAGCCGGAGGTGGTGGAGAAGATCAAAAAGAGCTACCGCTTTGTGGACCTGGTTTTCGGAACCCACAATATCTTTAAGCTGGCGGAACTGCTCTATCAGCGTCTGGATGAGCAGAAACCGGTGGTGGATGTGTGGGAAGGGACTGAGGACATTGTGGAGGACCTGCCAAACGAGCGGAAGTACCCCTTTAAATCCGGGGTCAACATCATGTTCGGCTGCAACAACTTCTGCAGCTACTGCATCGTCCCCTATGTGAGAGGGCGGGAGCGGAGCCGGAACCCGGAGGACATCATCGGCGAGATCAAACGCCTGGTGGCCGACGGCGTTGTGGAGATCATGCTGCTGGGACAAAATGTGAATTCCTACGGAAAGACCCTGGAAAAACCCATCACCTTTGCCAGCCTGTTAAAGCAGGTGGACGAGATCGAGGGCCTGGAGCGGATTCGTTTTATGACCTCCCATCCGAAAGATTTGTCCGATGAACTGATCGAGGTGATGAAGCATTCAACCAAGATCTGCAACCACTTCCATCTGCCGCTTCAATCGGGCAGCACCCGGGTACTGAAGGAGATGAACCGGAGATATACCAAGGAGCAGTTCTTAACGCTGGCCCAAAAGCTTCAGACGGCCATCCCGGATATTTCCCTGACCACGGATATCATCGTGGGCTTCCCTGGTGAGACGGAGGAAGACTTCCAGGATACGCTGGACGTGGTGCGGAAAGTACGGTTTGACAGTGCTTTTACGTTCATCTATTCCAAGCGGACAGGGACTCCGGCGGCAAGCATGGAGAACCAGGTCCCTGAGGATGTGGTGAAGGACCGGTTTGATCGTCTGCTTTCAGAGGTACAGCGTATCTCGGCGGAAATGTCCGGGCGGGATGTGCATACAACGAAGCCGGTGCTGGTAGAGGGACTTGACGACCACGTAGACGGACTTGTGACAGGAAGACTGACTAACAATACCATTGTACATTTTCCAGGTGACGCTTCCCTGATCGGGAACATTGTGGACGTGTACTTAGAGGAATCCAAAGGCTTTTACTATATGGGCCGTTTGGTATAAAGAGAAGAGGAGAAAATCATGGCAGGCTTATCACCCATGATGCAGCATTACGTAGAGACGAAGAAACAGTATCATGACTGCATTTTGTTTTATCGGTTGGGGGATTTTTATGAAATGTTCTTTGAGGACGCCATCACAGTATCCAGAGAACTGGAGATCACTCTGACCGGCAAGGAATGTGGCCTGGAGGAACGCGCGCCGATGTGCGGCGTTCCTTATCATGCGGTCGACACTTACTTAAACCGGCTGGTACAAAAGGGCTATAAAGTGGCGATCGCAGAACAGGTGGAGGACCCCAAACTGGCCAAAGGACTGGTCAAGCGGGAAGTGATCCGGGTGGTGACCCCGGGAACCATAACCAGTGCTCAGGCGCTCGACGAGACGAAGAACAATTATCTCATGGGGATTGTGTACCTTGGGGATCTGTTCGGAGTAGCTGCCGCCGACATCAGCACTGGTGATTTTTTGGTGACGGAGGTGCAAAACGAGCGGGAACTGTGGGATGAGGTTCACAAATTTACCCCGTCGGAGATCATCTGCAATGAGGCATTTTATATGTCGGGCATTGATTTAGATGAGTTGAAAACCCGCTATCATGTGACGATCTCGTCCTTAGACAACCGCTTTTTCTCCGACGATTCCTGCCGGAGAATTTTAAAAGAACATTACCATGTGGGAAGCCTGGACGGACTTGGGCTGGGGGACTACGACACCGGCGTAATCGCGGCAGGCGCCGTGATGCAGTATCTCTATGAGACCCAGAAGAGCACGCTGGAGCATATCACCACCATTTCCCCCTATACCACAGGGGAATTTATGATTATCGATTTGTCCACCAGAAGGAATTTGGAACTGGTGGAGACTATGAGAGAGAAACAGAAGCGGGGAACGCTTTTGTGGGTGTTAGACAAGACGAAGACGGCCATGGGGGCCAGACTGCTTCGTGCCTGCATTGAACAGCCGCTGGTACATAAAGCACAGATACTGGAACGCCAGGAGGCGGTGGAAGAACTGAATATGAATTACATTTCCAGAGAGGAAATCTGTGAGTATTTGAATCCCATCTATGATCTGGAACGTCTCATCGGGCGGATCAGCTACAAGACGGCCAATCCCAGGGATCTGATCTCTTTCCGCAATTCCCTGGAGATGCTTCCGCATATCAAGAATCTGCTGGGGGAATTCAAAAGTCCGCTGTTAAAACGGCTCTATGAAGAGATGGATACCCTGGAGGACGTGTATGACTTGATTCTCCGCTCCATCGAGGAGGAGCCGCCCATTACGGTCCGGGATGGCGGAATCATTAAGGACGGGTACAGCGAAGAGGCGGACCGTCTGCGCCACGCCAAGACAGAGGGTAAGACCTGGCTGGCGGAGCTGGAGACGAAAGAGCGGGATAAGACCGGAATCAAGAATTTGAAGATCAAGTTCAACAAGGTGTTTGGGTACTATTTTGAAGTGACCAATTCCTTTAAGGATATGGTTCCGGATTATTTTATCCGCAAACAGACGTTAGCCAATGCGGAGCGGTATACCACCAATGAATTGAAAGAACTGGAAGACATCATCATGGGGGCGGAGGACAAACTGTTTTCCCTGGAATACAGCCTGTTCTGCGAGGTCCGTGACACCATCGCGGCGGAGGTGCTGCGGATTCAGAAGGCCGCCAAGGCGGTTGCCGGAATCGACGTGTTTGCCTCCCTCTCGGTGGCAGCCACCAGAAACAACTATGTGAAGCCGTCCATCAATGAGAAGGGCGTGATTCATATTAAAAATGGCCGCCATCCAGTTGTGGAGCTGATGCTGCGGGAAGACTTATTCGTGGCAAATGATACCCAGCTGGACAACGGAAAGAACCGGGTTTCCATCATCACCGGTCCCAACATGGCCGGGAAATCCACTTATATGCGGCAGACCGCCCTGATTGTGCTGATGGCCCAGCTTGGCAGCTTTGTGCCGGCGGACGAGGCGGATATCGGTCTCTGCGACAGAATCTTCACCCGTGTGGGCGCTTCCGATGACCTGGCCTCCGGCCAGAGTACATTCATGGTGGAAATGACGGAGGTAGCCAATATTCTCAGAAACGCCACGAAGGACAGTCTTATTATCCTGGATGAGATCGGCCGCGGCACCAGTACCTTTGACGGTCTGAGCATCGCCTGGGCGGTGGTGGAATATATCAGCAACACCAAAATCCTGGGGGCGAAGACGCTGTTTGCCACCCATTACCACGAACTGACGGAACTGGAAGGCACCATGAACGGCGTGACCAACTACTGTATCGCCGTGAAAGAGCAGGGGGACGACATCGTGTTCCTGCGAAAGATTATCAAAGGCGGGGCGGACAAGAGCTACGGCATTCAGGTGGCGAAGCTGGCCGGCGTGCCTGACACGGTGATTGAACGCGCCAAGGAGCTGGTGGAGGAATTAAGCAGCGCCGATATCACGGTACGAGCCAAGGAGATTGCCGAGCAGAGCGCCAATATGGCAGCCAAGAAGCCGGTGGCGAAGCAGGATGAGGTGGATATGCTTCAGATGTCCATCTTCGACACGGTGAAAAATGACGACATTATCAAGGAGATTGAGGACGTGGATATCAGCAATATCACGCCGTTTGAGGCGCTGACGTTCTTAAATCAGATTCAGAGCAAATTAAAGAACCGGTGGTAGATTACAAAATGTAACAGAAAGGACGGATGACAGATGCCACGGATTACAGTACTGGATGAACATACGATCAACAAAATCGCGGCCGGTGAGGTGATAGAGCGGCCGGCATCCGTAGTCAAAGAGCTTTTGGAAAATGCCATCGATGCCCGGGCCACGGCGGTTACCGTGGAAATCCGGGACGGGGGAACCTCCCTGATCCGTGTGACGGACAATGGATGCGGGATTCCAAAAGACGAGGTGGGGCTGGCGTTTCTGCCCCATGCCACCAGCAAGATCAAATCGGTGGAGGACTTGTTTACCGTGGCCTCCCTGGGATTTCGCGGCGAGGCCCTTGCCAGTATCGCGGCGGTGGCCCAGGTGGAACTGATTTCCAAGACGGCGGACGCGCTGACTGGGACCAGGTACCAGATAGAGGGCGGAAAGGAGAAATCCGTCGAGGAGATCGGAGCGCCGGAGGGGACGACGTTTTTGGTGCGGAACTTGTTTTACAATACGCCGGCCAGGAAGAATTTCTTAAAGACACCCCAGACGGAGGGGGCCTACGTGTCGGATCTGGTGGAGAAGATTGCCCTTTCCCATCCCGACATTTCCATCCGTTTTATTCAGAACAACCAGAATAAGCTGCATACATCGGGCAATCATAACTTAAAGGACATTATCTATACGGTGTTCGGGCGGGAGATTGCGGCCAACTTACTTCCGGTGGAGGTCAGCCAGGATATCCTGCAGATTCGCGGGTTTGCAGGGAAGCCGGTGATTGCCAGAGGAAACCGGAATTACGAGAATTACTATATTAATGGGCGGTATATCAAGAGCAATGTGGTGGCAAAGGCCATTGAGGAAGCTTACAGGCCCTTTATGATGCAGCATAAATATCCGTTCACCCTGCTTCATCTGACGATTGAGCCGGAGTATCTGGATGTCAATGTACATCCAACGAAGATGGAACTGCGGTTTCGGGAGGGGGAGCGGATCTACCAGATGATCTACCGGGCGGTCAGCGACGCGCTGGCCCACAAGGAGTTGATCCCGGAGGTGAGTCTGGAGGAGAAAAAGGAAGAGAAGAAGACGGCAGGTCTGATCAGGACGCCCCGCCCGGAGCCATTTGAGACCAGGAGACGGGATGAAGTGGAGCGGCCTGCGGCCGGCTCCAAACGCCTGATCCCAGCCGACAGACCGGATGCCGTTCCGGGAGCCCGGGAACTGGACTTTTCCAGGGAGCGGGTGCCGGAAAAGGAAAAAGCCGGAGAACAGCCAGGCGGAATTTATCGGACAAAACCGGCCTTCGATTTTCTCGGAGAGCTGGGAGGCGCCGGAACCGGAGACCGGACGAGATATACGACACCGGCTGGCGCTGCCGCATCATGGCTGACAGGGAATGCAGAACGCTCAGCATCCGGCGCTGGCCCAGACAGAAACCAGCCGGCTGTCGCAGAATCAAGTCCGGCGGCACTGACCGGGGACCAATCGGCCGCGTCAGAATCAAGCCTGGCGGCACCGGCCGAAAACCAATCGGCCACGTCAGAATCAAGCCTGGCGGCACCGGCCGGAAACCAATCGGCTGCCGCAGAAACAAACCTGGCTGGCCCGGCCAGAAACCAGCCGGCCGCCCCTGCTTCAAACCAGTCCATTTTACCGGAAGACCGGCCGGCCGCCAGCGAAACGGCAGCCGTCAAACCGGAGCAGATGGATTTATTCGGGGAGAAGCTGTTGGAGCCAAAGAGCCGCCTAAAGCACAAACTCATCGGCCAGCTGTTTGACACCTACTGGCTGGTGGAATTCAATGAGCAGCTGTTCATCATCGACCAGCATGCGGCTCACGAGAAGGTATTGTACGAGAAGACCATCAAGTCACTGAAGGAGCGCGATTACACCTCCCAGATGATCAACCCGCCAATCATCCTGACTCTCAGCATGAACGAAGAAATCCTGCTGAAAAAGCATTTCGATTATTTTACCAACATCGGATTTGAGATTGAGCATTTCGGCGGCAGAGAATATGCGGTGCGCGCCGTACCGGGCAACTTATTCTCCATCGCAAAAAAAGAACTTCTCATGGAGATGATCGATGGCTTATCCGAAGATATTTCCAGCCACAGCGCCGACATCATCTATGAAAAAGTGGCCTCCATGTCCTGCAAAGCCGCAGTAAAAGGCAACAACCGCCTCTCTGCCATGGAAGCCAACGAGCTGATCGACCAGCTGTTAGACTTGGAGAATCCTTATGCCTGTCCCCACGGACGGCCAACCATTATCTCCATGACTAAATATGAGCTGGAAAAGAAATTTAAGAGGATCGTGTAAGTGATGAAACCACCCTTAATTATCCTGACGGGCCCCACGGCTGTGGGGAAGACCGCCGCGTCCATAAGGCTGGCCAAGGCTCTTGGCGGCGAGATTATCAGCGCCGATTCCATGCAGGTCTACCGCCATATGGACATCGGTTCCGCCAAAATCACGACAAAAGAAATGGACGGAGTTCCCCATCACCTGATTGATGTGCTGGAACCCTGGGAAGAATTCAATGTAACGGTATTTCAACGTCTGGCAAAAGAAGCCATGGCAGGCATCTGTGAGCGCGGCAATCTCCCCATTGTGGTGGGAGGAACCGGCTTCTATATCCAGGCACTGCTCTATGATATTGATTTCACGGAGCATGCCGGAGACGGGGCCGTGAGAGCAGAACTGGAGCAATTGGCACTGGACAAAGGCGCCGCCTATCTTCATCAGATTCTGTCGGAGATTGACCCGGAATCCGCACTGGAAATCCACGCCAATAATTGTAAGCGTGTCATCCGGGCCATCGAATATTACCGCCAGACCGGGGAACCCATCTCCCTGCACAACCGCCGGGAGCGGGAAAAAGAATCCCCCTACAATTTCTTGTATTATGTGGTAAACACGGACCGTCAGATTCTGTACGACCGCATTGAACGGCGGATCGATATGATGATGGCCGGCGGGCTCGTGGAGGAGGTTCAGGCATTAAAAGATATGGGATGCACCAGAACCATGGTCTCCATGCAGGGCCTGGGCTACAAAGAAATCCTGGACTATTTAAACGGGGAATGTTCCCTGGAGGAAGCCGTCTATATCCTGAAGCGGGACACCAGACATTTCGCCAAACGGCAGATTACCTGGTTTAAAAGAGAGCGGGATGTGAGATGGTTACACTTACCGGATTATGGCAATGATACCTCCCTGGTAACGGCAAAGATCATCGGGGATGCAAAAGAGAAGTATGGATTGGAGAACAGAACATAATATGACAGAGGTAACAGCGATAACAGCAATGTATGAACAGTTTGGCATCAGCAAAGCGGTTCTGGATTTTGGGCGTGAGATTGAAGCATCTTTACAGTCCCGGTTCCAGGAGATCGATAAGACGGCCGAATATAACCAGATGAAGGTATTAAAAGCCATGCAGGACAACCGGGTCAGCGATATCCATTTTGCGGCCACCACCGGCTACGGCTATAACGATTTGGGGCGGGATACCTTAGAGGACGTGTATGCCAGTGCCTTTCACGGCGAGAGCGCACTGGTCCGCCCTCAGTTAATCAGCGGGACCCACGCCCTTCACGTGGCATTGTCCGGCAATCTGCGGCCGGGGGATGAACTTCTCTCTCCGGTGGGAAAGCCCTATGACACCCTGGAGGAGGTTATCGGCATCCGGGATTCTGTCGGCTCCTTAAAAGAATACGGCGTGATTTACCGCCAGGTGGATTTACTCCCTGACGGGACCTTTGACTATGACAGCATTGCAAAAGCCATCAACGAAAAAACGAAACTGGTCACCATCCAGAGATCCAAAGGCTATGACACGAGACCGACCTTCTCCGTCACCCAGATCGGAGAGCTGATCGCCTTTGTGAAAAAGATCAAACCGGAAGTCATCTGCATGGTGGATAACTGCTACGGGGAATTTGTGGAGACCATAGAACCAACCGACGTGGGAGCGGACATGATCGTCGGCTCCCTCATCAAGAACCCGGGCGGCGGCCTCGCCCCCATCGGCGGCTACATCGTCGGCCGGAGGGACTGCATTGACCGGGCGTCCTATCGCCTGAGTGCCCCGGGACTCGGCAAAGAAGTAGGTGCCAGCCTGGGGTTAAACCAGTCCTTTTACCAAGGACTCTTCCTGTCCCCCACCGTGGTGGCCGGAGCCTTAAAAGGAGCCATCTTCGCCGCAAATGTCTACGAAAAACTGGGCTTTGACGTGGTGCCAGACGGCACCCAGTCCCGCCACGATATCATTCAGGCAGTGACCTTCGGTACTCCCGAAGGCGTCATCGCATTCTGCCAGGGCATCCAGGCGGCCGCCCCGGTGGACAGCTATGTGAGCCCAGAGCCATGGGATATGCCGGGATATGATGCTCCGGTTATTATGGCGGCCGGCGCTTTTGTACAGGGGTCCTCCATTGAGCTCAGCGCAGACGGGCCTATCAAGCCCCCTTATGCCGTATATTTCCAGGGCGGACTGACCTGGTATCATGCGAAACTGGGTATCCTGATGTCCCTCCAGAAGCTGATCGAGGCAAATCTTATAAAATTATAAAGATCGGGATAGACGGGTATACAGACGAAACAACTTATGGTAAACTTATGTTGGTACGCCGTTTTCAGGAAGTATTTTCCAGTATCCGGCCATGCCGCGCTGATTCGTTTCTGGAGAGTTACGTGTCAGGAGGAGTATGAGTCATATTACCATGAGGGATATCCCTCAAAACGACAGACCCTATGAGAAATGCCTTACCATGGGGCCGGAGAATTTAAGTGACGCGGAGCTTTTAGCCGTCATCATCCGCACCGGCAGCCGGGATCGGAACTCCCTGGCCCTGGCGGAGGAGATCTTGACCTTAAATTACCCGGAGGACGGCCTGACCGGCCTGCTGCATTTATCGCTGCCGGAACTGATGCGCGTCCACGGCGTTGGCCGGGTGAAGGCCATCCAGCTTCTTTGCATCGGGGAACTGTCCCGGCGCATCTGGAAAAAAGAGGCGGTGAGGAATATCACGGCTTTTGATGATCCCAACGCCATCGCCAACTATTTTATGGAAGACATGCGTCATATGGAGCAGGAGCAGTTCCATGTGATGTTTTTAAATACGAAGAATGTACTGATTAAAGACTTTCTCTTAGCCAAAGGAACTGTCAATGCCGCTATGGCATCCCCCAGAGAGATCTTCATCGAGGCCCTGCGCCACCACGCGGTGAATATCATTCTGGTGCACAACCATCCAAGCGGAGATCCCACCCCCAGCCAGGACGATTTTAACCTGACAAGGCGGGTGAAAGAGGCGGGGAGTCTGATCGGCATCCATCTGATGGATCACGTCGTGATCGGGGATAATGCTTACTGCAGTTTTAGAAAAGAAGGAATGTTATAGATGGAATCAAAACAGAACCGATATATATTAATAGGATTAACCGTTGTCTGTGTCGTGCTGATCGTCGTCACCTCCATCACCGACAGCTGGCTGGCCCCTCTGCGGACCGGCGTGGGATATGTTCTCATCCCCATCCAGTCCGGCGTCAATAAGGCCGGCTCCGCCATCTATGATGAGCTGGTGGATTACAGCAATTTAAAGACGGCCCTCAAAGAAAATGCTTCCTTAAAGCAGGAGCTTGACGAGCTGACCGAGACCAACAACCGTCTCATGTCCCAGCAGTTCGAACTGGAGCGTCTGCGCCAGCTCTATGAGCTTGACCAGAACTATCTCCAGTATGAGAAGGTGGCCGCCCGGGTCATCGCCAACGATACGGGAGACTGGTTCCAGGTGTTCAGAATCAACAAAGGTTCCTCTGACGGTATCGAGGTAGGCAACAACGTCATGGCTGGCGGCGGTCTGGTGGGAATTGTAACGGATACCGGTGCCAATTACGCCACGGTCCGCTCGATTATCGACGATTCCAGCCGTGTCAGCGCCATGGCCCAGCAGTCGGGAGATATCTGTTTCGTGGCCGGCGATTTGACCCTCTACAAGGAGGGGCGGCTCCGCATTACCGATATCAAGAAGAATGCCGATGTCAAAAATGGGGACCGGATCGTCACCTCCAATATCAGTTCCGCGTTTCTGCCGGGAATTTTGATCGGCTACGCGTCGGATATCACCGTGGACAGCAACCAGCTGACCAGCTCCGGTTATCTGATTCCCGTGGCGGAGTTTGACAGTCTTCAGGAGGTACTGATCATCACCCAGGTGAAAGAGACCGGGGATAAAGAGGGAGAGTAGGATGAAGCGGGCGCTGATTAACGTGGCCTTGATGGTTGCGGCTTTTACCATACAAAACAGTATTTTTCCGTTGCTGCCGTTCTTGTCGGCGGCGCCGAACCTGCTTCTCATACTGACATTTTCCTTCGGCTTCATGGAGGGGAAACGGGCGGGGATGGCTTACGGCCTGGTAGCCGGGCTGCTGCTTGATTTATTTTACAGCGGTCCCTTTGGGTTCTATACCCTGTTTTACCTCTATGTAGGCTATGTAAACGGAATCTGTACTAAATATTACTATGAGGACTACATTACCCTGCCGCTGATACTCTGCGTAATCAATGAGCTGGCTTATAACCTTTACGTGTATATATTCCGTTTCCTGATCAGGGGACGGTTAAACTTTTTGTATTACTTCCGGGAATTGATGATTCCTGAGATCATCTTTACCGTGGTTACCACATTGTTCGTGTACCGTCTGCTGCTTCGCATCAGCAGATGGCTAAGCGAGATGGAGAAGAGGAGAGACACCAACATTGTTTAGAGACTTAATTGAAATCACCCAGGAATTTTTCAAAAAAATTCTGTCTTCCCGTCTGTTTGCACTGGCAGTGATTTTCCTGTGCATGTTTGCGGCCCTGGTGGGCAAGCTCTTTGATTTACAGATTATTCACGGGGAGGAGACACTGAACAAATACATCCAGATGACCCTGCGGACGGTCTACACCCCGGGTACCAGAGGCAATATCCTGGACCGGAACGGCAAAGTACTGGCCTACAACGAACTGGCCTACTCCGTAACGATCCAGGACGTAGGCGCCTACAAGAACAACGCACAGAAAAATGCCATGCTGCTTCAGCTGGTGAATATCTTGGACAAGCACGGCGAGACGGTGGAGGGCAAGTTTGAGGTGGACATCGACCAGAACGGCGATCTGTATTTCACCTCGTCCTCGGAGGCGGCGAAAAACAGGTTCTTACGTGATTTTTATGGTCTGACCTCCGTCAGCAAGCTGGATGATCCCCAGGGAAAATACCCATCCAATATCACGGCCAGAGAAGTGTTTGAGGAGAAAGTATCCGGCAAAACCGGCTATGATCTGGATAAGATGAAGGACGAGAATGGCAATCCCATCATTCTGGATGATGAAACGCTGCTAAAGCTGATCAACATCCGCTACACCATGTCCTTCACGGAGTACCAGAAGTATGAGACCACCACCGTGGCTACAGGTATCAGCGACGAGACCATGGCGGATGTCTCCGAGCACATGGCGGATTTACAGGGGGTCAACATCGAGGAGTCCACCATCCGGGTCTACAACGACAGCGTTTACTTTGCGCCGATTATCGGCTACACCGGCAAGGTCCAGGAGGATCAACTGGAGGAACTTCAAAAACACGACGAGAATTACCGGCTCACCGACGTGGTGGGGCGGATTGGCATCGAAAGTTCCATGGAATATGAACTTCAGGGCAAAAAAGGTGTCAAAAATATGTATGTGGACAACAAGGGCCGCATCCTGAAAGTGGAAGATGATGCCACGGAACCGGTGGCCGGCAACGATATTTCGCTGACCATTGACCGGGATCTTCAGGTTGGTATTTACAATATCATGGAGCAGCAGCTGGCCGGAATTCTGACCAACAAGCTGGTGAACCGGGAAGTGACCGAAGCGGAGAACAAGGACTCCAGTAAGAAGCTGATTCCGGTGAAGGACGCCTACTTCCAGCTGGTGAACAACAATGTGCTGTCCTTAAAGGATATGGCGGCCGACGATGCCTCGGAGATTGAAAAGACCATCAACGGCAAATTTCTGTCCGCCAGAGAGCAGATCATGTCGGATTTGAGGGCCCAGCTGTCAAGCGGGAACCCAACGCCGCTGAATGCGCTTCCTGAGGATATGAAAGCTTACATGCTGTACATTTACACCTATTTATCCTCCCCGGAAGTCGGCGTGATCATGAAAGAGGAGATCGATACCACCAATCCGGCGGCCCAGGCGTTCAAGAACGAGACCTCCAGTCTGCGGGAGTTCCTCTATGCGGGGATTGCCAACAGCTGGATTGACACGACGAAGCTGGGAATCTCCAGCAAGTATTCCAATGCGGACGACAGCTTCCAGGCCGTGGTGGATTACGTGATGGAACGTCTGCTTGACAATACGGAATTTTCCAAGAAGATTTACCGCTACCTGGTGAACCAGGAGGTGGTGACCGGGCGGGAACTGTGCCTGGCTCTCTATGCCCAGGAGGTGCTTCCCTACGATGAACAGCAGGTGCGGCTGCTGACTGAGAATGGCAACAACTATGCATTCAGCTTTTTGATTGACCGCATTTCCAATTTGGATATCACACCGGCCCAGCTGGCCCTCGATCCCTGCACGGCGGGGAGCACGGTGGTGGATGTGAAAACCGGCGAAGTGCTGGCCCTCGTTACCTACCCAAGCTACGACAACAACCTGCTGTCCGGCACAGTGGACGCGGCCTATTACAGCCAGTTAAACGGGGATTTATCCCTGCCGCTTTACAATAATGCCACCCAGGTATTAAAGGCGCCCGGCTCCACCTTCAAGCCAATCACGGCGATTGCAGCGCTGGAGGAAGGCGTGTTAAGCACCACCGATACCATCGAATGCACCGGCGAGTACGACGAGATCTTCCCGCCGATCAAGTGCTGGATTCATCCGGGCCGGCACGGGGATCTGAATATGCTGGGAGCGATTCAGAATTCCTGTAACTTCTTTTTTGCGGATGCGGCACACCGGCTTTCTACTGATGAGAACGGAGTCTACTCCACCGAGCGCGGCGTCAATGTGATCCGTAAATACGCCACCATGTTCGGCCTGGACCACACCTCCGGCATTGAGATCTCCGAGAACGCGCCACAGCTTACCACAGAGGCTCCGGAGCGTTCCGCCATGGGGCAGGGCAACAACTCCTACACCAACGTTCAGCTGGCCCGCTATGTGACGGCTCTTGCCAACCGAGGCGACGTGTTTGAACTGAGTCTGATCAACAAGATCAACAGTTCCGACGGCACGCTGATCAAAGGCTATACGCCCAACATTTCCAATCATGTGAATGTGGCGGATTCTACCTGGGACGTGGTGCAGGACGGTATGAGAGCCGTGGTAAAGGACGGTTCCGCCAAGGCCATCTTTAAGGATTTGGAAGTGGATATCGCCGGCAAGACCGGTACGGCGCAGGAGAATACCAGAGCCAACCACGGCTTCTTTATCTCCTACGGACCCTATACCGATCCGGAGATCAGTGTGACGGTCAATATTCCTTACGGTTACACCGCCTCCAACGCGGCTACCATCGCCAAGAACATTTACCGGCTCTACTACAAATATACCGATCTGGATTACATCTTGAACACCGGCGCGCTGGATGCTTCCGATGTAGTCATAAGAGACTAAGGAAATGAAACTAAGAATAAGAAGGTGATCTGTCATGTCAAGTACCGTGGTAATCAAAAGCAACAAATCAGGTATGTCTGTGTTTCTGGAACCTAATATTCCATTTGAACAGCTGCTGGAGGACGTTGCCAGAAAATTCAGGGAGAGCGCCAAATTCTGGGGCTCGGTACAGATGACATTGACGCTGGAGGGGCGGAATCTGACCCCGGAAGAGGAATTCCAGATTGTCAATGTAATTACAGAACATTCCCAGATTGAGATCCTGTGTCTTTTAGACCGGGATGCCAACCGGATCAAGGAGTGTGAGAAAGCGCTGAATGAAAAACTGATGGAGCTGTCCTCCACTACGGGACAGTTCTTCCGCGGGAATCTGCGGGAGGGCGAGTCGGTGGAGTCGGAGAGCAGCATCGTGATTATCGGTGACGTGGGACGGGGCGCCAAAGTGACCGCCAAGGGAAATGTCATTGTCCTCGGCAACCTGATGGGTTCCGTCACCGCCGGCGTGGCCGGCAACAAGGACGCGGTGATTGTGGCCTTCGAGATGGCGCCGACCCAGCTGCGGATTGCAGACTACTCCGGCAAATCCCAGGAGAAAAGCAAGAAACTTGGCAGGGGACCTATGATGGCTTGTGTCGAAAATAGTAGTATTTGCATCAAAAATATTAAAAAAAGTTTTTTTAGTATGTTAAAATCCATTTAATACTGGAAATATTCTACAATTTGGGGTATAATGTGAACACTTGGCGAAGTATTTTTGAGCCTAGTGAGAACATATGCCTGGACACTTAGTGAGGTCTTTCACGAACTTAGTGGACATGGTATAATGTGAACACTTGGCGAAGTATTTTTGAGCCTGGTGATATATAATTTTGTTAAGGCAAATTTATTGCGTTTGGCAGGAGGAAGAAAGATGAGTGAAGTCATTGTTATTACCTCCGGAAAAGGCGGGGTGGGTAAAACCACAACCTCCGCGAACATTGGGACAGGCCTGGCCATCTTAGGCATGCGGGTGGTGTTGATTGATACGGATATCGGTCTTCGCAACCTGGATGTGGTCATGGGTCTGGAAAACCGTATCGTTTATAACCTGGTGGACGTCGTGGAGGGGAACTGCAGGATGAAGCAGGCCCTGATTAGAGACAAAAGATACCCGAACCTGTATTTACTTCCGTCGGCACAGACGAGAGATAAATCAGCAGTAAATCCTGAACAAATGATAAAATTGGTAGATGACCTAAAAGAAGATTTTGACTACATACTGCTGGACTGCCCAGCCGGTATTGAGCAGGGCTTTCGCAATGCCATAGCCGGAGCAGACAGGGCGCTGGTAGTAACCACACCGGAGGTATCGGCCATCCGTGACGCGGACCGGATCATTGGTCTTTTGGAAGCCACGGACATCGGCCAGATCGAACTGGTGGTCAACCGTGTCCGTATGGACATGGTGAAACGGGGCGACATGATGTCCATCGACGATGTGATGGATATTCTGGCGATTCCCATGCTGGGCGCGATTCCGGATGACGAGGCGATTGTGATTTCCACCAACCAGGGGGAACCGCTGGCAGGTATGCCTTCTCCGTCGGGACAGGCCTATCTGGACATCTGCAAGCGGCTGTTGGGGGAGGATATTCCTCTTACCAGCCCTGACGTATCCCGTGGTATATTCTCCAAGCTGTCTTATTTCCTGAGACGGGCTTAGAGGAGGGGTTATGATGAATCGTGCCCCTTTGTTTCGAAAGAGAAGATCGGGAGAGATTGCACGCAGACGTTTAAAACTGCTGCTGGTATCAGACAAAGCCAACTGTTCTCCGGAGCTGGTGGAGATGATAAAAGATGACATGATTCATGTAATCTCAAAATACATGGAGATTGACAGCCGCTGTATGGAAGTGGGGATTACCAAGGTAGACTCCGCTTCCCAGGCGGAAAGCATCCCGGCGCTTTATGCCAACATACCGCTAATCAACGTTACTACAAGTAAGGGGATGTTTTAATATGCTTTTTGATTACAATTTTAAGCGATATAACGTTCGGGTAATTCTCTATATGCTGGCCCTCAGCTTTATCGGGATACTGGCTATATGGAGTGCAACAAACCAGGACAAGGATATGGTGGGCAAACAGATCCTCGGAATTGCCGTGGGTCTGGTCCTGATGATAGGTATTTCTCTGATTGACTATCACAAACTGCTCCCCTTAAGTCCTCTGGTTTATCTGGCATGTGTGGGAATTTTGGCGGCCGTGCTTTTGTTCGGTAAGAGCAAAGGCATTGCCACAAGATGGATTGAACTTCCCGTGATCGGGCGGATTCAGCCGTCCGAATTTGTAAAGATTGGAATGATTTTCTTTTTCTCCTGGTATTTTCAAAAATATCAGGAGAAGATCAACCAGGTGTCGGTGGTGGCCCTTGCGGCCTTGTTGTCCGCCGTGCCGGTTCTGCTCATTGTCGAGCAGCCCAACTTGTCCACCGCCCTTGTGATCTGTGTGATCATCCTGGCGATTGTGTTTACCGCCGGGATCAGCTACAAGTGGATTATGGGTGTGGTGGCAGCCATGGTTCCTTTCGGGGCGCTGTTTTTCTATCTGTTAAAGCAGGGGATGATCCCCTTTATCGAGCCCTACCAGGCCAACCGGATTCTAACCTGGCTAAACCCCGCCTCAGACGCGGCGGGATATTACCAGCAGGAGAACTCCATTATGGCCATCGGTTCGGGCCAGCTGTTTGGCAAGGGACTTAACACTACGGAGATTGCATCCGTGAAAAACGGCAACTTTATCATTGAAGGCCAGACAGACTTTATCTATGCCATCATCGGCGAGGAGCTTGGATTTGTGGGCGGCCTGGTGCTGATTGGACTATTTTTGATTTTGGTGATGGAATGCCTCTTTATGGCATACCGGGCCAAAGACATGTCGGGCAAACTGCTCTGCACGGGAATGGCGTCGCTGTTCGCATTCCAGGGGTTTGCCAATATCGCGGTGGCGACGGGGATTTTCCCAAATACAGGACTTCCGCTGCCGTTTGTGAGTTACGGAGTCAGTTCCCTTATCAGTCTTTACATTGGTATGGGATTTGTCATAAATGTCGGGCTGCAGCGAAGGCTGAACACATAGGCGTTCGTGTGGTTTGACGATTAACGAAGGAGGGTTACAAAGCTATGAATATAGGATTGATTGCACATGATTCAAAGAAAAAGCTGATGCAGAATTTCTGTATCGCGTACCGGGGGATTTTAAGCAAGAATGAGCTGTTTGCGACCGGTACCACGGGCCGCCTCATCGAGGAGGTTACCAATTTAAATGTGCACAAATATTTAGCCGGACATTTAGGCGGAGAGCAGCAGTTCGGTATGGATGTGGAGCAGAACCAGCTGGATCTGGTGATTTTTCTGAGAGAACCGCTGTCTCCACAGCGCAACGACCCGGACAGCGGCAATATTGTCCGTCTCTGCGATATCCACAACATTCCGCTGGCTACCAACTTAGCCACCGCTGAGCTGTTAATCAAGGCTCTTGACCGCGGCGACTTAGAATGGCGCGAGATGTACAAATAGGAGCATTTATGAGGAAACAAGCGAAAAGGACAAGACCGATATGGAAGGCAGGGCTTCCCTGCCTCTTATCGCTGTGTCTGTTTTTAGGAGGCTGCGGCTTTAACGAGGCCAGCCGGATGAGCAATCTTTACTCCTTTGAGGAGCGTCCCATCACCCTGGAGCTGTCGGACGAAAGCTCCGGTTATGCGGAGCTCTTTGCGCAGAACCTCTGCGTCGTTGGAGATGAGGGAGTCTTTCCCGCCGGGGACGTGTCTTCGGAGGCCGGAGCGCTGTTTGATGTGACGGACCGGGAAGTGCTGTACAGCAAGAATTCCTACGAACGTCTGTATCCGGCCAGTACCACCAAAGTGATGACGGCTCTTCTGGCAGTCAAATACGGTAACCTGTCCGATCTGGTGACGGTGACGGAGGATGCGGTGATCACCGAGTCAGGAGCCACCTTGTGCGGCATCAAGCCGGGAGACCAGTTGACGATGGAGCAGCTTCTCTATGGACTGATGCTTCCGTCCGGCAATGATGCCGGAGCGGCCATCGCGGTTCATATGTCGGGAAGTCTGCCGGCCTTTGCCAGCCTGATGAACGAGGAGGCCAAACGTTTAGGCGCCACCGGCACCCATTTTGTCAATCCCCACGGACTCAGTGATGAGGACCATTACACCACGGCCTATGACTTATATCTGATATTTAATGAAGCATTAAAATACCAGGTGTTCCGCGACGTGACCGGCACGGTGGCCTACACGGCCGACTATGTGGACAAGGACGGGAACCCGGTATCACAGACCTGGAAGGGAAGCAACCAGTTTATGACCGGCAACCGGGAGACTCCGGACGGACTCACTGTATTCAGCGGCAAAACAGGCACCACCCAGGCGGCAGGCTACTGTCTGATTATGGCTACGAAAGACTCCCAGGACAAAGAATACATATCCGTTGTTTTGAAAGCGGACAGCCGTCCCGGGCTTTATGACAACATGACAAATATAATTCGTAAAATAGTCGATTAGTGATTGCCTTTTTTGTTTATTTATACTATAATTAGGGTAATATTAATCGACTTTTTACACAAAATTCTATAAACTCAAGGAGGGCGCAAACATGGTTCAGATTATTGCAGGGAAAAAGGGAAAGGGTAAGACGAAGCATCTGCTTGATAAAGCCAATGCAGCCATCAAAGATTCCAAGGGCTCTATCGTTTATCTGGATAAGAGTTCCAAACACATGTACGAATTAAACAACAAGATTCGTCTGATTAACGTAAAGGGGTATGACATTGCCGACAGCTCCGGTTTTCTTGGTTTTATCTGCGGCATCATTTCTCAGGACCACGATTTGGAAACAATGTTTTTAGACAGCTTCTTAAAGCTGGCCTGTCTGGAGGGAGAAGACATCTCCGAGACCATCACTAAATTAGAGAACATCGGTGAAATGTATCACGTAACCTTTATTTTAAGCGTTTCCATGGATGCGGATGAGCTTCCGGAGAATGCAAAAAAAGATGTGGTTATTTCATTATAATGCTATAAATACATAGGCCGGTCGTATGACCGGTCTTTTTTTGTCGTCTTTTATCCTGTGATTACACCGGCTTTCCTTTTTGTACCAGTTTTGCTTGAACTTTTTATGGTTTCCCCGTATAATACTATGAGGGGGAAGGAGGCTTTTCTTACATGGCAAAAAAGAAACAAAGAAAAGTTGTAAAATACCGGAAGCCACGAAACCTCAATGTAGGTATGATTGTATTCGCAATCATCTTTGTCTATATGTTTTTCAGCGTCTCAACATACCTTCGCAAGGAAAAAGTACAGTTCTATGAAGTGACAGAGGGCTCCATCGTCAGTGACGGAACCTATACGGGACTTATCATCAGAGAAGAGGATACCGAGTATGCGAATAGCTCGGGCAATATCAATTATTATATACGGGAAGGAAAACGTGCTGCAGTGGGAACCAGCATTTATTCCATCGATGAAACCGGCACCTTATCGACCGTTCTGGCAGACAATGCATCCGCCAATCTAAACCTGACAGACACCGACTTAGTGGATATCAAAAAACAGCTGACCTCGTTCAGCATGACTTATCAGGACAGGAATTTTAACAGTGTTTATGATGTAAAGTATTCGCTGGAAGCTTCTGTGCTGGAATATGTAAATTTTAATACCCTGGACAGCTTAGAGCAGATGATGGAGACCATGGGCGTCACCTTCACCCAGGTGCGGGCGCCAAAATCCGGGGTGATCAGCTATGCCATTGATTCCTTTGAGGATTTTGATATCAGCCAGATCTCAGAGGCGGCCTTTGACCGGACAAACTATTCCAGAGCCATCACCAAGTCGGGAAAGCTGGTGGAACAGGGGGCTCCGGTATACAAGATTGTCACCGATGAGAACTGGTCCCTTGTCTTTCCGCTGTCGGAGCAGGACGTGTCGGCCTACGGGGCGGAAACCAGTTTAAAGATCTTCTTTCCGAGTGAGAATTTGACGGCCTGGGGAGATTTTTCCATGATTACGGGGACCGATGCGAAGCCTTACGGCAAGCTGGATTTTAACCGCTATATGGTCCAGTTTGTGTCGGACCGCTATCTCGACTTTGAGATTATATCCAGCAAAGTGGAGGGCCTTAAGATACCGGTCAGTTCTGTGACCAGCAAGAATTTCTACTTAGTGCCGGTGGATTATCTGGCGTCAGGTGGCGACAGTACGGAAAATGGATTCTACAAGGAAGTGTACTCGGAGTCCGGGACAAGCATCGTGTTTGTGCCCGCCACTCTTTACAATTCCACGGAAGAGTACTACTATATTGATATTGGCGATGAGGAAGGCGGACTGAAAGCAGGCGACTATATCGTGAAGCCGGATTCGCCCACGGACCGCTACCAGGTTGGCCCCACATCGTCCCTTCAGGGCGTGTACAACATCAACCGGGGGTATACGGTGTTTAAGCAGATCGTGGTTCTGGCTCAGAATGATGAATATTATATCGTGGAAAAAGGGACAAGCTATGGGCTCAGTGTCTATGACCATATTGTGATGGATGCCTCCCTGATTGAGAGTGAGGGCGTTCTGATTTATCAGTAAGAGGTGAGGGAATGATACAGGAACAGTTGACCTATGTAAAGGAAAAAATTGGGGAAGCCTGTCTTCGGGTATCCAGAAAGCCGGAGGAAGTGACGTTGATCGCGGTCAGCAAGACAAAACCGGTGGAGATGCTTTTGGAAGCTTACGACGGCGGCGCCAGGGATTTTGGGGAAAACAAGGTCCAGGAGATTTTACACAAACGGCCGCTTATGCCGGCGGATGCCCGTTTTCATATGATTGGGCATCTCCAGACCAACAAGGTGAAGCAGGTGATCGGTCAGGCCGTTCTCATTCATTCCGTGGATTCCATTCGTCTGGCAGAGCAGATTGAGGCGGAGGCCGCCAAAAAAGATTTGACCGTGGACATCCTGCTGGAAGTCAACGTGGCAAAAGAGGAGAGTAAATACGGATTTTTTCTGGAAGAGACGGAAGAGGCCCTTCGGAAAATCGGAGGATTTCCCCATGTTAAAGTTCGGGGATTGATGACAATTGCACCTTTTGTAGAGAATTCTGATGAAAACAGGCCTGTTTTTAAAAAATTAAGTGATTTTTATGTTGACATGAAAAGTAAAAACATTGATAATGTTACTATGAGTATTCTTTCCATGGGCATGACCGGCGACTACGAGGTTGCAATTGAAGAAGGGGCTACGATGGTTAGAGTCGGCACCGGCATTTTTGGTGCACGTGAAAAGATAGGAGATTAGATATGAGTCTTTTAGGAAAATTGATGGACAGCATGCGTTTGAGTGATGGGGATGAAGACGATTACTTTTTAGATGACGAAGAATACGATGATGATAAACCGGCAAGAAAGGGGATATTTGGCAAGAAAGACGACGATTATTATGACGAGGACGACGATGAGGACGAGCCTGCCAAGCCCAGATTTTTATCCAGGAATAAAGTAGTACCGATGAAACAGCAGCGGGGCGGCATGGAAGTCTCCATGGTAAAACCGACCTCCATCGAGGATGCCAAAGAGATCTGCGATTACCTGCTGGCCGGCAAAGCCGTAGTCCTTAATATGGAAGGATTACATACCGAAGTAGCACAGCGAATCATTGACTTTACTTCCGGCGCTACGTATTCCATGAACGGTAATCTTCAAAAGATATCCAATTATATCTTCATAGCGACTCCGGAATCCGTAGAACTGTCCGGTGATTTTCAGGACTTATTCGGGGGCGGATCACTGGATATCTCAGGTATGACGATGAGGATTTAACGAACCGTTCAGACGGCGGGAAAATTGGTGCTCAAAAGCGCGTCAAGCTCGCTTGTAAGCGCTTTTGGGTACCAATTTTCACATCGGATGGACATCCGATGCTTCTTGACCGGCTTTTTGGTCAAGAAGATAACCGTCTGAACCTCGCGAATTTCATACACACATTCAGAAGCAGACGATTTTCTGTGCAGTAGAAAGTCGTTTGCTTTCTTTTGAAGGAGGAATGGCAGATGAAACAATCAGCACAGACAGAACACCGAATGACCGTTCATCAGGATGGGAATCCTGTCTACGACATCCTAATGGAATCATCATTCAACCGTTTAGCCGAAGAGATGAAACAATTTGATTTAACAGAGAGAAAGCTCTGCATCGTTACGGACTCCACGGTGGCGCCACTGTACTTGGAAGAGGTGGAACGGCAGCTCAATCCCACATGCCGCGTTCTAATGCATGTGGTGATCCCCGCCGGGGAAGAATATAAGAACCTGGATACGGTAAAAACCGTGTATGAGGCGCTGATCCAGGCTCATTTTGACCGGAAGGATATGATGGTAGCATTGGGCGGCGGCGTTGTAGGCGATCTGTGCGGCTTTACGGCGGCTACCTACCTGCGGGGTGTGTCCTTTGTCCAGATTCCGACTACGCTGCTGTCTCAGGTGGATTCCAGCATCGGAGGAAAGACCGGGGTTGATTTTGACGCCTACAAAAACATGGTGGGGGCATTTCATATGCCGCGGCTGGTTTATACCAATGTAGGGACATTGAAGACCCTGACGAGGGAGCAGTATACCTCCGGTATGGGAGAGATCATCAAACACGGACTGATCAAAGACATCTCATATTACCGGTGGCTGGCGGAGCACAGGCAGGAGATTATGGACCGGAACCTGAATGTCTGTATGGAGATGATCGAACGAAGCGACGAGATCAAGCGTCTTGTGGTGGAGAAGGACCCGACGGAGCAGGGAGAGAGGGCGTTGTTGAATTTCGGCCATACCCTGGGGCATGCGGTGGAGAAGCTGAAGAACTTCACGCTGCTTCACGGCCACTGCGTTGGGCTTGGATGTCTGGCCGCCGCCCATATTTCCGCCCAACGGGGATGGATCAGTGTGGAGGATGTAACGGCCTTAAAACAGCTGATGGAGGACTTTGAGATGCCGGTATCGGTATCCGGCCTGTCGGTGGATGAGGTCATCGACGCCACCAGGAATGACAAAAAGATGGACGGCAGTGTGATCAAGTTTATTCTGCTGCAGACCATCGGCCAGGCGGTGATTGACCGTCAGGTGACGGCGGACGAGATGAGGGACGGCTTGAACAGCATCCTCAGCTAATAATTTTAACGGAATTGGAGTACAAAAAACAGTATGAAGCAGAAGACAAGACAAATCTTGGGATTTATCATAGGTGTAGCCGTGGCAATCGGACTGGATCAGTGGACGAAGGCGCTGGCAGTGGCGGGACTGAAGGGAAAGGAGCCGTTTGTCATCTGGGACGGCGTGTTTGAACTTCAGTATTTGGAGAACCGGGGCGCAGCTTTCGGCATGATGCAGGGGAAACAGTTCTTTTTCTTTGTGGTGGCTGCGGTTGTGCTGGTGGCAGCTGCCTGGCTGCTGTGGAAAATGCCGGTGACGAAGCGGTATCTGCCTCTTCTCATCTGTATGTGCCTGATCGTGGCAGGAGCCGTCGGCAATATGATTGACCGGGTGAGTCTCGGTTATGTGGTGGATTTTCTGTATTTTAAACTGATCAATTTCCCGATTTTTAATGTGGCGGACTGTTATGTGACGGTGGCCACGGCGGCCGCGGCTGTTTTCCTGATGTTCTTTTATAAAGAAGAAGAACTGACGGTATTTACCAGGAAACAGGACGCCGGCAGGGAGGAGAGTTAAGTGGCACAGCAGTTTGCGGTATCCGAAGAACAAAACGGCCTGCGGCTTGACAAATGCCTGGCAAATGTTTATCCGGAACTGTCCCGTTCCTATCTCCAGAAGCTGCTAAAATCGGAGTGTGTGCTGGTAAACGGAAAGCCGGTGAAATCCAATTACAAGGCTGCGGCCGGTGACTTGGTGGAGCTGGAACTTCCGGAGGCGGTGGAACCGGAGATCGTTCCGGAAAAGATGGACCTGGACATTGTCTATGAGGACCGGGATATGATCATTGTCAATAAGCCGAAGGGGATGGTGGTGCATCCGGCGGCGGGACATTACAGCGGAACGCTGGTCAATGGACTGATGGAACACTGTAAGGACGATTTATCGGGAATCAACGGCGTGATGCGGCCGGGGATCGTCCACCGGATCGATATGGATACCACCGGCCTTTTGATTGTCTGTAAAAATGATTTCGCCCACAACGCGATAGCGGCCCAGTTAAAGGAACATTCCATCACCAGGAGGTACCGGGCTGTCGTCCACGGCGTGGTAAAGGAGGACGAGGGCACGGTAAATGCTCCTATCGGCCGCCATCCGGTGGACCGGAAGAAAATGAGTATCAATGAGAAACATGGGCGGGAAGCGGTGACCCATTACCGGGTTTTGGAGCGTTTTCGCCAGTTTACCTATATTGAATGCCGTCTGGAGACCGGGCGGACCCACCAGATCCGGGTTCATATGGCAAGCATCCACCATCCGTTATTGGGAGATGCGGTCTACGGACCGGCCAAATGCCCCTATCATCTTCAGGGACAGACACTCCATGCGGGCGTGCTTGGGATTGTCCATCCGCGGACGGGGGAATATATGGAGTTCGAAGCGCCGCTTCCGGCGTATTTTGAAGAGCTGCTGGGGAAATTGAGAAACACTTAAGAACGGTCTGAGATAAGCGTATCAAAAACGATTTGAGAGACGAAAGGAGATAGAAAATGTCAGAGATTCTTTGGATTACACCGGTGTTTAAAGAGATGATATGGGGTGGGGAGAAGTTATCGACTGTGTTCCACTATGATATTCCCTGTGACCACACAGGAGAGTGCTGGGCCATCAGCGCGCATCCCAACGGCGACTGTACCATCGCGTCGGGCGCCTTCGCCGGGCAGACCTTAAGCCAGCTGTGGGACAGCCATCCGGAGCTGTTCGGAAACTGCGGCGGGGACCGTTTCCCACTGCTCACAAAGATTATTGATGCCAAGGACGATTTAAGCATCCAGGTACATCCTGATGACGCTTATGCGGCTGTCCATGAAAACGGCTCCCTCGGCAAGACCGAGTGCTGGTATGTGCTGGACTGCGACGAGGACGCCCAGATTGTCATCGGCCACCATGCCAAAAACCACGATGAGATGAAGCAGATGATTGAGGAAAAACGCTGGGAGGACTTTATCCGTCTGGTCCCGATTAAAAAGGGAGATTTTTTCCAGATTGAACCAGGCTGTCTTCACGCCATCAAGGGCGGCACCCTGATTTTTGAAACCCAGCAGAACAGTGATATTACTTACCGGGTTTATGATTATGACCGGCTGTCCGATGGGAAGCTGAGACCGTTACATATCAACCAGAGCATTGATACCATCAAAGCGCCTTATGTGGAGTCCTCAAGCGAATTTGAGACGGTGAACCATGACGGCGCGGTGCAGACCCGTTTTATCAGCTGCGATTTCTATACCGTGGATAAATATGAGATAAATGGAACCTTTGTTTCGGATTTTGGGGACGTGCCGTTTATGAATGTGAGCATCATCGAGGGGGAAGGCTCTGTCGATGGCCAGCCAGTCAGGAAAGGGGATCATTTCATCCTGCCTTACCACTACGGAACCTGTGAGTGGAAGGGGGATTTTACCATGATCTGCGCCAGCCCGGTTCATGCCGGTAAACAGGCTTAAGTATCCCTTGACAGTGATTGTAAAATTATCTATACTGAATTTGTCCAAATCCCTGTTGTGACGTGATGTTGCGACAGGGATTTTGTTGATTGCTATTATTTTTATGGGAGGCAGAAGATGAACATATTTGATATACTAGGCCCGGTTATGGTAGGGCCATCCAGTTCCCACACGGCGGGAGCGGTGCGGATAGGACTGATCACCAGAAGACTGCTTGGAAGTGCGCCGGTCAAGGCTGTGATCACACTCTCAGGCTCCTTTGCGGCCACCGGCGTGGGGCATGGAACCGACCGGGCTCTGGTGGCGGGTCTTCTGGGCATGACCCCGGATGATATTCAGATTCCGGACAGCTTTGAACTGGCTAAAAAGCAGGGACTGGATTTTCAGTTTCTCAATAGCAATATCCGGGATGCCCATCCAAACACCGCTTATCTGGAGGTGATGGACGCTTCCGGGCGGACGTTAGAGGTCCAGGCTTCCTCCCTTGGCGGCGGCCGGATCATGATAAACAAGCTGGATGGAACCCAGATTGACGTGACTGCCGAGCGGCCGGCCCTCATTGTCCACAATATCGACCAGCCGGGTCTGGTGGCGGAGGTGACCTCCCTGCTCGCCAGGGAAGCCATCAATATCGCGACCATGAATCTATACCGCAGCAAGCGGGGAGGCGATGCCGTCATGGTGACGGAGGTGGATCAGAATATCCCTGAGGCGCTGGTGGCGGATTTAAAGAAGGTGGGCGGCATTATCAAGGTGACCTGCTTAAATATTTGATCAAACCGAGACAGGAGATTAAGACAAATGGCTTATCAATCATTACAAGAAATCTTAGATTACTGTGAACAAAACCATCGGAAATTTTATGAAGCGGTGATGGACGACGACTGCCAGGAGCGGACGGTGACGGAGGAGGAATCCAAGCAGCAGATGTACGCCATGTGGGATGCCATGCTGCTTGCCTCCACCACCTATGAAGGAAACCGAAAGTCCGCCAGCGGCCTGGTGGGCGGCCAGGGACTGTTGATGCGGGAGTATGTGGGCCGGGGAGATTCCCTGTGCGGGGACTTCCTGGGACAGGTCATTGCCCAGGCACTGGAGATGGGCGAGTCCAACGCCTGTATGAAGCGGATTGTGGCGGCTCCCACGGCCGGTTCCTGCGGTGTTCTGCCTGCCATCCTGATTCCCTACTATAAGACCTATGAAGTGAGCCACGAGGCGGTTATCGAAAGCATGTACGTGGCCGCGGGGATCGGCCAGGTGATCGCGGCGCGGGCTTTTATCGCCGGTGCCGCCGGCGGCTGCCAGGCAGAGATCGGTTCCGCCTCCGCCATGGCCGCGGGAGCCATGGTGGCCTTAAAGGGCGGCACCAATGAGCAGATCATCACGGCCAGCGCCATCGCCTTAAAATGTCTCTTAGGGCTCGTCTGTGACCCGGTGGCCGGTCTTGTGGAGGTTCCCTGTGTCAAACGAAACGCCACAGGCGCCGTCAACGCACTGACCGCCGCGGATATGGCTCTGGCCGGCATTACCAGCGCCATCCCTGCCGATCAGGTGATTGACGCCATGCGCGAGGTGGGAGAGAAGATGCATCCGTCTTTAAGGGAGACCGGAAAGGGCGGTCTGGCGGCAACCCCGGCGGCTATTGACTTCACTAATTTGTTGAAATCACAGAGATAATCAGCAAAATAGATAGATATTGGTGTTTTGTTTATATACTTTTCAGATACTTTGTTGTATAATATACCTAAAGGAAAATGTTTCAACATGTTCCTTACGATATAAGGGCAACATAGGTTATGCTGAAAGGAGAGATATATATGAGTGATAATTTAGTAATTACAATTGGCAGACAGTGTGGAAGCAGGGGACGGCTGATCGGTCAGGAACTTGCAAAGGCCATGGGAGTGAAATGCTACGATAAAGAGCTTCTTTCCAAAGCTGCAAAAGAGAGCGGGTTGTGTGAAGAACTGTTTGAGACACATGACGAGAAACCGACCAGCAGTTTTTTATATTCCCTGGTGATGGATACGTATTCCCTGGGATATACCACCTCGGCTTACATGGATATGCCAATCAATCATAAGATCTTCCTGGCTCAGTTTGATACCATCAAGAAGCTGGCGGAAGAGGAATCCTGTGTGATCGTAGGACGCTGCGGCGACTATGCGCTGGCGGATTACCCGGGTCTGGTCAGTGTGTTTATCACAGCCGATGAGCCGGATAAGCTGGCCAATTTAAAGGAGCTGTATGACACCTCCGAGTCCAAGGCAAAAGATATCATGATCAAGACCGACAAAAAGCGCGCCAGCTATTATAACTACTATGCAAGCAAGAAGTGGGGCGATGCCAGAAGCTACAATCTGTGTATCAACAGCAGCTGCACCGGCGTTGAGGGAGCCGTGCATATCATCCAGGAATTTGCAAAGGTAAAACAGGAACACCTCAAATCAATAGCGGCAAAATAACAGATTAATAGAAGCGGGTACAAACAATACCCTCCGTCTGGAACCTTGTGTGGGTTGAGGCGGAGGGGTATTTTTTTGTGCACTTGCTTTTTATTCCACTGTTACGGATTTTGCCAGGTTGCGCGGCTGGTCCACATTCAGATTTTTGCCGAGGGCAGCGTAGTAGGCAATCAGTTGCAGCACCACGGCAATCGGAAATACGGTGAAGCGGTCATCCAAGCTGGGTATCCGCAGATGGATGTCGGCTAAATTCCCGTCCACCACCGCATTTTCCTTAGTCAGCAGGATGACGAAGGCGCCTCTGGCTTTCACCTCCCGGATGTTGGAGACGGTCTTGGCGAACATGCGGTCCTGGGTGGCGATGGCTATCACCGGAACCTGTTCCGCAATCAGCGCGATAGTGCCGTGTTTTAATTCCCCGGCCGCATAGGCTTCGGCGTGGATATAGGAGATTTCCTTTAATTTCAAGGCCCCCTCCAGGGAGAAGGCGTAGTCTAAGCCGCGGCCGATAAAAAAGGTGTCATTCTGGTTGATTAAATGGGTCACCATGGCCTTGATGCGTTCCTTCTGGCCAATCATGGCTTCCATGGCCGGAATGACGTCCAGAAGGTCCGCTAAGAAAGCGGCTGCTTCCTTCCGGCTGTATTTTTCCCGGACCAGGGCCATCCGGCACCCGATCATATAGAGGGCCGCCAGCTGTACTGAGTAGGCCTTGGTGCTTGCCACGGCAATCTCCGGGCCTGCATGGGTGTAGAACACGTAATCGCTTTCCCTGGCAATGGTGGACCCCTTCACATTGACCACCGCCAGAGTGGCCGCGCGATAGCTTTTGGCAAGTCTTAAGGCAGCCAGGGTGTCGATGGTCTCTCCCGACTGGGAAATGATAATGACAAGGGTTTTCTCATCGATCAGCGGCTCCTCATAGCGGAACTCCGAGGCGATGGTCACGATAACGGGAATGCGAAGCAGCGGCTCCATCATGGCCCGCGCCACCATCCCGGCATGCATGGCGGTGCCGCAGGCAATGATATGAACCTTGTTGCATCCGGTCAATATTGCATCCGGGATTTTGTCGTCGGTGAAATCCGGGAGTCCCTTGTTCAGACGCGGAAGAACGGTTTGTTTCAATGCTTCCGGCTGCTCATGGATTTCTTTCAGCATGAAATGGGGAAACCCGTTTTTCATAGCGGCATCCATGTTCCAGTTGACAGTCAGAAGTTCCGGCTCCATCTTCTTCCCATCCGCGCCATATACGACGGCCTTGTAGGGAGTCAGTTTTACAATCCGGCGCTCCGGCACCACGAAATATTCTCTGGTAAAGGGAATCAGGGCCGTTAAGTCAGAAGCTGTGAAAGCGCCGGCTTGGGTGTAGGCCGCCACCATTGGGCTGACATTCCGCACAGCATAGATTTCCCCCGGGCGGTCATCAAACATGATACAGAAGCCGTAGGAGCCCTCCAGACAGGCGAGAAGGGCGGTGATGGCCGTTTTCGGATCACCGTCGTAAAGGGCGTTCAGAAGCCATGCGGCCACCTCGCTGTCCGTCTGGGAGACCAGTTTGTCTTCCAGTTTCCAGTCGGCAGTCAGTTGGTGATCATTCTCAATGATGCCGTTGTGTATCAGGGTCACCCGTCCGGCCCGGTGGGGGTGGGCATTTTCGTCGGTCACTCCGCCGTGGGTGGCCCACCTGGTATGCCCGATGCCACAGTGGGAGGTGTCTGTCATATCACTGAGCGCTTGTTTTAAATTGCTTACTTTGCCGGTCTTTTTCACCAGCTGTATCCGGGAATGCGAATCAAAAAAGGCAATGCCGGCGCTGTCATATCCCCGGTATTCCAGCCGTGATAAACCATCCAGCAGTATGTTCTTCGCTTCCAGCGGTCCTGTATATCCAATAATTCCACACATAATTTGTCTGCTCCAATCTGATTTTTATAGGTAAATGTCCGTTTTTTCCGAATTAGGCATATAAAAATAGACTGTCACCGTATCAATCCCCGTCGATCCCCGGTATGGCAGTTTTTTCGTCTGTATCCCTATTCAGAATTGATGCTTCGGTTACAGGATGTTTGTTTTGCAGTCACCTGCATATTTCACCCGGTATCACACGCCCGAAGCGGCATGGAAGAGTACCCGCCGAATATTCGATAACCTCTTCACCTCGTTAACCTTTCTCTGCCAGCTTTCACTGTTCACGTACGCAGATCGTGGTGCATGGCGCTTAGCTTTGCTATGGACTCCTGTTCCTCCTTATGACAGGCTGGGTTTATTATAGCTCTGCTTTATCATATGCGTCAATCAAAATATGGGAATTCAAAATCAGTTGTTGATCCGGCGGATGTGTGGTATGCTACAATCAAATTGGGCGCAGGCCCGCAGAATTGGAGGACAATCGGAATGAATTACGGAGAAATCAGGCAGCGGATGGATAGTGGGAGATTGTATTACTGTGACAATGAAGAGATGATGCAGGATCAGATCGAATGCCTGGACCGGCTGTTTGAATATAATCAGTTAAAACCAAGCAGGCAGGCCGAAAAGAAAGCACTGTTAAAAAAGATGTTTGGACAAATCGGGGAGAATTGTTATATTGAAACGCCGTTTCATGCCAACTGGGGCGGCAAAAATGCTTATTTTGGCAATAACGTTTACGTCAATTTTAATCTGGTGATGGTCGATGATGGGGATATCCGGGTAGGTAACTATGTGATGATAGGGCCCAATGTGGTGCTCTGTTCTACGAACCACCCCATAGACCCCAAAATCCGAAAGAAAACGGCACAGTACAGTCTGCCGGTGCGGATTGAAGACAATGTGTGGCTGGGAGCCAACTGCGTTGTCCTGCCGGGAGTGACCATCGGGGAGAATTCCGTCATCGGCGCGGGAAGTGTGGTGACGAAGGATATCCCGGCCAATGTGGTGGCAGTGGGATGCCCATGCCGGGTGCTGCGGGAAATCAATGAGAATGACCGAAAGTATTTTAACAAAGGACAGCTGATTGATTTGGAATAATTGGAAAACGTTAGAAAGTTTCTATGGTATCTTAATAGATATTTAATAGTTATGTATTGTATTTGAATTGATAAATGTGATATATTCTTATAGTTGAGATAAAACATAGAAAAAAAGCGGGAATATGCCCATGAAAATAACGTTACATATACCACTGACGCAAAGAGCCAATCAGGTGGTTTCAGCCGGTGTGATGCTGGCGCTGGGGCTGGCCGTGATTGTGGGGACCAAGGATTATGTTCCGCAAACATTTGAGCCCGCCGGTCAAACCGCGGCACCGGCAGACGCGAAGAAGAATACTCCCTCGGATGCGGAGTACGGCAAAGCTGAAGGAGACGGGCAGGAGACAGGCGGTTCTGCAAAACCGGCCTCGCCCGCCCAGGCAGAAAAGGAGCATGCCGGCTCTTCCGTGCGGCTTAATATGGCCGATGTCTATCCGGAGGGGATGGAGACCGGGGATGTCTGGGACAGCTATGCGGGTCAGGCCTGTGAACTGTTGTCCCAGCTGGATACCAACTGGATCGCGGGGATGAATGAAATCATGAAATTGACGCCGGAGGAGCTGGCAGGACAGCTGGGCATCAGCAGAAATGCGGTGCTGGGACTGTATGATCCTGCGGTGGAAACCCAGGATCAGGACGACCCGGATTCCTGGGTGGTGCCTGGCTGGACGAAAAGCCAGGTGGTGTTCCACGATGGGGACGGGAACCTGATCGGCGGGTATTCCAACGCCAAGGATATCGTATCCCTGGCCAGTGTCTATGCCTACCGCCAGGGAGATTCCGACGGGGAAGCATTTTTGGAATATTGCAGACAGCTTTGGGAGGCGTCACACCAGCATACGGTTCAGATTGGCGAGGTGTATTACTGTGATGGGACATGCAGGCTGGAGCGGGAAGAGACAGATGGAACGGAGAACGAGACGGCGGAGGGGAATACTGGGGACGGAAGCTTAGAAACGGAGACTTCGGGAACCATAGCGGCACTGCCGTCAGGGGAGACTTCAGCGGTGACGGTGGAGGCGTATTCGAACCAGACAGCGCCGGAGACATTTCCAGCCGGGGGATCGGTGGAGACCGCGGCAGATTCTTCCGCTGATCTTGCGGAGACCACGGCAAAATCAGCTGCTGATCATGTGGAGACCACCGCAGAAACAGCTGCTGATCATGTGGAAACCACGGCAGAGTCGGAAGTTGATCATGGGGAGACCAGCGCTGGGGCAGCCGGAGGCTCAGAGACAATGGATGCCGATGAGATCCGAAGCCGTTACACCATGGAGGATGTTCCGGCTGACTGGGAGTCCTTTGAGGGACCGGCGAGAGATGTCTGGGAAGCGGTGATCGCGGCCTACGGCGGCCGGTTGACGGCAGACGAGTCATCGGCCGCCAGCGAGGAGGAAGCGGCTTGTCCCGGCCATCTTGATCTGGAAATAACAGCTGTGATTCAGGGAATTGAAGGAACCGGCCGTCTGTTTGATGTGGATGCCATCGGCAATGATCCGGGCAATGTTAGTTCGGGGGACACCGGCAATACTTCAGTCCATGTTAATTCGGAGGACACCGGTCGTATGTCGGACAATGTCAGCTGGCAGGGCTGGACGAAGATGAACCGCCACCATGCCCGCTGTATCTGGAACCAGAACTGGGAGGCAGTCTACGGGCTTCCGGTTATCACAACCCTGTACATGGGGACTCCGCTGTCGGCGGCAGAGATTTCTTTTTATATGGATATGCTTCCGGAGGAGTCCACGGTCTTTCAGCGGGAGCTGATCCGGCAGGCGCTTCAGTCGGTAGGATGTATTCCCTATTACTGGGGCGGCAAAGCATCTTCTGCCGGTTATGACGGCAACGGATTCGGAACCGTGACCACGGAGGATATGGACGGACGCAGACTGCGGGGACTGGACTGCTCCGGCTGGATTAACTGGGTGTACTGGACAGCCCTTGGCACCCGCCTGGAGTCCGAAAGCACTTCCGGTCTGGCCCAGCTGGGAACCGCCACCACGCGGGAACAGTTACAGGCAGGGGACATTATTGTCAGAACCAACACCGAGAATTCCCATGTCTATCTGTTCCTGGCCTGGGCGCCGGAGGGGGAGATGTATGTGATTCACGAAACCAGCGGAAATATCAACAATGTGACTGTCAGCCGGTTAAATGCCGAAGGCCCTCATTACAGACGGCTGTTAAATCAATAACACAATCAAAAACAGGAAAAAGCAATCAAGTGAAAAAGGTGGATTATAAATATGCAGTACGATGATGAATTAGAACGCATGCGCGCCAGGAGGCAGCGCGGCCAGCAGCGTGGCGGTGGAAGAGAAGAGGAAGTCCGGCGTCCAGCCGGCCGTTATGGAAGGGAAGAAGAGCCGGAGATCGATGTTATTGATTTTAATACTTATGACATTGATATGGACGAGTCCTACTTTGATGACGAAGAGCCGGTGAGACGCGGTGGAAACCGCACCTCCTACCGGAGAGTGGAAGACGACCGCTATCTCTACGACGATGAATATGACGATGACGACTATGATGACAGAAGAGTTAGAAGGAGCAGTTCGTCATCAGGAAGAAAATCCTCCTCCAGAACATCTTCGAAGTCCGCACAGAGAAGTTCATCGTCGGATGGCAGGAGAAATGTTTCCCGCACAGCGTCCGGCAAAGCTGCTTCCGGCCGGTATGCAGCGGAGACGGAGACACGGGGGCGAAAAGGAAAAACAAACGGAGGAGAGATTGGCAGCCAGGATATGAAACAGAAAAAGAAGAAGAAAAAAGGAAAGATTCTCCTGATTGAGTTTCTGGTGCTGTTTCTTTTAATCGGAGGCGTCTTCCTGTTCTTTAAAAAGGGAAGCACCGGATACTGGACCGTAGCTATTTTCGGCGTGGATTCCAGAGACGGCAACCTGGAAAAAGGCGCCTTGTCCGATGTGGAGATGCTCTGCGTCATCGATCGGAAAACCGGGGAGATGAAACTGGTAAGCGTATACCGTGATACCTACTTGCAGATCGATGAAGACGGCACCATGCACAAGATTAATGAGGCTTATTTTAAAGGCGGCCACAAACAGGCGGTATCTGCTTTGGAGCGGAACCTGGATTTGAAGATCGATGATTACGCCACTTTCAACTGGAAAGCCGTAGCGGATGTGATCAACATCCTGGGCGGCATTGATCTGGAGATTACCGACAGTGAATTTGCCTATATCAACTCCTTTATCACAGAGACGGTAAATTCCACAGGAATCGGATCATACCAGCTAAAGAGCGCGGGAATGAATCATCTGGACGGTGTCCAGGCGGTGGCTTATGCCAGACTGCGTCTGATGGATACGGATTATAATCGGACCGCCCGTCAGAGAAAGGTGATCTCCCTGGCGATGGATAAAGCGAAGCAGGCAGATTTCAGTGTCCTGAACAATATTTTAGTGACGGTGCTTCCCCAGATTTCCACCAGTGTCGGAATCGACGACCTGATTCCGATGGCCAAGGATTTCCGCAAGTATCATCTGGGAACCACGGACGGCTTCCCATTCTCCCGCGGGGAAGCGAAGATCAGCAAACGAAGCTGTGTCGTTCCGCTGACGCTGGAGAGCAATGTAAGTCAGCTTCACCAGCTGTTGTACGGTGTGGAAGATTACCAGCCATCCGCAACGGTGAAGAAGATCAGCGCCAAGATTGCTTCCGACAGTGGTATGGGAGAGGTCGCCGACAACGCGCCGAAGGTGGAAGCCGGCGGCTCCGGTGGTTCCGGAGGTTCCGGCGGCAAAGCCACCGCCCCGGCAGCCCCGGTAGAGACCGCCCCACCGGAGACCAGCATAGAGGAGACCGAAACCACGGAGGAAACTACCACAGAGGAAGAGACGGAGGAAACCTCCACCGAGGAGAGTTCCGGCGAAGAGGAAGTCGGTCCAGGAATCGGGGCCACCGAGGAGAGTACCAAGCCATCCAAAGAGGAAACGAAGGAAGAGACGAAAGAGAGTATCAAAGAGACAACTTCTTCTCATTCTACGGAAGGCGCGGGCCCAGGCGGTCCGGATTCCCATCCCGGCAATTCCAATTCTTCCCCAACTACCCAGGCTCCCGGCCCGGTTGCTCCAGGTGAAAACAATTCCGACAACAGCGGCCCTGGTGGTCCAGGCTGAGGATTGCATGAGTCAATACGATCATAACAATAAAGATGCAGGATGCTCGTTCGATTCCTGCATCTTTATTAGTTAGGAGTCCATATTATGAAATTAATGACTTTCTTTTTTTATCTGATTATGGTATGATGGTGTTACAAAACAATCTATTCGCGAAAGTCTACTTTAACGAATAGTTTGAACAAGAAAAAGGGTTAGAAAGGGTTCCATACATTCTTATGAAATTACAGCGATTATACAGTTTAACCCGCCAGGCGATTGATGATTATCGGATGATCTCCCCTGGCGACCATATTGCGGTGGGGATATCCGGCGGTAAAGACAGTTTGACTTTATTGTACGCGCTTGCCGGGCTCAGGCGGTTTTATCCGAATTCATTTGAATTGTCGGCTATTACCGTGGATTTAGGTTTTCAGGAATCAGACTTCACGGCTGTGAAAGAACTCTGTGAGCGATTATCCGTTCCTTATACCGTAGTTTCCACCGATATTGGAAAAATATTGTTTGAGATACGAAAAGAATCCAATCCATGCGCCCTCTGTGCCAAGATGCGCAAAGGAGCTCTCAATCAGGCGGCCAAGGGTTTAGGCTGCAATAAGATCGCTTACGCACACCACAAGGACGATCTGGTGGAAACGATGTTGTTGTCTTTAATCTACGAGGGACGCTTTTATGCATTTTCCCCGTATACGTATTTAGACCGGGTGGAACTGTCGGTAATCCGGCCGCTGATGTATGTGGACGAGGCGGATGTGATTGGATTTAAAAATAAATATCAGCTTCCTGTATGTAAAAATCCATGTCCGGTGGACGGCCATACCAAACGGGAATATGTTAAATTATTAACGAAGAGTTTGGAGAAAGAAAATCCGGGCGTTAAGGACCGCATGTTTCATGCCATTTGTAACGGAAATATTGACGGATGGCCGGATCTGAGATCGATCTGCAGCGACCCACCCACAAATAAGGAGGACATTTAAACATGGCGGATCTTCCGTATTATGAGCAGAAAGACCGGGAAAATACAAAGAAATTAAGGGAATTGATTAAGGCACTGCCACTCTTCTGCTCTTCCTTTTTCCGTGGCATCGAGCCCCTTACCTCTTCCCGCACAAGAATTGCTTATGCCTATGATTTAAAAGTATTTTTTGATTTTCTTCTGAAAGAGAACCCGGAGCTTAAGAAACTGGATATGCAGGATATCACACTCTCCCACCTGGATCAGATCCGGGTCTCCGATCTGGAAGAATACATGGAATATTTAAAGTACCGTTTCAATGATAAAAACCAGGAAGTCGTCAATAAAGAGAGGGGAATTATGCGAAAAATCGCTTCCTTGAAGAGTTTTTACAACTATTTTTACCGCAATGAGATGCTGAAAAACAATCCTGCCGCCCTGGTACAGCTGCCAAAGCTTCATGAGAAAGAGATCATCCGGCTGGATGTGGATGAGGTGGCACTCTTGCTGGATGAGGTGGAACGCGGCGACTCCTTAACCAAGCAGCAGAAAAACTTTCACGAGAAAACGAAGCTGCGCGATCTCGCCCTGCTGACTTTGCTTCTCGGCACGGGAATCCGCGTGTCCGAATGTGTAGGGCTCAATCTCTCCGACGTGGATTTCAAGAATGGCGGTATCCGAATCCACCGCAAGGGGGGAAAGGAAGTAACCGTTTATTTCGGTATGGAGGTAGAAAACGCTCTTATGGATTACTTAGAAGAACGGGAACACTTAATCCCGGAATCCGGCCACGAAGGCGCTCTATTCCTGTCCCTCCAGATGAAACGGATCTCCGTCCGCAGTGTGGAAAATCTGGTTAAGAAATATGCCAAAATTGTCACTCCACTTAAGAAAATCACCCCTCATAAGCTGCGGAGCACCTATGGCACCAACCTCTACCGTGAAACCGGCGATATTTATCTGGTGGCCGATGTTTTGGGCCATTCCGACGTCAATACGACCAAAAAGCACTATGCCGCCTTGGAAGATGAACGGCGCCGCAGTGCCAGAAATGCAGTTAAGCTTCGGGAATCATAGTATATTATCCTGAGTCGTCCCCATTTGGAGACGGCTCAGGATAATTAATTATATCGTGGAGTCCCTCAGCTTAAACTGGTTTACGAGGCTTTTGAGCATTTGGGCCTGGCCGGAGAGTTCTTCACTGGCAGCCGCACTTTCCTCAGCCGTCGCCGAGTTGGTCTGGATCACGCTTGAAATCTGATCCACGCCAATGGTAATCTGCCCGATTGCTCCGGACTGTTCTTCGGTGGCGCCTGCAATTTTGTCTACGGTTTCGGCAACTGCCTGGGCGCTTTCCACCACCATATTCAGCATTTTCGCGGTTTCATTGGCGATGTTGGTACCTTTCTCAACGGCGCAGACCGCTCCTTCGATGAGGGTAGATGTACTCTTGGAAGCTTCGGCAGACTTGCTGGCGAGATTTCTAACCTCGTCGGCGACGACAGCAAATCCCTTGCCAGCCTCTCCCGCCCTCGCGGCCTCCACTGCGGCGTTCAGGGCAAGGATATTGGTCTGGAAAGCAATATCCTCGATTGTCTTTATGATTTTACTGATTTGGCTTGACATTCTTCCTATTTCATCCATAGCTTCGATCATCTCCTGCATCTGATGATTACAGCTGTCCACCTCGCTGCCGGCACGTGAAGTCTGGTCCCGCGCCTCTACCGCATTCTCTGCGGTCTGCTTCACATGAGAAGAAATTTCGTTGATGGTGGCGGCCAGCTCCTCAATGGAGGAAGCCTGCTCTGTGGCTCCCTGGGAAAGGGCCTGGGCAGCGGAGGAGACCTGATCACTTCCGGCAGAGACCTGATCGGCAGCGGTATTGATTTGACTCAGAGCATCGCTTAATTTTATGTTGAGAGTCCTCATGGACGTCAGAATTCCCTGGAAATTTCCGACATAGCTTTCTTCCGAGCGTGTTCTGACATCAAAGTCCCCATCTGCCATTTTCCCCAAAATGTGATCTACATCGGAAACGATCACATTTAAATTCCGGGCCATTTTGAGAAAAGTTTGGGCCAATATCCCGACCTCATCCTCCGACTCTGCCACAAGCTGGACGTCTAAATGACCATCCGCAATCTCCGCGGCCGCCGATACAATCGATTTGATTGGACGGAGCAGGCGGTGGAGAAGGATAAAAATTGTCACGATAATCAATACCAGCGCCGCCGCAGAAAGCAAGATCATCGAGAGAACCGTAGTTTTAACGGCTGCATTTACATCGCTCGAACTAACTGCCGTCAGCGACCACCAAGTCTCGCCGGCCGCATTGATGGGGGTGAAAAAGCGCGTGACCTTTCGGCCGTCTTCCCTGGTAGTCTCCACATAAAATGACTGTTTCTGCGCCATCTTGGACTTAAGAAGAGAGAGTTCCGATTTGTTTGGTGTAAATTCTTCTATATATTTTCCAATATCCGCCGGGTCTTCACTGTCGTAGATAATCTTCCCGCTATCATCATAGATGGTTGAGTACATACTGGGATAATTTTCATTGGTGGAGTTTACCTTGTTGAAATTTGCCACATTAATGTCCGCCATCACAACTCCCTGTACACTGCCTCCGCTCACAATGGGGCTTGCAAATGTTACCAGAGTAGCGCCGTTGTATTCATAGGGATCGGAAACGCAGGAGGTTTTGGTAGTAAGTGCATTTTTATAATAATCTTCCTGGGAGTAGGTCTCATAGGCTCCGAAGGGTACAATATCCTGGTCGGCGGCATTCTCATCCACGTAGAAGGCGTAATCCCGTATATTTTCCTGGAATGCATAGGGCTCAAACATAACTCCTACTCCTGCAATGTCTTCGTTGAATTTTGCCGTGTTACGGGCAGTCTCCCGCAGGAATACTTCCACATCATAATTAAGAGAGGTCAGAGTTTTTCCGTAAATTTCACTTTGGCACAACTCAATGGCGGCAGGATCGTTTGGAATCACATTTTGGGATGGGTTCGTCTGGGCCGTCTTGTAGGCGCGTTCCATGTAGTTTTGGATATTAGTTGCCACTGTTTCGGCAGCGTCAAATATCTGTTGGATTGCCATTCCATTCGATTCCGAGATAGCGGCCAGCTCGCTGTATGTAGAAGTAGAGATGGCAGATTTTGACATCAATGCCGTAATTGTGATCAAAACAACCAGAACCAACGACAGAACACTGCCGATCACCAGTGCCAGTTTTGGTGCTAATTTCAATTTTTTTAACATTTGTATCCTCCTTGTCTCGCTTAAAAATAAAAACATACCGGTATATTAATCCACTAAATATATCAAAGATAACATTCACAACACCCCCTCTAATATATATATCGACAAAGTCCAATTTTCCAATACTGGTATTTTTAAATTATTTAAAAATCGCACATAATAAGTTTTAATTATATTGCAGTCGAGGTGTGGTATGTTTCATAAACAAATCAAAAGTCTGCGTCAGTCCCGTGCTTTAAGCCAGGTACAATTGGCGGACAAACTAGGTGTGAAAAAACAGAGTATCAGCAACTGGGAGAATGATAATATTAGACCATCGGTGGAAATGCTGGAGAAAATAGCTGATTTTTTTGATGTGAGCACAGATTATCTACTGGGAAGAGAAGAAATAGGAAGGGGAGCCGGAGGCGTCGTTCTGCTGGACGTTACGGGCTTAAGCCCCGTTCAGATTAAACATATTCAATTTATCATAGAGGATATCAGAGGAAGCAACGCATAATTTTAGGCTTCCTCTGATCCGGCTACTCTTTCATAAGCGAAAAAACATCTGTAAAATGCGGTCTCTCACAGATGTTTTTTCTATGGTTAAAATCATAGCTGCAAAACACTACTCAGCGGCAACCAAATACATCACTGTCAAATGGTTCCCCGCGTGGATCGTGTCTTCTTTTAATCCGTTCATCTTCTTTAATTCTGCTACATATTCTTTCACGCTGTACTGTGTGCCGCAGCTGTATTCCTGTGCGATGGCCCACAGGCTGTCGCCCTCCTGGATGGTGATGCTCTTGTAACAGCGGCTCATCTCCGGCCCTGCCGGTTCCTCGGCCATGGCATTCATCAGGGAATGTCCAAAGAAATTGGAACCGATCAAAACAACCAGCGCCAGTATCGTCATCAGCTTCTTCATATCCAACCCCTCCTGTGTATCTCAACCAATCATTTGTTCCGAACATTTGTTGCGAACGCATGTTCTGTATCTGATATTCTTATTATAACACCGAACAGATGTTTGTCAAGAGGTTTTGGCGTTTTTTTCGAACAAAGGTTTGCATTTTTTTCGAACATATGTTACTATATAAGAGATAACGAATCATACATAAAGGTTCACAAATCAGGAGGGATCGAATGGCGCAGGGAAGAATCACGGCTAAACAACAGGAAATACTTGAATATATCAAAGAGACAATACTGAAAAAGGGATATCCGCCGGCAGTACGCGAGATCTGTGAGGCGGTAAAATTAAAGTCCACCTCTTCTGTCCACTCCCATTTAGAGACACTGGAGAAGAACGGATACATAAGAAGAGACCCGACCAAACCCCGTACCATCGAGATTATCGACGAGTGCTTCAACCTTTCCAGACGTGAGGTGGTGAATGTGCCGTTGGTTGGTACCGTGGCGGCTGGACAGCCGATTTTGGCGGAGGAGAATATCGAGAACTACTTCCCAATCCCCGTGGAGATGCTGCCCAATGCACAGACGTTCATGCTCCGTGTCAAAGGGGAAAGCATGATTAACGCAGGAATCTATGATGGGGATCAGATTATCGTGGAGGAACAGGATACGGCCCGCAATGGCGAGATTGTGGTGGCCTTAGTGGAGGATTCCGCCACCGTGAAACGCTTCTATAAGGAGAACGGCCACTACCGTCTCCAGCCGGAGAATGATGCGCTGGAGCCTATTATCGTAGACGATGTGAAGATTGTCGGCAAGGTGGTCGGTCTGATTCGCATGATGTAAGGATGTAATAAAAAATTAAAAAGAGGGATATGGTTAACATAATTATTTTATGTCAACCATATCCCTCTTTTCTATTCTTATAAACTTCCGGTATTACAGTTCGCCCTCTTCCACCAGTTTCCCATCTCTCCAGATCCGCTCCAGATCATAAAACAGACGGTCTTCCTTCGAAAATGCGTGAACAATAATATCGCCGTAATCCATCAGAATCCATCCGGCGCTGCCGTAGCCCTCGATCTGGCGGCACTCATAGCCTGCCTTTCCCAGTTCTTCCTCCACATTGTCAACCATGGCCTGCACCTGGCTGGGGTTGGAGCCGTTGGCGATGATAAAGTAATCGGCCAGCACGGATACTCCCTGAATGTCGATTACCTTGATATCTTCTGCTTTTTTATCTGCCAAAGCTGCTTTCGCAAGCTTTACCATTTCCATTGAATTAGACATGTGAATCTCCTTTTTCCTTCTGGCCTTTCCGTAAGGCCAGGTAATATTCATAGGTCTCCTGCGTCATGGGAGCGATATATCCGCCGCTTCTGTTTAGATAAGCCAGCATCCCGTTGAGGATGTGAAAAAGCGCCTCATCCAAGTCCACAAAAGCCAGCCTCCGCATAGCAGGAAGGTTGTCAGCCTGATCCCGTCTCGGCTCGATATAATCAGCGATAAACAGAATCTTGTCCAGCATCCCCATATCCGGCTTTCCCGTGGTGTGGCAGGCGATGGCGTCCAGAATCTCCCGGTCGGTAATCCCGAATTTATGCTCCACCATCCATGCGCCGTATTTGGCATGCAGGACCGGCAAAGCCTGGCGTTCTTCCGCTGTCACTTCAATTCCGTGTTTTTCGCATTTCTCCAATATTGTCTGATCATCATACCGTTTGGCGCAGTCGTGAAGCAGCCCCGCCAGTTCTGCCTGGTCAAGCGGATATTCATACCGCATAGCCAGCGCCATGCAGGTGTATGACACGCCTAAGGTATGTTCATACCGGGACGGTTTTAAACGTTCTTTCAGCTTCTCCCGGATCTTGGGAACTAATTCGTTCATGATTCATCCTCCTGATACAGCCCCTGGGTCCGGATATACTCGGCCACCTTTTCCGGCACATACGGAATCACAGATTTCCCTCTGGCCGCCAGTTCCCGGATCTTCTCGGAGGAAATATCCACCTCCTTGCAGTGAAGCATCTGTATATGGCCGTGATATTTCCCATTCAGGTATTCGATCTGTTCCTTCATTGGACGGTGGCCAGCGCCATATTCCCGGCTGGCCGCCAGGATATTGACCGCGCCGATGACCCCCTCCGGCCGGTACCAGGTCTCAATCTCATACAGGGAATCTGCTCCCAGAATAAAATAAAAAGTATGCTCCGGGTACGCTTCCCGCAGCAGCGCCAGGGTCTGGGCTGTGTAAGTGTTGCCCTCCCGGCGCACCTCAAAATCAGAGAACCGGAATGCCTCGTCCTCCGCAATCGCCAGCCGGAGCATCTGGCACCGGTGTTCCACCGATGTGACATGATGGTCTTTCTTGTGAGGCGGCTGCCCGGACGGCATATACCAGATACAGTCCAGCCCGTATTCCACATATGCCTGCCTGCCAAGATGCAGGTGGCCGTTGTGGACCGGGTCAAAGGTTCCGCCCATGATTCCTATCTTTCCCATGGCAGGAAATCTCCTTTTTCTCCCGTAAACTGCTCTCCCTCTTGTGTGAAACCCTTTATGGAAGAGTAATTTTTCGCTTACTTTCGTCTTTTGCCTGCTTATAAAGGACGATTTTCTTGCCGATGACCTGTACCACTTCCGAGTGGGTCCGCTCCGCCAGCACTTCCGCGATGGAGCGGCCGTCATCCATACAGTTCTTCAGCACGCTGAGTTTAATCAGCTCCCTTGCTTCCAGCGCTTCTGCAATCGCCGCTGTCAGTTCCGGCGTCACACTGGATTTTCCAATCTGAAAAACCGGGTCCATCTTCATGGCAAGACTCTTTAAATATGCACGCTGTTTCGTCGTCATAACGTCTCCTTTGTCCTACTTACTTATAATATTCAAATGCGAACCCATACATACGCACAGTGTCGCCTTCTTCGATGCCAGCTTCTACCAGTTCATCCAATATTCCGGAAGTTTTTAAGAAATTCTGGAAGAATACAAAGCCCTTTTCCGATTCCAGATTGGTGTAACCCAGCATTTTCTCGATGCGGGGTCCCTCCACCACATACTCACCGTCCTCATTCTTTTCCACGGTATATGGCAGTTCTTCGGCATTTAAGGAGCTCATATCGAATTCCCGCTCAAAGATCACCGGAGCCTGGTCCACGGTCTTTAACAGCTCCCAAACCGCGTACAGCAGTTCCTTCACGCCTTTGCCGCTGACAGCTGAGATCGGATAAACCTTGATGCCCTCCGGTTCAAATGCCTCCACAATCTTGTCCACCGGATTCTCGTCACCCTCGTAGATCGCGTCGATCTTATTGGCGGCAATCACCTGGGGGCGTGTTAACAGTTCCGGATTGTAGGCCTCCAGCTCGGCGTTGATGGCTCTGATATCCGCGATAGGATCACGTCCTTCTGTGGATGCCGCGTCCACCACATGGATCAGCACCTTGGTCCGCTCAATATGGCGGAGGAAGTCATGTCCCAAACCAACGCCCTGGGATGCGCCCTCGATAAGGCCCGGAATATCCGCCATGACAAAGCCGGCGCCGCCGTCTAAATCTACCACACCCAGATGTGGATTCAAGGTGGTAAAATGATAGTTGGCAATCTTTGGCTTCGCGTTGCTGACTCTGGAAAGCAGGGTTGATTTCCCTACATTGGGGAAGCCGACCAGACCCACGTCCGCGATCACCTTCAGCTCCAGCTGTACCCAAAGCTCCCGTCCGGACTGCCCCGGCTGGGCGTATTTGGGCGCCTGCATGGTCGGGGTGGCAAAGTTCATATTGCCGCGACCGCCGCGGCCGCCGTTTAAAATGGTCTCCCTTCGGTTGTCCCCGGACATATCCGCAATGACCTGCCCGGTCTCAAAATCCTTAATCACCGTTCCTTCCGGAACCTTTATCACAAGGTCAGGGGAATTGGCGCCGTGCATCCGTTTCTTATTGCCCGGTTCTCCGTCCTTGGCCACGTATTTTCTTACCTGTCTGAAATCGGTGAGTGTGTTGAGCCCGTCATCCACTTCAAAGATGATATCGCCGCCCTTGCCTCCGTCACCGCCGTCCGGACCGCCGCATGGCACATACAGCTCTCTTCGAAAGCTTACATGGCCGTCGCCTCCCTTGCCGGATTTAATAAATATTTTTGCACTGTCTGCAAACATGTTACACCATAACCCTTCTAAATTATGAAAGAAAGGCCCCATACGCTAAGGGTATGAAGCCTTCCAACTGTTCCAACTATTCGTTGATTGTTCTTGGGTATACAGAAACCTGTTTCTTGTCTCTGCCCTTTCTTTCAAATCTGACAACTCCGTCAACGGTTGCGAACAATGTGTCGTCGCCGCCACGTCCAACGTTGATACCTGGGTGAATCTTGGTACCACGCTGTCTGTACAGAATGTTGCCAGCCAGTACGAACTGTCCATCTGCTCTCTTAGCGCCTAATCTCTTAGACTCGGAATCTCTGCCGTTCTTGGTAGAACCAACTCCCTTTTTATGAGCGAATAACTGAAGGTTCATCTTAAACATCTCTTACACCTCCTTATTTTCCCCTGAGCTTTTGCGATGGGGACTTTCCTTAAATCGAATTTTAATATATGGTTCTCCATATGTCTCTTCTATATCCTCCAAACCGAAGACCAGAGAGTTCATAAGGAGTTTTGACTCGGAACTGAAGTCATCATCAGCAAACCGGAATTTGAAAAGACCACTCTTTTCATCCATATCCGCCTCAAATGCATCATCGGTAAACTGTTCTACGGAATTAGCCATGTTAAGCGTCAATGCGGACACCGCGGCACAGACAAGCTCCTGCCCGTCCTGATGGTCGTCGGCATACCCGGCATGTCCCAGCATCGTAATCCCTGTGTAGTTTTGTTTCGAATCGACTAATACGGTTACGTTAATCATAGTCCCCTGCTTAATTAAGCATTGATCTTGTCAATCTTAACCTGAGTATAGAGCTGTCTGTGACCATTTTTCTTATGGTATCCAGATTTTCTCTTATACTTGTAAACGATAACTTTTTTAGCTTTCCCTTCTTTTACAACGGTTCCGCTAACGGTTGCTCCAGCTACGGTCGGAGCTCCTACTGCTAATTCTCCGTTGTTCACAGCTAATACCTGGTCAAATGTGACAGCTTCTCCAGCTTCAACACCAAGTTTTTCAACCTTAATGATATCGCCTTCCGCTACCTTATACTGCTTTCCACCTGTTGCAATAATCGCGTACATATGGCACCTCCTATTATCATTACTCGCCAACTGTGGTGTCCGGAAAAATCCGAAACTTATAAACCTCATTGTGCGGCATACTGTTTAATATTATCACCTATGGGGATAATTGTCAATCAATTTTTTTAGTGGTTCCAGATTAATTTTTTTAGTGGTTCCAGATTAGCGGTTCCAGATTGCTGTTCCTGAATGGTTTTTATGTTTCCCATCCCCCTTCTGTCTATCCCTTGATCGCTCCCGCAAATGCTTCTGCCTGCTGAAATTTCTGTAAAATCAGATATAGGACAATAATGGGAATAATGACAAGGGTGGTGCCTGCCATGATAACTGGCCATGGTGTGGATAAGCCTTCCCCAACCGGAAGCAGGGAGACCGTCACCATCAGCGTGTATTTTGCCTGTTTTCTCAAATATAAAAGTGGCCAGAAAAAATCGTTCCATCTGGCAATCAGTGTAATGGCAGCCCAGGAGGCCAAGGCAGGTTTGATAACTGGAATGATAATTCTTGTAAATATCAAAAATTCCTTACAGCCATCCACTCTGGCTGCTTCTATCAACTCGTCAGGGACATCCATAATATACTGATTCATATAAAATATTCCAATAGCTGTGGCAATTCTGGGAATGATTAAAGACCAGAGGCTGTTAATCAAATTGAATTTTCTCATTATAATAAACAACGGAACTGCTCCTACCTCCGGTGGCACCAGCATGGTCATAATAACAAAATAGAACAAAAATTTCCGTCCCGGAAACCGGTACTTAGCAAATGCAAATCCAGCCAACGCACAGAAAAACAGGGAAGACACGGTTCCCAGGAGCGTGGTAAACAGGCTATTATAAGCATTCTGTCCAACGGCAACCATGTCAAAAAGCCGTTTAAAATTATCCAGGGTTGGCTGCTCTACCAGGATTGAGTGAAAGCCGGTAATGCTCTCCGATGTACTCTTAATGGAAATCAGGCACATCCAGATAATGGGAAAAAGGCAGATCACCATACTGATACTCAAAGAAACATATACGAAACAGGCACTGATTTTACGTCGTTTGAATCGTCCCATAAGCCCTCCTATAATTCTCCCTGGCCACGTCTTGTAAAAAACTGTATGATAGAAAGAACAACCAGGATTGCGATTAAGATTACGCCGATTGCAGAAGCGTAGCCCATGTTGAAAACTCCAAAACCGGATTCATACATATATTGAAACAGGGATGTATTGGATGTTCCTGGTCCGGCCAAAATATAAGATTCGTTGAACAGCTTCCACATATCCACTGTAATTGTGATAGAACAGAAAAACAGGATATTTTTTAATGATGGCAAAGTAATATAGAAAAATTGCTGTAAAATACCACCGCCGTCAATGCTGGCCGCCTCATAATAGTCTTTTGGTATATTTAAAAGACCAGAGTAAATAATCATGGTGAACCAAGGAGTAAACCTCCACAGAATCAGGATAATTACTGGAAATTTAGACATTTTAGAATTAGTCAGCCATGGGATTTTTTTGATTCCGCTTAAAAGCAGTACTTCATTGACCAATCCTACATTTTCATCAAACAGCATTTTGAAAATCATACCCACAGCAATGGCCGCACAGACATAAGGTAAAAATACAGCGGTTTTAAACATGGATTTTCCTTTAACCAGTGAAGTGCTGTTAAGCAGGGATGCAAGGAACAGCGATAGGATCAGAATAAACACAAGTCCTGAAATCCAGTAAATAAGAGTATTAAACAATGATTCCCAGAACATGTTGTCCACTATCATTTTCTGATAATTTTGAAATCCGCAGTATTTCGGTGTTCCAATTCCCTTCCAGCTGGTCATGCTGATGTAAAAAGTCCATATGGTAGGTATCAGCTGAAACACAAGGAAGAGGATAAAAAATGGCATGATAAAAAAATAGGGGACCCGATATTTTTTTAGCTGTTTTACAAAAGAACCATCACACATGGAAAAACCTCCTTACCGTAATGGATACAGGCCGGGGAAATGTACTCCCCGGCAATTGTATGTACTAATCATGATTCGTTTACTTGATAATTTCCGCTTTACCGATCTTGGATTTCAATCCCTGATCCATGTTGGCAATGGCTTTATCCATTGTCTGGTCGCCGGCAATATATTTTTCCAATTCTGCCGTGATGATACCGTCCGCTTCCGCATCCTGGGGGGTAACAGCCAGATTGACAGCCCCATTTTCCAGGCATTTCCCCTCCATTTCCCGGAAAGACTGGCCATCATAAAAGGAAGATGGCTCTTTCCAGAAATCCCGTTTTAAAAGTTCCAGGGATATGGGATTGGAGTAGGGAGCATTGAGTTCTTCCATGGATCTGACATAAGCCTCTTTACTCTCCGCATCGAAACAAAATGAATACCACATCTGCTCGATCAGATCTTTATATACGTTATCACCTTTATCAATAATTGACATATAGGAGGATACCGGCGCTCCGGCTTTTCCCACGCTCTCAAATACAGGAGCTGACATAACATTCCATTGACCAGCTGTGGCCTGGCAGTTCTGCCTTAAAAATTCATCCCAGAATGCGCCGATATAGAAAGTGGCAACCTGCTGTTTGTTAATCGCGTCATAAAGGGCTGGCTGCATGATTTCCGATTTTAAAAGAAGTCCCTCATCGTATAGGGTTGCAAGGGTATCCATAGCCAGCTTGGTACCTGAGTCACTTCCAATCACTACCTCGCCGTTCTCGTCCCAGATACGGGCTTCAGCCTGAGGCATCAATCCTCTTCTTCCCCAGTATCTCCAGGTCTTATCACCTGGATCAATGTAGGACAGATAAACCGTTCCATTGCTTTTTTCTTTCAGCTGCCGGCCAGCCTCAATATAACCGTCCATGGTAGCCATCATGGACGGGTCTACGTCATAGGTCTCAAAAATATCTTTGTTAAAAAAGAGAACTTGTGGGCGTACAGATTCCGGAAGACCCCATATCTTTCCTTGAATGACAACATCGTCAGCGGCGCCGTCCACCATCTGATCGATAAGAGGGATTACATAATCCGTCTCATCCACTAAAAGCCCTGCTTTCTGAAGGTCCTTAACAGTCACAGGATCCAGGATACATGCATCAGGAAGATCCTGGGTGGCCCCGGCCAGGGCAGTCATGGTTACTTTTTCCCGCATATCAGCAGTGCCTTTTGTCTGAACAAATTCAATGGTAATACCTGATGCAATATCCTGCCTCGCATCCAGCCATTCCTGACAGAATTTTTCCCGGTACTTTGGATTGCCAGTTGCATATATGACAATCTTGCCCGCCGGATATACTTTATTCTCCTTCTGTATTGAAGTTTCCGCCTGGGAAGTAGCCGTTGTCTCATCTGTCTCCATTTTATCGATGGCAGCAGGCGGTTTTTCTTGCTTGCTGCACGCTGCCAGCATTCCAACTGTTAAAACTGCCACTGCCAAAAGTATCATCTGTTTTTTCATAGATTTCCTCCTTGTACTCTTCTCAACCCCTGCTCTTTCTGTTCATATTTCGTTCTCGTTTCCAATTTTCAAAACTTATAGTTCTTTTGCCGCATCTACAATGGTTCGAATCCTACGATAATCTGTTTCTGTGGGCAGTGTACAGTCAGCTCCAATAACAAAACCGGTTTTTCCAAAATCTTTAATAATCCGCAGTGTCTCTTCCCTGATAGATTCCAGTGTTCCATCCACCATAATGCCTCTTCTGTTTGGAAAGCCTCCCATAAGCGTGCTGTCAGGAAACAGGCTTTGGCCGGCTTTTAAAGAATAAGGTGCATCATATACCCCCCAGTTAATAATATCCGCATATGCTTCATATCCCTTATACCGCTGAAGCTGCAGCCCTTCTTTGCAGATGTGAAGAATACAGCGGCCCCCTGCATCTTTGATGGCTTTCATGATTTTGTAATCGCAGGGTCTGACCCACATATCAAATTCCTCATCGGTATATATCCAGGTCTCCCCCCCCAGCGCCGCATAGTAAATGCCGTCCAGCCCTTCTTCTATATATGCCTTAGCCAGTTCACACATACCTTCGGTTATCCGTTCCATGGCATCCCACACCGGAACCGGATTCTCCCGCAGGCAGTCCCGAAGGAAATACCTGGCTGATACCGCTTTAATACCAGCCCGGTGAAGTGGGTGTACACAGGAGGCAACTGTGCCGTGCAGAGTTCCTGCCAGAAATACATCCGGACTGCAGCGTTTTCTGATTTGGCGTACCAGTTCCAATTGAGCCGCCATAAAATCGTCCCGGATGGATATGCTTCTGAATTTTGTAAAATCTTCTGGTTTATTCATGCTGCCCATACATGGCACCAGATTTTCATTCATGATTTTACAGATATCCACATCTGTTTCCTCAAAAAATGTCACATGTTTGTCTACTACCTGTTCTCCTGATGCCTCTTCTTGTGGATAATGTAGAGAGAAACAGGCAGGTACGTGGTCCACCTCCCTTTGTTCTATTGCAGCAATCACACGTTCCCGTTTCGTCATAAGCCCCTCCATTAAGCTATTTTTTACTTACCTTGTAATATGATTACTATTTATTCATTAATCATATTACTGTCTTTACAATAATATTACTATCAAAACAGGGAAATGTCAACCAATAATTGTAAAATATTTACAAAAAGGTGTAATTGTGCCTACAATCTTTTTTGTAACTAAAAAAGGCGGCCGGGAATTACATTATCTGTTCCCGGCCGCCTGCCGCGGCTAATAACTCAACCAAACACATGGGCATGTAGATCTTGAATTTCTTCTTTCACAAACATAATATCTTTTTCCAGTGTAATACAGGCCAGTTCTATATCCCCGGCCATAAGGTAATCCACCAGAATCTTATGATTCTCACCGTTAGAAGCACTGGAGCGTTTCCAGGCGGAGTAAAAATATTGTGACACATAACGGGTACTCTGCTTAATAGTATGCTCCAGTTCCTGATATCCGTATTTGTTGCCGCTGCACTCATAAATTTTTAAATGAAATCGCAGATTCCGCTGCCAGCTGATATCCCCTGAGATCAATTCTGAAGGCTTGATAATCATATCCTGAAGATGCAGCAAATCCTCCTTGGTGAATTTAGGGAATGCCCGTTTCAACCCGCATATCTCGATATCCAGTCGGTATTCCAGAATATCCAGTACCTCCTTCAACGTTACCGGAACTACTTGATATCCCAGCCGCGGCAGACTGTGAAGTACTCTGTCTTTGCATAACTCGATCAATGCTTCTCTTACCGGAGATTTGCTGACCTGATATTTTTCTACCAGACGACTTTCGGTCAGAATATCTCCATCCTGATATTTTCCTGCAGTAATATCATTAAAAATATTGTTATAAATTTCTTCTTTTAGTGTCATATCCGCGCCTCGCTTTGTTCATTCAGCTTGCTTAATCTGCTGTTTACACCTAGTATAAAGGTCCGCGCTTCCCTATGTCAATGGTTTTATGCCTTGGAGTGCAGAGCTTTCGCGCTGACCCCCAGGATATTTCCAAGTTTCCCGGACATGGCGCTGATAATGTCCCCGGGGGCGTCCACCACCACACTGATGATGTTCACCTGCTTTTTCTCATAGGGAAGACCCATTCTCCCAATGATATAGTCTCCGTACCGGTGTAGGATCTCATTTACCAGCCCCACGGACTCCCTGTCTTCTATGATAATGCCTATCACTGCGATTCTCGTCTCCATCTGCTCTCTCCTGTTTTACGCTGCCTGGTCTCCTTAGATATATTTACCGCACTTTCACTTGTGTTTCCTGTTGAACCCGAGTATAATATTGAATCGGACCGCGCTACGGACAAATGTAACTGCCGAAGGCTTTTCCGGTTTTATGTTACAGAAACATACTATACATAACAAGGGGATCTACTACTATGAGTGTGAATAGCAATCCAATCAACCGTTCCATTTTCTTCCGCTGCTGCTACGGCTATGCCATCAGCGGAATGTCCGTTCTCGTCGTAGGAGCGATTCTTCCATCTCTCATCCGCGAAGCGGGCTTAAGCTACGCCCTGGCAGGCGGACTGCTCTCCATGATGGCCATCGGCAACCTATTTGCCAGCCTGTTCTTCCCGGTGATGGTGTCCTATCTTGGGAAACGTCTCTCCATCACCATGATGGCGGCTATTGTGCCATGCAGCTATCTGCTTTTGACCTTTCTTCCGCCCATTCCCGCCATGTACCTCATCATGGCCCTGGTCGGCGTGGCGCGGGGTTCTATTACCATTATCAACAATGCCACCGTCAATGAAATCAGCAATAACTCCAACCGGATGGTCAATCTGCTCCACTGCAGCTTTGCCATCGGTGCGTTTCTGGCGCCGTTTCTGACCGCGCTGTTAACCTTTGCCGGGTTTACCTGGAGAAGCATCATGTATGTGATCACCGCCCTGTGCATCACCTCCACCATCTCCTACGCGACGATGGAATATCCAGGCAGCGGAAAGACGAAAAAGCGTCAGGATCTGTCCGAAAGCCACAGCTTCTTAAAATCCTTTGACTTTTACTGCATCGGTTTTGTGCTGTTCTTCTACCTGGGTGTGGAAAACTGTATCAACGGCTGGTTTGTCACCTACTTGCAGAGCACGGGAATCATGTCGGAGACATTTGCCACTGCCATGGTGTCCTTTACCTGGCTGGTGATTATGGCCGGACGCCTGGTGTGCGCTTCTTTGTCGAAGCGTTACTCCAAAAGCGCCATCGTGCTGATGAATGCGGTCGGAAGCGGGATCTGTTTCTTTATCCTGATCTCCTCCACCTGGCTGCCGGTGATCACCGTGGCCCTCCTGGGCTTCGGTTTCTTCCTGGCAGGCATCTACCCCAGCTGCATCGCCAACGCGGGCCCGATCATAGGCGGCTCCACCATGGGCATGTCGGTGCTGACGGCCATCTCCGCCATGGGCGGGATCATCACGCCACAGCTGGTGGGAAGCGCCGCGGACCGCATCGGTCTGGTGGCCGCCATCGGTATTTTATCTGTCAACGTGATGATGGTGATCCTCCTGTCGGTGATTAATTTTAAACGTCTCCGGCAGCGGTAACCGCCTGCGAAAAACCGCCTGTTACTGTTTCCGCCATGTCCCCGGCGAGAACAGTAATAGCATGGGGAATATCTCCAGACGTCCCGCCAGCATATCAAACATGAGTACCAGCTTTGACATCACAGAGAGCTCCGAGAAATTGCTCATCGGCCCCACGCCGCCCATACCGGGTCCAATATTGTTAAATGTCGCCGCCACCGCTGTGAACGTGGTATTAAAATCTAATTCATTCAGACTCACCAGCAGCACGGAACCTGCGAAAATCAGCATATAGACAATAAAATAGGCATTGGCCGACCGCACCACATTGTGCTCCACGGTTTTCCCGTCCAGCTTCATCACCTTGACGCTTCTCGGATGAATCAGGGAGGACAGTTCCTTTTTCGTCTCCTTGATCCATATGATGATGCGGGACACCTTCATACCGCCGCCGGTACTCCCGGCGCAGGCCCCGATAAACATGAGCCAGATCAGAATGGTCTTGGAGAACTGGGGCCACTGGTCAAAATCCACCGTGGAAAATCCCGTCGTCGTGATAATCGACCCAACCTGGAAGGCCGCATGGTGGATGGCGTCAAATATGGTTGGAAAATACCCTCTCACATTCCACGCAATCAGCAGCGTCGATACCAGGATAATCCCCAGATAGGTCCGCGCCTCCTCACTCTTTAAGGCCTCTTTCGGCCGTTTAATCAAAAACAGATAATACACGTTAAAGTTAATTCCAAACAGGATCATAAACACCGTAATGACCCCCTGAAGGTAATAGCTGTCATAAAAGGCAATACTGTTGTTCTTAATTCCAAAACCACCGGTACCGGCGGTGCCAAAGCTGGTAGTCAGCGCGTCAAACAGAGGCATCCCTCCAAAAAGCAGCAGCACCACCTGGAGCACGGTCATGGAAAAATAAATCACATAGAGAATCTTCGCGGTGGCCTTCACCTTCGGCACCAGCTTGCCCACCGACGGCCCCGGGCTCTCCGCCCGCATGATGTGCATACTGTACCCGCCTCCGGCCAGCGGCAGAATCGCCAGCAAAAACACCAGCACGCCCATGCCGCCCACCCAGTGGGTAAAACTTCTCCACATCAGCATGGAGTAGGACAGTCCCTCCACATTGTTTAAAATACTGGCTCCCGTGGTGGTAAACCCGGAGATGGTCTCAAAGACCGCATCCACCAGCGAGGGAATCTCCCCGCTGATCCAAAACGGCAGGGCGCCGAAAAAACTGAGAAGCACCCAGCTTAAGGCCACCGTCACAAAGCCTTCTCTCGCGTAAAACACTGTGTTTTTCGGCTTTCTGTGCACCGCCAGCCAGCCCAAAAACCAGCACATAATCATGACAATCAAGAAATAAATCCCGGTATGGTCCTTGTAGACCACCGCTGTCACACAGGGCAGCAGCATCAAAAATGCTTCTATATTGAGAACCCACCCGAGAAAATATCGAACAATTCCTATATTCATAGCGGCAGCTTCCTCACTTTAAGATGTCTTTCAAATCATTGAGTCCCGTATTCGTCGTCACGATAATAACCGTATCATGCTCCTCGATGGTATCTTTACCACGGGGAGTAATGATCCTGCCGTTCCGGTTGATACAGGCCACCAGCAGATTGTTCTTCAAGGACAGCTTTTCCAGCGGAATGCCGATCATCGGGGCGTCCTTTTCCACCCGGAATTCCAGGGCCTCCGCCCGGTTTGTCACAATCTTATAGAGGGTCTCCACATTGCTGCCAAGCGAGTTCTGCATGGCCCGGACATACTGTAAGATGGTGTCCGCCGTAATCAGCTTCGGGTAGATGATACTCCCCAGGTTCATGGAGTCGATCACATTTTCAAAGGCAATCCGGTTGATCTTGGTGATCAGCTTGGCCTTTGACTGGCTGGCCGCATAGAGGGACAGCATGATGTTCTCCTCGTCAAAACCGGTCAGCGAAGCAAATGCCTCCGTCTGGCGGATTCCCTCCTCCAGCAGAAGCTGCTGGTTGGAACCGTCGCCGTGAATCACCATCACATTCGGCAGATCCTCACTGAGAACACGGCAGCGCTCGTAATCCTGCTCGATGATCTTGATCTGGATATTGGTATCCTGAAGCATCTTGGCTAAATAGTAAGTGATTTTTCCGCCGCCTACAAACATAGCGGTCTTGATGCTGTTGTTGAGAATCCCAACTTCTTTAAAGAACTTCATGGCTTCCAGCTGGGAAGCTAAAAAGGAAACTTTATCGCCACTCTTCAACTGGAAATTACCGTTTGGAATAATCACGTCATCCCCGCGCTCCACCGCACAGATCAGCACGTTGCACTTCAGCTTTGGAATGACCTCGAAGACCCGCATATTATGTAAGCCCGAATGATCCGGTACAATGAATTTCAGAATATCCACCCGCCCCTTGGCAAAGGTGTCAATCTTGATGGCCGACGGAAATTTCAGCAGTCTCGATATCTCCCTGGCGGCTGCCAGCTCCGGGTTGATGGCCAGGGAAAGATTAAGTTCTTCACGAATAAAGCGGACCTCCGCCGCATACTCCGGGTTCCGGATTCTGGCTATGGTCTGGCAGTTGCCGGCTTTCTTGGCAATCAGACAGCACAGCATATTCAGCTCATCCGAATTGGTGGTGGCAATTAACAGGTCGGTCTCCTCGATCCCCGCCTCCATCTGTGTCTTGTAGATAGCTCCATTTCCCACCATTCCCATCACGTCGATGCTGTTGGTAATGGAACTGAGTACATTGGCATCCCGGTCAATCAGGGTGATCTCGTGGCCCTCCATAATCAGCTGCTCTGCCAGGGTTGCGCCCACTTTTCCACACCCTACGATGATAATCTTCATCTCACTATAATCTCCTTTTGTTATCCCCTATGATCTCATGCAGCGGTCTGCGCTGTTTCTTACGGGTTACTTCCACAAGATTTAATTTTGTAATATCAACCACGGTGGTCTTCACCGGGTCCTTCTGACACCATTCCGATAGGCTGGCAACCAGCAGTTTTCGGTCTTCCTCCTCGGCCATATCAATAAAATCAATGATGATAATACCGGATAAATTGCGAAGACGCATCTGTCTGGCCGTCTCCTTTGCCGCCTCTAAATTGATCTTCATAATGGTGTCACGGGGATTTTTCTTTCCGGTATATTTTCCTGTGTTCACATCCACTACAGTCAGTGCTTCCGTAGGTTCAATCACCAGATACCCGCCGGATTTCAGCCAGACACGTTTTCCTGATGCCTCCTCCAGAGCCTTTTCCAGGCTGTACAGTTTTACAAGCGATACCATGCTGTTCCGGTAAAGTGAAAGCTTTTTTAAATCCTCCGGCTGTTCCGCCTCCAGGTAGACTGTCAAGGTCTGGTAAATCTCTTCGTCATCCGTGATGATCTCTTCAATGCTGCCGTTTCTGGCATCTCTTACATGTCCCAGATAGGAGGGAACCGCCTCGTAGAGCAGGCTGTAACAGGTCCGGTAGGCGCCCGCCGCCAGCACGGTGCCATAGGTCTCCTTCAGAATTCTGATTTCCTTCAGAATCTCTGGGATCTTTGCCCCATAAGCGTTGGTGCGGACAATGATTCCGATGCCCTCCTCCAGTTCCGGCGCCAGTAATTCCTTCATCTCCTGCTTCCACGCCTGGTCCGTAATCTTGGCGGAGAAGCCCAGCACGTCCCGGCCTGCCGTCAGCACGCTGTACCGGCCGGTGAAATTCAAATTGCTGCTGATCACCGGGTCCTTGGTTTTGACCGCTTCCTTGGCTACCTGGACGATGATCTCATCTCCGGCGCGGAGCGGACCGCTGCCGTGGGGTCTGGTATAGTGGTGGCAGGTATTTTCCGTCAGGCTGTAATAGGCCATCTGGCCGCCTCCCAGATCCACGAAGGCGGCGTTAATATTTTTTACAACATTTTTCACTTTTCCGATGTAGATATTATGTAACAGGGAAGATTCCCCATTGTCCTCCAGCCCCAGCTGAAAAACCCCCTCATCGGAGACAAGGGCGGTAAGCACCCGCCCTTCCCATCTTGTTATGATAAATTTATTCAATGTCTTCTCCAAAATCCTCCAGCGGAGTAAGCACCCGGTGCTCCCCGTCCCCGGTATTGCCGTAGACCTCTTCCCGCTGAATCTGAACATACAGTTCTGAAAATTCCAGCCCTTTCTGGCTGTAAAATGCTTCCAGCACCAGCTCCGGCTTGATGTTATCCGAGCTTCCGGTGGACAGCTGCATAAATACCGCATCCCCCTCCCGGTGGAGATCATAGATCAGCGGCTTTAAATCCACCTCCCGCTCTCCCCGTTTGGTTTTCTTGGTGATGACAAGTTCCTCCTGGCGGTAAAACGCCTCCAGCTCCTCAAAAAACACGTCTAGATCCGCCGGTTTCGCACTGTCCCGGAACGTCACCGTATAGTCGGCCGCCGCCACCATGGACATGGCGTTTTTCGCCCCATCCTCAAGTCTGCGGTAACTTAACACCGAGATGCCCTCCACCATCACGTCATTCAGACGTTTCACCATAGTGCCGGAATCCTCCGTGCTGTTCACTTCAATATCCATATATTCCCCGTTGCTGGTCAGTCCCACCCCCAGCGGAGCTGCAAAAGACATAACCTGGTGGGGACTGAACCCCTCGCTGTATTTGATATCCACATCCGCCCGGCGCATGGCCTTCTGGAAGTAGCGCATGATATCCAGGTGTCCGATAAACTTCATGGCCCCTTGCTTGGTAAACTTAATTCTTACCTTCATAGCAGACACCCCCCTCATATTTTCTGGCGCCGCAGGCCGAACAGCGCTGACGGCAGTTTGGCGTCACCTTTTCTTCGATTGCCTGCTGCCACTCCCGCTTTAAAAACTCCTTCGACACGCCCGCGTCAATAAAGTCCCAGGGGAAGATCTCGTCCAGACTCCGCTCTCTCACCGTGTAAAAATCCGGGTCAATGCCGCAGGTTTCAAACGCGTCCATCCACAGCTGGTTATTAAAATTCTCCGACCAGGACTCAAACAGCGCCCCGTTTTTGTAGGTTTCCTCAATCAGCGCCCCGGTCCGGCGGTCGCCTCTGGCCAGCACGCCCTCTAAGACGGTTAAATCCGCCTCATGGTAGTTGTATTTTAAACTCTTGAAATTTTTCATCTCCCGGAACTTGTCCTTCACTAAATAAGCCCGCTCCAGAAACTCTTCCTTCGTGCACATTCTGGCCCACTGGAAGGGGGTAAACGGCTTCGGAACAAAGAAGGAAGAGCTTGCCACCACCTGGACTCTGCCGTTTTGCTGGTCCTTCGGAATCTCGTAGTATTCCTCCGCTACCTTTTCCGACAGCAGGGCGATTCCCTCCATGTCCTCCACGGTCTCCGTGGGAAGTCCCAGCATAAAGTACAGCTTCACCCGGTTCCAACCGCCGTGAAACGCCTCCGCGGCCCCTTTTAAGATCACTTCCTCCGTCAGTCCCTTATTGATTACATCACGGAGTCTCTGGGAACCGGCCTCGGGTGCGAAGGTCAGACTGCTCTTCTTCACATCCTGAACCTTGCTCATGACATCCAGAGAAAACGCGTCAATCCGCAGGGACGGCAGGGAAATGTTGACGCCCTTCCCCTTAAATTCATCAATTAAGAAGTTCACAAGCCCTTCTAACTGGGTATAGTCGCTGGAACTTAAGGAACTCAAGGAAATCTCCTCGTGCCCCGTACTCCTGAGCATCTTATAAGCATAGTCTTTAAGGTAATCCAATCCATGCTCCCGTAGCGGACGGTACACATTGCCCGCCTGACAGAACCGGCAGCCGCGGATGCAGCCACGCTGAATCTCCAGCACCACCCGGTCCTGGGTCGCCTTGATAAACGGAACCACCGGCTTCTCAATATAATTGACGGTATCCATCTCCGTCACCACCACCTTCTCCACCATCGCTTTGGCATGGGGATTATTGGGCAGGAAACTTTCGATGGTGCCGTCCTCCTTGTAAGTCACATCATAGAACGCGGGAACATAGATGCCGGGAATCTCCGCCGCCATCTCCAGGAAATCAGTTCTGCTGCCGCCGTTCTTCTGATTCTCCTTGTACCGGTCCATCAGCTGGTAGTAGGAAGTCTCTCCCTCTCCGATATAGAATAAGTCGAAGAATTCCGCCAGCGGTTCCGGGTTGTAAGCACAGGGACCTCCTCCGATGACAATGGGATCGTTCTCGGACCGCTCACTGGCGTGAAGCGGAATCTGGCTTAAATCCAGAATCTGCAAAATGTTGGTGTAACTCATCTCATACTGCAGGGTAATGCCTAAAAAGTCAAACTCTTTAATCGGGTCCTGGGATTCCAGCGCAAACAGCGGAATCTTCTTCTCCCGCATAATCTTGTCCAAATCCGTCCACGGAGAATAGACCCGCTCACAGTAGATATCGTCCCTGCGGTTAAACATATCATAGAGAATCTGGATTCCCAAATGGGACATCCCGATCTCATACACGTCAGGGAAGCACATGGCAAAGCGGATATCAACTGTTTCCGGGTCCTTGCTGACCGTATTCACCTCGCCCCCGATATAGCGGGCAGGCTGTTGGATACTTAATAATATTTCATCGTCTAAAGCTAGTTTTCTCATGATTTTTCCTTAATTTTTATGCTGTGGTAACAGTATTTTGGGGGACAAAATAAAACAATCCCCCACGATACATAATTATAAGGCATTTCATGATATTAAGCAATACCATTCGGCAGAACATCATAACTGTCCTGTGTTAAAGAGGAAGCTCCATCACAAATGGCTGATCCCAATAAAAGGCTGCTAAATGGAATTTCAGTGTGACTGAGGTATCGCCTTCCTCGTAGAAGATCCGGAAACCGCTTAAGCTGCCAGTTTCATCAAAATCATACCGCTCGTGTTCCCATCCGCTCCACTGTAATTTTCGCTGGCAGATCAAGCGTCTTAATGCCAGGTTTCTCTCTTCATGTATGGCTGTCACATCAATATAGACTGCCGGTCTTTCTCTTCCTTCGGTTCCATCCGGATCATTCGAAGCCGATGCTGTCTGCGGTTCTTTCATCCTGGTAATGCCAAGAATACGTACGGAACCGTCCTTAAATGGAATATCCTGGTTCAATTCTTCATAATCTTCCGGGACCGGCAGGGTGACCGGGGTGGATTCCTCATGTTCTAAAAAGGTAATTCCGGGGATATTGACCTGATATGAGGGACTCTGATCATTCTCTGGAACATCAAATATACATTGGAAGCGGCGGCCAAGCTGCTTCACCTCTGTCAGCTGGTAAAATCCAAAATTATCCCAATAGGGATTTGCAGAAAGCTGCTTGATTGGATACTCCTTTCCATTACCGGATATCGTTGGCCACGCAACGTTCTGTTCCGGAGGAGTGTAAGTAATGCTGATCGACTGCTCTTTTGTTTCTCCGTACCCATACCAGGATATCAAAACCCCGTCTTCCACCTTTTCTCCCATACAGATAATGGAAATGCCGTCATGGGTATCGATGGCTCCGTGTTCCCTGGCGGCCAGCTCTTCCAGTGATTCATACTGGGGTACCCGTTTGAAAGAAAACGGAAACGGCGTTTCAAAATCAAGGAGACGGAGTTCACAACCCGGCAGCAGGTTATCAAAATCAACATCCGGCGGAAGTTCAAATCTTGCTTCCACCAGATAACGCTTGATCCCATATGTCTTATAATAATCAGAATAAAACGCATAGGTGGACTGTACAGGCTTTAGTCCCGCTTCCGGGATACCTGGTCCATCCAAAAATAATCCCTCTCCCGACATCCAAAGATCATTCCGATACCGCCCGGTATAGCCCGCGTCTTCATCGCCGGCAGTTTGGTTTTCAGTCTCATAGTCATCCATAATCATACTCACGATCAGCTCCTGTTTTTGGCAGATTGCGGATGTTATGGATATGGTTTTCTCTTTCTGTGGCAGGTCAGATTCAACGATTGTGTCCAGTTCATAAACCGGGTAATCTGATTGGATAATTCCGTACATCCTTGCAAACTGAAACGGCAGGCCAGAACTTAGTTTCCCCGTTTCGATTTCCGTTTCCTTTTTTACGTCGGGAGGATCTTCGGCCTTCTGGCAGCCGGACAGGAAAACAGACAGCAAGCCTGACAGGATAAAAACAGATACGGTGCTTTTCTTCATGGTGAGCCTCCTCTCCAGTGAAATTCAAGTACATGAATCTATCTTTATCATAACAGGACCGCTGTCTGCGTTCCTTTCTTATTTCTTACGTCTTCCGGAAATAAAGTTTAATTCTGTCATTTTCATGAGAACCGGCAGAACCATCAGTGCCATTCCTCCGCCAATCAGTGCTGTGGCCAGCTGGGGAATGGAAAAAAGATGGGATATGACGGCTCCCTGTTTTTCCGGCAGATGTAAAAAGACGGGCAGCACAATTTTTACAATGCCCACATAAAGCACAAGAAACTTGGCCGCTGCTGCCGCGATTAAAGCGATGACGCAGCGTTTTCGATCCTTCAGTCCGTATCCCTTCAAACATTGATTCCAGATCAGAACAAGAACAATGTTCCCCAATATAATCAGCGGGATCAGGCTCCATAGCGGCCCAATACCCAAAAGCCTGGCCGCCGCCGGGGAAAGAACCGCCACCCAAAGTCCCGTTCGAGGCCCGCAGGCCACGGCCGAGATGATCAACAGGCAGTTGACGCAGGAGCCAGTCACCAGCGTATTGCCAAAAGACGATGTCGTTACCTGAACCATGATCAGCAGTGCAATGAATACCGCCGTCTGTGTGATCCATAATGCAGTTCCTTTTTCTTTCATATTCAAATCCTCCTTTTATCGCTTGCTTCGCCCGGTCTATTATATTACAATCATAGATGGAGGTAAGTTGCGCAGGCAACCAAATGACGATGAAAATACTTATGAACGATTTCAAGAATATCCGGTTATTTACCGGTATTTCCGAGCAGGATGCCGGCCATTTACTGTCGTGTCTGAACGCGAAAACGGTCGAATATAAAACGGATACTGTCATCATCGGGGAAGGCAGCAAGGTCTCCTCCTTCGGCGTCCTGTTGTCCGGCCGCGGAAAGTCTTACAAGACCGATCCTGACGGAAATGTCATCACCATCACACTTTTAAAACCGGGAAGTGAAATCGGAGTTCTTTTAGCAGCAAGCCCGGACCAGAACAGTCCGGTGTCCGTCGCTGTGGAAAAAGGGAGCCTTGTCCTGTTCCTTCCCTGCGACTCCCTGATTGACAGCTGCAGCAGAAACTGTCCATGCCATAAACTCCTGATTAAAAATTTTATTAAGATCACGGCCGAAAAAGGCCTGGTCCTCCATGAACGTCTCGACTGTCTGCTCCGCCCGACAGCCCGCGGTAAAATCATGGCTTATCTAAAAAGAGCGTCTGCCTTATCCGCCAGTGAGACCTTTACTGTCCCTCTGGACAGACATGCCATGGCTGAATACCTAAACATGGACCGAAGCGCCCTCTCACGGGAGCTTTCTAATATGAAAAAAGACGGAATGATAGATTTTTACAAATCCACATTCCGTCTGAAACATGATTAACTCGTTTATTGACCGCCTCTTCTCGCCTTCAGTTCCGCCACATTCGCATCCACTCTCTTCTTATTCAGAGGATAGATGAAAATCAGACAGAGGCCGACACCAATGTACAGGATTCCGGGAAGCAGGGTTGCGATGTTGTAGATCCCGTCGGCAACCGCCTGGGTTTGTACCTGGACGGTGGAATCATAGCCGATGATACCAAGGGCAAAACCGCCAAGTCCGCCTGCCAGAGCCTGGCCGATCTTTCTGGCGAAGGAGTACACGGCGTAAACGGTACCGTCCTCTCTCGTTCCCGTCTACACCTCCCGGTCGTCAATAACATCGGTGATGAAAGCCCAGATAATCAGGTTGAAAATTCCAAATCCCAGATAACCGACAATGTTGATGAAGATGTACAGCATCGGATTGTCCGTATGGATCACAAACAGCAGCAGGGCCGCCAGTCCGCCGATGATACATCCCACAGAGCCGACTTCCTTCTTGCCGAATTTTCTTGTGATCGGCACGGCAAAGGGAGCCAGTGCCATGGACGGTATCATTCCTAAAAAGCTCATTAAGGATAACGCGCCTGCATTTTTAAAGTAATCCACAAACAGATACTGGTTGATGGACTGTGTCAGCAGAGAACCAAGCAGCAATAAACCAACTGGTTTGACAACGTGGATATGACACAGGAGCAGGAAATGACCTTCCATGAAGGCTATTCTCCATTAAGGATACGATGAACGAAATCCTGACAAATGAGGAAGCCGGCACCGTCCTGGTCAACGCACTCAGCAGTCTGACCGGAATGAAATTAAAGAAGTCCATGCTCGCCATCATGGGTACCCAGACGCTGGAATCCATGGGGGGGAAATATGCCAAACAGCGGCGGAAAGAATACGGAACAGATTGTGAAGTTTGTCAACTCAGAACTGCAAAAGATTAAGAAATAACAGATCGCCGTTGGGATCACCAGCGGCAAAAAAAGACTGCTGTGCACGGAATCTCCGTACAAAAGCAGTCCTTTTTTCTGTGATCCAATCAATTATTTCATATTACCCAGCAGCACGTTTGCCTTTTCCATCCGCTCTGCCACCGCTACGCCAAAGGGACAGCGGCTCTCGCAGTCCTGACAGCCGATACAGTCATCGGCGTTGGCGGAAAGGCTTGCATAGTGGACCCGGACCGTTCCGGGAACCTCCTCCTGCATCACGGCCAAATCATACAGCTTGTTCACCATGGCGATGTCAATGCCGGCCGGACAGGGAGCACAGTGCCCACAGTAGGTGCACTGGCCGGAGTAGGCGTGATGAGGCGCTCCGGCAAGAACGCTTGCATAGTCCTTCTCCTCCTCCGTTGCCGTCTCATAGGCCACCGCGGCCGCCACATGCTCGGGAGTGTCATATCCCACCATAACGCTGGCTACCGCCGGTCTGGTCAATGCATAGTGAAGACACTGAATCGGAGTCAGCGCCACGCCGAAGGGGGATGCCTGGGCTGAGAACAGCCGGCCTCCCGCATATCCCTTCATAACGGTAATGCCAACGCCCCTCTGCTCACAGATCCGGTACAGCTCCGCCCGCTCCGGCGCGATGCCGCCCAGACTCTCCTCATAAGTGTCTTCAAAGTATTTATTGAGATCATTGGTAGCCGGAAGCAGATCAAAAGCCGGATTCACGCTGAACAGCAGCATCTCGATCTCACCGCTAAGGGCCGCCAGCTTCGCCACATCCGGGTTGTGGGTGCTCATGCCGATATGGCGTATAATTCCCTTCTCCTTCAACTCTCTCACGTACCCGATAAATTCCCCGTCCATAATCCGGTGAAACTCCTCCGGCTCATCCACAAAGTGAATCATGCCAAGATCGATATAATCCGTGCGCAGACGCTTCAGCAGATCCTCAAATGCCGCCTTCACCTGCAAAAGATCCCTGGTACGGACATACTGCCCGTCCTGCCAGGTGGACCCCAAATGCCCCTGGATAATCCATTTCTCCCGTCTTCCCTCCAAAGCCGCGCCGATATTGGACCGCACATTAGGTTCCGACATCCAGCAGTCCAGAATGTTGATTCCATGCTCCTCGCAGCAGTCAATCACCGCCCGCACCTCTTCTGTATTATGACGCTCCAGCCACTCCGCTCCCAGTCCGATCTCACTGACGGTCAGTCCGGTATTCCCCAAACTTCTGTATCTCATCCGGTAGTTCCTCCTTCTCTTACAGTATGGTCTGCAACCTTTCTTTCCGCAGATTATAACATATTATATGTGAGTTAGCAATTGAAAGTCCACTTCCGCAGAGTCCGGGACTGCAGTGGATGCACCTGGGCGGGGAACGGCAATATACTCATGATTTGAATTTTTTTACTGTCAAAGACGGGATTATCAATTAATATTTTTGACCGTTCTCCGGCTTCCTTTCTGCTCTTTTTTCATCAGGAGCTTTCAACGGGGATGCATCCGGGGTTCCGGTATAATCTTTTATTTTAAATTGGCTGACAAGATTTTTCAGTACCTGGGACTGGCCGGACAGTTCTTCACTGGCGGCAGCGCTTTCCTCCGCAGTCGCGGAATTGGTCTGCACCACACTGGATATCTGGTCAATCCCCTGTGTTACCTGGACGATGGAGTCTGCCTGCTGGATCGAGGCATCACTGATCTGATTAATTGTCCTGGTTACCTCTTTCACCTCCCGGACCACCTCTTCCAGGGATTGGGCTGTTTCATCCGCTATGGATTTTCCGTGCTCCACGGAAGAAAGGGAGGTTTCAATCAACACAGCCGTATTTTTTGACGCCTCAGCCGATTTGCTGGCGAGATTTCTCACTTCATCTGCCACCACGGCAAAGCCTTTGCCTGCTTCGCCGGCACGGGCCGCTTCCACCGCTGCATTTAATGCCAGAATGTTAGTCTGGAACGCAATATCTTCGATGGTCTTGATGATTTTGCCGATTTCGTTGGAGCTGTTGCTGATATCCGCCATGGCCGACAGCATTTCCCCCATGCTTCGGCTGCTGTCCTCCGCCTTATTCCCGACGGTATGGGCTTTCTCATTGGCATCCTGGGCGTTTCTGGCGTTCTCGTTCACCTGATTGGAAATTACGTTTATGGTAGCGGCCAGTTCCTCCACAGAACTTGCCTGCTCCGTGGAACCCTGTGATAAGGCCTGGGCTCCTGATGAGACCTGGTCGCTTCCGGCTGCTACCTGGTCTGCCGCCTGATTGATCTGTCCCATCGTGCTGTTGAGGGAAGTGGAAATTTCATCCATTGCCTGCTTTATCTTGGCAAATTCCCCGGCATAGTCATATGTAAGCTCAAAAATTAAGTTCCCACCGGCAATCTGTTTCAGCACATCCGATATTTCATCAATATATTTTACGTAATCCCGCAGGCGGTCCACGGTTTTATTGAAGTTCACCGCCAGCTTGCCAAGTTCGTCCCTGGACTGGTATGAAATGCTCTGATTCAAATCACCGTCCGCAATCTTCCTGGCCACATCATCCAACTCCTTTACCGGCTTATTGATGCTCTGGATTATATATAGGGCGAATAGCAGGGACAGGACACCGATCAACCCCATCGCGCTGACCATGATGGTCCGGGCGGAAGCATACAGGTCATTACCGTCCAGATTTGCCTGATCTGCTCCGGTCTTATTAAACTCCACCACTTCCAGGAATGTATTGGATGCTTCCAGGAATAGGGCATCACTCTCCATTACAGCTTTCATTGCTTCTTCCGTTTTATTCTCACGGCTGAGGGTAATCATTCCGTCATGGATTTTCAGATATTCATTCCAGGCGGTTTGAGCATTCTGCATAAGCTTCTGATCCGTGTCATCGGTAATAAGAGAAGTGAAATAGGTGTTAAAATATTGGTTAATTTGATTTTCAAGCTCCTTCATCTCGGCTTCCCCAGCCTGCATGGCAGCCGCATCCTGGGAGATAATATGTTTATATTCCTGAATACGGAAATCGGACGTCAATGTATTGAGTTCCTCCGAGATGATTACCGACGGCATCCAGTTCTCAGAAACAACCGTGGTTCCATTGTTGATCTTTCCCATATAAATAAGGGAAGTGCACCCCATTATCACCAGACCTGCCAGCATAAAGCCTGCCAGTAAAAACAGCTTAAATTTTATTTTTAGGTTTTTCATTCTATTGTTCTCCTTCGTATTTTTCGTTTTACACGCTTCCCAATACCTGAAGCTGATCCGGGGCCAGTACCTTCGCTGCATCTAGGCAAAGAATCAGCGTTTCCATACCATCATCTCCCGTTACCCGTGCGATACCGGTCAGATACCGGTTTACGCTGTCATCCCCCATTTTCGGCGGAGGGGATACGGATTCTTCGGGGATATTCATTACCGCTTCCACCTCATCCACAATAAAGCCCAATAGTTCCTGGTTCACACGGTTGATGATAATGCAGGTATGATAGTTGTATTCCATCTCCGGCTTCCCCAAACGCAGGCGCAAGTCAATCAGTGGAATGATACTGCCACGCATATTGATGACCCCCTTTGAATATGACGGATATTCCGGAACTTCGGTGATGGGCTGCATGCTGACAATCTGTTCAACATTGGCGATGGATACTCCAAAAAGCTGTTTGTCCATCCAAAAGGTCAGCCACTTGCTTTCCATTTGGCTTATGCTTTTTTCCAGCATTTGTACAGACTGAAAAACCTGTTCGTTCTGCATTCTTATTCCTCCTTTCGCATCTTTATGTAATCAAACTCTCCTGTCCCTCAATCGGAACTGTACTAAGGATCGTGAGTGCCTGAACCTGCCCGGACAGTTACCCGCTGACGGCTGCGGTTTCTCCTGCCGGCGGCCCATCTGCCAGGCTATGATCATGCGGAAAAAGGGACTTCTTATAAGTGCCATTATCAGATGCAGATTTCACCGATTTTTATATCTGTTTTCTTTTCTGTGACAAAAACATCTGTAATATCAGTCCTTTCATTCTGCTGTGAAGATGTAACAGCTTTGTTTTCTGGATATCAAACATCTTATGTCCGTTATTTTCTGTAAATTTAAATATTCATCCCATTCATTGCTTATAAATTTGTGAAATGTGTCGAAATACAAATCAGGAGATTGTGAGATGCTTTTATCGAATGCAGATAATGGCACTTATAGGAAGTTAACTGAATTATTCTTACATTTTAAATTATTATAATTAGATGGTAAAATTAATCATCAGTAAAAAGCGTCGGATCAGAAATGAACCGACGCTTTTACTGATGATGTTTTATTCTGATATATGGAGGTCAAAGGAAAACAATTGATTGTATCATCAGGATAATCTGATGCTGCTCTATGGTCAGATGCAGTTCTTTCCGCTCATCCGCTTCGCCCATCCCATCTTTCACCATATCCGCGTCCCTTCTTACCAATCACCGTTGCCCCATTTTCATTTTCCCAATCAAGTCCAGTTGTCAAGCTTCTTCCGCCACAATTCTCTTCTTCAGCAAGGTTTCAAATTCAGTTACCGGCATTGGTTTTGCAAAATAATATCCCTGAGCGCAGTCGCAGCCGATCTCCTTCAGCCGTTCCAGCTGATCTTTCGTCTCCACGCCCTCGGCCACGATGTTGATGTCCATCCACCTGGCCAGACTCATGATAAACTGGAGAATGCCTTTGTCTGCCGGCTTCTCCATCTCCCCCTGGATAAACCGGCCGTCCAGCTTCAGCGTGTCGATCGGCAGCTGATCCAGCATATTGAGGGAGGAATATCCGCTCCCAAAATCATCCATCTCAATGACGAAGCCCAGATTTCTCAAATACCTGGCGGTATCAATGATCTGCTGGGGTGTCTCCGTGTAGGCGCTCTCCGTAATCTCCAGATGCAGCCGTGACGGCGATAACTTATATTTTTGGATGGTCTTTTGCAAGATGTCCACCAGATCCGCATTGTAAATGTCGGCCCTGGACACGTTGACAGAGATGGAAAATGGAGCAAAGCCCCGGTCTTCCCAGTCCCGCATCACCGCGCAGGCCCTGTCCCAGACATACTGGTCCAGCCTTGTGATAAACCCGTTCCGCTCAAACAGCGGGATGAACTGGTCCGGGGATTGAAGCCCCCATTCCGGGTGGTTCCACCGCACCAGGGCCTCGGCCCCTTTTAAAGAACCATCCATAATCCGGTAGATGGGCTGAAGGTAGATTTCAAACTGTCCCTCCCGCAGGGCCGGCTCCATGCTGTCGGTGATCGCCTGTTCCCGCAAAAGCTTCCCGCGAAGTTCGTCGCCGTAAATCGCCACGTATTTTCCATACTGCTCCTTGATGCTGCGGGCGGCCAGGACTGCCCGGTCACACATCTGTTCCACCGAAAGGGACTTATCCGTGATGGGATAGACCCCCCACTTGATCATCACATTCTTCATCCGCGACAGACGGCTGACCTCCTCACAGATACCGGCAAACTTGGAATCCCGGTATTCCAGACGGCGTTCCAGCAGGCAGACAAACTGGTCGGCATTGAGCCGCCCGCAGATCTCCCGTTCTCCCACAAACCGATTGCACATATCCGCCATGGTTTGAAGCAGTAAATCGCCTGTCTTGCTGCCAAAGACATCGTTGACCAGCTTGAAATTGACAATGTCGGAACAGATCATATCATATTCCTTCTCCGGATTGGCGGTTAAGAGTTCTCTCACCCGCTGGCAGAAGAATTCTTTCCGGTAGAGCCCCGTCAGTCTGTCATGACGGACCAGATTGATCATAGCGGCTGTCTCTCTCAGCCGGATAATGCTCGCCACCCGGTGAAGGATTATCCTTGGCCGGTATGGCTTCGGCACAAAATCGGTAGCGCCGTGGGACAAGGCCGCCACCTCGTCGGCTTCCGCATCATTCTGGGTGGTCACAATCACCGGTATAGAGGAGAAGGCCGGATTGTCCTTCAGCAGGGACAGAAAGGTATACCCGTCCATAACCGGCATCATGATATCAAGCAGGATCAGGGATATGTCCTCCCCGTGCTCCTTCAGCACTTCAAACGCCTTCTCTCCATTCTCCGCCTCCAGAACCTGATAGTCCGAACGCAGGATTTCGCATAGTATTTCACGGTTCATCTGATTGTCTTCCACAACCAGGATTTTCTTCTTTGCGAACATTCTCGCATACCCCCTGTTACTGATTTGTCAGTGAAAACCCGGCTATCCTTGTTCACATACAATATGATTTCAGTATAGCAAAACATGCCCAAAATAGCAATGTTCTCCCAAGAACATACGATAATGATAGAATCGCCGGCAAAAAAATGATATATTTAAATTACATGATTGGTTATAAGAACCATTCCGGAGGTGAAATGATTGAACAAACAAGCAAACTTACAGCAGATTCTGTATCATTTTCTGACTGTGCAGATTGAGTTTGGCACTTATCACGACGGAGACCGCCTGCCTGCCATTGAGGAGGCCGGACCGATGTTCCTCGTCTCCGCCGACACGGTGCGCTGTGCTTATCTGAGGTTAAAGCAGGCGGGCTATATCACGCTGTCCAGAAGCCGTGGGGCCATTGTGAACGTGCGGTACACATCCGAAGAGATAAACCGGCATATTCAGGACTACTTTTTTCCGAGGGAAGAGGCGTTCCTCGACCTCGGCCAATGGTTGGGACATCTGTTCGGCAAGGCCTGGCTGACTGGCTTACAGGCGGCTGATGATGAGACCCTGGACCAGATTGAGAACCTGCTGTCCCAGAAGGATCTTCTTCCACTCCACCGGATCATACGCTTTTTCCAATACGTTTACGGCGCCCTGAACAATGAACTGATGATGCATCTGGTCTGGCAGACTCTTATGTTCTATCAGGCTCCCTTTCTCAGCATTCCGTCCAATGACTGTTTTTTTGAATTGCGCATGAACCCTCTGCTCCATATGGTGGAACTTTGCCGCAAGAAGGACTGGGCCTCCCTTGAGACAGACATTATGGATTACCAGGACCATTTTAGCCAGGCGGTCCGCCGTTTTTACGACAGTCGGATTCATCCGGTATCAGAAAAAAGCGATCAGACAGGAACCGTACCGGCCATTCACTTTCAATGGAGCAGCTATAAAAAATCCTCTCAGCTCTGCTACTCAATCGGTATGGATATCCTTATTGCATTCAACCGGGAGTTCTATCTGCCAGGAAGCTTCCTGCCCTCTTTGAAAAGCCTTGCCGGCGGGTATCACGTCTCCGTCAGCACTATCCGCCGGATGCTGGCCCTGCTAAACAGTATCGGACTTACAAAATCCATCAACGGGGTGGGAACCCGGTTTTTGCACCCGGATGAGATCCGGGAAAACTGTGACTTGTCCCAGCCCGCTCTCCAGCGCCGTCTGAGGGCCTCCCTGGAAAGTCTTCAGATCTTTGCCCTTTCCAGCCGGGAAGTGCTGCGCATGGTCTTAAAAGAAGTGGATGAGAAGACTCTGAACCATTACCGGCTTTATCTATGCATGATGAGAGATTTAAAACGCTATGAGCTTGCTCCCTTCGTCTTCTTAAACCTTACCTGCGAATATGCCCCCAGCCAGGCGGTCCGCACCGTATACCAGGAATTGTTTCAGCAGCTGATGTGGGCTTACCCGCTTCGAAGCATACAGATAGAAGAAAAATCCCGTACGGAATATCTCTCCCTCCTCGACCATTTTTTGGATTGTCTGGACCGTTCCGATATTGAAGGCCTTGCCGCCAGTCTGGAAACCAGTCTGACAGCCAGGCATAAACATCTGGTGGAGTTGGTATTGACCCTAACCGAGCCACTTTAGCAGCACTTCATAAAAATGATTCATATCGATGGGTTTTGAAATATGTTCATTCATCCCCATACTGCGGGCCCTGGCCGCATCGGCGGCAAACGCGTCCGCTGTCAGGGCACAGATCGGGATGGTCCGCGCATCCTGGCGGTCCAGGGCGCGGATGGCGGCCGCCGCATCGTAGCCGTTCATCACAGGCATCTGGATATCCATCAGTATCAGATCATAGTCACCGGGTGCGGAGGCTTCAAAGGCTTCCAGCGCCCGTTTTCCATTTTCCACCGCGTCCACCTCCACGTTCTTCATATTCAGAAGCTCTATGGCGATCTCCCGGTTGATGTCGTTGTCCTCCGCCAGCAGAATCCGTTTTCCGTTAAGCGGATTGCCGCAGTCTTCCTTTACAGGAGCCGCCGGCTCCGGCTGTTCAATGGAGATAAACAGCTGTAACACCTGCAGCATCTTTGACTTAAACAGAGGCTTCGTGATAAAAGCGTCTGCCCCCGCCCGGATAAAGTCTTCCTCGATCTCTGAGTAATCGTAGGCGGAAATCACGATAATGGGGACATCCTTCCCCAGCCTTTTTCGAATGATTTTGAGTGTCTCAAGTCCGTCCATCTCCGGCATTTTCCAGTCGAGAACTACGGCAAAGAAATCGTCGTCTCTCTCGTGGGCCTCCGTCAGGCTCTCAATGGCTTCTTTTCCGGACATCACGTAGTAACCGCGCATGCCCAGTTCATTTAACAGGGCCGTCGCGCTCTCGCAGGTGATCTTGTCGTCATCCACCACCAGCACGGGGAGACCTGACAGTTCGCTGCCGTACGCCTCCTCCTCTATGCACGGCTCCAGCGGGACCGTAACCGTAAAACGGCTGCCAACGCCCAGACGGCTGTCCACCTCGATGGTGCCGTTCATCATGCGGACGATGTTTTCCGTGATCGCCATGCCGAGGCCGGTACCCTGAATCCGGCTGATCCTTGGATCTTCCGCCCTTGAAAACGGTTCAAATATGTATGGCATAAATTCTTTGGAAATGCCGATTCCGGTGTCCATGCAGATAAATTCATACTGGCGCTTCTTAGGACTTGGGGAAAACAACTCATTGACCCGCAGAAGGATGGTTCCGTTTTCCGGGGTATATTTGACCGCGTTGGATAGAATGTTCACCAGAACCTGCTGTAACCGGTCCCCGTCGGCAATGATATTCTCGTGGCTCACCTGGCCGATCATAATCTGGAACTGCTGCTGTTTCTCCCCGATGAGGGAACGGCAGATGTCGCTCACATTGTCAAGCAGGGACGGTAAATTGACCTGCTCCAGATTCAAATCTATCTTCCCGCTCTCAATCTTGGACATATCCAAAACCTCGTTGATCAGGCTGAGCAGATGACGGCTGGAGGTGTTGATCTTATTTAAACAGTCTTTTATCCGGTCCGGGGAATCTAAATTGGACTGGGCGATAGCCGCCATCCCCATAATGGCATTCATGGGCGTGCGGATATCATGGGACATGGCGGAGAGGAAATTCGTCTTCGCCGAGTTCGCCACGCGGGCGGTATGGTAGGCGTCTTCCAGAGCCTTCCGCTGTCTGTCCTGCTCGTTCCGTTCCTTTGTCACATCGATGCCGATACTGTAAAAAGAGGGGATTCCATCCCAGCTTTCTGCCGCGCTGACAAAGCTGAAGGTCATCATCAGAATCTTGATGCTGCCGTCGCGGGTGATGATACGGGCTTCAAAATTGGTGTATTCCCCGGTTTCCCTGGAGTGATCCATGATACTGATGGCCTGCGGGAGATCATCGGGATGAACGTAGGTACATTTGGAGTGAAGCTCCTCCTCAAACTGTCTGCTGGTATAGCCGATTAAATCGAGAAAGGTGCCGTCATACCACATGATGCTCTCCATATCACGGGCGTCCACCCTGGCAAAACCGCCGGGGATTGTCCGAAGTATGGCTTCCCGCTCCCGGTCCTTCTTGGTCAGCTTGTATTCCAGACTGAAATTGTCATGGGACAGCTCCAGTCTGGCCCGGTGCCCTTCCCAATCCACCACCCGGTTTTTTATCATGAAATTCCGCTCCAGCTTCGGATTATAGAATTCCCACTCATAAAATTCTTCTTCGCAGATCCGGTCATTGGTACAGAAAGGACAGGGGGTGGTGCGGCCCTGGATGACTTCATAACATTTGCGGCCTGTAAGTGGTTCCATGGTATAGCCAAGCGTCTCCCTGGCTTTTGGATTGACGTATAGAAGTTCATAGGTATCCATATCGGAGACATAGGCATTTCCCAGATATTCCTCCAGCATCCAGTAAAAATAACCTGCTTTCTTTTCCAAATTCTGCTGATTCATGATATTCTCCTCTTTATTTTTTCTTGTCACTCTATTTTCACCTCTATAACCTTGCTCACATAACAATTATACACATTATAGCATCCGCACAGAAAAAAAGAAAGTGAGTTTTTGCTTATTGCAACTCACTTTCTGAAGGTTATTTCTTAGACTGTTTTAGCTCCGATTTTTTGTACAATGTTTAAAAGAAGTTCCACAATCATCTCCATCGACTGGATGGAAATGAACTCGTATTTGCCATGGAAATTGTGGCCGCCGGTGCACAAATTGGGGCAGGGCAGACCCATATAAGACAGGCGGGCGCCGTCTGTGCCTCCGCGGATCGGACAGATCTTCGGTTCCACTCCAAGTTCCTCCATGGCGGCTTTCGCCGTATCAATCAGGTACATATGTGGTTCGATCTTCTCTTTCATATTGAAATAGCTGTCTTTTACCTGCAGGTCCACAGTGCCTTCCCCGTATTTCCGGTTGAGGTAATCGGCAACATTTTGAATGAATGCCTTTTTCTCCTGGAATTTCGTCATGTCGTGGTCACGGATGATATAGTCCAGTTTTGCCTCCTCCACGGTACCCTCGATGGCATCTAAGTGATAGAAGCCCTCGTACCCCTCCGTGTACATGGGATTTTCAAAGACAGGAAGCATCGACTGGAATTCCATGGCCATCAAAATGGCATTCTTCATCTTCCCCTTGGAGGAACCGGGGTGGATGCTGGAGCCGTGAAGGTAAACCTTTGCGGATGCCGCGTTGAAGTTCTCATATTCCAGTTCCCCTAACTCACCGCCGTCCACGGTGTAGGCCACATCGGCCCCAAAACCTTCCACGTCAAAGAGATCGGCGCCGCAGCCTACCTCCTCATCGGGTGTGAAACCGATTTTGACCGTGCCGTGGGGAAGCTCCGGGTGGGATAATAAATACTCGGCCAGAGCCATGATCTCGGCCACCCCGGCCTTGTCGTCGGCGCCTAACAGGGTGCTGCCGTCGGTGGTGATCAAGTCCTGTCCCACGTATTTGCCCAAGTCCGGGAACTCCGATACATACATGGTAAGTCCTGTTTCCTGATTCATCAGAATGTCGCCGCCATCGTAGTTTTTGACGATCTGCGGTTTGACACCGGTACCGGAATAGGCGGGCGAGGTGTCCATATGGGCCACGAGGCCGAGAACCGGAACGCCGTTCTGGCTGGTGGTGGCCGGGATCGTGGCATAGACGTAGGCGTGGTCATCCATCCGCACATCCTGGGCGCCCATAGCCTGTAACTCTTCCACCAGAAGACGGGCTAAATTCCGCTGCTTGTCCGTGCTGGGGATGACATCCATCTCGTCCTTAGACTGGGTGTCAATGGCGATATAGTTAAGAAAACGTGATAATACTGTTGATTCCATGATGTTCTGCCTCCTGTTTTTCCTCTTATTACTATCTCCTGGTATATCCGGGAGTATTCACCCATCTCGCTATCGGTTTACATAATATATTTATGTCAACTATTTCTAACGATTGGCAAGTTCTTCCGTGATTTCTTCCCAGGTAACTCCTTTTTCTGCCATGAGAACCATCACATGGTATAAAAAGTCGGAAATTTCGTATTTAATTTCTTCCGGGTCCGGATTTTTGGCCGCGATGATGATCTCCGTGGCTTCCTCTCCCACCTTTTTGAGAATCTTATCAATGCCTTTATCAAATAAGTAGTTGGTGTAGGACCCTTCCTTCGGATGTTCCTTTCGGTCGAGAATGACATGGAACACATCCTCGAAGACCTTTAAGGGGTTGGTGTCCCGGTACTCTTTCTCAGCCAGAGGCTGGAAGAAACAGGTGTAGCTGCCGGTATGGCAGGCGGCACCCACCTGGCGGACCTTTGCCAGAATCGTGTCGTTGTCACAGTCTAATCTTAAGGATTTGACATATTGGAAGTGGCCGGAGGTCTCGCCCTTTAGCCAGAGATACTGGCGGCTGCGGCTGAAATAAGTCATTTTTCCGCTGTTGAGCGTGGCTTCATAGGCTTCCTCGTTCATGTACGCCATCATTAAGACCTGGTCTGTCTTGTAATCCTGGACAATCACCGGGATAAGGCCATCGGAATTCAGCTTGAAGCTGCTCCACGGGATGGCGCTCTCAAACGTGTCCACCGCAATGCCATGGGCTTTCAGAACCTGTTTTCTGGCCATGCAGTCACGCGCTTCACCAGCCGGAAACTCCGCGATCACACCGCCGACAGCCGGGTGGTTCAGCCAGCCCTCCATCCCCGCATCCTCCTCCTGACATACGACAAAGCAGGTAAAAAGTTCCCCGCACGGTGGAAGAAGCGTTCCGCTCAGCTCCGGAATATCCAAAATCATCACGGATGCCCCTAACTGGGCGTACTCCTCCATGCGTCCCAGATATGCCGCGTCCGGCAGATACGCATAGATTTTTTCTTCTCCAAACCGGCCGGATGCTTCCTTGATCATATCTAAGTTGTCTTCGTCGGAGACATTTAAGTAAACGGCTTTAGCTCCGGCGTAGAGATACTTTTTTACGTCCTCCAGGCGTTTGACGCGGCCGCCCACGATCAGTGGCACGTCCACCTTTCTGGCGATCGTCTTGATGATGCCGATGGTCCGCTCATGATCGGCGTCACTGTCCGATAAATCATGGATCAGAATTTCGTCAGCGCCGTTATCGCTGTAATACTCGCTTAACGCCAGGATATCCTCCGTCATGGCTTTGCCATCGCTGCTTCGTGTCACAGCCATTCCCTCCTGACAGCCAAAACACGGAATCAGTTTTTTATACTGCATAGCTTCCTCCTCAATTCTCCGGTTCTTTTATCCGAAGCAGGCCACAGCCTCCTCCAAATCAATCCGTTTCTCATACAATGCCTTGCCGATGATTGCCCCCTTGATGCCCTCCTCGTAGAGCTGGCACAAATCTTCCATAGAGGAAACGCCGCCGGAGGCAATGATATCCATGCCGGTCTCCACTGTCAGCTTCTTCGTCATCATCACGTTGGGGCCTGACAGCATCCCGTCTCTGGCGATATCGGTGTAGACGATGTGCTTTACGCCGTACTCCTGCATCTGTCTGCAGAGGTCCACCGCAGAGATGGCGCTCACCTTCTCCCAGCCCTCGATCGCCACAAAGCCGTCTTTGGCGTCCACGCCAACCACAATATGCTCCGGGCCGAACTTCGCTGTCACTTCCCTGATAAACTCTGGGTTCTGAACGGCCTTCGTCCCGATAATCACTCTGGCAACGCCCAGGTTCAGCATATAGTCCACCGCCTCCAGACTCCGGATTCCGCCTCCGATCTGCACCGGCACGGACACCGCTCCAATGATGCTTTTAATCACCGCCTCATTGACGGAAGAACCGGCCAGCGCGCCGTCCAAATCCACCAGATGAAGATAGGATGCCCCCTTCTCCACCCACAGCTTCGCCACGTCGGCGGGGGTATCGGAATACACCTTTACCTGGTCAAACATTCCCTGGGTCAGCCGGACACACTGGCCCCCCTTAATATCAATCGCTGGATATAACTGCATAGTCTCCTCCAATCTGGTCTTCTCTTCCTCTGTTCCGATCCGCCGGTTATAAACTCCCCTTCGTTGACAGCACATCCGTGATCCGTTCATCATACCTTGTAGCTTCATCCAGCGCTTTCGCAAACGCTTTAAAAGCCGCCTCGATGATATGGTGGTTGTTGGCGCCGGAGAGCTGCTTTATGTGGAGATTCATCTCTGCAGCGTAAGACACGGCGTAGAAAAATTCCCGGATCATCTCGGTCTCCAAATCGCCTACCCGTTCCCGGTCTAGGGCCAGATCGTAAACAAGATAGGGGCGGCCGCAGAGGTCAATGGCGCAGAGAATCAGCGCTTCATCCATGGGGAGAATCTTGGACCCGTAGCGGACAATCCCTTTTTTATCCCCCACAGCCTCTTTGATGGCCTTTCCAAGAACGATACCGGTATCCTCGATCGTATGGTGGGTATCCACTTCCAGATCGCCTTCCACAGCCACGTTCAGATCAAACAGTCCATGGCGGGCAAACCCATGGAGCATATGATCGAAAAAGCCGATGCCGGTGTGAATCTCCGCCGTTCCGGTTCCATCCAGATTCAGTGTCAAATGTATGTTTGTTTCCTTGGTATCACGGGTGATCTCTGCCGTACGCGCCATAGTTTATCCCTCCTGGCCTGATTGTTGTCCTGAATTCTATTCAAATCTTACTTTAATCGAATTTGCATGAGCCGTCAACTGTTCTGCCTCGGCAAATGCAATAATATCTTTGTGAATCGGCTCCAGCGCCTCTCTGGAATAATAAATCACGCTGGATTTCTTGATAAAATCATCCACGCTGAGCGGTGAGAAGAATTTGGCCGTGCCGTTGGTTGGCAGCACATGGTTCGGTCCCGCAAAATAGTCTCCTAAGGGCTCGGAACTGTACTCCCCGATAAAGATCGCCCCCGCATTCTGGATCTTCGTCATCACCTCAAACGGATTCTTCGTCACTATCTCTAAATGCTCCGACGCAATCTCGTTGGCCGTCGAAATGGCATCCTCCATGGTCTCCGTCACCAGAATATATCCAAAGTTCTCCAAAGATTTCTCCAGGATCTCTTTCCTTGATAATTCCTTAACAAATTCATCCACCTGGGCCGACACCGCCTTTGCCAGCTCCATGCTGGTGGTTACCAGGATCGCCGACGCCAGTTCGTCATGCTCCGCCTGTGACAGCAGATCCGCCGCCACGAATCTGGGGTTGGCCGTCTCGTCCGCCAGCACCAGAATCTCACTCGGCCCGGCAATGCTGTCGATGCTCACATGGCCGTAAACCGCCTTTTTCGCCAGTGCGACAAAGATATTGCCCGGCCCCACAATCTTGTTGACTCTCGGGATGGACTCCGTTCCAAAGGCCAGAGCTGCCACCGCCTGGGCGCCCCCCACCTTATATACTTCCGTGGCCCCCGCCAGATAAGCCGCCGTCAATGTCACCGGGTTCACCTTGCCGTCCCTGCCCGGAGGCGTCACCATGACAATCCGTTTCACCCCGGCTACCTCCGCCGGTATGATATTCATCAGAACCGATGACGGATAAGCCGCTTTTCCGCCCGGCACATAGACGCCAACGCTTTCCAGCGCCGTCACCTTCTGACCCAGAATCGTCCCGTTTGGTCTGCTGTCAAACCAGCTGTGCTGTACCTGCATCTGATGATAATCCCGGATATTTTTCATGGACTTCTTCATCACTTCCAGAAGAGACGGCTCCACCAGTTTCATGGCCTCCTCGATCTCCTCCGGCGTCACCCGGATATTTGACGAGTCAATGACAGCCTTGTCGAATTTTTCCGTGTATTCAAAAACCGCCGCGTCCTGCCGCTCCTTCACATCATCCACAATCTGCTGCACCGTATCGGCATAGCTGTCATAGTTGTTAGGGTCCCGCTTCAATAAATTGGATAAGATATTCTGTTTGGCATGCTCCTCTAATTGAACGATTCTCATTTTTTTCCACTCCTTTTATCTTTCTATCAATGCAGGCTCACTTCGCTGTCCCATTTGACAAAACCTCACGCAAATCGTGAATCAGCTTCGTGATCCGCTCATTTTCCCGTTTCATGCTCACCTGGTTGACGATGACTCTGGCAGACAGACTGCAGACCTCCTCCAGCACCGCCAGTCCGTTCTCCCGCAGGGTGGACCCGGTCTCCACGATGTCCACAATCACCTCCGACAATCCCACAATGGGGGCCAGCTCAATGGAACCGTTTAATTTGATGATCTCCACGGTCTGATGCTTTTTATTATAGAAATAATCCCTGGCAATACCCGGATATTTGGTCGCCACCCGGATCATCTCGTGGTGCTGTAACAGCTCCCTGGCCGACTCCGGACCGCAGACACACATGCGGCATTTCCCAAAGCCCAGATCCAGCACTTCATAGAGCTTGCGCCCCTCCTCCAGGATCGTGTCCTTGCCGGAAATGCCGATATCCGCCGCCCCGTACTCCACATAAGTGGGCACGTCGTTGGCCTTGGCTAAAAAGAACCGGATGCCCAGCTCCTCATTGACAAAGATCAGCTTCCTGGAGCTTTTGTCCTTCATCTCCTCACAGGTGATCCCCACCTGCTCAAACAATTCCATGGTCTTTGACGCCAGACGCCCTTTCGTCAGCGCAATCGTTAAATATCTCATACGCCTTTCCCCGCTTTCCTCTCCTGTCCGGACGCTCCGCCTAAGTACTCCGCAAGCGAAAGCATATGGCTGTCACCACATTCCGTATTGATAAACCGGATCTCCCGTCCATCCTGTTCCAGATAGAGCAGATTGGAGATACCGCTCCTAAAACCAAAGGCCTGATAATCCTCCAACGATTGTCTCGAAGACCTTCTCACCAGCTGAACCGGTACCTGCCGCTCCCGGAAATAACCGGCCAGCCGTACCGCGTTCATCTGAGCGCTCTCCTCATAGAGCACCATGGTCCGCACCATATTGGTCTTCACCTCGATATTCTGGCGGGACAAAGCCTGCATCACCCGGTCGATAACAATGGCAAAGCCCACCGCCGGCGCGTCCTTCCCAAACTGGACCAAAAGCTTGTCATACCGGCCCCCGGTTACCACATAATCGCCCATTCCATAAGTATAAGCCTTGAAAATGATCCCCGTATAATACTGATACTGGCTCAGCATCCCCAGATCATAGGAAATGTAGTCCGCCAGCCCATAGGCCTTAAGAATCTCATGCACCTTTTCCAGCCGTTCAATGGCCATACGCGCCCGCCGGTTGGTGGTCAGCATCTTCGCCTGCTGAATCTGATCGATGGACCCGAAAAATTCCGGCAGCTTCATGATTGCCTGTCTCAGTTCCTCATCCATGGACTGCTCCAGCAACAGCTCCTCCACCCCAAAGTAATTCTTATTCTCAATCAGCTCCCGCAGGGCCTCCTGGGTGTCCTCGTCCATGCCGGCTTCCTCCACCAGGCCCCGGAAAAACTCTACCTGTCCCAGTTCCACCTGAAACTCTGTAAGCCCTACCGCCTTCAGGGAATCGATCACCATGGCAATCATCTCCGCGTCGGCACTGCTGGAATCATCCCCGATCATCTCCGCCCCCGTCTGGGTCACCTCTTTCAGGCGTCCCTGATAGCTGGTATTGTTGATAAAGGTCCGCTCCAGGTAGCACAGCCGCAGCGGCATGGTCTCATCCATGTAATATTTAGCCACACAGCGGGCAATCGCCGGCGTCATATCCGGCCGCAGCACCAGCGTGTTGTTGTCCCGGTCGAAAAACTTGAACATCTCACTGGAACTGGCGCTCCCCCTCTGTTTGCTGAAAATCTCAAAGAATTCAAAGGTGGGTGTCTCAATATTCTGATAACCGTACAGGTGGAATACCTGGTTGATTCCCTCCTGCACCGAACATTTTTTTGCACATTCCTTTCCGTAGATATCACGGACCCCGTCCGGGGTATGTAATAAAGTCACAGCCTGCTTCTCCTCCCTGTGCACCGCCAGGCACTTTCACATGGCGCAGTGCTAATTCGATAACGTGCTTATTATTATAGGGGAAAATAAAACTTCTGTCAATCAGATTTCACGTTCCCACTGCCGCGGCATCCATCACGACACAATCTTTGCATTGGGATAAACCCGCTCAATCAGCGTATCCGGATAATGGCGGTCCAAGAACAGGCCTGCCGCGCTCTCCGACGGCGTGGTGGTCTTCCGCTCCGTATACCTGGCCAGCGCCAGACCGGAGATCACCATATTCACAATCATCAGCGCCACCAGCAGATTGGTGGCAATCGTGGCTGGTCTGACCGGCCACCGCTCAATCCACCGGGAAAACAGCGGATACACCATCTTTAACCAAACCACAGCCGCGATCCCCCAGAAAAAACAGTACAGCAGATTGATTCTGCCCCCTAAGTTAAATGGAATCGCACTGTAATCCCAGAACACCGTGCCGAACACCAGCTCCGTAAACACGCTGCATATGTACTCGTACGCGCCGCCAAGCACCGTCCCCGCCAGGAAGATATAACGGTCGCTCTTATCCCGGTACTGGTACAGCAGAGCGGTCAGCAGCATACATCCCAGCCCCCAGACAATGCTGAACGGCCCGTAGATCACACTGCTCCGGCTCATCAGCACCCCGGATGTGGCATAACAGAACACCGTCTCCACCAGATCCCCTAAGAATGCCCCGATAAAGAACAGGCAGGTCAGCTTATAGAAGCCGCAGCCCTCCGCAAATACCTGGGATTTCCCCTTCCTGACTGCCTCGTGGCGTTCCACCAGCTTCTCCACCGAGATATTGGGATACGCCTTCATGATTCGGCGTTGAATTCTTCTTGTCAACGCATTGCCCAGGGAGTCCGACAGCTTTGACAGATCCTCGGAGATCTGATCCATCCTCCCCAGCTTGTGATGCATCTGCAAAAGCGCCGATGACACGCTGATGCCGTCGATGACAATCAGCCCCGTCAGTGTCCATACCAGAATCTTCCCCACCATCGGCGGAATCAGTCTAACCAGGAATAGGATCAGCGGATTGGTGAATTTCATCATCACCACCGCGCAGACGCCCCAGGTCACCGCGAATTCCAGACAGACATGGCCGTTTAAGTGATATTTTTTATCCGAATAGTCCCACCATTTCCGGTGAAACACCTTTTCCAGCAGCGCGCCGGTGATGTACTCCAGAAAGGAGGAGATAATCATACCGCCCAAAAACAGGAAAAAGAGACTCCCCCGAAGCTCCGGCAGAAACAGCACAAACGAGACCGCCCCGAAGCCATAGATCAGACAGAATGGCCCGTTTAAATACCCTTTAAAAATCAGCCGTTTCCGTTTCAGGGCCGCCATGCTCACTTCCGCGCACCAGCCCACAAACGAATAGATTAAAAACAGCCATAACAACTCGTATCCCGTATATTCCATCTCTTATTCTCCCAATTGGTCCCGCCGCTCCAGGTCCTTTTGAATCATCTCCAGATAGTGCACCAGAATATCCCGCTGGTGCCCGATCCGGAAGGATTTATCAATCTCATCATAGGTGATACTCTTGCGTCCCCCCTGCACCATCCGCTTCCAAAACTCATAAAGCTGTGCAAACGGCAGATAATATATCTCATTCATCGCCGTAAAATGCAGGATGATAAACGCGATCCCGCCCTGTTCCTCAAACTCCTTCATAAACTCCACCTGGTGCTCATGGACATTCTGAAGGGGAAATGTCTTCACCGCGCATTCCTTGGCGTCAAAACACACCGGTATCCCCTGCACCGTGCCAATATAATCCACCGTACTCTTCTGGTCAAAATACGCCAGCGTGATATGTCTCGTCTCTTTCTCGATATTGATGGGGGTGATGGGCGTCGGGATCTTCTGAATCAAGGCCAGCTTCTTCTCCCGGTATCTCTCGTTGCTGTGGTTGATCATATCCTCCAGCGTGGACCCCCGAAGGCCCCTGGTTTTCCATGTTCCCATTATCCCCTGTTCCTCTCTGTCTCTTTTGTCCTCTTCTCAAAGATCCGGTAAAATGTCTCCGGCAATGGCGCGTAAAACGTTTTTCCTGTCAGATACTTAAGCGGCTCCGGCAGTTCCGGAAATGTAATTTCATAGGAATGAAGCATCTGGGAGGAAATCCGGTAACTGCGTTTTGCGTCCTCATTGACGTTCTCATCCCCATATTTATAGTCGCCCACAATCGGATGGCCGATGGAAGCCAGGTGCGCCCGGATCTGGTGGGTCCGGCCCGTGATTAAGGTCACCCGCAGCAGCGTATAGTTATCCCGATGGGCTAAGGGCTCATATTCCGTCATAATAGGACTGCTTCCGGGTGTCTCCTTCTTTTGGATGGATACCTGGTTCGTCCTCTCGTTTTTCGTAAGAAAGCCGGTAATCAGCTGCTTCTCCCGCAGATTTCCTTTTACCACACACTGGTAATATTTGTGGATACTCCGGTCCTTAAAGACCTCCGCCATGATCTGAAGACCCGGCAGAGATTTCCCGGCCACCACAAGACCGCTGGTATTGCGGTCGAGGCGGTTGCAGATGGACGGCTTGAAGCTGCGAAGTTCCTCCGTCCGCAGCTGCCCGGAATCCAGCAGATAGTGGATGATGTGCTCCACCAGGGACACGTCCGTCTCCTTTGCCTTCTGGGACAGCATCCCCGCCGGCTTATTGATCAGGAGAATGTGGTCATCCTCATAGATGACCGCCAGTTTTTTAGGAGACTGCACGTTCTGCACCTTCACCTGAGAGAATTTCTCCAGAGTCTCCTCCGCCAGCCACAGCTTGACCACGTCCCCCTCGTGAAGTTTCTCCGAGCCGTCACATTTCTTGTCATTGACGGTAATATTCTTTTTGCGCAGCATCTTATAGATGAAACTCTTGTTTGCCAGATTCAAATATTTGCCCAGCAGCTTATCCAGTCTCTGCCCCGCTTCATTGCTGTTCACAATTAATTCGCGCATAGTAGAACATGTCCTTTCCGTACTGAGTGATAAAATCCGCATAAATTCCCGCTTCCTCCGGGTCGTTCATGTGACGGGCGGCCAGCCACAGCTGATCATGGGCTGCCACCTGCATATAGAGTGGCTGGCTGACATCCGCCCGTTGTCTTGTTTCCTCATCAGCTTCCTCCTCCATGCCTCTGGCCGGTCTACCTCTACATGGACATATTTTTCAAAAAATTGGACGCGTACTCCACACTGCCGTCATCCTCATAAGATGATGACGGCTTCAGCTCCTTCATCCGCTGGAAAAAGCTTTTTTCATCTTTTATCAGCTTCAAATTCCCATCCAGCTTCTGGGCCCGCAAAAATTCATTCAGCGTCTTCTCCGCTTTTGGGATCTCCACCTTCGGGGAGGTGCAGTAAGCGTAAATGCCTTTGGGATGGACAATCACCGCGTCCAGAGGCAGAATCCATTCCTTTGTAGTTACAATCAAATCATAGAGGATCTCATACTCCCCCTCATGGGCATGAACCTTTTCGTAAAATGCTTCCGATGGGGTCCGGTACCGCCAGGAGGCTAACAGCGGCGACGCTAAATTGGCTGTCGGCAGCACGGAAAGCACTGCCATCACCGTCAGAATATTCTTCGCGGCTTCATTGTCCGTCAGTCCTCTGGCTCCCAGCTGGATCAGAATGGCCGCCACACCGATGCCAACCATCACAAGCCGGGCTTTCCTTCGGTAATCCCGGTAACCGTACTCCCCCTTATTCTTCCTGTTCATCATCTCTTGTCCTCAATCTATGTACCGGGTTACAACGGCGTCATACCGGTCAGAACCCGTCTTTCTTTTCTGTTTACATGCTCTGGAAGCAAGCACTAGAAATTGATATGTGTCATCAGATATAACAGCCAGCTATGGGGCATAAATTTACTGAGAATATAGAATCCTTTCATCATAAATCCATAGACAGAAATCGATTTTCCCATCATACTGTCGCGCAGTGCCAGTCCGACTACCTTTCTGGGATCGGCCATCACCAGCCGTTTGTACAGCGGAATATGACCTGTGGTCTCCGCGATATCGAAAAATTCAGTTTTCACCGGACCTGGGCACACCGCAGTCACGAAAATGCCCCTGTTCTTCAATTCCGCTCCCAGGGCGCGGCTGTAACTGAGCACAAAGGACTTCGTTGCCGCATAGATGGCGAAGCGGGGCTGTGGAAGGAAGGCGGCAGAAGATGCAAACTGGATGATGCGGCTGTTCTTTCTCATATAGGGAAGAACCAGGTGGGTAATGGCGCACAATGCCTCGCAGTTTACGCGGATCATGCCGGTCTCATCCTCCAGACAGACCTCTCCCACATTGCCGATCTTGCCGTAGCCGGCGGAATTGATTAAAAGCTTCACATCCGGCCGGTTCTCCTTTAAGGCTGTCTCCAGCACCTTTAGTTCCTCCGGGTCCGTGACATCCAGACCAAAACAGCGCAGGGCCACCGGCACATGGCCGTCCAGCTCCTTTAAGCGCTCCTTTCTCCTGGCAATCATCCAGATTTCATCGATTCCTCCAAAGCGGTCCGCAATCTGAACCACCGCTTCCCGTCCCATCCCCGATGAGGCGCCTGTTACGATTGCAATCTTCATGTTCTTCCTTTCCATCTCAATATTCTATCTTGATCTATCAACACTTCTTATTTGGCTTTCCGATGTACATTCCGAATCGTTTTCTTTGGTTTTGCCGGGTTCTTTGGTTTTCCGGCAGATACACGGAAACCGTCTTTTCCGGATTCTCCAGAATGCCGCGCCTTCCCGCTTCCTCCGGGCTGCTGGCTGTGTCCGGCGCCACCGGTACTGTGTCCCTGTCCGCTCCCTCCGGCATACCGGCCCCGCCCGCCGGTCTCATATGTCCGTCCATCTCTCGGCCTGATCAGACATTTCTTGTCATAGCCAATCAAGTCCGTCCGCCCCGCCAGCTTCAATGCCTCCACCACCAGATCATAGTTCTTGGGATTCCGATACTGGATTAACGCCCTCTGCATGGCTTTCTCATGGGGATTCACCGGTACATAGACCTTTTTCATGGTCCGGCAGTCATATCCCGTGTAATACATACAGGTGGAAATTGTGGACGGCGTCGGATAGAAATCCTGCACCTGCTCCGGCATATAGCCCAGATCCCGCAGATACTCCGCCAGTTCCACCGCCTCCTTCATGGAGGACCCCGGGTGGGACGACATCAAATAGGGAACCAGATACTGTTTTTTCCCAAGCCGCCCGTTCATCTCCTTATATTCCTTCACAAACTGCTGGTACACGCTGTTCTTCGGTTTCCCCATCATCTCCAGAACCGGGTCCGCCACATGCTCCGGGGCCACCTTCAGCTGGCCGCTGACGTGGAACTCACACAGTTCCTTCAAAAACTTCCGGTTTTTGTCCGCCAGCACATAGTCAAACCGAATCCCCGACCGGATAAAGACCTTCTTCACCTTCGGGATGGCCCGCAGTTCCCTCAGCAGCTTGATATAATCCGAGTGGTCCGCCCGCAGATTCTTACACGGTTCCGGGAACAGACACTGCTTGCTGGGACAGGCCCCCTTCGTCATCTGTTTCTCACAGGCCGGGAACCGGAAATCTGCCGTCGGCCCCCCCACATCATGGATGTACCCCTTGAAATCCGGCTCCTCCGTCAAAAGCATGGCCTCATGAATCAGCGACGCGTGGCTTCTCGCCTGGATGATCCGCCCCTGGTGAAACGTAAGCGCACAGAAACTGCATGCCCCGAAACAGCCCCGGCTGCTGATCAGGCTGAACTTGATCTCCCGGATCGCCGGAATTCCGCCGGCTTCCTCGTAGGAGGGGTGATAATTTCTCATATAAGGCAGATCGTATACCTCGTCCATCTCCAGCTCCGTCAAAGGCTTGGACGGCGGATTCTGCACCACAAACACCCGGCCCTCATAAGGTTCCACCAGCCGTTTCCCCAGAAACGGGTCCGTATTGCTGTACTGCACGTAAAAACTCCTGGCATACTCCTTCCTATCCTTCAAAAGCTCCGAATAATCCGGCAGCAGCTGGTAATCATAAACCGAATCCAAATCCTTCGTCCGGTAAACCGTCCCATCAATAAACGTGATATCCTTCACCGCAATCCCGCTGTCCAACGCATCGGCAATCTCCACAATCGACCGTTCCCCCATTCCGTAGGAGATCAAATCCGCCTGGGAATCCAAAAGGATGGACCGTTTCATCTTATCCGACCAGTAATCATAGTGGGCCAGCCGCCGTAAGCTGGCCTCGATTCCCCCAATGATAATCGGGGACTCTTTATAAACCGACCGGATCAGATTGCAGTACACAATCGTCGCATAATCAGGACGTTTCCCCATCACGCCGCCCGGGGTATAGGCGTCCTCTTTTCTTCTCTTTTTCGACACGGAATAATGGTTCACCATGGAATCCATATTGCCGGCAGACACCAGAAATCCCAGCCGCGGCTGTCCTAATACCGTGATACTCTTCTGATCCTTCCAGTCCGGCTGGGCGATGATGCCCACCTTATAACCGTGGGCTTCCAGCAGTCTGGAAATAATAGCCGGCCCAAAGGACGGGTGGTCCACATAGGCATCCCCCGACACATAGACGAAATCACACTGGTTCCATCCCCGGATGCTCATATCTGTTCGATTGATCGGCAGGTAATCGTTCTTCATTCCACCACTCCATTCAGTATATCAAAGTAATCATTGATAAAATAATCGGCCAGCGACCGTTTCTCTTCCCTCATGCCGATGGAAAAATCGTCTTCCACCGCGCAGACCGTCATACCGGCCCGTTTCCCGGCCAGGATTCCCGCCGGTATATCCTCAAACACCAGACAATCCGCCGGATCGACCTTCAAGGTATCCGCCACCTTCAAATAGATGTCCGGCTCCGGTTTCCCCGCCGCCACCTCGCAGGCCGTGGTTACTACCTGAAAGTATGGGCTGATCTGGAGGGCTTCAATCACCGCGTCCACCATTTCCCGGCCGTTGCTGGTGGCAATGCCGCAGCGGATGCCCCGTTTCTTCGCGTGCTGTAAAAATTCCCGCACTCCATGCTTTAACGACACCTCCCGCCGGTATTTCTCCAGGGACATCTCCGTCCAGATCTGTTTGATCTCCTCCAGCTTCAACGGCAGGGCGAACCGCTCCTTAAAATAGACCGCCGTCTCGGAAAAACTCATCCCCTCAATGGATTTCTGTAAATCCTCCGGGCATTCATACCCATATGCGCTCAAAAACTCCACATCAATATCCTTCCACATCCACATGGAGTCCACCAATGTCCCGTCTAAATCAAAAATAAATGCTTTTTTCTTATCTAACATAGATCCCTGTCTCTTTTCTAATCTGTAATCGTTTTATGACCTCATCCGCTGATGATCTGTATGTGCGTTTCATTTCCACACGACTTCTCACTATACTCTGGAATGATGCCTGCCGCCGCTCTCCGTATCAAGCCTTAGCCAGAGCATCCAGCTCCGATTCTCGGAGTTCCCGGTATTCTCCCGGCGCCAGTGTCTCATCGAGCACCAGCGGCCCCATCGACAATCGCTTTAAATAAACCACTTCACAGCCCATGGCCTCAAACATCCGCTTCACCTGATGGAATTTCCCCTCATGAATGGTGAGAAGACACTCCGCCCCCTGTTCCAGCCGGCGTTTAAGTTCCAGCCTGGCCGGCAGCGTCGGCGTCCCGTCCGTCAGCGTGATTCCTTTCGCGGCCTGTTCCACCGCATCCTTCGGAAGCACGCCCTCAATTCTCGCAAAATATACCTTATCCACATGACGCTTCGGCGACAGCAGCCGGTGGGCCAGATCGCCGTCATTGGTGATCAGCAGCAGCCCCTCCGTATCGATATCCAGCCGCCCCACCGGAAATAAATCATCCCGTCTCCGGTCCGCCAGCAGGTCCACCACCGTCTGATGGCGTTTATCCTCCGTCGCCGAAACCACGCCCTGGGGTTTGTTCAGCATATAATATTCCATCTTCACATAGGAGATCAGCCGCCCGTCAAATAAAACCTGGTCCGTCTCCGGGTCAATTTTCCGGTCCGTCTTCTTCTCCACGTCCCCATTGACCAGAATCCGGCCCTTTTTTGCCGCTTCCTTCAACTGGCTTCTGGTTCCCATCCCCATCTCGCCCAAGTATTTATCCAACCGAATCATCACTGCCACCGCCATCCCGGGTAATATTTGTTCTTCAATGCCATACCGGTTCCTTTCGCAAACCCCAGCGCGAATCCGTCCACACAGATCAGGCACCAGCCTTTCACCGGTCCCTCCGCCTCCGTCAGGGAAATGGTCTCCCCCTTCAAATACCGGACCACCCGGTCATCCTCTCTTCCGAAGGAAACCGTGCAGGAAAATGTCTCCGGCGACAGCACCATGGCAAATGCCTGCCCCGGTTCAAACCGCCCCTTTTTCAGTTCCCCCAGCAGCAGTCCGGTCCGCAAAAAACGCAGTCTGGAATTCTCCGGGAATCCCTCCGGTAGATAGTACACACTGCCATTTTTCTCCACCAGCCGCCGGTCTTCAAACTCCATATCCACCAGATCTAAAAATGTTGAAAGATCTTCTTCCCGCTCCCGGAGGCTGCGTCCCCCTGATTTTCCAGCAGATACCGTAGTTCTGCCTGGAAGACACCCCCCATTCAATCCCGTCTCTTTTTTATGCAAAAGGGCGATAAAATGTCCTTCTCCTTTGATACGGTGCGGAAACAGCCGGATACACCCGGACAGCCCAAATCCGTCCACCGCCCCCTCAAACAGCGGCAGTTTCACCAGTTCCAGCTCCGGATGCCTGGAAAGCGCCTCTTCGATGATCTCCTCGTCTTCCTCCCTGTCAAAGGTACAGGTAGAATACAGAAGATAACCGCCGGGCTTCAGCATCGACACCGCCTGCTCCACAATCTCTTTCTGAATCTCACAGTAATACTCCGGTCCCTTCTCCTGCCAGCTCTTCACCATATCCTTGTCCCGCCGGAACATGCCTTCCCCGGAACAGGGGGCGTCCACCAGAATCTTATCAAAAAATTCCGGGAACACGCCGGCCAGTTTCTCCGGCGTCTCACTGGTCACACAGATATTGGGAATCCCAAACAGCTCCAGATTTTTAAGCAGGGCCTTGGCCCTGGAATTGCTGATATCATTGGAGACCAGCATTCCCCTCCCCTTCAGCTTCACTCCCAGCTCCGTGCTCTTCCCGCCGGGTGCCGCGCACACATCCAGCACCAGATCCCCCGGCTCCACCGGCAGCAGGGAAGCCGGCGTCATAGCGCTGGGCTCCTGCAGATAATAAAGTCCCGCATAGTAATAGACATCCTTGGAAAGCCTGTCCCCTGACGGATAATAAAACCCGTTGCCAATCCAGGGCACCTCCTCTAACTCATAAGGAAGCAGGTCCGCAAGCCTTTCCGCCGCCACCTTCCCCGTATTCACCCGAAGACCATTCACAGACGGTTTCTCAAAGCTTTCCATATAAGCCGGGAATTCCTCCCCCAAAAGCTGTCTCATTTTTTCTATATAACACTCCGGCAATTCCATCCGATTCACAATCCCACTCCAGTCTGCTTACAAGTTTTCAATTATGTAATTGTAACACAAACTACGGCATAATTCCATAAGAAAGAATCCCACTCGTGGGATTCTCCGCCTGCGGCGGGTCGCTTCAGCGGCATACTTCCTTGCCGCTCCAGTACTTTCCTGTTATAGAAAAAAGCCGGCAGGTTTTGATGAGCCAAAACCTGCCGGCCAAACGAGACCATTTCCTGTCAATCAGCTTGAAACGTCCCCAGTTTTTTATTGCTGCCGTCCGCCACAATCTGGCACCGGCCTTCTCTCAGTTTCCCGGTAAATGCATGGTAGGATACTGCCTTCACCCACGTTCCTGCCTGACACTCCTCCGGCCGCACATCCGCCCAGTAGTAATCACAGGCCCGGTCCGCTGCCGGTTTTACTATTTTCCAGAGAAACTCATCGGATGAAAGCCCGGTTTCCGCCGTCAGGGCCGCCGATACCGGTTTGCCAAAGTTAGCGCCGGAGGAATCCAGAGTCCTTGCTCCCATGGTTCCAAAATACTGGTTCAGCGTCTCATTGGATACCATATTTTTAGCCAGCCACAAGATACCGGCCTGATTCTCCAGTTCCGGATCATAGGGCGCCAGATAGTTGACAATATGTCCCCGGTTCCCACTGTCCGTCACAATCTTCGAAAAGACAATCATATCCCGGGTTCCTTCTGAGAAGCCAGTGCTTGTATTGTACCGTCTGGCGCTTACCACATCGCCAGCGGCATTCTCTTTCACATTCCCGTCACTGACCCAGTAGATGGTGCAGCTTCCGTCCGGTTCCCGCCGCAGCTGCCAGCTGTAATCGCTTCCAGCCGCCAAAATCCCGGTCTCATGCAACTCCTTCGCAATCTCTGTCGCAAAGTTAGGTCCTGTGGAATCAATGCTGTCGGCCGCCTTGTCAAACATCGTGGCAACCGTGCTGCCCGGCGTCTCCAGCTGCTCCTTAAACCACTCCATCACCTGTTTATATTCCTCTTCCGGCTCATCCGGTACCGGTTCCGTTCCCGGTTCTGTCCCCGGTTCCGTCGGTGCTTCCGATTCCTCCACCGACTCCGCCGGCAGAATCTCCGTTCCGCCAAAGATCGTCTCCAGTTCTTCCAACGTAGGATTCAGCGGGTCCGCCAGACTCTGGTTAGCCGACTGGATAGCCTGGGCATGGATCACAACCTCCAGTTCTTTCATCTCTTCCAAGCCGGTCCACTCCGCGGGAACCGCCACATAGGTGATCAGCTCGCTTGTCTCCGCTCCCACCTCCAGAATGGTGGTATAATAATAGTACCCGTGATATTCCGCCCACCGGCTGCCAAGCTCCGAGAGTTTTAATCCGCCCTCATTTTTTATGGACACCCGCACATAGGCCTGGCTGGCGCCCTCATTGGCTACCTTCACCCGTTTATCAATCTGATGCCCTGGAACACAGCCCTGATCGAGACGGGCCGTTGTCTGCTTTGTAATTTTCTCTCCATTTTCGTAGATCGCGATTTTGACATTGCCGGTGGTCATCACGTTGGAGGCCGTCTCCGTATCCGTGAACCAGGCCAGTGTCCCGGCAGTGCCGCCCAGTGCGGCAAGGGCGGCGATGACCGCGGCCAGATAAGTCGTTTTTTTCATATTCTTCACCCCGGATAAAACCAGTCAGTTTCTTAATTCTAATAACTATTATAAGGTGCCGCGGTTACATCCCGGTTACATCCCGGACAAATAGGACTAATATTTTACTTTTATCGTACTTTTTTCCAGATACCGCATCACCCAGTACGGATTCACGCTCAATTCCTCGTGATGATCCGTTTTGAGATAAAGCCCCACATGGAGATGGACATCAAAATTCCCCACCGTCCCCTCCACCGCACTGTACCCGGAATCTCCCATAAACCCAAGCAGTTCACCTGCCTTTACCGTCTCTCCCTCCTGCCAGTCCTTCGCGTAACTGTATAAATGGGCATAATAGATATAAAGTCCCGATGGCGCCCGGATGCCGATCCGCCAGCCTCCCTTTTCCAGCCAGCCCACCTTCTCCACCACGCCGTCGCTCATACTCACCACCGGATAGAAGCCCCGCTCCCGATTTGTCCCCATCAGGTCACAGCCCTCATGCCCCCGCTCACCGCCGTAGGTCCGTTTGTCCATCCAGCCATTTTCAAAGGTGACCTTCGGCACCGCTTCGTCCGTACTCTCCGGTATGGGAAAATATTTCAAATCCGTAAAAATCGTCTCATAAGCCCGTTTCAGTTTCTGGTAATCGGCTCCCCTGCGCTCCATCAGCCGCTCCTTGTGGTAGGCCGTCTCTTTTAACCTGGTCAAATCATATTCCTGCTCGATCATCAGGGTGGTAAGCATGTCGTAATCCAGGGTGCCGTCCACCGGCAGGTCCGCCAGCAGTTCCCCCAGCTTCAGGGCACGAAAGTCATCACTCTCCCAGGTATAAGCGTCCAGCTGGTAGAAATCCGGATTATTCACCAGATAATCTGTCATGGTCACTTCGAACATGGCAAGCAGCACAATCAGTATCAGAATCACTATCATATCTTATCGTCCCCATCTCATATAGTGTATAAACTATCTTATTCCGGTGCCTATGAAAAAATCCATCCAGGGCGCAGCAGCCGTCCTGATCCTTCTTCTGCTGCTCTCCCATCCCGTCCTCGCTTACGAAGGCGCCAAAAACGGACTGCTTCTCTGGTCCCAGACTGTTCTGCCCACCCTGCTGCCCTTTATGATCTGCTCCAATGTCATCGTGGCCCTGGACGCCATTCATTTTCTGACCTGGCCCTTCAAGCCCCTGCTTTGCCGGGTATTAAAGCTGTCGCCCGCCGGAAGCTATATCCTGATCTCCGGCCTGCTCTGCGGCTACCCCATGGGAGCCAAAACCTGCAGCGAGTTTCTGGAGGACAACCGCATCACCGGCCGGGAGGCATCCTATCTCTTATCCATCTGCAACCATCCAAGCCCCATGTTCCTCATGGGCTACGTGGCCGGCTGCATGGCCAGCGATATCCCCATGGCGTTCATCCTGGCGGCCCTCTATCTCCCCATACTTCCGCTGTCCTTCCTCTCCAGAAGGTTCTACGGCGTCCGCGATACCGGCCAGGGAATCACAGGACAGAAGGACTCCACCCTCTCCTTCGACAAGACCATGATGGGCTCCGTGGAGGTGATGGTGAAGATCGGCGGCTACATCATGCTGTTCTCCATCCTGGCCTGCTTCCTTCAGTCCATGCTGCAAGGCGGCGGCGCTCTCCAGGCCATCCTTCTTGGCATCGTGGAGATCACCACCGGCATCCAGGCCTTATCCTTCTACATGACCGGTCCTTCCCAGGCCCTGGCCATCGTGGCCGTGACCGCCTTTGGCGGAATGTCCGGCATTTTCCAGACGAACAGCGTCCTTTCGGAGAACGCAAAGAAAGCCGGATTGTCCATCCGGCATTATCTCTTCTGGAAAATGCTCCACAGCGCAGTCTCCTGTATGATTCTAATTCTGCTGCTGTCCACATTTTCATCGGTCCGTTAACAGGCCATAAGCAGCTTATTCTTCTGTTGGCGGCATATCCTCAGATTCCGGTACAATCGCGCCGGACAGTTCATTGCGGTTGCTTGTCACGATATCGTAGCTGGACTGCATGGAAGACAGGAAGGCGTCGAACCGGCCCTGCGCCCCTTCCATGGAATGGCCGATAATATTCTGAAGACTGTTTAACATATCATCGGTGTACTGAATGGCATTCTGGCGAATATTGTAAGCATCGTTGGCCGCCGCGTCCACGATCTCCTGAGCCTGTGCATTGGCTTCCTCCACCACCTGGTTGGCGGCAGCATAGGCTCTCTGCATGATCTCATGCTCGTTGACCAGCTCGTTGGTGTGGGCATTGGCCTCCTGGATCATGGCGTCCGCCTGGGCTCTCGCTTCGCCCAGAATCATGTCCTGATTGCTGATAATCTTCTGATACTTCTTGATCTCGTCGGGAATCCGCAGGCGCAGTTCCACTAACAGCTCCTCTAACTCCTCCTTGTTGACCAGAATCTTGGTGTTGGACAAAGGCTGGAATTTGCAGCCGTCAATGTACTCTTCGATTTCTTCAATTAACTGTTCAATTCTACTCATACTATGTAATCTCCTTACTTTTACGGGTTATTCTTATCATTTATCTTCTTCTGCACCTGCTCCATAATCTCCGGTGGAAGGAAGGCGCTGATATCCCCATGATAGGTCGCGATCTCCTTCACGATGCTGGAACTCAAATAAGAATACTTCAGGTTCGTAGTCAGGAATAAGGTGTCAATCTCCGGTGCGATAATGCGGTTAGTCTGGGACAGCTGAAGCTCATACTCAAAGTCCGTGATGGCGCGCAGCCCTCTGACAATGACGTTGGCTCCGTTTTTCCTGACAAAATCAACTAAAAGCCCATCAAAAGACTGGACTTCCACATTGTTGATATGTGCAGTAATACTCTTTAACATATTAACACGTTCTTCAACAGAAAACAACGGAGTTTTAGAATTATTGTTCAAAACTCCGATTATCACCCGGTCCATAATCCGCGCGGTCCGCTCAATTATATCCAGATGGCCTAAGGTTGCCGGGTCAAAACTTCCAGGATACACAGCTACTGACATATCATTCTCCTTTTTCTAAAAAGACGTGCTTGTTGGTCTTATACTCTTTACTCCTGACGATCCGGAATCCCAGGGATTCCACATAGGAAAAATCAGTTTTTAACGAAGATTCCACAATGATCACCGTTTCCCCGCCAATCAGCCCGGAACCGGCAAGATACCCAAGCGCCAGCTTCTCCAAATCCCTGTCATAAGGAGGGTCCATAAAGACGGTATCAAATACATCCCGCTTCCCCTCCAGCCGTTTCAGCCCGGTCATCACATCACAGGCCATGACCACAGCCCGCTCCTCCAGCCTGGTGGTGCTAAGATTCTCCCGGATACACTCCACCGCCTTGGGATTTTGCTCCACAAACACCGCCTGGGCGGCTCCGCGGCTCAGCGCTTCAATGCCGATCCCCCCGCTTCCACTAAACAGATCCAAAAAACTGCTTCCCGGAAGTCTGGGATTGATCATATTAAACAAGGTTTCCTTGATCCTGTCTGTGGTGGGCCGTGTGTCCAGCCCCTCTATGGTTTTTAAATTCAGCCGTCTCGCGCTGCCTGCAATTACCCGCATAGTATAAGCTCCTAAATAATTTATCAGTAACAGTTCAGACGGCGGGAAATTGATACAGGAAGGTGCGTCAAGCTTGCTTGTAAGCACCTTTCTGTGTCAATTTTCATATCGGATGGACATCCGATGCTTCTTGACCGGCTTGTTCGGTCAGGAAGATGGCCGTCTGAATTGTTACAATTTTCATTTAATTATAGTATGAAATAAAAATAATCACAAGACTAAATTTGTATCCAGGCATATTTTTCAGGCCGGGGAAATCGTTCCCCGGCCTGTCTGGTTTCACTGCTTCTTCTATTTTGTTTCATAATTCTCAGGTCCATAGTCCTTTGACATGTCCCAGCCGGTGAAATCCAGCAGCTGGTAATCCACTCCCGCCGCCTCGCAGGCCCGTTTCCACTCAGCTGTGGAATTCTCCGCCAGCGTCTTTAACGCGGTCTCATAATCAGGAAGTGATTTGGAGAAGATTCCCTGGAGCAGATCCCCGGCTCCCGGTTTTACATCCACAACCTGGGAGTAGAAATCATTGACCTTCGCGTCGCGGCGCTCCGCGGCCGGATACATCACCGTCGTCTCGTTCAAAATATCATAATACTGTTTCGACAATGCATTGGTCAAATACTTCTCGTTGATTCCATCCACGATCGAAAGCCACGCGCCGTCGCCGACACAGGTCTTCTGATAGGAATAATCTTCGCTGTACATGCATTTCAAATACTCGCCACACATCTCCGGATACTTGGAGGTGGCGGCTATCACATAAGTATTCATGCTGTAATCACCTCCGGCCTGGCAGTAATCCCGCTGGGGGCCGGGAGTGGGAATGGGCATGATGCCAAATTGCAGATCCGGGTTGTTCTCCTGCCAGGCGGCAATACAGAACATACCCGACACCAGAAAGGCCGCTTCATTTTGGGCAAACCGCTCTCTGGCAACCGGGGCAGAGATGGTCACCGTATCGGGATGAAGGCTGCCGTCCTCGGTCAGCTGTTTGAAGAAGGCAAAGGCGTCTATCATCCCCTGGGAATCAAAGTCCGCTTTTTTGTCCACCGTCAGCACCCGGCCAAAGCCGGCTACCTGGGCTCCCGCCACCTGGGCGAAGGTGCGGACCAGCGTTTCCATTCTCCATGCCTGCTGGCCGCCCTCAATCAGGCCATAAGCGTCTGTTTTTTCCGTCACCTGTTTACAGACCGCAAGAAATTCCTCCCATGTCTTCGGAATCTCCGTCACACCGGCCTGGTCCAGCACTGTTTGGTTGTAGAACATCAGGCTGCTGGCGATGGCCTTCTGTTCCGGGAATCCGTAATAATCATCCCCAATCATGGTGATTCCGTCAATAAACACTTCGTCGATCAGAGTCTCAAACCACTCAGCCTCAATATAATCACTGACCGGCACCACCATATGCTCCTCCACGGCTTTTCCAAGCGTCATGGTGCTTGGCAGATAGAACACGTCCGGTCCCTCCCCCGAGGACAGCGACGTCACGATGGACTGAGACAGCATATCCTGCGTCATACAGGTGTATTCTACCTTGACCCCGGGATGCTTCTCCTCAAACTCCCTGTGGAAAGCGTCCCTCTGGGTTACCGTCGAGTCACAGTAATCCCAGACTCTCAGGGTGATCTCTTCCCCGGAGCCGGCCGTCGTCTGCTCCGCTTTGGAAGCGCTTCCCCCCGCCGCCCCGGTCTGCTGTGCTTTAGTGGTCTCCTCCTGCTTCGTGGAAGGCAGGGCGCAGCCGGCCAGACTGCTGCAAGCCATTGATATCACTGCCAATACTGATAATGTGTTTCTGATTCCTCTCTTCATAACGTTCCCTTCTCCTTTGCTCTTGTCAAACGACTCTCTGAAGTTCCTGAAACATATATTTCTTATAATTTTCCACCCCTGGCTGGTCGAAAGGATTGACCTTTAAAAAGCTCCCGGATAAGTAACAGCTGAACATAAAGAAGTAGAACAGCTGGCCGTAATGGTACTCATCCAGCCGGTCCACCACCAGACTGATACAGGGTAAATGCTCCCTGTGGGCCTGGATTGTCGCCTGGCAGGCCACCTGGTTCACCCACCCCAGTTCCTTGTTGTCCAGATAGTGGAACCCGTCATCCACCTCGTCATCCGTCAGCCGGTATTCCGCTCCCGGGTCCTTGACCTGTAAAAAAGTCTCAAACATGATGGGACTCCCCTCCTGGATAAACTGGCCCACCGAGTGCAGATCCTCCGACATCTCACAGCAGGAGGGGTAAATCCCTTTCCCCCGTTTCCCCTCACTCTCTGCAAACAGCTGTACCCACCATTTGGCGAAAAACTTTAACCTCGGCTCAAAAAACGAGAGTATCTCAATCTTTTTCCCCTGTTTCTCCAGAAGATTCCGGATCGCCGCGTACCGAAAAGCCATGTTGCCGTAAGTGTCGTCCTCCTTCAGCCTCTGCTCCATCTCAGCCGCACCGCGGACCAGGCTCACAATATCGACCCCGGCGACCGCCATGGGAAAGAGTCCCACATTGCTGAATACGGAGTACCTTCCCCCGATATCCTCCGGGAATTCCAGGAAGGAATACCCCTCCTTCCGGCTCAATTCCTCCAAATCACTGCCCGGCGTTCCGGTGACAATCACCCGGCTGCTGGCCTGGTCCCCATACCGGTCCGCCAGGAACTTACGCAGCATCCGGAAACTGACTCCCGGTTCCAGTGTGGAAAAATTCTTCGCAATCACGTTGACATAGACTGATTTTTCTTTCAGTTCCTCCAACACCGCGGTGAGATGGTAGGGCGACAGGGTATTGCCGGCATAGTAAATTTTGATTCCCCCCGCCGGATTCAATCCCTCGATCACCGCCCTGGCCGCCTGATTCGATCCTCCGACCCCCACAATGACAAATGCGTCACCGTTTTCTCTCACCGTCTTGGCTGCCTCCATCATCGCCTCCAGATGTGTCTCATCTGCGTACCGGAAGGTATGAAACCAGCCAAGGCTGTCCAGATATCTTGCATCCCGGCCTTTTCTAATGGTATCAAACACGGTCCGGCACTTCTCCTGAAATGTATAGATATCCCGTTCCGGCAGAAACCCAAGAACCGTATCCTCCAAAAAACTGACTGCCATAACTACTTCCGCCCTTCGTGACTTTTCAATATCTCCTTCAACACCGCGGTCGCTTTGGCATACCGCTCAAAGTTCTGCTCTCCCATCTCATATTCAATCGTCAGCCAGCCCTGGCCCCCGGTGGATTCCGTCAGCAGCCCCACAATCCGGTCAAGCGGCACATCTCCCTCGCCCAGATCGACAAAACCGGTCCACTGAATATCGGAAAAGTTTTTAAAACCGCCAATCCGTTCAAATTTCAAATCCCGCAGATGTACATAACGGATTCTGTCCCGGTAACGCTCGATCAGCTCCACCGCGTCCCATCCTGCCATATAAGTCCAGCCGATATCCAGGCCCAGATACACGTGGGGCGCATGGTTGACCACAGATAAAAACCACTTGCCGTCCTCCGCAAATTCCCAGTTGTGATTGTGGAAATTCAGTGTGATTCCTTTGTCCGCCAGTTCCACCGCCAGCTGCTCTAAAAATTCCGCCAGCTGTTTTAGGCATTCCTCATCCCGGAGACGCGCATCCCACTGCTCCACCGGAATGTCTAAATCCATGGCGGGAAGCGGTGTATACATGATATTTTTTACCGGAAATACTTCCAGAAAATCCACCGCCTGCTGAAACATGTTCCGGACCTCGTCCGGTTTATCAAACACATCCGCAGCCAGGGAACTCACATGGTAGGCGCTGAGCGTTAAGCCGTTTTGATCCAGTTCCTTCTTTAACTCCTCCCTGAAATCAGGGGTCAGGAAGCGAAGCCCCGCCTCAATTCCGTCACATCCGCTCCTCCCAAGTCCGGCGATGATATCTGCCGTCTCCGTCGCCAGCCTCTCTCCAAACAGCACTGCATGATTGCCAATAAACATCATATGTTCTCCTTTCGTTCCCGTACTTTTTATTCTCTCACGTCCTCAGTCACGCCGCTTCCGGCTGCCCGCTCAATGGTGTCGATCAGATTTTGAATATGAACGCCCCGCTCAAAATCCGTCTCCGGCTGTTTTCCGTTCTGAATGCAGTCTATAAACTCCTCCGCCTGGTGGAAGAAATTGATGGTAAACGGAATCCTCGGCGTATTCTCCGCCGTGATGTACAATTCCTCCGGCACCGGCACAAAGGCCAGTTCTTCCTGATAACCGCCGTCCGGCGCTTTTCTCCTGATTCCCACCTCGAACTGGCGGTTCCCATCATACACCAGGGTTCCGCCGCTGCCATAGAGTTCAAAGGTGTGTCCGGGACCTCCCAGCCTGGCTGCGGTGTAGGAGATCAGAACTCCATTTTCCATCTGGCCTGTAAAGCTGGCCGCATCATCATTGGTAACCGCCCTCCTCCGCCCGGTGCCGATCTCCTCCCGCTCAGTGATTCTTGTACTCTGCATGCACTGGAATCTGGCCAGGCTGCCGCACTGGTCTCCCAGCAGCCATTCCGTCATATCCAGCATGTGGCTTCCCAGATCTCCGATCACGCCGGTCCCCGAAAGCGCTCTCTGCATTCTCCACTCACATTTGACATTCGGGTCGGCCATCCGGTCCGAGCACATCACCTGCCGGCCCCAGAAAACCTCTCCAAGAACCCCCTCCCCGATCAGCTGTTTCATATAGCGAAACGCCGGAATATGCCGGTAGCAGAGTCCGATCATACCGACTCTCTGTGTCAGCTGCGCATAATTGAGAGCCGCCTGGCACTCCTCTCTGCCGAGGGCAAACGGCTTTTCACACAGCACATGCTTCCCTGCCTTTAACGCCGTCACCGCCAGGTCAATATGGGTGGCGTTTGGCGTACAGATACAGACCGCGTCCACTTCTTGTAAAAGTTCTTCATAGCTTCTGCACACCAGGGCTCCCTCCAGCCCATGTCTCCCGACAAACTCCTCTCCTCTCTCCACAATCACATCATATACCGCCGTAATGTCTGCCTCCGGTATCAGTTTCCATGCCATGGCATGCTGATTGGAGATTCCCACGGTGTACCCCAGCCCCACAATTCCGATTCTTACCATAACGGTTCCTCCTCCTTTTCATTTTTCAATTACACTCCGCCGATCACCGACTCTATATATTTCTTCGCCAGCCTCATTCCCTGTTTCACCGACTCTAACGAATTGGCGAATTCCGCGTCCTCATGCTCCAGACTGACCGTCCCGTCATATCCGGACCGGACCAGAATCCCAAGAAGCCGGTTCCAGTCCAGTTCCCCTCTTCCCGGAATCTTATAGCTCCACCAGCTAAAATCCGTCAGTATCCCGCACTCCGCCAGTCTTTGCCGGTCTATCACCGTGTCCTTGGCATGAACATGGACGATTTTCCCGGACCAGGCCTCCGCCGCCTGATAAGGGTCGATCAACTGCCAGACCAGATGGGACGGATCAAAGGCCAGTCCCACATAAGGACTGTCAAACCGCTCAAAGATCCGGTCCCACATCACCGGAGAAATTGCAATATTCCCCATCAGCGGACAGTTTTCAAAGGCCAGCTTCACCTTCTTTTGCTCCGCCAGATCCACAATGGGTTCAAACACCCGGAAGAAGGCGTCAAGGCTTCTGCCGGGAATCTTTCGGATAGCATCCGCCCGGTCATAGACCCCCTCCTCCACCGTCTTATCAATCCCTGTGGACGTGACAATCTTCTCAATCCCCATCTCCGATGCAAACAGAATCCGCTTCTTTAACTCCTCCAAATGCAGCGCCGCCTCCGCCTCATCGGAACTTAAATAATTCCGGCAATAGGCAAGGGCCGTGATGCTGATTCCTTTCCTTTTCACTGCCTCATACTCCTTTTGGTCCAGGGGAATGGAGGGACCCACCTCCATATCCGAAAACCCGTTCTCCAGCGCCCAGTCCGCAATCTCCGACAGCGTCCCCATGCCGTTCTGCACCAGAATATTCGTCATAAATCCTAACTTCACTACCGTTTTCCTCCCCCTCTTTAATTCTTTACCGCCCCGGCGACACCTTCCACAAACAGTCTCTGGGTAAACAAAAATAACATGATAATCGGTATCGTCGCAATCACACCACCCGACGCAATACCGGTCCAGTCCACACTGTTCTCCCCCTGGAACTGGTATAATCCCACCGCCAGCGTTCTGGAGGACGGGTTGTTCAGTGTCAGCACCAGCGGAAGCATAAAGGCATTCCAGGTCCAGTTAGTCTCCATAATCAGCACCGATCCCGTCACCGGTTTCGCCATGGGACGCAGCACATGGAAATACGTCTGAAAAAATCCGCAGCCGTCCAGCTTCGCCGCTTCCTCCAGTTCCAAAGGCACCTGGCTGTAAAAGCTGCTGTACAGCAGAATAAAGATCACGTGGGCGCCGCCGGCTCCCGCCAAGATCACGCCCGTCTTCGTCCCGATCAGCCCCATGCTTTTGATAATCTGATACACCGGAATGATGGTTGTGGTCAGCGGAATGGCAATACTGGAAAGAAAAATCCCCATAAGCAGTTTCTTGCCAATAAAGGAATACCGTCCCAGCACATACCCCGACAGATTGGTCATCACCATCACCAGCGCCACGCTGCACACCGTGATAATCAGCGTATTCATAAAATATGTATCAAAATGCGCCATATTCCAGACACGGGAAATGTTGCCAAAGGTCCACTCCTTCGGAATCAGCCCGAACTTGTTGCCCCAGAATTCTCCGTCCGTCTTGAAGGCCGCCGCCGTCATCCACAAAAACGGATAGACCCAGAAAAAGGAGATCACTAACAGCACCCCGTGCTTGAACATCGTCTGCCATCTGATTGTTTTCTTCTCTCTCACCGCCTCACTCACCCCCTTTTTTCTGAAGCATACTTTTCACCGAGTTCAGCAAGGTCCCCAGAACAATCACCACCGCACCGAACATAATCGTGGCCGCGCTGGCATATCCGATCCGCGGCATTCCGATGGTACTGGAAAATGCTGTCCGGTATACAAAGGTACCAATCACATCCGTCGCGTAATAAGGACCTCCACCGGTCATGGTCTGGACAATATCAAAGACCTTCAGCGAATTGAGGGTACAGAGGATCGCGATGATGCCGGCCGTCGGCGCAATCATCGGAAGCACCACATAATAAAATGTTTTTCCTCTGGTAGCTCCGTCCAAAGCCGCCGCCTCATAGAGATCCGTGGGAACACTCTGCAGTCCCGCCAGCCAGTAAATCATATAAATCCCGCTGTCCTTCCAGATGGAGATGGCAATCACCGTTCCCATGGCGTACTTACTGTTTCCGAGGAAATTAATCGGATTGCGGAACATATGCAGGAAGGCCATCAGCGAGTTGACCGGACCATTCTCACTCCAGATAAAGACCATGATGATTCCCACCACTGCGGACGTCGTGATCACCGGCAGAAACCAGACCGCGCGGTATAGGTTTTTCCCTTTCAGCTTCGCATTGTTTAACATGTAGGCCAAAAACAGGGACACGGCCAGCTGAAGCGGCACCAGAATGATCGTGTAACGGAAGCTGTTGCGAAAAGCGTTCCAAAATAACTGATCCGATAACAGCTTCTTATAATTATCCATCCCCACAAATTTGGCGTTGGCGGTCAGCCCCGACCAGTCCAGGAAAGAATAATAGATGCTGCTGATAATCGGCCATCCCATGAAAGCCACATAAAAAATCAATGTGACCGAGAGAAATGCCCAGCACCAGGCATTGAGGGCTATCTGCTGCTTCCGTTTGGTTGAAATCCGTTTCTTGGCGGCTTTCATTCTCATTTACCTCCTTTATTTATTTTATTTAATTAAATATTATCTATTGTGATTATATGACATAATTCGACAATATGCAAGACATTTTTTGGTATAATTGTTTATTTTTTTCTATGTCATTGGATTTGTGCCAGATTCCCCTTGCGTTCTTTCCAATAAATGGGTATAATTTAATTAAATAACTTAAATATATCAGAAAAGGATTCTACCTATGAAAATGAAGCGAAACAGCATGCAGCTATTGAAGGCGGCCATCTACAAATACGGCCCCACTTCCCGGTCAAAATTGGCCGAACTGCTGGAGGTCACGCCTCCCACCATCACCAACAACATAGCCGCCCTGATGGCCGAGGGGCTGGTGGAGGAGGTTTCCTCCCCGTGCGGCAAAAGCCTTGGACGGAAACCCATAGACGTAGATTATATTGCAGACGCGCGGTACGTTCTGGGCATGGAACTGGGCCCCTACTTCACCGTTCTGGCAATCTGCAGCTTAAAGGGAGACGTTTTTTTGACCAAACGCCTTGAATCTGCTCCGATGGACTATGAGGCTATGCTCGCCACGGCAGCCGGATGGATTCAGGAACTGATACGGGAAAGCGGTATTGAGCGGAGCCGGTTTATCGGCATCGGTGTGGCGGTTCCCGGCTTTGTCGAGAAGAACAGCAACACCATCCGCCAGTGCTACCGCAATTCCTGGAACGGAAAGAATTTGTCGGAGGATTTGTCAGGACGGCTTCGGCTTCCGGTGATTCTGGTCAACAACGCCCAGGCCCGCGCCACCCATGTGGATCTGCTGGATGCCTCCGTGGACACGGACATGTTTGCCTATTTCTACGTCTCCTACGGTATCGCCTGCCCGTTGATTATCAAAAACGGTCTCCTCTCCTCCGAGATTTTGGGAGCCGGAGAAGTGGGCCATATGACCATGGACCAGAACGGACGCCAATGTGATGTATGCGGAAAGCTGGGCTGCCTGGAGGCCTACGCCAGTGAGCGTGCCATCAGCCAGCGGTGCCTGGAGGCGGTCGAACTGGGGGTTGACACCGCGCTCTCCGATCTCGCACCGGACACGAAGGATTTTAATATCAAAGATATTTTAAAAGCCCAGGCGCTGGGGGACCAGCTGGCCTGCCGGGTGATGAATGACGCCATTATGTATCTGGGGCTTGCCATGGCCAACATTATCAATTTCATCAGCCCGCCGCTGTTCATCATCGACAGCTATATGCTGAAACCGGAACAGAACCGCCGGCAGCTCCTGGCGGTGATCTCCAAAAATGTATACAGCTTCAGCAACAACGATATCGATATTCGGTTTATCGAATACGATTCCTGCACAAGCGCGGTGGGCGCCGCGGCCCATGCGCTGGAACACTTCTTTATTGACTTATAACAAAAGAAAGGACAAAACCATGGATGTGATCAAAGCCGGCATTATCGGGTGCGGAAGAATTTCCTCCGTCTATCTCGACGCGTTTCAGAAAATGAAAGGAACTGTAACCGTCTGCTGCGCGGTAGACAAGGTGTATGAACGGGCAAAAGCCTTCGCCGGACATTTTCCGGACTGTACACCGTATCAATCGGTGGAGGAAATGCTCGCGAAGGAGGATGTGGATGTCATCCACGTTCTGACCCCCCACTTCCTCCACAAGGAACATGTGCTTTTAAGCTTACAGGCAAAAAAGCATGTATTGACAGAAAAGCCAATCGCCATCTGCCCCGGTGATGCCAGGGAAATGATCGAGGCCGCCAGGGCGAATGGCCGGCAGTTCGGCGTCATCTTTCAGAACCGGTACATTCCCGGTATCAAAGAGGCAAGACGCATGGTGGAAGCCGGCGAACTGGTCCACCCTCTGGGAGCCTTCTCCAACCTAAACTGGTTCCGCCCTGCTTCCTACTATGAATGTGACTGGAAAGGACGGTGGGAAACAGAGGGCGGCGGCGTGGTCATCGACCAGGCGATTCACAGCATAGACATGGTCCGGTATCTGATCGACCGTCCGGTAAAATCCATCACCGGCCACATCGACCGCCGTGTTCTCACCACCATCGAGGTGGAGGATGTGGCCGACGCCGTCATCCGCTTTGAGGGCGGCGCCCTGTATTCCTTCTATGCCTGCAATTACTATACCTACAATGCCGCCATCCGCATCCAGGTGCATTTTGAAAACGGGATGGTCACGCTCTCCGACCAAGATGTCGTTACAATTGAGCGGGATGGCAGGGAACCTCTTGTGATTCCATCGGATGGGGAAACCAACGGCGGCGAGAGTTACTGGGGAAAACACCATCTGACACAGTTAAAAGATTTCTACCGCTGTCTTCTGGCGGGAGAACCGGTTCCTGTCAATCCTGAGGATGCTGCAAAGACACTTGAGGTGGTTCAGGGAATTTATGAATCCGCCAGGACCGGCAAGACTGTTGACTTTCTATAACGGTCATAAAAAACCCCCCTCGGATTTCCGAGGGGGGTTTTCATTTGACGGTGGTTTATTTACCAGCCATCTGTCTTTCCTGTGCTTCGATCATTTTCTTAACCATATATCCACCAACAGAACCGTTCTGTGCGGATGTTAAGTTACCATTGTAACCATTGGTTAACGGTACACCTAACTCAGATGCAACCTCCATTTTAAATCTGTCCATTGCTTCTCTTGCCTCTGGTACGTTTGTAGAATTAGAAGATCTGTTTGCCATAATAAAAGCCTCCTTTTTCATCTAACCGTCATGACTTGATGTTTTTTTGTTTTATTTTCATGACTTGTTTTTTGCTACATTCCTATTATGTCTCCGTCAGAAAATAATACACTAGAAGGTTTTTCGTAATTTACCAAATTATTACAAACTGTTTTTACGGTACAATTTCACTGCCAAAAGGCATCAGGGCCAGCTTTGCGATCTTGAACTGCTGGAGCCCGAAAGGGATACCCACAATCGTGATACAAAGCAGGACTCCAAGCACCGCCGACTCCAGCGCCAGCGGCAGCCCGGATATGAGCAGCCAGATGATGTTTAAAAGCAGCGAGCCGCTTCCTCCTCCATACACTACTTCTTTCCCAAAGGGAAAGAAGCATAAAGATGCAAATTTAAAACACTGCAGTCCCACCGGTATTCCGATGATGGTGATACACCAGAGGCAGCCGGTGAAGAGCCAGCTGCACCCGCTGATAAAGCCTCCGAAGATAAACCAAAGTAAATTTCCCAGACATCCCATTATTCGATACCTCCTTCGATATATGCTCTGCCGTCCAGTTCGTTTAACATTTTCTTTAAACTGCCACGGATCTTTTTGACATTGTCAATAGCCGCCTCCACCTGGCTGGCCGCGTCATTGATTTTTGTCTGTACCATAAAGTCTGCGATAAATCCGTCGAAAAAATAATCGGCAAAAGAGAGAAAATCTCCCACCTCCAGTTTAAAATCTTCTGTAATGGAGACATCCAGCAATTCCCGCTTCAACGTCCTTAGATGACCTTTCGCCTCGTTCATGGCGGCTTTTGCATCATCCATCCGGGAATGTTTGCACAAGGTGCTTACAAATCCCCCTCCAAACAAATCCCACATGCCCCAGCTTCTGGCGCTGGAAAGTTCGTCTCTCGCCCTCTCCAGGCTCATAACCGCTCTGTCGGCCGCTTCGATGGCTTCCATCACTTCTCTTCTGTTTTCTGCTTCTCTCATGTTACTACCCCTTTCTGTCATATGACACTGCCTTTGTTTTTGTGCGTGGCAGAAATGATAACTGACTTTTCATATATAAAAAAGACTTTTACCGTAGTCAGCTTACTGCCACAATAAAAGTCTTGCACATTTCATTTTATACGGGTGCTTATAAAAGCACCAAGAAGACGATTTAAAATCCACCATCCGGTGGTTCGCTACTCCCTTTTATTAGCACATAGTATAGCATATTTTTCGATCCATGTCAATTGATGGGTATCGGTCGAAGATAACTTCGTGTAGGTTTACAATACATGTGTTACAACTGAATAATTAAAAAGCAGAGAAGCTGC
>JAWZDV010000045.1:0-41046 GCA_034142505.1 Bacteroides thetaiotaomicron
AAGCCCCTCCAGAAATCGACCAGCCAGAGCCCGCCCAGGGAGCCTTCCCCGCCAGTTGGTGGATCTCGTGGTTTCCCGGTAACTTTATTGGCGAAAATAAAAAAACAATACAAAGAACAGAACAAGGCGATGTGAAAAATGATGGGATTTTGGTTCTCATCAGAGCAAAAGTGACGGGTTTTCAATTTTTGATAACTTTTGGATATTGTTCAAACCGTAGAGGTTCTTAACTTTTCATCTACAATGACCTGATAGATATCAGCTTAAGATGCGTTTTCAGGGAGCTGCTTATCGGTGTAAAATTCTCCTGGTTGTCAGGAATATTTTTTATAGACAGCCTGATAGTACAAGAGCTTTTTAGGCACTTTCCTGATAACGTCTTCCTTACCGAAACCGGATAAATAGAATTGAAATTCTGCCGCTTTTTGTTCTATTCTATTCTGCTCTGTTCTATTCTTTTTATTGCTCCTTCCGCCAATAAAGTTACCGGGAAACCACGAGATTCGGTACCTGGCGGGGAAGGATTGGGGGCGGGGGCTGGTTTCTCGATTTTTGGAGGGGCTTAGTGGAACTTAGGCAAAAAACCGCCCCGGACAAGGTTGGAATGAGGGCTTTCAGGGCCCGAATGGAAAGGCCACTTGAGCGAGAACTCATCAGGAGTTCTCACGAATTGGCCGCGCCTTGTCCGGGGCGGTTTTTTGTCTTAGTTCCACTTAGACCCGGAAACATGAGAGGAATCAGTCCCCGCCCCCAATTCTTCCGAACGAGATAACTTATGCATCTCGTGGTTTCCCTCCACAACTTCATCCCCTTAAATCCCCATCTACCCAAAATACAGAAAGAACCGTTAGAGCAGGCATCGCTTTTTTGGTTATTGGTTAGAAATAAATGGTTAACATACAGAAAATGGTTAAAATAATTGGTTGATTTATGGTGGTAATATTGGTTATAATGGTTTTTTAACCATTTAGATTTTCATAGGCGATGGAAAGATGCTGCCAATGAATCATGGGAAATGCCTGGAAATCAAATATAAAATAATTATTTTTGATGGATTCTAAAATTTGGCATGGTATTTGCTCTTTATATAGGCAGGAACCACAACAATTGTTTTGTGGAGAAAGGAAGGAATGTAGATTGAAGTACAATTTTGACGAGGTGATTGACCGCAGCGCCAATCGTTCCTCCAAGTATGATGAGAGAGTCAAGAAATTTGGAACTGCCGATGTGATTCCGCTGTGGGTGGCGGATATGGATTTTCGCACCGCGCAGCCGATTATCGACGCCTGCAGGAAGAAAGCGGAGGAGGGGATCTGGGGTTATACCTCAAGACCGGCCAGCTACTTTGAGGCGGTGCAGCAGTGGGAGAAGAAGAGAAACAACTGGGATACGGATACGGCTCTGATGAGCTGGAGTTTAGGCGTGGTGCCGGCGATGTCGGCCATGATTAAGATATTCAGCAAGGAAGGCGACAAGATCCTGATTCAGACTCCTGTGTATTCTGAGTTCTATGATATTACCGAGGCCTGGGACCGGGAAGTGGTGGAGAATCAGCTGGTGGAGCGGGACGGTGTATGGACCATTGATTTTGAGGATTTTGAGGCGAAGGCGAAGGAGTGTAAGATTTTCCTGCTGTGCAATCCACACAATCCGCTTGGTATTGTTTGGGCGCCGGAGGATTTAAAGCGGATGGCGGATATTTGCATCGCCAATGATGTGCTGCTGGTTTCCGATGAGATTCATAAGGATTTGGTTTTTCATGGAAAGAAACATACGCCAACGGCGACGTTATCAAAGGAGATTGGGGAGAAGATTATTACCTGTGTGTCATTGACGAAGACGTTTAACCTGGCAGGACTTCAGGCATCCACGACCATTTTCCCAAATCAGGAATTGAAACAGGCGTTTGACCGTTACTGGATGAACATGGATATTCACAGAAATAACGCATTCAGCTCGGTGGCTATGGAAGCGGCTTACCGGGAGGGGGAGGAGTGGCTGGAACAGCTGCTGGAATACATATCCGGGAACTTTGATTTTATTAAGGAGTACTGTGAGGCGAATATTCCGAAGATCAAACCGAACCTGCCGGATGCTACCTATTTGGTGTGGCTGGACTGCCGGGACCTGGGGATGAATAATGAGGAGCTGCGCCGCTTTATGATTGAGAAGGCGAAGATTGGTCTGAATGAAGGCTATACCTTTGGACGGAGTTTATCCGGGTTTATGAGACTGAACGCGGCCTGCCCGAGAGCGACGCTGGAAAAAGCGTTACAACAGCTGAAGGACGCTGTGGATGCCCTGTAAGAAATTCTGGTAATCGTTTAGACAGCGGGAACATGTGCCGTCTGAGATATTACTAACTCTGACAGAAATCGGGGGATTTTGGATTTAAGGGGTTGGACACAGGAGATTGTATGAAACGAATGGGTTACTATGGAGGGAAAGAATATGGACAAAAAGAAAATTTGGGAGAGTTATCGGTTTCCGTTGATTTTGCTGGCGGGTATTGTCATTGGGGCGATTATTGGTCTGGTGTTTGGTGAGAAGGCCACGGTACTGGCTCCGCTGGGAGACATTTTCATTAACCTGATGTTTACCATTGTGGTGCCGATGGTGTTTATCTCCATCACCAATGCGGTGGGCAGTATGCTCAACATGAAGAGGCTGGGGAAGATTCTTGGAAGCTTAGTGGTGACGTTTATTGTGACGGGAATGTTTGCGGCGGTCCTGGTGCTGGTGGTAGTGAATATCTGGCCGCCGGCGGCTAACACGACCATCACCATGGGAAGCGCGGAGATGGAGGAGACGGCCAGCATCAGTTCTATGATCGTCAATACGCTGACGGTGGATGATTTCAGCGGTCTGATGAGCCGGAAGAATATGCTTCCTTTGATCGTATTTGCCATTATGTCAGGAATTGCGGTGTCGGCCTGCGGCGGCGAGGAGAGTCCGGTGGGACAGCTGCTGTGCAATTTAAACAATGTGATCATGAAGCTGGTCAATATGATTATGAAACTGGCTCCCATTGGCCTTGGTGCGTATTTTGCCAATCTGGTTGGGGAGTTTGGCCCTCAGCTGATTGGGGATTATGGACGGACCATGCTGGTGTATTATCCTATGTGTCTGGTATACGCGGGGATCTTTTTCCCGGCCTATGCGTATTTTGCAGGTGGGAAGCTGGGCGTGAAGAAAATGTTGAAGAGCATCTTTAACCCGGCAATCACGGCATTTGCGACCCAGAGCTCCGTGGCGACGATTCCGGTGAACATGGAAGCATGTAAGGAGATCGGTGTGCCGGATGATATCAGCAATATTGTATTGCCTATGGGAGCAACTATGCATATGGACGGATCGGTTCTGTCGGCGATCACGAAAATTGCATTTCTTTACGGGGTGTTCCAGATGCCGTTTACGGGAGTCGGGACATATGCCATGGCAATTATGGTTGCGATCTTGAGTGCATTTGTGCTCTCCGGTGCGCCGGGCGGCGGACTGGTTGGGGAAATGCTGATCGTCAGCCTGTTTGGATTCCCTGGGGAAGCGTTTCCGCTGATTGCTACCATCGGATTCCTGGTTGACCCGGCGGCGACTTGTCTGAACGCTTCCGGCGATACGATTGCATCCATGATGATTGCGCGTGTGGTGGAAGGAAAAGACTGGCTGACGAAAGGAAAGAAGAGAACCATCTGTGATGGGGACGCACCGGAACTGGCGGGTGCGGAGTATGCGGCAGCTGCGAAAGTGAAGTAATGAAATTATTGGTAATACATTTTATGAATATTAGGAGGTTTTTATCATGAAAGTTACTGTAATCGGAAGTCATCTTTGTCCAGATACTCTGGCAGCATTGAATCAGCTGAGCGGCGTGGGAGCTGACATTACGTTTCGGGATATTTTGTCCTGCCATGCGGATTTAAGGGCGTATTTGGAGCTGCGGGATACCAGTGAGGTGTATGCACAAATTCGTGGAACGGACCGTTTGGGTGTGCCTTGTTTTGTGTGTGAGGACGGGACGGTTACTTTGGATATACAGGCGGTGCTGAAGTAGTAAAAAGGGTGTGGATGTGAGGGAAAGGCTCCTGTTCTCCGGGTAATTGGAAGGGAGGGCAGGAGCCGGTATTTTTGAACTGTTTAATAGACTTTGCGCCCGGATGTTCCCGGGATGGACATTTCCTCCCGGTATTTGGAAACGGTGCGCCGGGATATGGGGAAGCCCTGGTCAGCCAGTAATTCTGCAAGGACTCGGTCACTGTATGGTTTAGCCGTGTTTTCCTGTTTGATGATGGCGGACAGGGCTTTTTTGACATCCAGGGCAGTGGCCGGGTCGGGCGGCGTACCGGGAGTGGCCGTTGTATTTGAAGTAGCTGCTGTACTGGTTGTGATCTGCCTGCCGGGAGTGGCTTTCCTGCCTGGGGCGGCTGCCGGGAAGAAGTAGCTAAACGGGAAGGTTCCGTAGCTGCATTGTAAATATTTCTGGCTGCAGGCCCGGCTGACGGTGGATACGTGGATGCCCAGATAACCGGCGATGTCGGATTGCTTTAAGGGCTTGAGAAAATCAGGACCGCAGCAGAAGAATTCCTGCTGCATGTCTAAGATTGCCTGTGCCACCGACATTAAGGTGGTGTTCCGCTGCTGGATGCATTGTCTCAGCCACTGGGTCTGCTGAATCTTTTGGAGAAGATAGTCGTGGACCTCTTTGTCCTGGTTTTCCTGGAACATTTGCAGATACCCGCTGTTTAAGGTGAGATCAGGCAGTCCGGAATCATTGAACCAGAGTTCCGGCCTGGTTCCTGTCTGGATGACGATGACATCCGGGGTTATGTAGGCAGGCTTAAGGGTATCCGAAAAGGGGGCGCCGGGTTTGGGATTTAAGTCCCGGATGAGGGCGCACCATCTCTTGATTGCCGCCATGGAAAGTCCGGTGTTCCGGGCAATGGCGGACAGCTGGTTTCTGGCGATAAGAGCCAGATTGGTGTCGATAAAGGTTTGAAACTCAGGGGTGAGAAGCCCCTGGCGTTCCAGCTGCAGGCACAGGCATTCCTCCAGCGTGTGCGCGCCGATGCCGGCCGGCTCCAGGCTTTGGATCAGAGCCAGGATTTTGGCGGCCTCGTCATCCGTTAACTGAAAACGGGATGCAAAATCAGAGAGGGAGTCTGTGTAATATCCTTTCTCATCCAGGCTGTCCAGAAGAAAATGCAGGGCTGGCTCCCATTGGGACGGCCAGTTCTTTGTCAGCAGCTGTTCCCACAGAAAATCGGCCAGGGACTCCGGCATGGCCTGCGGCACGTTCCAGTCGGCGGGATCTTCTTCGTCGGATTCTAAATGGCTGTATAGATAGCGGTTCTGTTCGTCGTGGGATATCATCCACTGATAGGTTTCCAGAAGTTTGGATTCTGTCTCCTCAGGCTGTCTGGGGAGAAGCTCCAGCACCGGATTTTCCAGGGCCTGGTCGTTTAAGTATTGTTCCAGCTGGGCGGTAGTCATTTGGAGAATGGTGGATGACTGGATCATTTTATGGGAAAGAGTTTGCTTTTGTTCTGTCTTTAGTGTATATTCCATAGGATACTCCATTTTGCGTTTTAGGGATTGGTACTTTTATGGTCAGTATAACACAGGCAGGGAGGTTTTGAAAAGGAGAAGCGTATGCATGAGTTGACACAATTAATAAAAAATGATAGGAAGCCGGCGCTGGGAGTGACGGAGCCGGGAGCTATTGCGTTTGCGGCGGCGACTGCACGGGAACACATGAAAGGGAATGTGGAACATGTGGTTCTCCGGTTGAATAGCGGAATGTTTAAAAATGCGTTTACCTGCGGAATTCCCGGGAGTGACCGGGTGGGGAATGATTATGCGGCGGCGCTTGGCGTGGTGGCGGCGGACCCTGAAAAGGGGCTTGAGTGCCTGGAAGGGATCACGCGGGAAGAGGAGGAAAAGGCCCGGAAAATGGTGGAAAGCGGGCGGATTTCGGTGGAGATGAGCGGGATCAGCAGCCGGATTTTCATTGAAGTGAAGGTGACGGGAGCGTGTACGGACGGACGTGAAAACGAGAGGGAGGAAGCTGTCGTAGTCATTCGGGATTCCCATATGAATGTTGTGGAGATTACGGAGAATGGGAAGGTGGTGTATTCAAAGAGATCGGAAGATGCCGGGACCGGGGAGGATCGGGGGGAGATGGAGCACCAGTCAGGTTTGAACAGCCAGGATGACTGTCTGATTCACCGATATACATTAAAACAGCTCTACGAATACGCCGCTACCGTCCCGGCAGAAGAGATCGCTTTTATTGCCGATGCTTTTGATATGAATTACCAATTGTTTGAAGAAGGAATCAACAGCCCTAAAACTACTTATGGCCCCTATCTGTTGAAGAAAAATGGCGGGAATGTGATATCGGATGACGAACAGCGGACGGCCTCCCTTCTCTGCAACGGAGCCATAGAAGCCCGCGTCATCGGCCTTTCCAGACCTGCTATGAGCATCACCGGCTCCGGGGCTCACGGCATTATCGCTACCATGCCGTTATACGCGGCCAGCCAGGTAAAGGGCTATTCCGGGGAAGCCCTGCTGCGGGCCACCGCTCTCAGCTATTTGGTATGTATGTACATCAAAGAATATTCCGGCAAACTCTCCGCCTTCTGCGGCTGTGCCATTGCCGCCGGAACCGGTATGGCCTGCGGCCTGGTCTTCCTAAGAGGGGGTTCCCTGGAAGCCATGGAGCGGACTATCAACAACATGGCCAGCAGCATTACCGGCATGATCTGCGACGGCGGCAACCAGGGCTGCACCATGAAAGGCATTGTGGCCGTAGACGCCGCTTACGAGTCGGCAGAGCTTGCCATGAATGGAGTTTACATCTCAAGCATTCACGGAATCAATGGAGCGACACCGGAGGAAACCATGCGCAACATGGGCAGAATCGCCTCCCCCGGGATGGTTGGTACGGAGAAGACGATTGTTGAGATATTGGAGGAGAAACAGTAAGAAAGATATTGCCATTTCACGGACCATGTTTTATAATGAAGTCACAGATACTTATTCTTAAGTATCTCTATCTGAAATCTATTTTGAATATTTCAAACCGGCATAATTCTGCCATATTTCAGACAACAATTGATATGGCAGGAAGATGCGGTGAGGCTACTTATGAGGAGCGGAGAGAGAAAGTTCGGAAGTTTAATCTGACGAACGATGTGTTTTTTTGCAAAGTAATGGAAGATTCGGACGCCTGCCGGGAGGTAGAGGTATATCAAGAAGACAGATAGTGATTATGAGACGAAGACATTTCCTAATTTGGTGAAGAGAGTTAAATTCTATAAGGAGAAGAGAGAGGGGCGTGAAATTATGTATGATGTATTAGCAGAGGAACGGGAAGAGGGGAAGATAGAAGGGAAGATAGAAGGAGAACAGAGGGCCAGCCAGTTGTATAAGCATCTGCTGCTGGATGGGCGTCTTGAGGATTTGAGATGCTCTGTGGATGACGCGGGATTGCGCGAGCAGTTGTATGAAGAGTATCGTTTATAGTGGGAGATGGGGGATCAGAGGCCCCCATATTGTAACCGCAAAAGACATTGTCAAATTATGGCGGTTTATGATATAATGTGGGAAGACATGATATCCGCGCCGGCCCGGCCTGTTCATCGGGGGCGGCGAATGGCGATCGAGATAGGAAAATAGACAGATGGCAGGATAACCGGCTGGTTTCCTGCTATTTCTATGAAATAAGAGGGATGGGAGGCTGCCTATGTTTAGAGCAAAGGATTATGTGAGAGTGCAGAGCCTGGAGGAGGCGTATCAGCTGAATCAGAAGAAGAGCACCCTGGTTGTCGGGGGAATGCTTTGGGTGAAGATGGCGAAGTTTCAGAAAATGACGGTTGTGGATTTGTCGGGGCTTTCGCTGGACACCATTGAGGAGACGGAGGAGGAGTTTCGGATCGGGTGTATGTGCACCCTGAGGGATTTAGAACTGCATCCGGGACTTGCGGCTGCTTTTGGGATGCCGGGAAGCAAAGAGGGTCTGATGAAGGAATGTACCAGACATATTGTGGGGGTACAGTTTCGCAACTGCGCCACGGTCGGCGGTAGTATCTTCGGACGGTTTGGTTTTTCCGATGTGATGACAGCGCTGATGGTGTTAGACACCTACGTGGAATTGTATCATGGCGGGATCATGCCGCTCTCCGAGTTTGTGGACTGGCCCAGGGACAATGATATATTAGTGAGAATTATAATTAAGAAGGATCATAGAAAAGCTGCTTATTGTTCCCAGCGGCTGACCAAGACCGATTTTCCACAGATTGCCGTGGCCGTGTCAAAAACAGGGGATACCTGGAATGTTGCCATCGGCGCAAGACCATCCAGAGCCCGGCTGGTACAGCTGAAGGATACCGGGGCGGAGGGCAGTTCAACGAAGGAGCGGCTGGCGGCTCTGGCAGAAGAGGCGGTGTCACATTTCACCTTCGGCAGCAATCTGCGGGCCAGCGGGGAATACCGGGAGGCGTTAGCAAAGGTGTACGTGCGGCGGCTGATGGAACGGATTGAGGAGGAGGCGTAAGATGAACATTCAATTTCTGTTAAATGGTATGCCGGTGCAGGCGGACGTGGCGGCAGATCTGCTGCTCATTGACCTGCTTCGGGAAAAAGGGTGTTACAGTGTCAAACGGGGCTGTGAGACGGCCAACTGCGGACTGTGCACGGTATGGCTGGATGAGAAGCCGGTGCCTTCCTGCTCTATTCTGGCGGCGAGAGTCCATAAGCATTCGGTGATTACGCTGGAATGTCTGCAGGAGGAGGCGGAGGAGTTTGGCCGTTTCCTGGCGGGAGAGGGAGCCGAGCAGTGCGGATTCTGCAGTCCCGGCTTTATCATGAATGTGCTGGCCATGGAGAAGGAACTTACGGACCCCACAGAGGAGGAGATCCGGGAATATCTGGCAGGAAACTTATGCCGCTGCACCGGATATATGGGACAGCTTCGTGCCGTACATAAATACTTACACAGAAAGGATGGCAGATAAATGAAGAGTGGGTATCGAGCCGTGCAGTCGCCGGTAATCAAAAAAGACGCGATGGCGCTGGTAACCGGGAAACCGGTATATATGGATGATTTGGCCCCTCAGGGCAGTCTGGTGGTGAAGGTGCTCAGAAGCCCCCATGCCCATGCCATCATCGACGAAATTGACACGGACATGGCGAAGAAGGTTCCGGGAATCGCCTGTGTCCTCACCTGGAAGGATGTTCCCGGGAAACGGTTCACCATGGCGGGACAGACCTACCCCGAGCCAAGCCCCTATGACCGCCTGATTCTGGACCGGAAAGTCCGGTTTGTCGGCGACGCCGTTGCGATCGTTGCGGGAGACAACGAGGCGGTGGTAGACCAGGCCATGCGGATGATTAAAGTCAAATACACCATATTGGAGGCGATCCTGGACTTCCATAAAGCCAAGGACCATGACGTCCTGATCCACCCAGAGGAAAACTGGAGAACCTTGGCGCCCGTAGGGGCCCATAACAAGCGGAATCTCTGTGCCTCCAACGTGGATGAGCACGGTGACGTGGACAGCATCTTTGACAGCTGTGATATCGTCATGGAACACACCTACCACACCAAGGCGAACCAGCAGGCCATGATGGAGACCTTCCGCACCTACACGTACATGGATGTGTACGGGCGGTTGAATGTGCTTTCCTCCACCCAGGTCACCTTCCACGTCAGAAGAATTCTGGCCCACGCCTTAGACATTCCCAAGTCGAAAATCCGTGTGATCAAGCCAAGGATCGGCGGCGGCTTCGGTGCGAAACAGACCGTGGTGGCGGAGGTCTATCCGGCCATCGTAACCTGGAAGACGGGAAAACCGGCGAAAATGATATACAGCCGCTATGAGTCCCAGATTGCCTCTTCTCCGCGTCATGAGATGGAGGTGACCGTGAAGCTGGGAGCCAGCAAAGACGGAACCATCCGCGCCATGGACGTCTACACGCTGTCCAACACCGGCGCTTATGGGGAACATGGACCGACAACGGTTGGCCTGTCCGGCCATAAGTCTATCCCCTTATACCGTTCCTTAGAAGCATTCCGTTTTGCCTACGACGTGGTCTATACCAATGTCATGTCTGCCGGCGCCTACCGCGGCTACGGCGCTACCCAGGGTATTTTTGCCGTGGAGTCGGCAGTCAATGAGCTGGCAGCCAGGCTGCAGATGGACCCGGTGGCGCTTCGGGAGAAAAATATGGTGCGGGAGGGCGATGTGATGCCCGCCTACTACGGAGAAACGGCAAACAGCTGCGCTCTGGACCGCTGCATGGCCCGGGCAAAAGAGATGATCGGCTGGGATGACAAATACCCGTCCAGAGATATGGGAAATGGCAAAGTCCGCGGCGTCGGCGTCGCCATGGCGATGCAGGGTTCCTCCATCTCCAACGTGGATGTGGCTTCCGTGGCGATGAAAGTCAATGACGATGGTTTCTATACGCTGATGATCGGCGCTTCTGACATGGGAACCGGATGTGACACGATTCTGGCCCAGATGGCGGCGGACTGTATGGACTGCTCCGTGGACGATATCGTAGTTCACGGGACGGACACCGACATTTCCCCCTATGATTCCGGGTCTTACGCTTCCAGTACCACCTACTTAACAGGTATGGCGGTTGTGAAAACCTGCGAGACTTTGAAGAAAAAAATTGTGGCGAAAGCGGCTGAATATCTGGACTGTGATGCAGAAACGCTGGAATTTGACGGCGACGCGGTGAGAGAGATTGATGGGGAGCGGAGCATTTCCTTAAAGGATATCGGGAACCGGGTGATGTGCAGCAACGAGGACGCGCTGTCGGCCAGTGAGTCCCACTATTCTCCGGTATCCCCGCCTCCGTTTATGGTCGGTATGGCTGAGGTGGAAGTGGATCAGGAAACGGGCGCGGTGGAGCTGATCGACTATGTGGCCGTGGTGGACTGCGGCACGGTGGTGAACCCCAATCTGGCAAGAATCCAGACAGAGGGGGGACTGGTTCAGGGCATCGGGATGGCTCTCTGCGAGGACATTACCTATTCCGACAAAGGCGTTCTGGCCCAGAATTCCTTTATGCAGTACAAGCTGCCCACGAGACTGGATATCGGAACGGTCCGCGTGGATTTTGAGAGCAGCTATGAGCCGACAGGTCCCTTTGGCGCGAAATCCATCGGGGAGATCGTCATCAACACCCCGTCCCCGGCCATTGCCCAGGCGGTCTGCCACGCGTCCGGCGTGCAGGTGCGGGAGCTGCCGATCACCGCGGAGAAGATCTTCCGGGGAATGGCGCAAAACAGAGCAGAGAATTAAAAATTGCAAATAGATGAAACTGATCAATCACCATTCGAAGAAGCCTCCTGGCCGGAAAAACAGGAGGCTTTTTTTTTATATTTTTCACATTTTAAAATTATTTGAAACTTTTTCTCTCTTTTCATCATCTAACCTATGTAAGAGATAAAAAAGGTTACAGTTTACTCGCCAGTCCGTAAAACGGCTAAATAAGGAGCGATGCGATATGGTGTTCAGCAGTTTTGAATTTTTAGTCTATTTTCTGCCAATATTTTTGCTTGTTTACTATCTGATGCCCGGAAAGTTGAAAAACTTCTGTCTGTTTACAGGCAGCCTGGTTTTCTACGCCTTTGGCGTCCAGGGGCACCCACTTTATCTGCTGCTGATCATCGCTTCCGTTCTTGTCAACTACCAGATCGGCAGGAGAATCGGAAGAGTCAGACGTCCGGCCATCCGGAAAAAATGGCTGGCTGTCGGTCTTGTCTACAACATCGGCTGGCTGGTATTTTTTAAATATCTGGATTTTATCATTGAAAATATAAACGGAATCGGAAGTTTTCTCGGTGTCAGCGGCAGTATTCCATACTTAAATCTGGCGCTTCCCATCGGAATCAGCTTTTACACGTTCCAGATCAGTTCCTACTTAATCGACGTATACCGTGGAACCGTGAAGGCTGAGAAATCCGTAATTGCGCTGGGAACCTACCTCTGTATGTTTCCCCAGCTGATTGCCGGCCCCATCGTGACCTACCAATCGGTGAGTTCGCAGCTTCCATCCAGGCGACATTCTCTTCGCAAGGTGGAGGAGGGACTGAAGCTGTTTACCTTAGGGCTCGGATACAAGGTGCTGATTGCCAACCGTGTGGCCGGTTTGTGGAATCAGGTCAATGCCATCGGTTACGACAGCATTTCCACCCCGCTGGCTTGGATGGGGCTTCTGGCGTTTAGTTTTCAGATCTATTTTGACTTTTATGGGTATTCGCTGATGGCAAAGGGGCTTGGCCTGCTGCTGGGCTTTCAGTTTCCCGACAATTTTAAGAACCCTTATCTGGCGCTGTCCATGACGGATTTTTGGCGGAGATGGCACATTACCCTGGGCAGCTGGTTTAGGGACTACGTGTACATCCCGCTGGGCGGAAACCGGAACGGTATGCTGCTGTGTATCCGCAACATGCTGGCTGTATGGCTGCTGACCGGTCTGTGGCATGGCTCCAGCTGGAATTTTTTGCTGTGGGGATTTTGTATCTTTGTGCTGATCAGTTTGGAAAAAATGGGCTGGGGGAAGATCACGGAGCGGTATCCGGTTGTGGGGCATCTCTATATGGGGCTGGCAATTCCGCTGACCTGGCTGCTGTTTGCCGTGAAGGATATGGGGCAGATCGGGCTGTACTTGAGCCGCCTGTTTCCCCTGTCCGCCAATGCGCAGGGGAGCATATTCGCAGGAGATTATTTGAAATACGGGAGCATGTACGGCATTTCCATGGTAACGGCGGTTTTCTTTTGCACCGGACTGCCGGAGCGGTGGTACCGCCAGCCAAAACATCAGTGGATGACCGCCGGTGTGCTGACCTGTGTGTTCTGGGGGGCAGTTTACTGCATCCATCTGGGTACGAATGACCCGTTTTTATATTTTAACTTTTAATGTACATGGAGATCATAGAACATGAGAAAATATTCGTATACGCTGATGTTAAGTGTCAGCATCGTAGTGGCGGCCCTGTTCTTCGGAGGGCGGAAAGAGGGGACAATCTTGAGGGCTTTCTTTGATATCAACAACCAGACCGCCTATGCGAGTGTGGAGGAACCTCTGGCGGAGAAGCCGGTGATTTACATCGATAATGAGAAGAAGCATGACCAGATGGTGGAAACAGAGCCTATATCGGAAACTGAAACTGTATTGAAAAATATTACAGATAAATCCGATGAGCTGTCAGCAGACGCGCCTGATGAGACACTCTCCGAAACCACCGAGACCACCAGGTCCACCGCGGCTTCCGAGACTCCCACAGCCCCCGCAGATTGGAATTTCGAGGACTCTCTATTCATCGGTGACTCCAGAACCGTAGGCCTGGCGGAATATGCCGATATGGGCGGTGCGGATATTTACGCCAGTTCCGGCATGAGCGTCTTCAAAATTTTCGAAGGGCAGCTGACTTTAAAAGGAAACAGCCACGGAAAAGAAAAACAGACGCTGGAGGAAGTATTGACCGGCAAAGAATACAAGAACATATTCCTCATGCTTGGCATCAACGAGCTGGGATATGAGTTTGGCAGAAGCACCAGAAAATATCAGGAAGTGGTGGAAAAGATCCAGCTTCTCCAGCCAAACGCCGTGATTTACCTCCAGGCCAACCTCCACGTCACAAAGAAAAAATCCACCTTCGACGCCATTTACAACAACACCAACATTGATCAATTCAACCAGTTTGTAAAAGACTTAACAGACGGAAGCAGCCGCATTTATCTTGATATCAACCAGCAGTTTGACGACGGTGCCGGAAACCTGGCATCCGAATACACCGCCGATGATTCCCATGTTCTCGGAAGATATTACGCTTCCTGGGCGGAGTGGATCAGACAGCAGGCGGCGGGCGGTCCGCGGCAATAGGAGATTAATCCCTCTTGCATATCGTAAAGAAAAGAGGTATACTAAATCCAGTCTTTGATGACACACCAACAACCGGAGGCCATGATGTTTCCTTGGAAAGGCAGGGCGGTTTCCGGCTGTATCAGGAGGGATTGCAATGATAGAAGCAACGAGCTGTGGCGGTGTGGTTATATTTCGAGGTAAGATTCTGGTTTTGTATAAGAATTATAAAAACAAATACGAGGGTTGGGTTTTGCCGAAAGGAACTGTGGAAGCTGGGGAAGAATACAAGGAGACGGCGCTCCGGGAAGTGAAAGAAGAGACCGGCGTCAGCGCTTCGATTATCAAGTACATTGGCAAGAGCCAGTACTCTTTCAATACGCCTCAGGATATGGTGGAGAAGGACGTGCACTGGTATCTGATGATGGCGGACAGCTATTACAGCAAACCACAACGGGAAGAATATTTTATTGATTCCGGGTATTACAAGTTCTACGAGGCTTACCATCTGCTGAAATTCTCCAACGAGAAGCAGATCTTAGAGAAGGCCTACAATGAATATCTGAGCTTGAAAAAGAACAATCTCTGGGGCAGTAAAAAGTATTTTTAGTACATGGCATATGGTACAACGAGCCTCTGCGGCGATAACGCGGAGGCTTTTTTCCTGTCCGGGCCGCCACAATTCTTGCATAAAGAATGACCGTGTGGTAAATTATATATCATATCGGGATTCTCTGGAAAGATAAAGAGAGAACAGGAAGAAGGAGAGATCAGATCTATGAAGAAAGCATATGAGGAACTGCAGCCGTATCTGGAAAAAGCCATGGCGCTTCAGGCGGCGATGATTTTATTTGAGTGGGACGATGAAACGCTGGCGCCGAAGGAGGCGGGGCCCTATACATCGAAGGTGATTGGGACGTTGTCGGAGCAGTATCTGGAGATCATTACCTGTGATGAAGTGAAACGTCTTGTGAAGGAGTGTCAGGGCGATGAGACGCTCTCTGAGGTGGAGGCGGCGATTGTCAAAGAGGTGGCCGAGGAACTGGAGAAACTGGAGTGCATTCCGCCGAAGGAGTACCGGGAGTTTGCAGAGCTGTCCGCAGAGTCCACCAGGATCTGGGCAAAAGCCAGGAAGGACAAGGATTTCGACGCTTTCGCTCCTACGCTTGAGAAGGTGATTGACTATCAGAAAAAGTTCGCCTCCTACCGGGCCAAGGAGGGACAGAAGCTTTATGACGTGATGTTAGATACCTATGAGAAGGACTTCAACATGGAAGCGCTGGATGAGTTCTTCGGCCAGCTGAAAGAGACCATTGTGCCGCTTCTTAAAAAAATCATGAAGCATGGCAAAAAAATTGACGACAGCTTTTTAACCGGAGATTACCCGGTGGAGAAACAGGAGGAGATCGCCAGATATCTGGCGGATTATGTGGGATTTGACTTTGACAAAGGAGTGCTGGCCGTCAGCGCCCATCCGTTTACCACCAACCTCCACAACCACGATGTGAGAATTACCACGGCTTACAATGAACATGTGGACGACTCCATTTTCTCCGTGATCCACGAGGCGGGGCACGGAATTTATGAGCTGGGCATCCGGGATGAACTGACCCAGACCATGGTGGGCCAGGGCGCCTCCATGGGAATGCATGAGTCCCAGTCCCGTTTCTTCGAAAATATCATCGGCCGGAACCGGGCGTTCTGGGTGCCTGTGTATGGAAAACTCCAGGAATTGTTCCCGGACCAGTTAGGAGATATTCCGCTGGACCGGTTTATCGATGCTATCAATAAGGTGCAGCCAAGCCTGATCAGAACCCAGGCGGATGAGCTGACGTACAGCCTTCACGTGCTGATCCGTTACGAGATCGAGAAAATGCTGATGGAAGAAGACCTGGAAGTGGAGAAGCTTCCGGAAATCTGGGCTGACAAATACGAGGAATATTTAGGCGTCCGCCCGAACGATGTATCGGAGGGCGTGCTGCAGGATATCCACTGGTCCCAGGGGTCCTTCGGATATTTTCCATCCTATGCCCTGGGAAGCGCCTTTGGAGCGCAGCTGTATGCGAAGATGAAGAAGGAGATGGATTTTGAGGGACTGCTGGAGGAAGGGAAGATTGACGTGATCCGGGAGTATTTAAGAGATCATATCCATCAGTTTGGCAAGCTGAAAACCAGCCGGGAGATCTTAAAGGACGTGACGGGAGAGGATTTCTCACCAAAGTATTACACGGAGTATCTCACAGAGAAATACAGCAAAATCTACGAACTGTAAGTAAAATAGAATTAATTGTGTCAATCATAGCAGAGCCACAGACTTCCTGGTGTAAATAACCGGGCGGTCTGTGGCTCTTATTAAAATATAGGGTGGTAACTCCCATGGGGGAATGGGCAATTATTGTGGGTCTAATTTCCCACTCATGGTCTGCTGTACAATGCTCTCCATCATATCTCCGGATAACGCGCCGGAAGCATAACCGAATACATTTCCTTCCGTATCGATCATAAACGTGGTGGGGTAGGAGTAAATGCTGTACTCATAGAACACATCCCCTGTTTCATCCATCACAACCGGGAAGCTGTATCCTTCCTCGGTGAGGAAGTTTTTGATGTGGTCCACATCCCCTTCCTGGCCCTGGTTCGGTCCGGCAACGCCGAGGACGATCAGATCTTCCTCATTTTTGCCATATTTCTCATACAGTGCCTGAATCTCCGGCATTTCCCCGCGGCATGGCGGGCACCAGGTGGCCCAGAAATTTAAGAAGACAGTCTTGCCCTTGTAGTCGGACAGGGTATGGGTCTCCCCGTTCTGGTCAACCAGTGTGAAGTCGGGGGCAAGTACCTTCGGAGCTTCCGTGGTACTTTCCGCGGTGGCCTCAGTCTGATCGGCAGCAGTTTTTGCACTGCCCGTCTGTTCCGGCTCTGCCGGCTGGCTCTCCACATCATCGCCGGCCACTGGAGACGTTTCCTCCCCAGTATTGGTCGTGGCAGACTGTGTCGTACCGCCGCCTCCCGAAAAACTGCCGGGATTGGACAGATACCCGGTAAAGCTGTTCATAAATCCGGTAAATGTCATAATACCCATGAGAATCAACAGGGCGGCGCCGGCCTTAACCGTATATTTGACCACGCTTCCGTGCTTTTTAAAGAATTCCAGCAGGGTGGTGGTAAACAGACCGACTGCTAAGAACGGCAGTGTAAATCCCAGGGTATAGACGCCAATCAGCATGGCGGCCTTGCCCATGGAGCTGGTAGTTCCAGCCATCAGCATGACACTGCTGAGCACCGGTCCCACGCAGGGAGTCCAGGCAAAGCTGAAGGTGAAGCCTAAAAGCAGTGCGGGGATGGGGCCCATGGACCAGCGGTCCAGCTTTAAGAACATGCGATGTTCCTTCCCCATGATTTTGGAACTGCCGAAGAACCCAAACTGGTACAGACCAAACATCACCATGATGATACCGCTGATTCTGGCAAACATGGTCCGGTTGGAGTTAAAAAACTTGCCCAGGGCCGTGAAGCCAAAGCCCAGTAAAAAGAAGGTAAATCCAATGCCAATGGTAAAGAACAGCGTATTGATAAATACCTGTTTTCTCGGATAATAAACGCGTCCGTCTTCCCCCACATGCTTGCCGCCCCCGGCCAGATAGCTTAAATAGAGGGGCAGCAGCGGCAGAACGCAGGGGGAAAGGAAGCTTAAAAGTCCCTGTGCAAACACGGTGAGAACCGGTACACTGATGTCAAATGAAAAACCCATAATCATCTCCTTATCTTAAAACAGTTTTAGTTAAATGGAAGAGAGCAAATCATTGAAGGACTCGCTCATGGTGGGATGGGTGTAAATCGCATCCCGCAGTACCGTGTAAGGCAGACCCGCGTCCATCGCCATCTTCACCAGATTGATCATCTCGTGGGACTCCAGGCAGAATAAGTGGGCGCCAAGAATCTTCCGGCTTTCTTTATCAACTATCATTTTCAACATACCGGCAGACTGCTCCAGCACCTTGGATTTCGGGATCGCGGCTACTGCCAGCCGGGCCACCAGAATCTCATGGCCACTGTCAACCGCCTGCTGCTCCGTCATGCCGACACGGGACAGGGGCGGATCTAAGAATACCGTGTAGGGTACATTTCCACGATTTTTCGTAGTCCGGGACATATCCCCCAAAAGCTGGGATTTCACAATCCGGCTGTCATCTAAGGAAATGTATGTAAACTGAAGTCCGCCGGTCACATCCCCCATTGCCCAGATGTGCGGTACGGAAGTGCGAAGAGTTTCATCCACAGCGATTGCTCCTCGTTCTGTGAGAGCAATGCCGGCAAACTCCGGGTGAAGTCCTTCCAGATTCGGCCGCCGTCCGGTTGCGATCAGAATCGCATCTGCCGTCAGCTCCCGCACACCGGAATCTGTTTTGACGGAAAGCACCGCTTCGTCTGTACCGTCGGTCACCGACTGTACCTGGGCTTCGCGGATAATCTCCACTCCCCGGCTTTCCAGACTTTCCAGCACCACCTGGGCCACTTCCGCATCTTCTCTCGGAATAAAGTCTTTCCCATCCTGAATGATTGTAATACGGGACCCAAAGTTCGCGTAGTAGGAGGCAAACTCCAGTCCAATATATCCGCCGCCAATAATCACCAGATGCACCGGAAGCTCCGTATGTTCCATCATAGCGTCACTGGTATAGGAAAATGCACTTTCCTTCAGTCCTGGAATATTGGGGACAAAGGGTCTGGCTCCGGTGTTGATATAAATCTGGCCGCCCCGCAGTTCCTCGGAGGTTCCGTCCGCATGGGTGACCTGTAACCGGTGGTCATCCAAAAAGGAGGCGGCGCCCACGATGATTTCCGCTCCGGCGGAAGCTATCTTGTTGTAGTTAGCCTGACGAAGCGCGGCTGTCATGTTCCGTTTACTCTCAATAGCATCCCGGTAGCGGGCCGCATTTGCAGCGAAATCTCCGCCCATTTTCTTCGACAGTCTGGCCCGGTTTTCCAAAAACTTGGTGGGAAGACAGGCCACGTTGATGCAGGTTCCTCCAAACATCTGGTCGGAGCGCTCCACAAGAGCCACCCGGTCCCCCTTCTTTGCCAGAGCGCCTGCTAAAGTCTTGCCGCCTTTTCCAAATCCGATAATAATATGATCATATTCTTTCATAGCTGTGTCCGCTCCTTTTCTGGATGAAAAATCATCCGGTCAATATCTGCGATGGTTATTTTTCGCAGAGTTTCTTTGCACTGTTCATCAAGCGCTGCATAGATGGAATCCATAATGTCCGCCATCCCGGAGGCCACCAGACATTCCATATCCGTGTCCCCGCTTCGCCAGGCGGCATCCACAAACCGGATATCCAGCACTTCGGCTACCTGGGACAGGGAGAGCGTATCGGCATTGCCGCTGAACCGGTAGCCGCCGGCTGTCCCTTCTTTTGTTTCCACAAAACCGGCTTTTTTGAGCTGGGCCATCACCTTTCGGACTCTGGCCGGGTTGGTACAGATATTTTCCGCCAGCGCTTCGCTGGATAAGGTACAGTCTTTGTGGTTTAGGTAAACCAGGGCATGGACTGCGAGGCTGAAAGTACTATCCATGTGTATTCACTCCTTTTCTTACCGATCATCTGATTCTTAATTGTAATTCCATCAGATACAGTTCATACTGTAACAATAGCAGACACAGTTAGAATTGTCAAGTATTATTTTTATAAATAGTAACATGCAATCCATTCCCCAGGGACCTGCCGGACAGAACAAGAAGAGCAGAGGTGCATAAAACTGACACACCTCTGCCCAATCATCAAACCATCCAATTATAAAATTTTTATATTTCTCTATTCTTTCATATACAAATGCCTCGGAATTCCGTTTACCATAACAGAGGGGTAATCTCCCTGAATCAGCGGCCGCACGTAATCAATAAAATCCTCTGTCACGTAAGTGCCGTCCTCCGTGATCCAGTTCCTGGGCACCAGCTTCTCCCCGTTGGCGATCTTGTGCACATCGTAGATGCCGGTCGCGCTCTGGTACGGATCGTCAGAGACCCGGTCGATGACCACCATCTTGCCGCTGTCACCTTCGTCGGCCGCCTTCACGGCGGCGCCGCCTACCATAAATGCTTCGTTGATATCCACCCGTGATGCCAGATGGGAGGCGCTTCGCTGAAGGGTGCTGAACTCCACGGCCCTGGTCTTGCAGCCCAGTTCCCGGCTGACCACATTGGCCAAATAGGTGGCGGACCCGGTCAGCTGTTTGTGTCCGAAGGCGTCCACATAGTCCGCATTGCCGGAGGCCTCGCTGACATAGGTGCCGTCCTGGAACCGGATTCCCTCGGAGATGGCTACCACCACCGTATTTTTCTTCTCCAGCAGCATCCTGGTCCTTGCAAGAAATGCTTCCAGGTCAAACGGCACTTCCGGCAGATAAATCAGATCCGGCCCGTCGCTGTCCTCCCCCTTGGCGAGAGCGGAGGCCCCGGTGAGCCACCCGGCGTTCCGGCCCATGATCTCGATGATAATCACCTGCTGTTTATTGTAGGAAAAGCCCACGCCATCCCGGATGATCTCCTTGGTGGAGGTGGCGATATACTTGGCCGCGCTGCCGTATCCCGGCGTGTGGTCGGTGAGGGCCAGATCGTTGTCAATGGTCTTCGGCACGCCCACAAACTTCTGGGACTGTCCCGTCAGAATCGCATAGTCGGACAGCTTCTTGATGGTGTCCATGGAATCGTTGCCGCCGATATAGATGAAACATTCGATATCCAGCTTATTCAAAATCTCAAACAGCTTCACGTAGATTTCCTGGTTCTCATGGATCGCCGGCAGCTTATAACGGCAGGTGCCAAGAAATGCCGACGGCGTCCGTTTCAGAATCTCGATGTCCAGTTCATTTTTGATATGGTCGGATAAATCAATATACTGTTCATCCAACAGCCCCTGGATGCCAAACCGCATTCCATAGACTTTTTTTGCTCCACGGTCCATTGCAGTCCGGTAAACACCCGCCAGACTGGAGTTGATTACGGCAGTCGGTCCGCCTGATTGTCCTACAATTACGTTTCCCTTCATGTCATTTCCTCCAATACCTGTTCAGTTTTTATAATACACGTGATACATACTCAAATTTTACCATATTGTTGTCAGAAAAACCACTAAAATTATGAGAAATGATTGACAATGTCCCGCCTGTTTCGAGAAATATAGTGGTTTCTAACCGATATGTGGGTCATAGTCGGCGTAGAATCTTATAAAATTCAACATTATCGTCTAAAATACAACCATGAGGTGCGATCATGATATCATATAGACCGTTTTGGGACACATTGACTGAAAAGAATATAACGACCTACAAGCTGATCAATTATTATGGAATCAGCAGCAGCTTGATTGACCGGCTGAGAAATGACGGGGATGTGAAAATGTCTTCGGTCAATAAGCTGTGTAATATATTGGAATGTGATATCACGGATATCGTAGAATTTGAAAGAGACTAGAGCAGGTGCCGGTTGTGAGGCGCCTGCTTTTTTGATGATCAGGAGCAAAAAAGTATTTTGATGATCAGGAGCAAAAAAGTAATTGACAAACGCAAGAGAAAGGGATACAATCAGTAAAATTAATTGAATTCATATAATAATACTATGAAATAAAGGATAGGGAGGAAATCTGGCGATGAATATTAAGAAGAGCGGCATGGAGCTGATTGGAAATACGCCTCTGCTGGAGGTGGTGAATTATGAGAAGGCACATCAGCTGGAGGCAAAGATTTATGCGAAGCTGGAATATCTGAACCCGGCAGGGAGTGTGAAGGACCGGGCGGCATTGTATATGATTGAGGATGCGGAGGAAAGAGGAATTTTGAAGCCGGGAGCCACGATCATTGAGCCCACCTCGGGAAATACCGGAATCGGTCTGGCCAGTATCGCGGCCATGAAAGGGTACCGGGCCATGTTAGTGATGCCGGAGACCATGAGTATGGAGCGGAGAATGATTTTGAAAGCCTATGGCGCAGAACTGGTGCTGACGGAAGGAGCCAAAGGTATGAAGGGCGCCATCGCCAAAGCGGAGGAACTTCAAAAAGAAATTCCCGGCTCCATGGTGCTTGGCCAGTTTGTGAACCCGGCCAATGCTAAGGCACATCTGGAAACCACCGGACCGGAAATCTGGCGGGATACCGACGGATGCGTGGATATCTTTGTGGCGGGCATCGGCTCCGGCGGCACCATAACCGGCGTGGGAGAGTATCTAAAGAGCCGGAAGCCGGACGTGCAGATCGTAGCCGTGGAACCCGCCGGTTCTCCCTACTTGAGCCGGGGAATCGCCGGTCCCCACGGCCTTCAGGGAATCGGCGCCGGGTTTGCACCGGAGATTTTAAACCAGGATATCTATGACGAGATCATCACCGTGACCAATGAGGATGCCTATGAGACAGGCCGCCAGATGGCCCAAAAAGAAGGAATTCTGGTTGGTATTTCCTCCGGAGCCGCCCTCTGGGCCGCCGCCGAACTTGCCAGGCGCCCTGAAAATGCCGGAAAACACATTGTAGTTCTTCTTCCGGATACCGGAGATCGCTATCTTTCTACACCGATGTTTGTGGAGGACATTTGAAGGATCAATCAAACAGAACAGCAAAAAAATTACCGGTGACAAAGCAGCGTCACCGGTAATTTTTAGTATAGTGATAATTGATCTCCGCCCCAATCAGCAGAATACAGATACAGATATACAGCCACAGCATCAACAGCACGATAGCCGTCAGACTTCCATACATATAAGAGAAGTTGCTGAAGTGATCGAAGTAAACGGAGAACAGGTAGGAGAAGACCGTCCAGCCCAGGGCGCTGAACAGGGCGCCGGGGACTTGGTTGCGGAGTTTTTGTTTTTTGCTGGGCAGGTAGGAGTAGAGGGCCATAAATGCGATAATCAGGATGGCCATGGCGGCTACTGCCCGGAAGCTGACGATAAAGCTGATGATTTCACCAATCAGCGGGAACACCCGGTTGATCAGCCGTTGCAGCGAGCTTCCCAGCACCAGGAAAATCAGGCTGGCGACGCAGGCGAAGATGAAGACGATGGTGTACCCGGAGCAGATGATCCGCCGGACAATATAATTTCTTCTTCTGGATACCTCATAAACCCGGTTTAAACTCCGCTCAATGCTCAGCATCCCCCTGGAGGCGGACCACAGGGCGGTGATCGCGGTGATGGACACGATGGTGGCCGGAGATTTCATGTAAAGGTCATTGATGATTCCCATCACAAAGGAATCCAGCATATCCGGCATGATGGCTACCATAATGGTCATCAGATCCGATTTGCTCACGTTGGGAATAAACTGGATCAGCGTCAGCAGCAGCATGATAAACGGGAAAAATGATATCACGATAAAGAACGAAGCCTGGGCCGCGTACACGGTGACTTCGTCTTTGGTATATTTGTCAAATATTCGTTTTCCTTCCACGATCAATGAAACCATAGGCGCCCTTTCCTTGCATGTTATTATAGGTATATTAGCACGGGCCATAAAAAATAGCAAGTTTGGAACATCTTCCAGTGATTATCATTGTTATTTCTCCCGATCTTTGATAAAATTTAAATAACCTGGGACGGGGAGAGGCTATCCTGCGTCCTGTTTTTTTGAGAAGAGAGGATTCACTGCCTATGGAATACATACCCGCCAAAACCATTGTGACCAAGACTAAGGACACCAAATGGTTTGGAATTGATTACAACATGAATATCTACCGGGGCTGCTGCCACGGCTGTATTTACTGTGACAGCCGCTCCGACTGTTACCAGATCGATCATTTCGACACAGTCCGGGCCAAGGAACATGCTTTGCAGATCATCCGTGACGACCTTAGGCGGAAGGTGCGGCTGGGGGTGGTGGGCACCGGCTCCATGAGCGATCCCTACAACCCCTTTGAGCGGGAAATGAACTTAACCCGCCACGCCCTGGAACTGATCGACGCCTTTGGCTTCGGCGCGGCCATCGCTACCAAAAGCCCGCTGATGACCCGGGACATCGATATCCTGGAGAGTATCAAGGAACATTCTCCGGTGCTTTGCAAAGTCACCATCACCACCGCGGACGACGAGCTGGCAAAAAAGGTGGAGCCCCATGTGGCCCCCTCCTCGGAGCGGTTTCAGATGCTGGATACCTTAAGCAGCCACGGCATTTACGCCGGGATTCTGCTGATGCCGGTCCTGCCGTTTCTGGAGGATTCGGAGGAAAATGTGCTGGCTATCGTCCGCCGCGCCCACGAAACCGGAGCCCGATTCATCTACCCGGCGTTCGGGATGACGCTTCGGAACAATCAGAGGGAGTGGTATTTTGACAAGCTGGAGGAGATTTTCCCGGGCCGGAATCTGGCAAAGCAGTATATGAAACGCTACGGGAACCAGTATGAATGCCGCAGTCCCCGCGCCCGGACACTGTGGAATAAATTTACCCAGGAATGTGTGAAATACGGAATTTTATATGATATGAAAGACATTATCCATTCCTACAAGAAAAACTATGAAGTGACACAGCTGAGTTTGTTTGACTGACGAAAACGGCGGTGCGAAACGCAAGTCAAGAGACAGGGAGAATGAGATGGAAAAGGGAAAACTGACGAAGTTAGAGATCTACTGGATTTTGTATGATGTGGGCAACTCGGCCTTTGTTTTGCTGGCGGCCACGATCCTGCCGATTTATTTTAATTATCTGGCGGATCTTGGCGGGCTTTCCGAGGTGGATTATATGGCATACTGGGGCTATGCGGCTTCCGTATCCACACTGATTGTGGCGGTTATCGGTCCTGTCTTTGGGACGCTGGCGGACACGAAGGAGTACAAGAAACCGATTTTCCTCATCAGCATGATGGTGGGAGTGCTTGGCTGTGCGGCCCTCTCCGTGCCAACCTCCTGGGTGGTGTTTCTGGCGGTGTTCGTGGTGGCGAAGGTGGGGTATTCTACCAGCCTGATCTTCTATGATTCCATGCTGACGGATGTGACGGAGCCGGACCGGATGGATATGGTTTCCTCCCACGGGTATGCATGGGGGTATATCGGAAGCTGCGTCCCCTTTATCGTCAGCCTGGGCCTGGTGCTGGGCTACGAGGCCGTGGGAATCTCCATGTCGGCGGCAATGGCCATCGCCTTTCTGATCAATGCCATCTGGTGGCTTGGCGTGACGATTCCGCTGCTTCGGACTTACCGCCAGATCCACCATGCAAAGACAGGAAATGCCCATGTGATGAAGGCAAGTCTGGGACGGCTGGCCCATGCCTTCCGGGATTTGAAGGGGCATAAGAATATTCTGGTGTTCCTCATCGCCTTTTTCTTCTATATAGATGGGGTCTATACCATCATCGAGATGGCGACTGCCTATGGGAGCGCGCTGGGGCTGGATACCCAGGGACTATTGCTGGCGCTTCTGGTGACTCAGATCGTGGCGTTTCCATTTGCGCTGATCTTTGGGAAGCTGGCGAAGAAATACCGGACGGACAAGCTGATCTCCGTGTGTATCCTGGCGTATACGGGGATTGCCCTGTTTGCCATCCAGCTGGATAAACAGTGGGAATTCTGGGTGCTGGCGGTGTTTGTCGGCATGTTCCAGGGAGCGGTTCAGGCGCTGTCCAGATCGTATTTTGCCAGAATCATTCCACCGGAAAAGTCGGGAGAATTCTTCGGCATTTATGATATCTGCGGAAAAGGGGCCTCCTTTATGGGAACCGCCCTCATGGGGTTCTTCGCCCAGGTTACCGGGAAACCGGGCGGCGGCGTGGCGGTCCTGGCGGTTATGTTTTTAATTGGGTTTGCACTGTTTCGGAAGGCGGTGGCGCTGAATTCACACCTGACGGAATCCGGTGACGGACAGAAAATAGGAAGATGAGGACTTGACGATATGGAAATGAGAAGATTGATTGAGACACTGGAACTGGCGGAAGCGTTGAAGAACAATACCCGCCATTCCTGGACCTCCAAAGGGAGACATGAAAGTGTGGCGGAACACAGCTGGCGGCTCTGCCTGTTTGCCTATTTTATCAAGGATGAATTCCCGGAAGCGGATATGGATAAGGTGATCCGCATGTGCATGTTTCACGATATGGGGGAGGCATTTACCGGCGACATTCCGTCCTTTCAGAAGACGGAGGAGGATGAGGAGAGGGAGACAAATCTGGTCTACGAATGGGTGGACAGCCTGCCAGCCCCCTTTGATGCGGAACTTCGGGCCCTGTACGAGGAGATGGACGCCCTGGAAACCCTGGAGTCCAGAATCTACAAGGCGTTGGACAAGATGGAGGTGCTGATGCAGCACAACCAGGCAGACTTGACCACCTGGCTGCCCCTGGAATATGAACTGAATTTGGAGTACGGCGTCCCCCAGGCGGATTTCCATGATTATCTAAAGAACCTCCGCCGGATGGTGTCCGACGACTGCATGGCGAAAGTAAAACGAGAGGCCCCGGAGAAATACCGGGAACTGGGCTGGGAACAGCCGTAATTTGATCCCCCGCTGGGAAAAGCAGCGGGGGATTTTTCTGTCTGTGGATGCGGTGAAAGCCATGTGACACCCGGATTTGGGCGATTAGAATAAATGTCAAAAACAAAGGCATTATCCAGAGAAAAATGGGAATCATTTTGTATATAGTGACGAAAATGGAAAAGAAAGAAAATTTCACCAAAATTGCTATTGACGAAATTAAAGAATCGTATTATGATAGTGACAGATGAAAAATAATTTCACCAAGACAAGGAGATGTGACGAATGATTTACACTGTAACATTTAATCCAGCCCTGGATTATGTCGTGAAAGTAAATCACTTCACGCTGGGAATGGTCAACCGGACAGTTCAGGAGGACATCTATTACGGGGGGAAGGGGCTGAATGTATCCACGGTTTTAAAGAATCTGGGATACGACAACACGGCCCTGGGATTTGTGGCCGGATTCACAGGTGATGAGATTGTGAGAGGGGCAAAGACCCTGGGATTTACACCGGAATTTATCCGGGTGGAACGTGGGATCTCCCGCATTAACGTCAAGATGAAGTCCGATGAGGAGAGCGAGATCAACGGCATGGGCCCGGACATCACGCCGGGTGACGTGGAGAAGCTCTTTGGGAAGCTGGAACAGCTGCGGGAGGGCGACGTGCTGGTTTTATCGGGAAGCATCCCGGGTTCCATCGACGATGACATTTACGAGAAGATCATGGCGAGGCTGGACGGAAGAGGAATTTTGATCGCGGTGGACGCGGAGAAGAACCTGCTGATGAATGTGTTACAGTACCACCCCTTCCTCATTAAGCCCAACAACCACGAGCTGGGAGACATGTTCGGCGTTGTGTTGAAGACGGACGGGGAGATCACGGAGCATGCGAAGAAGCTTCAGCAGAAGGGGGCCCGCAATGTGCTGGTTTCCATGGCCGGGGATGGCGCCATTCTGGTGGATGAAAATGGGGAGACGCACCGGATGGGAGTTCCGGAAGGAACGGTCCGCAACTCGGTGGGAGCCGGGGATTCCATGGTGGCCGGATTTCTGGCCGGGTACTTAGAAAAGCAGGATTATGAACATGCATTGAGACTGGGGAGCGCGGCAGGAAGCGCCAGCGCCTTTTCCGAAGGGCTGGCCTGCAAAGAAGAGATCATGAAACTTTATGAGCAGCTATAAGGGGAACAGGGAAAGTCCAGGTCTGCATATGCAGACCTGAAAGGAGCAGGAGGGAATATTTTATGAAAATTACGGAATTATTGAAACCGGAGAGCATCGCGCTGGGGATCAGCGCAGGTTCCAAAGACGATGTGATCAACCAGCTGGTATCATTGATGGAGAACGGCGGCAGATTGAATGATAAGGCTGGTTATAAGGAAGGGATTCTGGCGAGAGAGGCTCTGGGAAGCACGGCTATTGGCGAAGGAATCGCCATTCCACACGCCAAGGTGGCGGCTGTGAAGGAGCCGGGGCTTGCGGCCGTGGTGGCGCCGGACGGTGTGGACTACGAGGCCTTTGACGGTTCCCTGGCGAATCTGATCTTCATGATCGCGGCTCCGGAGGGGGAGGCGGACACCCATCTGGAGGCATTGTCCAGACTGTCCACCCTGCTGATGGTGCCGGGATTTAAGGATTCTCTGATTGCGGCGAAGTCGAAGGAAGAGTTCTTAGGGGTGATTGACAAGGCGGAGAAGGAGCGTTTCGGCGGTACGGAGCAGGATGACGCGAAGAAAGCTGACCAGGCAGAAAAGGCCGGCGATGCAGGCAGCAGCCAGGCGAAGGCCGGTGTGGCAGGGAAAGCAGGCGGCGGCCGGACGAAGGCCGGTGCAGCAGGGAAAGCAGGCGGCGACCGGACGAAGACCGGTGCGGCGTCCACAGGAAATACCGGCGGCAGCGCTGCCAACGCCGCCAATGCTCAATCCACCGGCTACCGCGTCCTGGCAGTCACCGCCTGCCCAACCGGTATCGCCCACACCTTTATGGCGGCGGAGAACCTGGAGAATATGGGCAAGAAGCTGGGAATTCCGGTAAAGGCGGAGACCAACGGCTCCGGCGGCGCCCAGAACGTGCTGACCAGAGAAGAGATCGCTAACGCGGACGCCATCATCATTGCGGCGGACAAAAATGTGGAGATGGCCAGATTTGACGGCAAGCCGGTGATCATGACTTCCGTATCCGAAGGCATCCACAAAGGAGAAGAACTGGTACAAAAGGCGGTCAGCGGTACCGTTCCGGTTTACCATCATTCCGGCGGCAGCGACGGCGGGGAGGTGTCCGGTTCCAATGACAGCATTGGCCGTACGATTTACAAGCATCTGATGAACGGCGTATCCCACATGCTTCCCTTCGTTATCGGCGGCGGTATCCTCATAGCCCTTGCGTTCCTGTTTGACGATTATGCCATCAACCCTGCCAACTTTGGTAAGAACACCCCGCTGGCGGCCTACTTAAAGACTATCGGCGAGCAGGCCTTCGGCATGATGCTTCCGGTGCTGGCCGGTTACATTGCCATGAGTATTGCGGACCGTCCAGGTCTGGCAGTGGGCTTTGTCGGCGGTTTGGTAGCCAAGATGGGCTGCACCTTTGCAAACCCGGCGGGCGGCGATGTCAACGCCGGTTTCCTGGGAGCATTGTTTGCGGGTTTTGTGGGCGGCTACATTATCGTGCTGCTCCGTAAGTTGTTCAGCAAGCTTCCAAAGTCCCTGGAAGGCATCAAACCGGTGCTGTTATACCCGGTTCTTGGAATCCTGCTGGCAGGTGTTGCAACCACATTTATCAATCCTTATGTGGGTATGATCAACGATGCTCTGACCGGAGCCTTAAACGGCATGGGCGGCACCAGCCGTGTGCTTCTTGGCATGGTAGTGGCCGGTATGATGTCCGTGGATATGGGCGGCCCGGTGAATAAGGCGGCTTACGTCTTCGGGACGGCACAGCTGGCCGAAGGAAACTTTGGAGTGATGGCGGCCGTGATGGCCGGCGGCATGGTTCCCCCGATTGCCATCGCCCTGTGTACCACCTTCTTCAAGAATAAATTCAGCGAGAAGGACAGACAGTCCGGTCTTGTGAACTATATTATGGGACTCTCCTTCATCTCCGAGGGAGCCATCCCCTTTGCGGCGGCTGACCCGTTGCGCGTGATTCCCTCCTGTGTGGCAGGTTCGGCAGTGGCAGGCGGTCTGTCCATGTTCTTCAACTGTACCCTCCGCGCACCTCACGGCGGTATCTTCGTTCTGCCGACTATCGGCAATCCACTTGCCTATCTGGCGGCGGTTCTGATTGGGTCCGCGGTTGGCTGTGTGATCCTGGCGCTGTTAAAGAAGCCGTATCAGGCATAAAAATAGAACATGATCCGATGAAACCAGCAGTGCCGGCAGAGCGTTTAAACCCTCTGCCGGCATATGCTGGTTTATCCGGCTCCGGTATCATTTGACGGATTCCGGAAAAGTGGTTAAAATAGAGTCAGTTTGTATAACAGGACGGAGGAAGGATGTCATGCAGATTCTGACGGAAGTAAAAAGACAATGGGGGGTTATGTGATGTATCGATGTTGTATGTTTGATTTGGACGGAACTTTGGTTAACACGATTCATGCGTTGACCCGCACAATCAATTTAACGCTGGCGAGATTTGGCCTTGGCCCGATTCGGGATGAGAATACGAAGGTGTTTGTGGGCGACGGCTATAAAAAGTTTGTGGAGCGGGCTTTGAGTTATTGCGGGGATGTGGAACTGAGTCATTTGGAGAGTGCCGTGTATACTTATGACGCCTTGTTTAAGGAAAATAGTCTTTATCGGATAGAGGCGTATGAGGGGATGAAGGAATTGCTGGACCGTTTGAAAGAGAAAGGCATTAAAATTGCAGTAGTCACCAACAAAGGGCATGAGCGTGCTGTTGAAAATATTGAGTTGGTGTATGGCAGGGATTATTTTGATTTGATTATGGGAGAGCAGGACGGCATCCGAAGGAAACCGGACCCGGCTATGGCACTGATGACGGCGGAAAAACTGGGGGTAAAACCTTCGGAGTGTTTGTATTTTGGGGATACGAATACCGATATGAAGACTGGGATGAATGCTGGCATGGATACGGTGGGGGTTACTTGGGGATTTCGGGACAGAGAGGAGCTTGAGGCCTTTCATCCGAAGTATATTATTGATAAACCGGGCGAGATTTTGGCGGCGATTGAGAAATGAGTTGGGAAGACGGGACTGGATCTTGTTATTCAGTCCCGTTTTCATGCAATTTGCCCAGTTTTCATAGGCAATATTTATGAAATATTTAAGAAAAATATAAAAAAATTTCCAATTTATTAAAAATGTGTTACAATGATGAAGTTACTAATTACAAATTCATGGATACGAATGATAAAAAGGATAGGAATCAGTTATGAAAAAGAGATTATGTATCTTGCTTGTCTGTATTCTCGCCCTGTGCGGCTGTACCAGGTATGAGCGGGTGGAGGTGCCTGCGAGTCCCGCGCCGGTGGTGGTGAGACGAACCTCTGACGAGGTGCCGCTGGAGACGGAGACATCCACGGAGGAAAGTACGGAGGAAAGCGTGGAGGAAGTCAGCGTGAAACCGGAGAAGCCCCGGGTGAAGGTGAAAGGCATCTACGTGTCTGAGTATGTGGCCGGCACCCCGGATTTGATGGACGCCATCATTGAAAATATTGATAAGACGGAGATCAACGCGGTGGTCATCGATGTGAAGGATGACAACGGCCGGATTTCTTACGCCATGGATTCGCCTATGGTGGCGGAGCTGGGAGCGGTGAAGAAGTTTATCCCGGACATGCCCGGGCTGATGGCGAAATTAAAGGAACACAATATCTATACCATTGCCAGGGTGGTGGCCTTCCGCGACCCGTATCTGGCGGAGCAGAGACCGGACTTAAGTTTAAAGCTGGCGGATGGAAGCATTTACCGGGACAATAAGGGGCTGGCCTGGGTGAATCCATATAAGAAGGAAGCCTGGGATTATCTGGTGGAGGTGGGGATCGAAGCCCACAAGGCCGGATTTGACGAGATCCAGTTTGACTATATCCGGTTCTCCACGGAAAAGGGAATTAATGAGGTGGTTTATGACGAGGCGGACACCCAGGGGAGGTCCAAGACGGAGATCATCACGGAGTTTATCAATTACGCGTATGAAAAGCTGTCGGCGGAGGGTGTCTTCGTGGCGGCGGATGTGTTTGGCGCGATTATCGGCGGGGGGCAGGATTCGGATTCCGTGGGACAGTCCTATGGAAATATGGCGAAAAGCCTGGATTACATCTGTCCGATGATTTATCCGTCCCACTACGGGGATGGCAATTTTGGAATCGAGCACCCGGATACCCAGCCTTACGATACCATCAGCGCGGCCCTTCATAAGTCGAAGGAGGATTTAAAAAACTACGAGGCGGAGGGAGAGCGGCAGGCCATTGTGCGTCCGTGGCTCCAGGACTTTACCGCGTCCTATCTGGCCAACTATATCCCTTACGGGGATAAGGAAATCCGCGCCCAGATTCAGGCGGTTTACGATGCCGGCTACGATGAGTGGCTGCTGTGGAGCGCTGCCAATAAATACCACTGGGGCGGACTGCTGACGCCGGAGGAGGCAAAGGCCGAAGCCGCCAAGATCGCCGAGTCCCGGGCGGCAATGCCGGAGACCACGGAGGCGGAGCTGCCGGAAGAGGGAAGCGTTTCCGCAGAAACAGATGATGTGGCGGGAGCCGGCGCCCAGGAGGAGAGTTCCTGGGAAATGTCTTCCGGGGATGGACAGACGGTGGCGGAATAAAAAAAGGATTGCCCAGGATAGAAAATCTCGCTTTTATATGGTAGAGAAGGCGGTGACGTGATATAATGGACACGTTAGTATCCGGCAGTGCACAGATGTTTAGAAAAAAGCCCGTGCGAGCTCGCTTGTACCGGGCTTCTTCTTATCCTCTATGTGGCGTATACAAATAATACAATCGAGTGGGAGTGAAAGAATCATGGATCGAATACCAAAACCAGGAGAATTTTACCGTCATTTTAAAGACAAACTGTATCAAATCGTCGCCCTTTGTGAGCATTCCGAAACCGGTGAGACATTGGTGGTCTACCAGGCGCTCTACGGAGATTTCCGTACCTATGCCAGACCCCTAGACATGTTCACCAGCGAGGTAGACCGTCAGAAATACCCGGATGTCACCCAGAAATACCGCTTTGAGCAGGTAGAATTTGTCCGTGGGGGGAATACGTTCACGCCCCAGAAAGTGGAGGCGGCAGCGGCAGATTCCCGTCTTTCTCCCAGCTTTCCCGACAGCTTATCCACACCGCACCAAACGAAACAGGAGGAAGAGGACAGCGATTTTGAAGATGTCAGCTTGAGAGACGACATGATAAAACCGATGGACATCAGCCAGTCGGTGGATATCCGTGAGGATGAGGAGGAGTCCGTCCCCTTAAGCCCGATTCTTCTGTCCTTTATTGAGGCCGACACCTATGAGGCAAAGCTGGAGGCCCTGCATCACATGAGGGGCAAGGTGAGCCAGGATGACCTTGGCATCATCTATGTGGCCCTGGATATGAAGAAGGTGGAGGGCAGTGTGGACGTGCAGTTAGAGGCCGTGGAACAGATTTTAAGGATGCAGAGACATTACGACGGAGGTCATCTGCGGTAATTATAACAGTTACAGACATTGGAAACAGACGGAGGACAGAGAAGACAGATGGAAGAGAAGCCCGTGTTTGATATCGAAGAAGAACTAAAGAAGCTGCCGGCCCAGCCCGGCGTCTACATCATGCATGACAATAAGGACGAAATCATCTACGTGGGCAAGGCCATCAGCCTGAAAAACCGGGTGCGCCAGTATTTCCAGAGCAGCCGGAACAAGACCGCAAAGATTGAACAGATGGTATCCAGAATCGCCAGGTTTGAGTATATTATCACGGACTCGGAGTTAGAGGCCCTGGTGCTGGAATGCAATTTAATCAAGGAACACCGTCCCCGCTACAACACCATGCTGAAAGATGACAAGGGGTACCCTTACATCAAGGTGACCGTGTCGGAGGATTTTCCGAGAGTGCTGTTTGCCAGAACCATGAAGAAGGACAAGAATAAATATTTCGGTCCCTACACCAGCGCGGGAGCGGTGAAAGACACCATAGACCTGATTCACAAGCTCTACAAGATCAGGACCTGCAGCCGTTCCCTGCCAAAGGATATCGGCAGGGAACGCCCCTGCCTGAATTACCATATCAAGCAGTGTGATGCTCCCTGCCAGGGTTATATAGGCAAAGAAGAGTACGCAAAGTCCGTAAGCCAGGTTCTGGAGTTTCTAAACGGCCAATATGGCAATGTGTTAAAGATGCTGGAGAAGAAGATGCAGGACGCCTCGGACGAACTGGATTTTGAGAAGGCCATCGAGTACCGGGAACTGCTGACCAGCGTAAAGAAAGTGGCCCAGAAGCAGAAGATCACCAGCAGCAGTATGGAGGACCGGGACATCATCGCCATGGCGAAGGACGAGACGGACGCGGTGGTGCAGGTATTCTTTGTAAGGGAAGGCAGACTGATTGGCCGGGATCATTTTCATGTGACCATCGCCACGGCGGAGGACGAGCAGCAGATTCTCACCAGCTTCGTGAAGCAGTTTTATGCCGGGACGCCGTTTGTGCCGAGAGAGCTGTGGGTGCAGACGGAGCTGGAGGATGGGGAGGTTATCAGCCAGTGGCTGGAGACGAAGCGGGGCCAGAAGGTAAAACTGGTGGTGCCGCAGAAGGGCCAGAAGGAGCGGCTGGTAGAACTGGCGAAGCGCAACGCCGAACTGGTCTTGTCCCAGGACAAGGAAAAGATCAAGCGGGAGGAGCTTCGCACCATCGGCGCCATGAACCAGATCGGGGAGCTGATCGGGGTGGAGGGCATCCGCCGGATCGAGGCGTTCGATATCTCCAACACCAGCGGTTTTGAGTCGGTAGGGTCCATGATCGTCTACGAGGACGGCAAGCCCAAGCGGAATGATTACCGGAAATTCAAGATCAAATGGGTCAAAGGAGCCAATGATTACGCCTCCATGAAGGAGGTGCTGACCAGACGGTTCACCCACGGTCTCAATGAGGCCAGCCAGCTGCGGGAGAAGGGCGTGGATGAAACCTACGGCAGTTTTACCAGGTTCCCGGACTTAATCATGATGGACGGCGGCCGCGGCCAGGTCAATATCGCTTTGGAGGTGCTGGATGAACTGCATTTGGACATTCCGGTCTGCGGTATGGTCAAGGACGACAACCACCGGACGAGAGGTCTCTACTATAACAATGTGGAGGTTCCCATCGACAAGCATTCGGAGGGATTTCGGCTGATCACCAGAATCCAGGATGAGGCCCACCGTTTTGCCATCGAGTACCACCGCGCGCTGCGCGGCAAGGGACAGGTGAAGTCCATCCTGGATGATATTCCGGATATCGGCCCGACGAGAAGAAAGGCGCTGATGCGCCAGTTCAAAGCCATTGAGGCGGTGAAGGAAGCCACTGTGGAGGACTTGGAGGCCGCGCCGGGGATGAACCGGAAGGCGGCGGAGAGTGTATACAATTTTTTCCATTAAGGATGCCAGGACAGGGAAGCGGCGCTTCCCTGTCCTTTGCGCGTGTGTTGGGGAGATGATGGTGTATGCCCTATGTGTGTGTTGGGGAGATGATAGTGTATGCCCTATGTGCGTGTTTGCAGGAGATGACGGGGCGTTGTTCGTAAGTCCTTCTTTGAACAGGAACGCCTGAGGCGGTTCCAGGGAAAAGTGTGGTGACAACCGTCCAAAGATGTGATAACATGAGAGGTAGATTTAAGTTTCGTGAAAAAAGGAGTGAATGCCATGTACGGTGTAACCATTGAAGAATTAATTGAAAAAATGAATTTGAGGAATGTGACCCCGGAGATCGATGTGGAGAAAGCGGTGCTGACCCACCCGGATGTGAACCGCCCGGCGCTTCAGCTGGCCGGATTTTTCGACCATTTTGATAAGGAGCGGGTGCAGATTATCGGATATGTGGAGCAGGCTTATATCAACAATTTAAGCCAGGAGCAGAGACGGACGGTCTATGACAGACTGCTGGCGGAGAAGATTCCCTGTCTGGTGTACAGCCGGGGGCAGATGCCGGATGAGGACATGCTGGAGTTGTGCAACCACTATGACGTGCCGTGTCTGGTATCGGACAAGACCACGTCGGATTTGATGGCGGAGGTGATCCGCTGGCTGAAGGTGAAACTGGCTCCCTGTATCAGCATCCACGGTGTACTGGTGGATGTCTTTGGCGAGGGCGTGCTGATCATGGGCGAAAGCGGCATCGGCAAGAGCGAGGCGGCTCTGGAGCTGATCAAGCGGGGACACCGTCTGGTCACCGATGACGTGGTGGAGATCCGCAAGGTCAGCGATGAGACGCTGATCGGAAGCGCGCCGGATATCACCAAACATTTTATAGAACTGCGCGGCATCGGTATCATCGATGTGAAGACCCTGTTCGGTGTGGAGAGTGTGAAGGACACCCAGGCCATCGATATGGTGATCAAGCTGGAGGACTGGAACCGGGATAAAGAGTATGACCGGCTGGGATTAGAGGACAATTACACGGAATTTTTGGGCAATAAGGTTGTCTGCCATTCCATTCCGATCCGTCCGGGCAGAAATCTGGCTATCATCGTGGAGTCCGCGGCTGTCAACTACCGCCAGAAGAAGATGGGCTACAACGCGGCCCAGGAACTCTATAAGAGAGTCCAGGCCAACTTAAACCGGAAGAATGATCCGGAGTAATATCCGAATAAAATCTGCATGTTTTAGCCGGATTCAGACAAGAATCCGGCAGCAGCAGAATATGTTTCAATAGAGAATGAAGAAATTTAGAAGCAGAGGTAACTACATGGCAGAGTTTCGTGCGAAATTAGGCAGGGTACTGGAGGAGGAATCCATCAAGACGGATGAGGTCATGGCCAGTCACACCACATTCCGCATCGGCGGTCCGGCCGATTACTATGTGACACCAAAGACAGCAGAAGAACTGGCGGCTGTGATTCAGCTGTGCAGACAGGAACAAATGCCATATTATGTGGTAGGAAACGGCAGCAACTTGCTGGTGAGCGACAAGGGGTACCGGGGCGTGATCATCGCCATGACAGACAGTCTGGGGGCCTGTGCCATCGAGGGAACCACCGTGACGGCAGGCGCCGGAATCCGGCTTTACCGGCTGGCGAAGCAGATAGAAGAAGCGTCGCTGACCGGTTTTGAATTCGCGGCCGGCATCCCGGGGACCTTAGGCGGCGCGTTGGTGATGAACGCCGGGGCTTACGGCTCGGAGATGAAGAACATCTTAACATCCGCCAAAGTGCTGGACCCGGAGGGCCGGATTCTGACTTTGACGGCGGAGGAACTGGATTTAAGCTACCGCCACAGCTGTATCCCCGAAAAGGGGTATATCGTGCTGGAAGGCACGTTTCGGCTGTCCCCCGGGGAAGCATCAAAGATTCGGGAGACCATGGAGGATTTGTCCCGCAGAAGACGGGAAAAACAGCCCCTGGACTACCCAAGCGCCGGGAGCACCTTCAAGCGGCCGGAAGGGAATTTTGCCGGGAAGCTGATTGAGGAGGCCGGACTTCGGGGATTCACCGTGGGCGGCGCCCAGGTGGCGGAGAAACACTGCGGCTTTGTCATCAACCGGAACCACGCCACGGCGGCAGACGTGAGAGCGTTATGCCGGGAAGTGGCCGCGCGGGTCAAAGCAGACTCCGGGATTGACCTGGAGATGGAAGTGAAAATGCTGGGGGAGGTATAACTCCTCAGACAGACAAAACGGGAGGCAATCAGGTATGAGACTGGTCATCGTGACGGGAATGTCGGGCGCCGGCAAGACCATCGCATTAAAAATGCTGGAGGATATGGGGTTTTACTGCGTTGACAATCTTCCCATCCCGCTGATTGAAAAATTCGCGGAGCTGTCCCTGTGGGGCCAGAGCAGCTTTAAACAGGTGGCGCTGGGAATCGACATCCGAAGCGGCGAGGAACTGTCCCAGTTAGAGAACATATTAAACGGCTGGAATACCGGCAGGCCGGAGACCGGCGGTGAGAAATACCCCTGCCAGATTCTGTTTCTGGACGCCAGCGACGCCGTGCTCATCAAGCGCTACAAGGAGACCAGGAGGAGCCATCCCCTGGCTGGGGTGGGACGGATTGACCAGGGCATCGTCAAAGAGCGGGAGAAGCTGGAATTCTTAAAACAGAGAGCCGATTTTATCATCGACACCAGCAACTTGCTCACCAAGGAACTGCGCCTGGAACTGGACAAAATCTTCGTTCAGAACCAGTCTTACTATAATTTATTCGTCACCGTGCTGTCCTTCGGCTTCAAATACGGGATTCCGGCGGACGCCGATCTGGTGTTTGACGTTCGTTTTCTCCCCAACCCCTATTACATCGAGGATTTGAGGGCCAAAACGGGGGAGACGAAAGAAGTTCAGGATTTTGTGATGCAGGGAGATACGGGAACCCGGTTTTTGGAAAAGCTGGGAAGCCTTCTGGACTTCCTGATCCCCAACTACGTGCTGGAGGGGAAGAACCAGTTAGTGATCGCCATCGGCTGTACCGGCGGCAAACACCGATCCGTCACCATTGCAGGGGCGGTTTACGAGCACTTAAAATGCCAGCAGGAGCTTGGAGTGAAATTAGAACACCGGGATATTGAACGGGACAACAAAGCAAAAAAATGAGGTGGGAACTATGTCATTTTCTTCCAAGGTTAAGGATGAACTGTCAAGAAGTTTAAGTCCCGCAAGGCACTGCCAGATAGCCGAAACCGCCGCCATTATCAGTCTGTGCGGCAAGATCCTCATCAATGAGGATGACGAATATTGTATTAAGATCCATACGGAAAATGTGGCAGTTGCAAGAAAGTACTTTACATTATTGAAAAAAACATTTAATATAAATAGTGATGTTTCCATACGGAGAAATGCATATCTGAAGAAAAACCGCACCTATTCCGTAATCATCCGTGACGACGCCCAGGCCAGAAATGTCTTAAAAGCCTGTAAACTTCTGGATGAGCATGGGGAAATTGGTGAGAACTTAAGCGTGGTGAAGAATCTTGTGATTCAGAATCCCTGCTGCCGTCGGGCCTTTATCCGCGGAGCATTTTTGGCGGCCGGGTCCATCAGCGCGCCGGAGAAGTTCTACCATTTTGAGATCGTCTGTACGACGGTGGAGAAGGCGGAGCAGTTAAAGAATATCATCGCTACCTTTGATATGGATGCCAAGATCGTGATGCGGAAGAAGTATTACGTGGTATATATCAAGGAGGGCGACCAGATTGTAGACATGTTAAATGTGATGGAAGCGCCTGTGGCCTTAATGGAATTTGAGAATATCCGCATTGTGAAGGATATGCGCAACAGTGTCAACCGGCAGGTGAACTGTGAGACGGCCAATATCAATAAAACGGTATCCGCTGCTGTAAAGCAGATAGAAGATATAACTTATATAAGGGACACCATCGGTTTTGATGGTCTGCCTGAGAATCTTTTGGAGGTTGCGAAGGCAAGGCTTGACAAACCGGAGGCGACACTGAAGGAACTGGGGGAGTTACTGGACCCACCGGTTGGAAAATCAGGAGTGAATCACCGGCTTCGAAAACTGAGTATTCTGGCAGAGGAACACCGGGAGAAAGGTTGAAAGTCAGAGCGGCTTACGATGGCGCGCTCACAGGAATGAGGAGGAAAAATTATGGCAAGTAAAAGTGTAACCGTTGAACTGGAGACAGGTTTGGAAGCCAGACCGGTAGCAATGCTGGTGCAGGTGGCAAGCCAGTTTGAGAGCAACATTTATTTAGAAGTTGGCGACAAGAAAGTCAATGCCAAGAGCATCATGGGTATGATGACCCTGGCCCTCTGCACAGGTGAGAAAGTGAATCTGATTGCGGAAGGCACAGACGAGAACGCCGCCGTTGAGAAAATAGAATCTTATTTACAGGGTAAATAATCTGTAATTGGAATAAAAGAATTCCGAGAGAGGGCTGCTGCGGCATCACTGGATATCAGTGGCGTCAGGGAGTCCTCTTTTTTGATTGTTAGAAAGGACAAAAGAGCATGGCATTTACACATTTGCACGTTCATACGGAGTACAGTCTGTTAGACGGCTCCAGCAAGATTAAAGAGCTGCCGGCCAGGGCCAGAGAACTGGGGATGAACAGCCTTGCCATCACGGACCACGGCGTCATGTACGGTGTGATCGATTTCTACCGGGCCGCCAGGGAAGTGGGAATCAAGCCGATCATCGGCTGTGAGGTCTATGTGGCGCCTAATTCCCGGTTCGACCGGGAGACGGTCAGCGGCGAGGACCGGTATTACCATCTGATTTTGCTGGCGGAGAACAATCAGGGGTATCAGAATTTGATGAAGATCGTGTCCAAGGGCTTTGTGGACGGATTTTATTATAAACCGAGGGTGGATTATGAGGTGCTGAGAGAATACCATGAGGGCATCATCTGTCTGTCCGCCTGTCTGGCCGGGGAGGTTTCACGTTATCTGGCGAGAGGACTTTACCAGGAGGGGAAACAGGCGGCGCTCCGCTACCAGGAGATCTTCGGGAAGGGAAATTTCTTCCTGGAGCTTCAGGACCACGGCATCCCGGAACAGAAGACGGTGAATCAGGCCATGCTTCGGTTAAGCCAGGAGCTGGGCATCGATTTAGTGGCCACCAACGACGTTCACTACACCTTTGCGGAGGACGCCACGCCCCACGATATCCTGCTTTGCATCCAGACCGGCAAGAAGGTGACGGATGAGAACCGGATGCGCTATGAGGGCGGCCAGTATTACTGCAAGTCCGAGGAGGAGATGCGGACGCTGTTTCCATACGCGCTGGAGGCGTTAGAGAATACCCAGAAAATCGCCGACCGGTGTAACGTGGAGATTGAGTTTGGCGTCACCAAGCTGCCGAGGTTCGATGTGCCGGAGGGGTATGACGCCTGGAGTTATTTAAACAAGTTGTGTGACGACGGTATGGCGAAGCATTATCCCGACGATGACGGGACGCTGCGGGAGCGGCTTCGGTACGAGCTGGATGTCATTCACAATATGGGGTATGTGGATTATTTCCTGATTGTGTGGGATTTCATTCACTTTGCCAAGTCCCATGATATTATGGTGGGGCCAGGGCGTGGGTCCGCGGCAGGAAGTATCGTGTCCTACTGTCTTGGCATCACCGACATTGACCCGATCCGTTACAATCTGCTGTTTGAGCGGTTCTTAAACCCGGAGCGTGTGTCCATGCCCGATATTGATATCGACTTCTGCTTCGAGAGACGGCAGGAAGTCATCGATTATGTGGTGGAAAAATACGGCAAGGACCAGGTGGTGCAGATTGTCACCTTCGGTACGCTGGCGGCCAAGGGTGTGGTCCGCGATGTGGGCCGGGCGCTGGACCTGCCTTACGCCCGGTGTGACGCCATCGCGAAAATGATTCCAAATGAGCTGAATATGACACTGGAAAAGGCGTTAAAAGCCAGCCCGGATCTGCGCAGCGCCTACCATGAGGACGATCAGGTAAAATACTTAATTGATATGTCCATGCGTCTGGAGGGACTTCCGAGACATACCTCCATGCACGCGGCGGGCGTGGTCATCAGCCAGACCTCTGTGGACAACTATGTGCCGCTTTCCAAGGCGGCGGACGGCACCATCACCACCCAGTTTACCATGACA
>JAWZDV010000046.1:0-44168 GCA_034142505.1 Bacteroides thetaiotaomicron
CTTTATTCTATTTTCGGCTGGATAAATGGGTGGGAGCCGGTGGGATAGAGATAAAATTATTCAAACTCAATCGTCGCCGGCGGCTTCCCCGTACAGTCGTAAAGCACCCGATTCACATGCTTCACTTCATTCACAATCCTGCTGCTCACCTTCCCTAACAGTTCCCACGGCAGTTCCGCAAACTCGGCTGTCATAAAATCAATAGTATTCACCGCCCGCAGCGCAATGGCATAATCATAAGTTCTCTCATCCCCCATGACTCCAACCGACTGCATATTCGTCAAAGCCGCAAAGTACTGCCCAATACTCTTATCCAATCCCGCCGCAGCGATCTCTTCCCGGTAAATGGCATCCGCATCCTGCACAATCTTCACCTTCTCGGCAGTCACTTCACCCATAATCCGGACTCCAAGCCCGGGGCCCGGGAATGGCTGACGGTAGACCAGTTTCTCCGGAATCCCAAGTTCCAAGCCGGCTTTTCTGACCTCATCCTTGAACAAATCCCGCAACGGCTCAATAATCTCCTTAAAATCCACAAAATCCGGAAGACCTCCCACATTGTGGTGGGATTTAATCACGGCAGACTCCCCGCCAAGACCGCTCTCCACCACATCCGGGTAAATAGTTCCCTGCACCAGGAAATCAACCGTACCGATCTTCTTCGCCTCTTCCTCAAACACCCGGATAAACTCTTCTCCGATAATCTTTCTCTTCTCTTCCGGCTCCGTTGCTCCCGCCAGCTTCTCATAGAAGCGTTCCTGGACATTCACCCGGATGAAATTCAAGTCATAATTTCCATTCGGCCCGAAGATCTCTTCTACCTCGTCGCCTTCATGTTTCCTGAGCAGTCCATGATCCACAAACACACAGGTCAGCTGTTCCCCAACCGCCTTCGACAGCATCACCGCGGCCACGGAGGAATCCACGCCGCCCGACAACGCACAAAGCACCTTGCCGTCTCCAACCTTCTCGCGGATCGCCTTGATGGTATTCTCCACAAACGCATCCATCTTCCAGTCCCCGGCACAGCCGCACACTTCATATACAAAGTTGGACAGCATCTTGAATCCTTCTTTGGTATGCAGAACCTCTGGATGATACTGGATTGCGTACAGTTTCTTCTCCACGCACTCCACAGCCGCCACCGGACAGGCCGGGGTATGAGCGATTATCTTAAAACCGTCGGCGGCCTTCTCGATATAATCATTGTGGCTCATCCAGCAGATTGTCTTCTCTGATACATTTCTAAACAGCTTGGAGTTCCGGTCCACAGTGACCTCAATCTTGCCATACTCTCTCACGGGAGCCTTTGTCACGACGCCGCCCAGCACATGCATCATCAGCTGCGCCCCGTAGCAGAGTCCCAGAACAGGGATTCCCAGTTCAAACAATTCTCTCGAATAAGTCGGTGCGCCATCCTCATAACAGCTGTTCGGGCCTCCTGTCAAGATGATTCCTTTTGGATTCATGGCCTTGATCGTCTCGATGTCTGTCTTATAAGAATAAATTTCACAATATACGTGGCTTTCACGTACACGGCGCGCAACCAGCTGATTGTACTGGCCTCCAAAATCAATAACAATGATTTTCTCTCTGTTCACAAATATTCCTCCTGTATGCTCGTGATCAATCTGTATCTTTTTTTCAATTCACCTAGTATAGCATATCCGTTCCCACTTCTACAATACCATCTCATGAATTTTTTGTAGAAATCTAAAATACAGATTCCATTATAAACATCCAAAAAATTAAAATGCAGTCATATCAAACCGCTTCGGAATGGGCGCTGGTCAATATCACTAAAATTTACCCTACCTTAAAAATATACCTAATAAAAGAAAAAACAAAACGCCTGCAACTCCGATAATACACAAGGCATTTACAATAATGTTAATTACAGATTTGGCATTTTGCACATCATCATAAATGGTTGATAATCGTTTATCATTGAGATTTTTATCTCTCACATCCTGCACATCAACATCTTTTACAAGTGCATCAAGTGATAAACCAAAATAATCACTTAATAAAACAAGCCTTTGAAAATCAGGATAACTTTGTGCAAGTTCCCACTTAGAAATAGTTTGTCTTGAGACTCCCAGCTTCTGCCCCAATTCATCTTGTGATAAGCCTTTGGATTTTCTAAGTTCAATAAGTCTTTCATTAAAATTCATAAGTATCTCCTTAAAAATATAATGAAATTATAATAACAAACATTGCACCGTTTCCGCAACCAACTACTGTTGGCAATTTGTCTACCATACTTTACATCCTGTAAAAACGCCATAAATAATCTTAACAATGACTTCTAAGTTGCAGCACTCGTTCTTTTTCTGCCTCCTTTAACCGATTTAATAATCCCTTCCATCTGTCCTGCCGAAGCCCGCAAACTCCTTCCTCGTCATTCTGCCTACCATAAAAACACATCGCCGCCTTTTAACTTAAAAACAGCCTCCATAAAATAATAATCCCCGTAAATAATATTGAATTCATGTTCTTTCGCATGATAAGCCCCTGTACATTTTTCCAAAATACAGTCGTTGTCTTCTCCCCAGTTACAACGTCTCTCATCCAACACCCGCAACAGCTTTACCGCCGCCCGTACATACATCTCCTGCTCCAGCTCACCCACCTGTCTGGATATCTCAATCAGGCCGCAGGCCGCGATGGCTGCCGCTGTGGAATCCTCCCATGCCGGTTCCTTCGGCTGTCGGAAGTCCACCGGTATCAGTCCATCCTCCGGAATATTGGCAATAAAATAGTGTGCAATCCGCTTCGCCGTATCTAAGTACTCCTCTTTCCCCGTATGTATGTAACTCATCACAAACCCGTACAGTCCCCAGGTCTGCCCCCTGGTCCAGGAAGACCCCTCCGCATATCCCTGGCCGCCATATTCTTTCACCATTCCGCCATGGAAGGGATCAAATTCCACAATATGGCGGACAGAACCATCCGGCCTTACAAAATGCTCCATCACCGTATCCGCATGCATCATGGCGATCTGCATAAAACGCGGGTCCTTCGTCGTGTCATTGGCCCAGTACAAAAGAGGAATATTAAACAGGCAGTCAATAATGGCCCACCCTCTGGTATCCGAATCTTCCCCTGGTATATCATTCCATGCCCGGATAAACCTGCCCACCGGATTAAATCTTCCAGCCAGCAGATTTGCCGCATGAAGCCCTCTTCTCCTTGCATCCTCATCCCCGGTCAGCCGGTAGTCCGCTACGGCAGAGGGCAGCCACATAAAGCCTACATCATGATGCAGGCCATAGTAATCCACAAAGCACTGATCCAGCTTCTCTTCCGTATACCTGGCAATGGATGCATACCGTTCCTCTCCGGTTTCATGATACATCAGCCACATCATTCCAGCCCAAAAACCATTGCACCACCAGTTGACTCCATCGTCGGCCCGAAATTCCTTTGTATTGTCAGCCCGGTTGTCATGGACTCCGTTTACGGTTGTATATGGGATCTTATCTTTTGATTTTTCACTAACCCAGTCCATCTTTTTGTGAATCCGGTGAAGCACATCCTCCAACCAAATCTGGTCTTTTTCCTGTAACATCCTAATTCCTCCTGATCTTTTCTTCCTAAATTTTTTAAAGTCTTTTACGAATTCACTACTACGATATCCTTTTTCAGGATACTGCAGCCGTCAAGACACACCGCTTCTCTTTCATCCGGATAAATCGTCTCTAACACAATCCCTTCCAGAATCAGCCCCGATACATTTCTGATATCGATAAAGGTGGAACGGCTCCATTCCGGCGTATAATTATCGGAAATAAACTCTGATGTATGAAAACGACGGTCTAAAACCAGGGGATAATGAAACGGAATCTCGTCTTTTTTCACCCCGCCGATAAAGGTATAATGGATATCCTTCATAGTTAAAAACTGAATGTGATGATGTTCCTCCGCATCGACGCGGATTCCTGCAAATGAAGGTTTTCCCATGATATCATTATCAAAACGACGATGTACCTGCTCCATCTCTTCCTCATCCACCGCGGTGATACCACAGATATGGATTCGTCGCATGGTTCCGATTTCCGGCATTTCCTTGAGTTCAAGAGAACTTCCAAGGCCATCCGGCAGGAATCGGTTGTTTAACAGAATAAAAACCGGTCTTCTTACATTGCGCATAGCAATATTTTGGATGAAAATGTCTTCTATGGCCCCGCCTTCACTGCATTCGATCTTGATTCCTTCCCGCCAGATATTCCTCATGGTACAGTTGGATATCACCACATTCCGAATCACACCGATGGATTTTAATCCAATGCGGATTCCCGCGCAAATAGAGGAAAACGAGCAGTTTGTGATATGAATATCCTCCACCGGATATCGCTTGTCACTGGACTGCAGGCACAGATTATCATCCGTCCCTTTCAGATTGCAATTGGATACATATACATGGCTGCATCCGTCAAAATCAAGGCCATCTCCATTATACCTTCGTTCGTTTCTGATATCCACTTCGTCCACCCAGATATCGCTGCTGTCCAGAAATGCCGTCGTCCAGGCCGCCGCGTTGTACAGGCGGAGTCCCCTGATATGAATGTGCCTGCATCGAAGAAACCGAAACATCATGGGACGATAAATACTTCCTTTATTGGGAAATGCCTCCGCATTTCCATCAATCAGTCCATGGCCACAGACACCGATCTGTTCGGCATTCTCCCCATAAATGAGACACCGGTCCATATCCGGTTCATTCCGATAACGATTATGATGGACATGCGCCGGGTAATCACAGATGTCCGGGCTGGCCAGCAGGGTGGCCGAATTCTGAATTTCTAAGGTCACACCGCTTTTCAAAAACAAGGTTCCCGACACAAACACTCCCTGGGCCAGCACGACCGTTCCGCCGCCTGCCGACTCACAGCTGTCTATGGCTTTCTGAATTGCATGGGTATCCTTCGTGATTCCATCCCCCGCCGCGCCAAAATCCTGTACCTCATAACTCCCGCGTTTCATCCTGCGCCCCTCCTTTTCTCTCCAAAAAAAATGCTGCTCCATCCAATGTTCCGATTCCATTTATCACCAGTTCTCCCCTTCGTATACAGGCTGCAATTTCTTCTTTATGATAGCTTCCGGTTATCTCATAGTTCTTTGGAACCTCCAGGCGGACACTGTCCGGCGCCTCATGGAAGCTGTGAAATACAATCAGCAACTGGTGTCCGTTCTGGCGGATCACAGCCTGCCAGCCTTTTGGATTTCGATAACTTCCGATTCGCGGCCCCTGAAACGTGGTCTTTCCCACATCAATGATGAAACTGACCCGGTTATAAAAATCCATGCCCTCCTGAACCACCTTCCACTGCTCCCCGCTTAATCCCCCGATATCGCCGGAGATACACATTCTGCCAAGCATGGTTCCTGTCATTCTGTAATAAAGCCTTGATAGAGAATGCTCCGCCTGCAAAACTGCCCAGATCTGACTCTGTCTCGGCAGTATTATGCGGTGCATATTGCCGGCAATAATTGGTATCTCATCGCATTCATGGGCGTCGGAAAAAGAAGCCATACTGGCCAATTCCAAAAAGGAAGGAACCAGACGATGACCGCCGGAAGAACAGATTTCAATCACCAGTTCCGGCAGTTCTCTATGAATTCGGCGAAAAAAGTCCATGGAAGCTTCGATCTGTTGTCTCAGGCCTTCTCCCTGGGATTCCAAACCATCACAGCCGATACCGATGGTCTCGTTATAATCTACCTTCAGGTATTCCATGCCATAAGTGTTTAATAGCCCGATGACTTTTTCCGCCAGATACGCCTGCACCTGCGGCTGTCTCATATCCAGGAATTTACGGTGCCCGGAGACAATATCATAACCGTCTCTCTTTAACATCCATGCACTTTTTTCAAAAATCCGGCTTCCTCTTCCGGCTATTTCAAATTCAAACCAGATACCTGGTTTCATGCCGCAGCTTTTTATCCGATCTATGGTCTTTTGAAAACCGGAAGGAAAGCGGCTTTTGCTGAGTTCCCAGTCTCCCAGTGCATCCCAGTTCACAACTGATTCCACGTAAGAATCTTCCATATACCAGCCTGCATCTATCACAAAATAATCGATCCCGCGGCCTTTTAAAAGTTCCGCCATATGAATCAGCTGATCTTCCCGCGGCGCTCCCCACCTGACCATACCGGATGGAGTTGGAACTGAATTTCTGCCATGACGGTTCCAGCTGCAGTTCCTCTATGGGTCTGGAATCCAGCCGGCCTTCTGCTGACCAGGTGCTGCGCAGACGATGGAGAATCAGCTGCCCCTCCTCTGCTTCCTCATCAAATGGAGTAATAGCTCCCAGCGTAAAACTGGACAACATCTCAACAGTAATATCCCTGTCGCTCCGGCTGGTTATGGTTGTTGTCAGTTCCAGCGCCTGTGATCGAATATCATAACTTACCTGATGCCGGTAATAACATCCTTTTTTATCCTTCAGATAAGTATAAATGCAGGTTTTCCCCTGCTCCGTGACACATTCCTGGGAAACTGTATCCAGCTGCCTGACACTCTCTGAATTTCTCATGGTCCGGCCCTGTGAAAAACCAAAGGGGTAGTCGTCTCCAAGTAGTTTCACCTGAACTAAAGGTTCTATTTTATAGTCTTTTTTCTTTTCCAGCATATGGCTGCTGGAATCGGGAATCAATATCATACCCGTGTTTCCCTCTTCATCCTGTTCATAGATAAGTCTCATATCTCCAAGCTGGTATGTCTGTATCTCTGTCCGTTTCATATTTCTTCTCCCCTGGTCTCTTTTCCTCCAGTCACCTGATACGTTCAAATCCCTGGTCATTTTTCTAATTCTATTATAGAAAAAGATACCGCCGGGAAATAGTCGGTTTTTTAATGTAAATGCTCCAATATTTAAGATGTTATTGCCTTGCCGGCACAAAAAAAAGACACGGCTCCGGTGTCTTAAATTAAAATATAGCGAGACAGGAAGACTTCTTCAGTCATTCATCCTGCCTCGCCACGCCAAAACCCTTATTCCATATTCAAATACCGCTTCACATACTGTCCCGTATAGGACTCCGGCACCATCGCCACTTCCTCCGGCGTTCCCTGTGCAATCACAGTACCGCCCCGGTCGCCGCCCTCCGGCCCGATATCAATGATATAATCCGCAGTTTTAATCACATCCAGGTTGTGCTCAATCACCACCACCGTATTGCCGCCTTCCGACAGTCTTCTCAATATCTCAATCAACTTGTGTACATCCGCAAAATGAAGTCCCGTAGTCGGCTCGTCCAAAATATAGATCGTCTTCCCGGTCCCTCTCCTGCTCAATTCTGTTGCCAGCTTAATCCTCTGCGCCTCACCGCCAGACAGTTCCGTGGACGGCTGCCCCAGCTTAATATAGGAAAGTCCCACATCGTACAGCGTAGAAATCTTCCGGTGAATGGAAGGCACGTTCTCAAAGAACTTCATCGCCTCCTCCACCGTCATATCCAGCACATCGTAAATGCTCTTCCCTTTATACTTCACATCCAGCGTCTCCCGGTTGTACCGCTTGCCGCCGCAGACCTCGCAGGGCACATACACATCCGGCAGGAAATGCATCTCGATCTTGATAATTCCGTCGCCGCTGCACGCCTCACACCGTCCGCCTTTGACATTGAAGCTGAATCTTCCCTTCTGGTATCCCTTTGCCTTCGCGTCGGAAGTGGATGCAAACAAATCACGGATCATATCAAACACGCCGGTATAGGTGGCCGGATTCGACCTCGGCGTCCGCCCAATCGGCGACTGGTCAATATCAATGATCTTGTCCAGCTGCTCCACGCCCTCGATCTTCTTATGCTTCCCGGGAATCGTCCTCGCCCGGTTCAGCTTCTTCGCCAGCGACTTATATACAATCTCATTCACCAGCGAACTCTTCCCGGACCCGGACACGCCGGTCACGCAGGTCATAATTCCCAGCGGAATCTTCACGTCAATATTCTTTAAGTTGTTCTCCCGCGCACCGCGCACTGTCAGATATCCGGTCGGTTTCCGTCTCTCCTCCGGCACCGGAATCTTGATCCGCCCGCTCAAATAAGCCCCGGTAACGGAATCCTTGCACTTCATAATCTGCTTCGCCGTTCCGCAGGCCACCACCTGGCCGCCATGCTCCCCGGCTCCCGGTCCGATATCCACGATATAGTCCGCCGCCATCATGGTATCCTCATCATGCTCCACCACCAGCACACTGTTGCCCAGGTCCCGCAGATGCAGCAGCGTCTTCAGCAGCTTGTCATTGTCCCTCTGGTGAAGCCCGATACTCGGCTCATCCAGAATATAAGCCACTCCCACCAGCCCGGACCCGATCTGGGTTGCCAATCGGATTCGCTGCGCCTCGCCGCCCGACAACGTCCCCGTCGCGCGCGACAGCGACAGATAATCCAGCCCCACATCAATCAGGAAGGTAATTCTGGCCCGGATCTCCTTCAAAATCTGCGCTCCAATGGCCTCCTGCATAGGTGTCAGCTTCAATCCGTCCACAAACTCGCGGAACTTCACGATGGACATATTGGTAGCGTCAAAAATATTCATATCCCCTACCGTAACGGCCAGCGACTCCCTCTTCAAACGCTTCCCGCCACAGGCCGGACACGGTGTAATGCGCATAAAGGACTCATACTCCGCCTTGGAAGACTCGGAAAACGTCTCCCGGTACCGTCTCGCCACATTAGCAATCAGTCCCTCAAACGCCACGTCATACACGCCTTCCCCGCGCTGTCCCTTATAATAAACCTTGACTTCCTTCCCGCCGGTCCCGTAGATGATAATATCATGAATCTTCTTCGGATAATCCTCAAACGGTGTGCTCAGGCTGAACTTATATTCTTTCGCCAGCGCATCCAGAATCGCTCTGGTATAGCTTCCCTTATCCGTACAGGACTGCCAGCCCATCACCACAATCGCCCCCTGGTCAATACTCAGGCTCTTGTCGGGAATCATCAGATCCTCATCGAATTCCATCTTGTACCCCAGACCAAAACACTCCGGGCAGGCGCCGAACGGGTTGTTGAAGGAGAAACTTCTCGGCTCCACCTCATCCACGCTGACACCGCAGTCCGGACAGGAAAAACTCTGGCTGAAATTCACCGGCGTTCCGCCTACCACGTCCACCGTCATCAGTCCGTCCGCCAGTTCCATCACCGTCTCAATGGAGTCGGTCATCCGCTTCTCAATGCCGGGCTTCACCACCAGACGGTCCACCACGATCTCGATATTGTGCTTGATATTCTTGTCCAGTTTTATCTCTTCCGTCAGTTCATACAGATTGCCATCGATACGGATACGCACATAACCGGTCTTTCTCGCATGCTCCAAAACCTTGGCGTGCTCGCCCTTCCGCCCCCGCACCACAGGAGCCAGAAGCTGGATCTTGGTTCCCTCCGGCATGGATAAAATCTGGTCCACCATCTGGTCCACCGTCTGCTTCTTGATCTCTTTTCCGCAGACCGGACAGTGGGGGATTCCGATTCTGGCATACAGAAGACGCATATAATCGTAAATCTCAGTCACCGTTCCCACCGTGGAACGTGGGTTCCGGTTGGTAGACTTCTGGTCTATGGAAATCGCCGGGGACAGCCCCTCGATGTTCTCCACATCTGGCTTCTCCATCTGCCCCAGGAACTGTCTCGCGTAGGAGGACAGCGATTCCATATAACGCCTCTGCCCCTCCGCATAGATCGTATCAAACGCCAGGGATGATTTGCCCGAACCGCTGAGTCCGGTCAAAACCACCAGTTCATTCCTGGGAATATCCAGGGAAATGTTCTTCAAATTGTGCTCGTTGGCACCACGTATCTTGATGTACTGCTTTGCCATGATCTAACTCCTCATACTTGTAACATCTATGGTTTCCGCTGCCGATAGAAATGCAGCATTTTTTAAGTCCTATGGGAACCATCATAGCACAATTTTATGCAAATTGCAAACATTTGTTCGCTTTTACCAAAATTCCCAAATACCGGTATGGGACGGGCATCTTTCAGAAAAGCCGAAACCGGAGTGCATTCCACACTCCGATTCCGGCTTTCCCGAAAACTTCCCCAATTCTTATTTCCCAGCCGCCGCGCTCTGTCCCGCAATCCGGCCAAATACCACAATATCAGGAAGCGCATTACCGCCTACCCGGTTTCCTGCATGGATACCGCCTGTTACCTCACCGGCCGCGTAAAGTCCCGGGATCACGCTGCCTTTGGCATCTAACACCTGTGCATCCGTATTGATCTCCAGACCTCCCATGGTATGGTGGATGGATGGTTTTCTTGGTGTCGCCCAGAACGGTCCCTCATCAATCTTGCCGCCCAGTTTCACCTTCTGGTACTCCTCATCCACACCGGTCTCACAGTATCCGTTGTATTTCTCAATCTCAGCCGTCAGCACTTCAGGATCACAGCCAATCTGTTCTGCCAGTCCTTCCAGCGTGTCGGATGTCAATACACTTCCATCCTCAATCAGCGCGTCGATATCATTTCCCCAGCTGTTCTGGCCGCCCCGCTGCGGATTGCCTGCCGACTCCTGGTCACAGATGATGTAGAACATACCGTCTGTCTGCTCCAAAGCTGCCTTTGCCAGCACGTCACGGCTCTCATATTCAGATACAAAACGTTTTCCCTCTTTGTTTACAAATACCTGCTCCTCCGCACTGCCCCACAAACCGCCGGATAGGGACCCTGTCTCCGGATGGGAGCTTGGCATCAGCTGAATATAACCCATGCCAACCAGATTGGCTCCGGCTTCCTTACCCATGATGATACCGTCGCCTGTGGCCAGAGCGGTATTGGTTGTCGGCATATCCTCTGTCAGGCAGCCCCAGTAATTATCATATTCCATTGCCATGGACGGATTGGCTCCATATCCTCCGGTAGCCATGATCACACCGTTAACGGCATGGAGAATCACTTTTGTTCCGTCTGCCTGCTCTGCTTCCACACCGGTCACTCTGCCGTCTTCTACCATCAGCTTCTTTCCCGCCGTATCCAGCAGAATCTCCACCCCGTTCTTCTTACACTCTTTTTCCAGCGGGGAAATGAAACCGTGTCCCACCGATGTGCTTAAGCTGTGCATACGAGGCCATAAACCGCCAAGCACCGTGCCGATATTGTCCGTAATCCCGGTCTCCTCATCACCGCTTACCAGCCACTCCAAAGCGTCCAGAGACTGTGTGGTCAGCGTATGTACCAGATCGAAATTTCCGTAAATTTCAGTGCCGTCCATACCGGTCCGCTTTCCGCCTTTGTAGGTCTGGTAGGTATGAAGCTCCACCGTATCAAACAGTTTGCTGGTATCCCCGGCCAGATATTCTGTAATCTGTCCCTTCAGCGTCTTTAAGGTCTCCCGGTATTCCTCCGCGATTTCCGTTTCATCCACCTCAAGAATTCCCTTTAATTCCGCAATCTGGGATTCATCCATGGCAACAGCCGCCTGGCGTTCTTCATCAACCGCATTGTAAGCGCCGCCGGCACGAAGGGTATTGCCGCCCAGAGCAGAACCTTTCTCAATCAGAATGACGCTTGCTCCATCGGCAGACGCGCTGACAGCCGCCGATAACCCGGCGGCGCCGCCGCCAATCACAATAACGTCAGCTGTTTTCTCAATATCCTCACCGGCAGTCTTTTCTGCCGCCTCCTTGCTCTTTAACGCCTCCACATCGCCGCCTGCCTGCTTCACACAGTCAGCCACCGCCGCAAGCACTGCGTTGCTGGTAATGGTGGCGCCGCTGACAGCGTCCACATTCAAAGTCTGTCCGGCAATGATCTCTTCCGGGATTCTGGTCAGGGCCGGATCTGCCAGACCTGCCGTCTCCTTATGGTCGCCAATCACAATCGACAGAATCTCTGTCTCGCTGAATTCCACGGTAACCGGAATCATACCGCCGTTTCCCTGCTGCTCGGACGTATAAGTCCCCGGCTGGTAAACTGCCTCTGCCTGGGTATCTGTCACTGCCTGTGTCGTTGTCTCTGCCGCTGTCGTCGTATCGGCTGTCTTGGAACAGCCTGCCAGCGATGCGATCATAGCTGCTGCCAGGGCTGCCGCCATGATTTTCTTCATGCTCTTTTTCATCTTTCTTCCTCCACTTGTGTCTTACTGCCAAATTGATACATTGTTATATTAATAACAATCCACTGGCATTTCTGTGTCGTACAACACATTTCAGGCACAAAATTGGAGGATTTCACTACCGGTTCACCAATTCCTCCAGTCCTCCGGCATCCACAATCTTCACATACCCCCGGCCTGTTTCAATCATCCCCTCCAGTTTCAACTGTTTGAGACACCTGGCAACATTGCTCCGCTCCAGACCTACATACATCGAAATCTTTTCCTGGGAAATGCGGATGGTATCCACCCCCTCCGCCTGGGACATATCATACAGCAGATTGCACACCCGTTTCTTCCCATCACAAAATAAGGCATCCCTCAAATCACACAGGAGGGATGCCGAAAGATTTTCATAAAACTGGAGCAGTTTCAAGGCCAGTTCCGGTTCCAGCCTCAAAAGATTCATAAATGCCGTCTCATCAAAGGCCAGCATCCGCACCGCCGGATAAGGTTCTATGTAGAAATAGCGGTTTGCCCGGGATAACATGCTTCTGGAGTAAAGCTGCAGGAAACTCCCCCGTTTCAGCACCGCACTGATCTTCTCCGCGCCACCGGGGCCGGATATCATCAGGCGGCACTGCCCCTCCATCATATAAAATCCGGCATATCCCAGCTCCTGCATCTTTTCATAGGTGCAAATCTGCTCCATCAAAAACTCACTGGCCGCCGCCTGTTTCAGCAGCGGCTCATAGGTCCGAAAATCATTTCTCAAATCACGAAAAGCATGTTCCTTTTTCTTCATCATTACCGTTCTTCCCTGAAATATGGCAGCCCCAGGCTTCCCGGCGGCTGATTCTCCCGTTTCTTCCGGAAACTGGTGATAATCAGCACCACAATGGTTACCACATAAGGCAGCATTTTAAATATCTCCTGGGTGCTTCTTCCAAGCCCAGGAATATACAGATACAAAATATAAAGTCCGCCAAACAGGATGGACCCCCAGATGGCATTGACCGGCTTCCACAGTGCGAAGATGACAAGCGCGATGGCCAGCCAGCCCCGGTCGCCGAACCCGTTGTTGGTCCAGGTTCCGCCGGAATACTCCATGACAAAGTACAGTCCGCCGATGCCGCTGATGCCGCTGCCGATGCAGGTCGCCAGGTATTTATATCTGGTCACATTGATCCCGGCCGCGTCCGCCGTCCCGGGATTCTCCCCCACAGCCCGCAGATTCAGCCCTTTTCTCGTCTTCGTCAGAAACCAGCCCAGCGCCACCGCCAGCACGATACACAGATACGTCAAAAATCCGTAGGAGAAGAACACATCCCCAATCACTCCCAGCTTCGACAGCCCGGGAATCTTCGTATTGTAAGCCGCTCCTGTTGCCGCCACGGAGATCTGTCCCACACCGCCGGCCAGCTGTGACAATGACCCGCCAAAAAAGTTCCCAAATCCCACGCCAAAGGTCGTCAGCGCCAGACCGGTCACGTTCTGGTTGGCCCTCAGCGTGATCGTCAGCACACTGTAAATCAATCCGCCTAACACCGCGCAGGCGAAGGCGCAGACAAAGGAAATCAGCATCCCAACAAGCCCGCTTGGATTGGCTGCCGAATTCTCATAGAAAAATGCTCCCATCAGCCCGGCGATTCCGCCCATATACATGATTCCCGGCACGCCTAAGTTCAGATTTCCGGATTTCTCCGTCACAATCTCCCCCAGCGCCCCATAAAGAATCCCAATACCCTGGGCAATCGCTTTCTGGATAAAAATAACAATCAATCCCATCATCAGCCCTCCTTATGTCTGCCGCGCAGTTCCACCCGATAGTTAATAAAAAACTCACTCCCCAGAATAAAGAACAGGATGATTCCGGTAATGACATCGGAAGCATTTTCATTCAAATTAAACTGGGACGCAATCTGCATGGCCCCCTTCTGCATAAACACCAGGAAGAAGGACACTAAAATCATGGCAAATGCATTGAACTTGGACAGCCATGCCACGATAATCGCCGTGAACCCGCGCCCGCCGGCCGTGCTGGTGGAAATCGTGTGGCTGGCCCCGCTGACCAGGATAAATCCTGCAATTCCGCAAATGCCGCCGGAGATCGCCATGGTCCGCATAATCACCTTTTTCACATGGATGCCCACGTATTTCGCCGTATTCTCACTCTCGCCGACCACCGCGATCTCGTACCCCTGCTTGCTGAATTTCAGATAAATGTACATCCCGACCGTAAGCAGCAGCACGATCACCACATTCCATCCATATGTCAGCCCAAACAGCGGCGGCAGCCACCCGGCCTTGGAAGCCGAATTGATAATGCCGACCGTATTGGAGCCGGAAGGATTTTCCCAGAACACAATACAGAACGTGACAACCTGCATGGCTACGTAATTGAGCATCAGCGTAAACAATGTCTCATTCGTATTCCAGATTGCCTTAAAAATAGAAGGAATCAATCCCCAGATCATCCCGGCCACAACACTTCCGAGAATCATCACGAGAAACAGTAACCAGGTCGGCATCGATTCACCGCCATAAATCATCACGGCTGCCGTCGCCACACCGCCGACCAGCACCTGCCCCTCGGCCCCGATATTCCAGAAACGCATCTTAAATGCCGGCGTCAGCCCAATAGCGATACAAAGCAGCACCATGGCGTCTCTCACCGTCACCCAGGTCCGTCTCGACGTCCCCACCGCCCCACTGAAAATCGCCTTATATACCTCAATCGGGTTCAGTTTCGTCAGCCCGAAAATCACAACCGCGCAGACCACCAGAGACAGCAGCACCGCAGCCAGGCGGATCACCCACGCTTTCCACAGGGGAATCTCATCCCGCTTGGCAATGTGGGCCAGCGGCTCCCGGTTCAGGCCAGCACTCCGGCTCTGCCCGGCGTTACCGCCCGCGCTCTTCTGTTCCGGGCTTCGGCCCATGTTCTCTTCCACACCCTTACTCATGCTTCCGCCCCCTTTCCGTTCCGGTCTTCGTCATCAGAAGCCCAACTTCTTCTTTTGTGGCCGTCCGGCCATCCACAATCCCGCTGATCTCCCCGCCGCTAAGCACCAGAATCCGGTCGCACAGTTCCAGCAGCACATCCAGATCTTCGCCCACACACAGCACTGCCACGCCCTGCTTCTTCTGCTCGTTCAGCAGGCCATAGATCGTATAGGACGAATTGATATCCAGCCCTCTCACCGGATAAGCTACCATCAGCACCGTCGGGTTAGAGGCAATCTCCCGCCCCACCAGCACCTTCTGCACATTGCCTCCCGACAGTCTCCGCACCGGCGTCGATACCCCGGGCGTCACCACTTCCAGTTCTTCAATAATCCGCTCCGCCAGCTGCTTGGGCTTCTTCCGGTCTGCAAACAGACCTCTTCCGTCATTGTAACCCCGCAGCATCATATTGTCCGTCATATCCATGGAACCCACCAGCCCCATGCCCAGACGGTCCTCCGGCACGAAGGACAGCTTCACGCCCAACTTCCTAATCTCCGCCGCCGACTTTTTCGACAGCAGTTCCTCCCCGCCTTCCGGGGGATAATAGACTACTTCCCCGCCATTTAACGGCTGAAGTCCGGCGATTGCCTCCAAAAGTTCCTTCTGCCCGCTTCCGGCGATCCCGGCAATCCCCAGAATCTCCCCGCCGCTGGCCGTAAATCCAATGTCCTTTAAGGTGGCAATACCCTCTTTATTCACACAACCCAGCCCCCGCACTTCCAGCCGTTTCACCGGATTCACAGGCTCTGGTCTGTCGATATTCAAATTCACTTTTTTTCCCACCATCATTTCCGTCAGGGACTCCGCCGTGGCGTCACAGGTATTCACCGTTCCTATGTACTTCCCTTTCCGAAGCACCGATACCCGGTCTGACAACACCAGCACCTCATGCAGCTTGTGGGTGATAATGATAATGGATCTGCCGTCCGCTCTCATATTCCGCAGCACGGCAAACAGTTTTTCCGTCTCCTGGGGAGTCAGAACCGCCGTCGGCTCATCCAGAATCAGGATATTGGCCCCGCGGTATAACACTTTGATAATCTCCACGGTCTGTTTCTGGGACACCGACATATTGTAAATCTTCTCGTCCGGGTTCAGTTCAAACCCATACTTGTCCACCAGCTCCCGGATTTTCGCAGACACACTCTGCATATCTAACACTTCTTTCCCCGGCAGACCCAGGATAATATTCTCCGCCGCGGTCAGCACATCAACCAGCTTAAAATGCTGATGAATCATTCCAATACCCAAAGCGAACGAATCCTTCGGGGACGCGATGGACACCTCCTGCCCGTCCACGTAGATCTTCCCGTCATCCGGATAATAAATGCCGGAAAGCATATTCATGAGCGTGGTCTTGCCACTGCCGTTTTCCCCGAGAATCGAGAGGATCTCCCCCTTCTTCACCGACAGACAGACCTTGTCATTAGCCACCACTTTTCCAAATCGTTTCGTAATATTCTTTAGTTCAATTGCCGTATGTTGTTCCACAGGCCGCGCCCTCCATTGCAAACTCCACAGGACGTTATTTCCTGTGAGTAGATAAAAAGGCGGAACGACGGTGTTTTTAACACACCGGGCAGCTCCGCCTTAAGTATAATCTGATTAGCTGGTTAAATCGTTGATACCGTCGATCTTAATGTCAAACGCCGGTGCGGAAGCAAACTCGGACTCATGGAAATATCCGTCCGTGATATACTCAATACCGTCTTTCTCGTGAGAGTTCACCGTCTGGCCATCCACGGTCCAGGTAGAAGTATCAAATACATGTAAAGTACCGGCGATAATCGCGTCCTCCACTTCCTTCACCTTCTCAGCAGTACCCTCAGCGACTGTCTTCTCATTTAACTCGGTAATCTTGTCCGCGCCCTCCGCGTAACCATGACACCAGTCAACCACGATGGTCTCCCCGTTCATTACACATTCAACCGCATAAGTCACATAAGGACCCCAGTTGATGGAAGCAGAAGTCAACGCCCAGTTTGGAGCGGTAGCAATCATGGAAATGTTGTAGCCCACGATCGGCACGCCAGCCGCCTCACAGGCAGTTGCAGCGCCGGTAGTATCCGCATGCTGGCTGATTAACACACATTTATCGGCAATCAGGGCCTCAGCCGCTTCCTTCTCCAAATCAAAGCTGGCCCAGCTGTTGGTATAAGTCACATCCATGGTAACGGAAGGACATACGGAACGGGCTCCCAAGAAGAAGGAGGTATAACCGCTGATCACTTCGGCATATGGGAACGCTCCCACATAACCCATTTTCGCGGTATCTTCCGTGATGGTTCCGTCAGCGATCATCTCGTTTAACTTCATACCGGCAACCACACCGGATACGTAACGGGACTCATAAACAGAAGTAAAATAGTTGTGCATATTCGGCAGTCCGCTGGACTTTGCCTGATAGCCGGTTGCATGGCAGAACTGAACCTCCGGGAACTCCTCGGCAGCCTGAATCATGTAAGACTCAAACCCGAAGCTGTTGCCGAAAATGATGTTGCAGCCCTGGTCAGCCAGATCAACTGCCGCATCGTAACAGGTTTCGTCCTCCGGTACCAGCCACTTGAAAATCAACTGGCTGTCCTCCAGCCCAAGAGCCTCTTTCATATCCATGGCCCCTGCGTAATGAGCAGCCGTGTAGCCCTCATTCTCATCGCCGATGTAGATGAAACCGACCTTCAAATCCTCTTTCGCAATCCCTGCAGTCTTGGCAGCTTCCGTCACCGCCCCGGTCTCACCGGCAGCAGCCGTATCCGCAGCAGCTGTTGTTGCAGCCGTGTCAACGGCAGTTGTCTCAGCGGTCTTGGAAGAACCACAGGCACTCAAAGACAATACCATAACAGCAGATAAAACGACACTCATGATTTTTCTCATTTCTTTTCTCCTCCTTGAATTGATAAATCATTCACCCGTCGATTATCCCATTTTCTGACAAATTTTACAACCAGTTTACTTATGAAATTATTTATAAGTTATAATTATAAATCCACCTCTTTTAATATCTTTTCAATATGATTCTTCACCACCTGGAAGGCCACCTCATTCATCCCGCTGTTGATGACGATGTCCGCCATAGATCTGGTAGGCTCCACATAGAGGTAATGCATGGGTTTTACCGTCGTTAGATACTGCTCCACCACGCCCTCGATGTCACGCCCCCGCTCCTTCACATCCCGGATCACCCGGCGGAGAATCCGCTCGTCCGCGTCCGCCTCCACAAAGATCTTGATGTCCAGTAAATCCCGCAGCTTCGGGTCCGCCAATACCAGAATTCCTTCCAGCAGAATCACCCGCTTCGGCTCCACCACAGTCACATCCTTCGAGCGGTTGTGCTGGGCATAGTCATAGACCGGACATTCTATGGCCTGTCCCTCCTTCAGCATCTTTAACTGCTCCAGCAAAAGCTCCGTCTCAAAGGCGTCCGGGTGGTCGTAATTCATTTTCTTCCGCTCTTCAAACGCCAGTTCATCCTGGGCCCGGTAATAATTGTCATGATACAGCACCGCCACATCATCCTGAAAAAACTCCTTTAATTTGTTGGTAAAGGTCGATTTCCCCGAGCCGGTTCCCCCGGCGATTCCTATAATAACCGTATTCATGTCCTGCTTCTCCCCTATTCCGTTTATCACGAGTTCTGCTATTCCATCAGCGATTTCGGTCCTGCTCTTACAGCCCTGCTCCGATTTTCTCAATGGACGCCGTAACCAGCTTCTTAAACAGCGGTGCCGCCTTGTCAGCCGCTTCCTGCACCTCTTTGTGGCTTAACGGCTGGTCCGTCATCCCGCAGGCCAGATTGGAAATAAAGGAGATTCCACAAATCTTCATCCCCATATGGTTTGCCGCCAGCGCCTCGCAGGCCGTACTCATGCCCACAGCGTCCGCCCCCAGGCTTCTGCACATCCGCACCTCCGCCGGAGACTCATAAGCCGGACCGGTCAGCTGGATATAGACCCCTTCCTGCAGCGGAATCTGAAGCTCCTTCGCGGTCTCCTGAATCAGAACCCTTAAGTCCCTGTCATACACCTGGCTCATATCCGGGAATCTGGGCCCGAACTCGTCAATATTCTCCCCGATCAGCGGTGACGGCACAAAGGTGCTGATCTGGTCATTCACCAGCATGAAATCCCCAGCATGGAAATTCCCATTCACTCCGCCGGCCGCATTGGTTAGAAATAGCGTCTTTGCGCCCATCAGCTTCATCAGTCTGATCGGAAGCACCACATCCTGAATCGGATACCCCTCATAAAAATGAACCCGTCCCTGCATAATCACCACCGGAACCTTCCCCACATACCCAAACACAAACCTTCCCTTATGCCCCGGAATCGTGGACACCGGAAATCCCTCAATCTCATGGTAATCCAGCGTCGCCTTAATCTCAATCTCCTCCGCATAATCCCCCAGCCCGGACCCCAAAACCAACGCCACCTCCGGCTGAAAATCCACGCGTGCTCTGACACTCTCTAAACATTTCATCAATTTCTCATAGACTGCACTCATTGTTGTTCCTCCATTCTCCTGCATTTTCGTTCTTCCCATATCTTATCACAAGTATAAATTGGGTTCAATAAAACATCACAAAAAATAGAAGCAGGGCCTGACAGCCGCCCCGCTTCTATCATACTATCGAATCTGGTTAATACTGAATTTCCACTTATCCGTCCTGTAATAGCACTTGAAGGTCTCCACCGGAAGTTCGCTTCCGTTTACCTTGCCGTAAGTCACACACTCAAACAGAATCACCGGCATGCCCTCACTGATATTTAAGTATTCCGCCACCTCGCCTGTGGCAAGGATCGCCTCAAAGGTGCGGACTGCCTTGGTAATCTTGATCTCATAGACTTCCTCCATCACATCATAGAGAGATTCCTTTGAAAAATCATGGCGGTCGATGCCGGGAACCAGTTTTTCCGGGATGTAGGTAATCGTATAATTTAACTCCTCCTGGTCTGCCAGCTGAACACGCTTTAAACAGAATACCCGGTCCTCCTTCGTGATGTTTAAGGCCCGGCAGCGTTTGGTATCTGGGGGCATACTGGAGGCTTCAATCAGGCGCTTGGATGGCACCATTCCCTGTTTCAGCACATCCTCTGTGCAACTGGCGATGGAATACAGGTTCTGGTTATAAGTGTTCCCTTTTACATAAGTACCTTTTCCCTGAACCTTGTAGAGATACCCCTCATTAACCAGCTCGTCAATCGCCTTCCGCACGGTAATACGGCTCAGTTGATAATATTCGATGAGCCGGCTCTCGCTGGGAATCATCTCACCCGGCCCATATTCTTCATTGTCGATCTTTGCAATTAATGCCTTTTTTAACGCATAATACTTGGGAACCTTATCTTCCATATTAACCTCCGGTTTCCCAGCTCGGAAAACCACTTCCATTTTTTTCCATATTACCTGCATGATACCAAATCCATGTACACTTGTCAAATCTCCGACGGGACAGTCTCATGACCTTCACCGGCCTGTGTTACACGTACTGGCCTGTTTCATCTGCTGAATCAGACGGACCATCTCTTCTTTGTTCTCCAGCAGTTTCAGAATCGCACTGCCCACAAACACGGCATCCGCTCCGGCGATTTCCACCTCCCTGACATCCTCCGGAGTGGCGATTCCGACGCCGCAGTAAATTGGCCGGACAATCCCGAGACTTCTCAAACAGGCAATCCGCTCCTTCAGACTTTTCTGTACCATCTCCCCATGCTCTCCATCCGGCAGGGTATGAAATGGTTTGGCCTGAAGATAGACAAACCCGTTGGATTGAAGCGCCTGCCGCACTTCATCCGGCGGCAGCAGGCTGGTAATATAGCAAGAGACAAGAAGCCCCTGTTCCATTAGCTGCTCCTGAATTTCCTTTCCTCTCACCCCCGTCAGAATGATATCCAAAAAACCATGTTCCCGGCAGAACTCGCTAAACTGTTTCACGCCGATCTCACAGATCGTATCTTCATAGACAAGCAGGAGGAAATGCACCTGGGGCAGCCGTTTTTTAAGCAACACCATGTGATCCATGTATCGCTCGTAATCCCCGCACTGCTCCAATGCTTTCCTCATATGACCCGCAATCAGGTCATTGTCCATGTATGGATTCCTGGACGGAAGAGCCACCTCAATGATGCCACAGCCGGCCTCCGCATAGGCAGCCGCCGTGTCACCGCTCTCCTTCATTGTCGGGTACCCATTCGACAAATAACAAATCAATTCCATGCCTTCACCTCGTTTCCTCGTCAGGAATACAACTGCTGCTGCCATAAGCCAGACAAAACAGCTGCTTCATCGTCTCCCTGTCCGGGATGACCGGGTTTGTTTTCGTGCAGCCATCCCCCAGTGCCGTAGCAGCCAAACCATCAAGCTGCTCCATAAAATCCTGTTCCGGTATGGGCAGTATCTCCCTCAAGGTCCCGGGAATCCCGGTCCTGCAGTTTAGTTCCCGTATCTTCTCCTCAAGCCTGCCACATCCTAATTCCTGTTCCATTCTTTCATAGACTATCCCGGCCCCGCTGTTCTCCCGGTTGTACCGGACAATATAGGGCAGCAGCACCGCATTGGCCAGACCGTGCGGAATCTTATCATATCCCCCCAGGGCATGGGACATGGAATGTACAATTCCCAGAGACACATTGGTAAATGCCAGCCCCGCCGCCATAGAAGCATTCTGCAGCGCTTCCCTAGCATCCAAATTCCCGCCGTCCTCACAGGCAGCCGGCAGCCACCGGAAAATATCTTTTACTGCCTGCATGGCAAGCACATCGCTGATGTAATTAGCCCTGGTTGATGCCAGCGCTTCCACAGCATGAGTCAGCGCATCCATTCCAGTCTCTGCCGTCAGACGAGGCGGCACAGAGACAGTCACCTCCGGGTCACAAACCGCAATGTCCGGCACCAGTTCCATATTACCGATTCCACATTTCATTCCGGTCTGTTCATCCGTAATCACAATGGACCGTGATACCTCGCTGGCCGTGCCGCTGGTAGATGGGATGCAGCACATTTTGGCTTTACCCCGAAGCCCTTCGATCCTGCCCGGCAGCATGATATCCTGAAGCGACCCCAGTTCCTCATGCTCATAAAAGATCCACATGGCCTTAGCAGCATCCATCACCGAGCCGCCGCCCAGCGCCACAATCAGGTCCGGCTGATTCTCTTTCATCACATCGGCCCCTTTTCGGACCATGCTCATATCCGGCTCCCCACTGCCTATTTCCACTAGAACTTTCCCGGCGCCACTTTCTTTTATATACGCTTCCACCCGCTCCAGAACTCCATTTTTCTTAAGAGAACTTCCACCGATCACCACAGCCGCCCGACGGCATGGAATCTGTTTTACATGCTCCAGACAGCCCCTGCCAAACAGGAGCTGTTCTCCCCCCAGCTTCATCGGCCGCATCATCGCTTTCCACTCCTCTCCCGCACCTTCTCCATTAACTCCCAGGCCAGGTCATAGGAAACCGGATTAGACAACACCCCGTTTTCCTTCAGCCCGGAACCAACAATGGCGCCATCAGCCCAGGCCAGCTGCATGGCTGCGTTTTGGGCATTAAAACCACTGGCTGTCAGCACCGGAAGAGAGACCACGCTTTTTACTCTCTGAACCAGCTCCAGAGGCGTTTCCTCCCCGGTCTGGGTTCCGGTGACCAAAATCGCATCAGCACCACAATCCGCAGCCATTCTCGCCGACTGCTCCGGCGTGATTCCCGGAACCAGCATGAACGCATGTTTTACCTGGATATCCGCCAATATCTGAATCTGCTCCGCCCCCAGTTGTCTTTTGAAATCCACACAATCCCGGGCGCATGGAGATATGATCCCGTCGCTGAACACCACCGTATCCACAAATACAGGAATTCTCACAAATGCTCCTCCCACCACCACCGCGACAGACAACGCCGCACGGTAATCATTGAACGCCGCGTCAATCCCCACCGGGATGGATACCGCCCGCTTCACTTCCAGAGCCACGGCTGTGAGGGCACAAATCTGCTCGGTTCCCAGTTTTGCCGCAAATGGGGAGTCTCCCATATTTTCCACAATAAGAGCGTCCATACCGGCTTTTTCCAGCGTCATCGCGTCCTGTCTGGCCTGCCAGATGATCTGCTCCATACTTCCGCCATATCCTGCCGTCCCAGGAAGGGGAAGACAGTGTACCATCCCAATAATCGTCCCCGCTCCCGGGGAAAATAATTCTCTATCCCTGCTCATTTTTCTCACCCTTTTCTTGTGTCCCGGCGCTGACAGCCATGGAATCCTCCTTGGACTGCTGTTGATCGCAATCCATATGGAATCGATAAATTCCCTCCAACGCCACTCTGCACAACAGATCTTCCACCTGTCTGCGTTCCTTCTCCTCCAAATGCAGTTTCCCTTGTTCCGACACAGTGGCCACCGTGACGATGCAGGAGCGGACTCCCATCAGCCGCCCCAACGTCAGGATACAGGCCGATTCCATGTCTACTCCCGACACCTTCAGCCTGCGGAGCCTGTCAAAAACTCCATGGATGTCACGCCCGGATTCTCTTGAAAACCGGGATTCATGCATCTGGCTGTAAAACCCGTCCATCGTACAGTTGATTCCATTTTCGTAAAAACCGCCCATGCTTAATACCGCTTCATTCATGTGCCGGACCAGCATCATGTCCGAGACAGCGGGATAGGAATCCTCCACATAAGTTTTCGTGACGCCTTCCTCCCTCATGGCCGCTATGGGAATGATAAAATGTCCCAGCAATGCCGGGTCCAGCGACATTGCCGTTCCCATGCGCACCGCCGCCTCCATACCTGCCTCATACATTTCCTCCATGGCGATGGCCGCCCCGGGAGCGCCGATTCCGGTGGAAGTCACGGTGACCTTCACCCCTTTATAAAATCCGGTGTAAGTATTATACTCCCTGGAAAATGCCACATGTACCGGGTTATCTAAATAGTCCTTCAACACCTCCACCCGAAATGGATCACCGGAAAACAGCACATAAGGAGCAATGTTTCCCGGCTCCGCTTTCAGATATAAAGTACTCATCTCTTGGTCTCCCTTCTACCATTCATACTGTCCTGCTTCAATAGTTCCGACCACAAGCGGTCCTCGTCAGGCAGATTGGTGCAGCAGCCCTCTTCCTGAAGCACCATCCATGCTTCCACAGCGGCAGTCCGGCAGCACATGGCCCAGTCAAACCCCTGAAGATAGCCGTAGACAAAGCCTGATAAATAGGCGTCGCCGGCCCCCGCCGTATCGATCTCCCCCTCTGCCGGAATGGATGGCACGGTAATCCGCTCCACCCTTTGGCCAGTCCTGTACCGGCATACGCTTCCGGCTCTTCCCATGGTGATAATGACCGCTTTGGCCTTTTGTGTCTGTATCAAGCTGTCCATATCACAGTCAAACGACTCCTCCAGCATCCTGGACTCTTCCTCATTGACGAAGATCAGTTCCGCCTCCGTCAGCACCTGCCGGAGAAATTCTTTTGGAAATGCCCGCGCGTCCCCCTTCATGCCAAACACCAGAGGAAGATGATGGCGGCGGCAGGCTTCCAAAAATTCTTTATTATCCTCCAGAGAACCAACCGTCAAAATCCCCATGGAGGCTCCCTCGAACCAGTCATCCGGCAGTTTCTGACTGTATCTGCCATTCATGGCGCCGTCATAGAAAAGGGTGATATGATTCTTCTCCTGGTCCTGAATCAGGTAGCACCGGGAGGTCAGTTCCTCTTCTATCACACACAGGCAGTCTGTTGGAATCCGATAATCCCTCATAAATTCGGGAATTTGAAGTTCCCTGTAATCGGACCCCACCCGGATGATGGGGACTGCCTGAATCCCAAGACGGTTTAAGGCCGCCCCAATATTCATAGGACAGCCGCCGGGATAAAGCCTGGCGTTGGTTTTGTTAGTTACCATGGAAGTGTGGCCCACTCTGGCCGCCCCGTCAATTTTTATCATGCGGTCCATACTGACATAACCGCTGATCAATATCCTCCCACCCACAGGTTCATGCCTCCTTTCCGAGACATTGAAGCCACGTCCCACTGTCCGTCACTGTTCCAAAATACCGTCGGATGTCATCCAGATGAACCTGCGTGATTTCCTCTGAATTGGTGGAGACACAGTCCGACAGCACGACTACTTTATAATTCCGGTAAAAGGCATCCTCAACGGTAGCGCGGACACAACAGTTGGTCTTCGTGCCAGCCACGACGACCGTGTCGATACCATTTTCCCGCAAAACCAGATCCAGATCAGTGCCGAAAAAGCCGCTGTACCGCCGTTTTGGAATGATATAGTCACCTTCCTCCACCGTCAGGGAGGAATCCAGTTCTTCCCCGCCGCTTCCTTCAATGCAATTAGGTCTCATACCTGCAAAGGCCGGATCAGGCTTTCCTTTTCTCATACGCTGCTGAAGAAAAACGATTAATACATGATTTTCTCTGCATTTTTGTAAAACCTTGCGGATGTTCGGAAGAATGGCCCCGGTCTCGGGATAATAGACCGCCCCCGCCGGCTCTGTAAAATCTTTTACCATATCCACAATCATTAACGCCGCTTTCATGTTCTTTGCCTCCTTATCCAAACGGGGCTGGTCCAGCCCATATGTTCATCCTCCAGTGTGACTCGCAGATAATAATAAACATCGGTCTCCCCATTTTCCAGAAGGTCTGTGACTGTGAGATCACAGACCGTTCCCGAGCCAGGAATGATGCAGATATCCTGATTGTTCTTCACAAGCACGGCCTCTCTGATGGGAGACAGCGCCAGTACGGAAATCTGAATTGTAAGTTCGCCCACCACTGTTTCCAATTCCACTTCACTGCCCATCATGCTCCCGTTCACCTTTAGGGAAAGCAGTATCGGAACCCCGGTGGTGGCATAAACGTTTCGGTGATACAGAGCCTCAAATAAGTGTTCCCGGTCCAGACTCTCCATGTAAGCTCCCAGAATTCCACCTTCCATCCCGTGTTCCAGTTGGTGGGAGTCGCTGCCTGCCACAAATCCCAGACGATATCCACGCTTCAGGGCATCCTGTACGTATTTTCCATCCATACGCTGTTTATTTTTGGTATAGATCGATGTGGTTCCAGTCTTCTCAAATGGCGCATGTCTGGAGAATATTTCTACATTTCTCTCCACCTCCGGGTCATGAAAATCCCAGTCCGTTGCCGCACTGACCACGCCCCAGGTGGCCGCCGGATGATGGGGGAATGCCATGGCGCCCGCTTCACTCAGTCTCTCATACAATCGGTCTGGAGTGATTCCCTCCGGGTCCGACGAGTGGCAGAGTCTGCCATCCCGATTAGAATAATAGACATTTTTGTGGCCGAAATCATAACGGAACTCGTTGGAAGTCCACTCATAGGAGATGAGGGTGGCAAGCCGTCCCGGCTGGTGGAACGCATCCGCCATGGTCTTTTCATATTCCCACTCAGCCTCCGTAATCACATCTGGAAATACATCGTGGTCTGTTAGTGCCGTGAAATCCTGTCCGGTAACCGCCATGGCATAGTGGTAATATTGGTCCACATGTCCCAGACCGTCGGAAATATTGCTCTGGCCGTGGATATCTCCAAACCAGATATGGCTACCCGCAAAGCCATGTTCCTCCATCCAGGCATTCTGCCGCTCTTGCGGTATTTTATCTAACTTTTTCCGGGCCTTAATGGCCGTATAAAAATCATCTTTTCGAACCTCCCGCACACTGTCATCCATATTTTCTAACTGAGAGAGTGGAATGCGCATCCAACGGATAGAAGCCATCCGTTCCTGGTGGCCGTTACAATTGGTGTGCTGGTAGAATAAAAGCAGATCATTTCCACAGACCAGCCCATCTGCATACATAGCCCCCTCCAGACCGGTCTCATCCGTAGCCAATACCGCAAAGTTCCAGCCACCGCCCGGTTTTCGGAGGCGGATATAAAACTGACTCATATTGTGACCAGTCAGCAATACCTGCACCTGCGGACCAGGACAGCCTGCACGGTTCTGACATGACGGTAACTGAAGAAGTCGATTCCATGCATACCAGATCTGGGCATTGACCAGTTTCACAGGATTTACAGAGATCGTTCCACCTGTCAGCACCAAAATGTCCGTAAACCAGTAATTCACCATTCCTTTTGGCTGAATCTCCTGCCAGGATACAGTCATCGTATTTCCGGATAAAGCCATGGATACATCTGAGGCCCAGCCATCCCCCCTGGATAGCAGAACTTCTTCTCCCCATGTTCCATTTCTTTGAATTTTCAATGCGGTAACATAAACTGCCCCATCAAAATAATCATAAGCGGCAAACAGCATCCCGGTCCTGTCAAATGCCATAACCGGACGATAATACCGGCATTTATCAGAGATACAAATAGCCTCCGGTCTTTCCCTCTGAATAGTAAGATTTCTATTTACAAACATACATTGAATCAAATTTCTGCCGGACTCATCTAATTCATCCCAGTAAACAAGCAGCCGGTCCCCGTCATCTGTAATCCCACCATGAAACACGCCCTGCCCGTAGGCCAGTACCAGATGATTCTCTCTGTCTGTCCCTGCTGATCTCTTAAGCATCTTAAGACACAATTCCCATCTGTCCCCATTCCACTCGGACCAGACTATATAAATCTCTCCATCCATCACATGAAGATCTCCCATAAACGCTTTCCCCGGGCCGGATGCCACCTCTTCCGGACCATCCAACCGGCCGTCCCGGTTCAGAAAGGCCACAACTACCTCATTCGTTCCTCCACCAAACCGTTCAAAACAGACACAGGTATTTCCATCACCGACAGACGCCACCCTGGGTTTTTGACAGCTGTACATCCTTTCATCCGTCAGCGCCACCGATGTTTTCTGTATATCAAGCATATCTGTCCTTCCTCCTTCCAAATTGACGCTAGGGAATGCCTCGTCACTCCTCCGGCAGTTTCCCCATTCCAGCCGGTCCTTTCACATGCTTCACACCAAAGGTCAGCACCAGCAGCGTCATCATATAGGGAATCATCTGAATCAGTTTCGTAGGAACATCAGTCACCTGCTGTAAATTCATCTGCAGTGAATCCGCAAACCCGAATAACAGCGCCGCCATGGCAACTCCGAATGGATAGTATTTCCCCAAAGCCAGAATGACCAGAATAATATACCCCCGCCCGGCCACCATATCTTTAGCGAACAAGTTCAAATGATCCAGAGACAAAAAAGCACCCGCATAGCCGCCTAACAGGCCGCAGGCTGCCATAGCCATATATTTATACCTTCTCACCGGAATTCCCAGGGTCCCCGCTGCCGTGGGATTCTCTCCCACCATGCGCAGTCTCAGCCCGCCCCCTGTCCGGTACAGGATATACCAGACCAGCACCACCGTCGCCAGCGCCAGATAAAAGTTTGCCGACATGCTGGAAAATATGGACCCAATCACAGGAATCCGGTTTAAGAAAGGCACCACAAATGGTTCCGTCAGGCTTGGCACTCCCGGAGAGTTCCCACTATTTTTCCACACAAACTGCATCAGCACCGTAGTTCCTCCCAACACAAACAGATTGAGTCCAATACCACAGATCACCTGGTCTACCCTGCATTTTATGGATAGAAAACCAAACGCTAGTCCAACTATACACCCGCACAGCGCTCCAAACAAAAAACTCAAAGGTACATTGCCTGTTATATAGGAGCAAAAAACCGAGCCAAACGCGCCGGACAGCATCATGGATTCCAGTCCCATAGCCATCATCCCGCTCTTCGCCGCCATCAGCCCCCCCATGGCCCCGATAAACAAAGGTGCTGTCATCCGCAGTGTGGAAATGACAAGAGACATCACATTGATTTCTCCATGCATATTGCTCCTCCTCCCTTTTTCTTATGCCGGAACGTAAACAGCATCGGCATTGCTACAAAGATAATCACCAGTGCCTGAATCATATCCGAAAACTCCGGCTGAATTCTCTGGGTCATATTGAGAACCAGGGATCCCGCCCGCAAGCCCCCAAAGATCAACGCCGACGGTATAATTCCCAGCGGATTGGTTCCCGCCAATGACGCCACCGCGATCCCATTAAACCCATACCCTGGGGAAAAACCGTCGATAAACCGTTCATTTGGCCCCAGCACCATACTGACTCCGGCCATGGCCGCGACAGCTCCGCTGATAAACATGGTCCGCATAGTAACCGTTCCAATTGCAATCCCCGCCGTCTCTGCTCCTACGGGGCTGTAACCCACGGCCCTGGTCTCATACCCGGGCCGTGTCTTCTCCATAAAATACCACACCCCCGCCGCACAGAAAATACCCAGAAACAGAGCGATAGTCAGTCCTCTTCCTTTGATCAGCTTCGGCAGAAGCGCCGATTGGCTCACAAGCTTCGTCTGGGATATCATAGATGTCTCATCCCGCAGTGGGCCGTTCGTCAAATAACTGGTGAGAAACTGCGCAATATAATTCAACATTATCGTCACAATAAACTCATTTGCCCCAAACCTAACCTTTAAGAATCCTGTGAGAAGTCCCCATAGTCCGCCCGCCGCAATTCCAGCAGTCACAGCCAGAAGAATATGAAGCAGCGAAGGAACCGGAAGTTCCCAGGCACCCACCACAGCCGCCGCCATAGCGCCGGTAAGCATCTGACCCTCCATTCCCAGACTGATCAGCCCCGCCCTGCTGGCAAATGCAAACGACAGTCCGGTAAACAGAAGCGGCACCGTCTGTACCAGTGTATTAATCAGCGCGGACCGATTGCCCACAGCTCCCTTGACAATGGCACTGTACGCACGGATGGGATTGTAACCAGCCGCTGTCAAGAGCAGTGCGCCCAGCAGCAAAGCCACCAGCAGCGCACCTACAGACTTGGCTCCGTTCTTCCATGGCACTGCTGCTATCCTTTTCCTATCTGTCTTCATCCGCCGCCACCTCCCTCTCCTCCAGACTTCCGCCCAGCATTAAAATTCCGATCTCCTCCTCAGTCAGCGTATCCGCCGGTACCGTCTTCACAATCTCTCCCTCATACAGCACCGAAATCCGGTCACTCAAATACAAAACTTCATCTAAATCGGCAGAGATCAGCAGAATAGCAGCTCCCCTGTCCCGCAGTTCCAAAAGCATGTGGTGAATAAACTCCTGAGACCCCACATCAATTCCTCTGGTCGGCTGGGCCGCAATAATCACCTCCGGCGTCTGGGAGAATATCCGTCCCACCACCACCTTCTGCTGGTTCCCGCCGGACAGCGCGCTCACGGGACAGTTCTGGTCCGTCGTCTTAATTTCATACTTCTCAATCACTTCATCAGCAAATTTCCCAATGTCATCCGCCTTCATTCTGTATTTACCGGAAAACAGTTCCCCCGTGTGATATCCAAGAATCAGATTCTCTTTCACACTCATCGGCCCAATCAGCCCCCGAATCTGACGGTCCTCAGGAATATGTCCGATTCCCCGCTCGATAAACGTCCGAACCGACCCCCTCAGTTCTCTGCCGTCCACAGAAAGCTCCATTGCATCCGGCCTGGTAATGCCGGTCAACACCTCAATCAGCTCCGTCTGCCCATTTCCTTCCACTCCCGCAATCCCAAGAATTTCTCCCTTTCCAATAGAGAGCGAGATATCCTTGAGCACAGGAACGCCTTTCACCCGCAGGGAGATATGGTCTGCCCGAAGCTGAATGTCCGGCTGCTGCTTCACACGGACGGGCGGTTCAAAATCCAGTTTCCGCCCCACCATCTTCCTGGCCAGAATATCCACGGTGCACTGGGACGTCGGAATCTCCCGCTCTATCATATTCCCAGCCCGCATGACGGAAACATGGTTTGAGATTCGAATCGCCTCCTTCAGCTTATGGGTAATGATAATCACACTCTTCCCCGTATTCCGCATTTTCTCAATAATCAGGAACAGTTCTTCCACTTCCTGAGGCGTCAGCACTGCCGTGGGTTCATCCAGAATCAGGATTCTGGCATTCCGGTACAGAGCCTTGATTATCTCCACCCTCTGCTGTTCCCCCACAGAAAGCTCCTCCACCTTTCTGGAAGAATCAATCAAAAATCCATATTCCCGGATAATATCATCCACCCGGCTGATAGCTTTCTTTCTGCTGAAATGAAAGAACGGCTGATTCTCCTGCCCCACTACAATATTTTCCGCCACCGTCATCACCGGGGCCTGCTGAAAATGCTGGTGCACCATGCCAATCCCCAGCCGTATGGCATCCTGAGGCGTACGAATGGACACTTCCGTTCCATCTATTTTCACCTGCCCCTCATCCGGCTTTGTCATCCCGTACAGAATCTTCATCAGCGTCGTCTTCCCTGCTCCATTCTCCCCCAGCAGACAGTGGACCTCACCCTGGCTGACGCAAAAATCCACGTGGTCAACGGCGGCCAGATCCCCGTATCGTTTTACAATCCCGGTCATCTCAACACTGTACATATGAAAACCTCCCCATCAGGTTCTTTGCAGTTACTTGTCATATTGATTCGTCTTAATCCACTCCTCCAGCTCCTCCCTCGTAGAAGGAACCACCAATTCTCCATTCGTCACCATCTGTTTAATATCTTCCACCTTCTCCACAATATCGTCCGGCAGAACCACATTGGAACCCTCGGTTGTATAATTGGTTCCTCCATTCATCAAATTCAGCGGGGTAATCCCATCCTTCCAGGTGCCATCCATCAAAGCCACTACTTCGTTGTACATCAATGTTTTCACATCTTTTAATGAAGTGGCTACAATATAATCCGGCTCAATGTAATTCTGGGGGCTTCCCACACCAAATGCATACCTGTCAGCCTCCACTGCTGCGTTAAATACCCCAAGGCCGGACCCGGCGGCAATGTGCTGGATAAAATCCGCCCCTTTTTCATACATGGAAAGTGCAATCTCCTTCGCTTTTCCCGGATCGGAGAAACTTCCTACCGTAGCGTGAAGCACCTGCACATCCGGATTCACATAACGGGCTCCCGCCTCAAACCCAATGGTGCCGGACACCAGAAATGGCTGCTCCTCTGCCAAAACACATCCCACCACCTGAGCGTCCGGGTTGGCCTTTGGCATATCGCTGGCCGTACCAAGTCCTGCAATCACACCGCACAGGAACGTCTGATGAGGCCAATCAGTCTTCAAAATCCGGATATTCTTCTGATCAATATCCCCATCCAGCCAGGTAAATCTCTGATCCGGATATTCACTGCTGACCTTCAACAGCCCATCCTTGTTGGCCGACCCCAATATAATCACCAGGTCATAATCCCCAGACTCCGCATATAACCGCTGAGCCTGTTCATACTCATTTACAGAAGCCGGTGTCGTATAATCAAAGGTAATTCCAAAATCTTTCTGGGCCATGTTCATGGCCTCATAAGTCATATCATTCATATTCTGGTCCCCCAGACCATCAATAGACAATACAACTCCGATCTTAATATCCTTCCCATCCATCCCGGCCTGGACCTCTTTTGTCCCCTCCGTTCCTTCAGCCTCTGTTTTTGCCTCCTCCTCTTTCGCTGCCGCCGTTACCGCCTCCGTAACATCCGGCGCTGCTTCTTTCCCACTGCATCCTGCTGCCACCATACCAACTGTCATAACCGCTGCCATAACCAATGCCATCTTTCGTCTCATCTTATCTCTCCCTCTCCATGCAAAATATTCCTTGCCAACAGTAACCGTTAAAAACGTTCCTCCTTTCATGTCATTATGACGTCATAACCAGTTAAGCTTATTTTAACACATTGCACATAAATGTCAACATTTTTTATAGATTCTTGTAAATTACAACCAAAACAAAAAGATACCGCTCCACTGAAATTTACATCAGCAGGACGGTATCCCCTTACAATATCTCTTCTATATTACATCTCTTATTACATTCCACTTACATCAAAATCGTACAGTCCGGTTCCACCTTCCTGCACACGGCCACAACCTGGTTCATGATATCGTCAAATCTGGTCTCATCGGCCTCGATGACAAGGCGCTGGGTCATGAAGCTGACAGTGGCCTTCTCCACGCCCTCGATCTTGTTGATGGCGTCCTCCATCTTTGCCGCGCAGTTTGCACAGTCTAAATCTTCCAGTTTGAATTTTTTCTTCATTGAGTGATCCTCCTTTTATATGGACATTTCTGTTTTATATGTTTTTCATATGAATAATTGTTCATATATTGAATTATAACTCAATCTCAGAAAAAATCAAGTACTTTCTATCACAACTTAATCATAATTTTCTCAATCGCCGTCACTGCAGCGGCCGGCCGGTCAGTCTCGGTTCAGCACCCGCTCCACAAACTCCCTGGCGTGCTGGTAATCCTCATTGTTGGGATGTAACATTCCCTCCTCGTAGGCCTGGATCATCATCCGCACCTGGGGGGTGTCGTTAATCTTCTGCATCTGTTTGTATTTCTCCAGAATCTGGGGCGGCATCTTGCCGGCGCACATGAAGGAACCTAAATACTCGCAGTCATCCGGCACAAAGGCTTCCACCTGATTCACAACACGGTCAAAATACTCCTGGCTTCCGCCCATGCCGCAGGTGCCAAACAGCGCCACCTTTTTCCCCGAAAGTCCGGACAGCAGGTCCACAATCTCTCCGCTGCAGGTTCCCCGGTTGTTCCAGAATCCCACAAAATAAGTATCAGCCTCCCCCTTCATTTCCCCAACTTTCTGCACATCCTTTGACTTCCCCGGCAGGGCGTTGAAGATTGCCATTGCAATCTTTTCCGTATTCCCGGTTTCACTTGCATAGACTACCATATAATCCATATAAGAGGCCTCCTTTCGTCTCCTTTTCCAATACGGCTATTCCGCTCATATCCTAACTTTATACCTATTATGCCCGGATTACAATACATCTCCCGAAATGTTTATGTTAGTTTAGAGTAATTTAAGATTCGGAAACAAAAACGGAACCCCAGGTGATCCCAGGGCTCCGCCTCTCAAACAGATTGTGGCGGCTGGCATGCTTTTTTATGCCCCCACCGTCTTCGGACCTCCGGCCTTCGCCAGAATCCGGTTGATATTCAGTTTAAACATGGTCACTGTCGTCACCACCGCCAGCACGTCGGAGATCGGCTCCGCCAGGAACAGCCCTGTGGTTCCAAGCCCCAGTCTCGGCAGGATAATCGCCAGCGGAATCAGCAGCACAATCTTACGCAGCATGGCAAGGAACACCGAAATCTTCGCTTCCCCCAGTGCCAGAAACGTCTGCTGGCAGGCCGACTGGGCTCCAAAAATCGTGAATCCCAGGAAATAAATCCGCATCCCAAAGGAGGCCACCCTGATAATCTCCGGGTCGCTGCTAAACAGAGATACAAACAGCTGCGGGAACAGCACAAAGCTGCCGGCTCCCACCAGCGTAAACACCACGGCCGCCACAAGCAGCAGCCGAAACGCCTTCATCACACGCTCCACATTCCCCGCGCCAAAGTTATAGCTGATGATCGGCGTCGCCCCCTGGGCAATCCCCTGGATCGGCAGAAATACCGTCTGAGACAGGCTGAATATAATCGTCATCGCCCCCACGTAGTAGTCATTGCCAAACTGCTGCATCCCGGTATTGAAGGTCAGCTGCACCAGACATTCCGTGGACTGCATGATAAACGGCGAAATCCCAAGCAGCAGCACCGGCTTTAAGATCGCCCCGTCCAGCTTTAAGTATTGTTTCCGAATCTTCAGCGTGCTCTTTTTGCCGCACAGGAAGACCACCACCCACACCGCCGACACTGTCTGGCTGATAATGGTCGCCAGCGCCGCGCCGGACACGCCCATGTGGAAGCCAAAGATCAGAATCGGGTCCAGCACAATATTGATCACCGCGCCGATTAACACCGTCATCATCCCCATCTTTGCAAAACCCTGGCAGGTAATAAACTGGTTTAACCCAAGCGCCACCTGCACCGAAATGGTCCCTAACAGGTAGATGCCCAGATACTGGTTGGCATACAGGATGGTGTTCTCACTGGCGCCAAACATCATCAAAAGCGGCTCCTTCGTCACCATAAATACCACGCTGAGCACAATCGACATCAGAATCAAAAATGCGGTAGAGCTGCCCAGAATCCGCTCCGCCCCCTCATGGTCTTTCTGCCCCATACAGATCGACGCTCTCGGCGCCCCGCCCATGCCGACCAGAGCTGAAAAGGCCGAGATCAGCAAAATAATAGGAAACGCCACTCCCAGTCCGGCCAATGCCATGGAGCCCGTCTCCGGTATTCTACCCACATAAATCCTGTCTACCATATTGTAAAGCAGGTTCACGATCTGTGCAAATACGGTCGGCACCGCCAGCTCAAACATCAGCTTCCCAAGCGGTGCCGTTCCCAGCTTATCTTTATCTTTTTCCATGTAAAAACCCTCTTTCTATTATTGTCCACCCATCAGTATATCACCCACGGCCTTTTCCTGCAAGTCTCGCACGCATCAGTCTGGCTCTCCTACAGCCAATTTCTCAGACTGGCGCACGTCTCATCCACCTGACTTGCGGCCTTTCCACCTGGCTCACAGCTCTTCCACCCGGCTGCCGCCATGCTCCCCATATCCGCAGCCGCCACGTCCGTCACTCCTCCTCCTGCTTCCTCCCATTCCTGCACTCATTCACATACTGACGCGGGGACATGCCCGCAATCTGCCGGAACACCTTGCTGAAATAACTGCTCTCCTGGTACCCCAGCCGTATGGCAATCTCCGTGATATCCGCGTCATTTTCCTGTAAAAAAACCTTCGCCATCTCAATGCGCTGCCAATTCACATACTCCGGTATCGTCTTCCCGGTCTCCTTCTTGAACTGCCTGGACAGATGACCGGAACTGACATAGAGGGACTCCGCCAGCGCCTCCGAATTAATTTTGCTGAGAATATGACGGGAGATGTAGGATACTGCCTGATTCACCAGTTTGCTGTAAGACGATACGGAAAAATGGGCGACAGCCTCCGCATATTCCCGGACCACGGTTCAACAACTCATGGAAACCCTGGGAAGCACGGTTCCGGATGGATTTTTAGAAAGCCTCAATGCGAAGCTGATTCAGATTAAAAAAGATTAAAATAACAATAAGGGAGAAACAGCGGACATCTTTCGTCCCATGTTTCTCCCTGTTTTTATCTACTCTTCTATAATACCTTGCTCAAGAAGTTTTTCAGTCTCTCATTCTGTGGATTGTCAAAGAATTCTTTCGGAGCGTTCTCCTCCATAAAGTACCCTTCATCCATGAACATCACCCGGGTGGCCACCTCTTTTGCAAAGCCCATCTCGTGGGTGACAACCACCATGGTCATCTTCTCCTCGGCCAGGTCTCTCATCACGTTCAGCACCTCGCCCACCATCTCCGGGTCTAATGCCGACGTCGGCTCATCAAAGAGCATCACATCCGGTTTCATGCACAGCGCGCGCACGATGGCAATTCGCTGTTTCTGGCCGCCGGATAACTGGCTTGGATAAGCATTTGCCCGGTCCGCCAGACCGACGCGGTCCAACAGTCTCATGGCTTCCGCCTCCGCGTTCTGCTGGGACACGCCCTGAAGCTTCATGGGAGCGATGGTCAGATTCTTCATGATCGTCATGTGAGGAAACAGATTAAACTGCTGGAATACCATCCCCATCTTCTGTCTGTGCTTGTCGATGTCGGTTTTCGGGTCCACGATATTCACACCCTCAAAGAAAATGCTTCCGTCCGTCGCTTCCTCCAGCCGGTTTAAGCACCGCAAAAAGGTACTCTTCCCCGATCCGGACGGCCCGATGACGCAGACCACATCTCCTTTATAAATATCCACGCTGATATCCTTCAGCACTTCCATATTGCCAAATTTCTTACCCAGGTGCTCGACCCGGATCAAAGGTTCGTCATGATAAGCATTCCTATTAGTGATCACTGCTTCTGAGCCTCCTCTCCAGTTTCTGCACAAAGTAAGTAAAGATCATCACCATCACCAGATAAATGATGGCCGCCGCGATCAGCGGCATAAAGGCGCTGTACGTCCGGCTTCTTATAATATCCGCGCCCTTCGTCAAATCCTGGATGGCGATGTAGCCGGCCACGGAGGTCTCTTTGAGCAGGACGATAAACTCATTACACAGCGCCGGCAGCACGTTCTTGAACGCCTGGGGCATGATAATGTAGATCATGGTCTGGGTGTAGTTAAAACCAAGACTCCGTCCCGCCTCAAACTGCCCGTTGTCGATGGACATGATCCCGCTCCGGAAGATCTCCGCCACGTAGGCGCCGGAGTTAATGCCGAAGGCCATGACGGCCACCAGAATCTTGTCAATCTTCACGGACCCGAAGACCACAAAGTAGATAATCAAAAGCTGAATCAGAACCGGAGTTCCCCGGATCACCGCCAGATAAATCTTGCAGAGGGCATTTAAGAAGCCCAGTCTGTGGGTCTTATCATAGGTAGACCGAATCACCGCGATGAGAAAGCCCAGAAAAATACCGATTAACACGGCAAAAAATGTAATTTTCAATGTGTTGCCCAGGCCGTCCACGATGTATTTCCACCGGTCATCCTGTATAAAGTTCTGATAAAATGATGCCTTAAAATTATCTAACATACAAACCTTCCTCTGTGTTATGGTTTTCTTTACTCTGCAGAGATATATTTATCAATAATCTTCTGAAGCTCGCCGGAGTCTTTTAACTCTTTCAGAGCCGCGTTGACTTTCTCCACCAGCTCGGTGTTGCCTTTCTTGATGGCAATTGCATATTCTTCCACGGTTAATGCTTCCTCCAGAATCTTGATGCCTTCATTCTCGGAAACGAATACTTTGGCCGGCTCCTGGTCGATTACAACGGCGTCGATCTTACCCTGTGTCATAGCCTGAACTGCCTCAAAGCCTTTGCTGTAACGCTCCACGGTGGAACCCTGCTCCTCGTAATCGGACGCATAGATGTCGCCGGTAGTTCCAAGCTGTACGCCGATGGCCTTGCCTGCCAGATCGTCAGGTCCTGTGATATCGCTGTCATTTTTTACAATAATCACCTGGGATGATGTGGTGTAAGTGTCGGAAAAATCTACATTCTTTAAACGGTCCTCGTCAACAGTCATACCAGCTGCGCCGATATCTGCCTTGCCGGACTGAATCTCAGGGATAATGGAATCAAATGCGATATCCTCAATCTCCAGAGTCATGCCCATCTTCTCAGCGATTGCTCTTGCGATATCCACGTCAATCCCTACGATCTCGCCGCCGTCATGGTACTCATATGGGGGGAACTCCGCGTTGGTAGCCATGGTCAGGACTCCGCCTGCCGCCTCACCTGCCGCTGTTGTTGTATCTCCTGCTGCCGCTGTTGTCTCTTCTGTCTTCGCACTGCCGCATGCCGTTAAAGAACCGATCATGCAAGCTGCCATTGCCAATGCTAATACTCTTTTCTTCATAATGATCTCCTCCTCAAATAAAATAGTAATCGGCCAGACGGGGCATCTTCTTGTTCCAATATCTCCGCCGTCTTAACGGTTACATAAAATAACCAGCGGTGCATAATTATGCAATACCGCTAGTTATACATTATAAATGATTTTCTAAATTAATCAAGTGTTTACTTGATTCCTCTTGATTTTTTTTGATGGAGTCTTCTCAAATTCCGTTTCCCGCACCTGCAATTGCTGAATTTTCTTATACAACGGCGCCGTCTGGTTATATTCATCCAACACGTTCTGCAGCGCCGTGTCCACATCTTTCACATGCTTTTTCTTTGCATAATCCAGATCCGGGAAGATCTCCGCCCGGATGCCGCGGTCCCCGGCGCTCACCAGCACCTCTTTCACGAGGGGATGACGGCTCAACTGGTTTTCCAGCTCCTCCGGGGAGACATTTTCCCCGTTTGCAAGAATGATCAGATTCTTCTTCCGGCCGGTGATGAAGACAAAACCGTCCTCATCCACATACCCCAGGTCCCCGGTCTTTAACCATCCGTCCTCCAACGCCTCGGCGGTCTCCTCCGGCATCTTGTAATAGCCCATCATCACGCTGGTGCCGCGGACCCAGATCTCCTCGTCCACCACCCTGGCTTCGCAGTTGGGCAACAGTTTTCCCACGGATTCCTTCTTGCAGTTCCACTCCAGATTGGTGCTGATGACCGGGGAACACTCCGTCATGCCGTAGCCCTGAAGCACGGTGATTCCGTACTCCTGAAACCGGTCCACGTAATCCGGGTCCAGATAGGCTCCCCCGCTGCATATGGTATGCAGGCTTCCGCCAAATGCGGCCTTTGCCACCATTTTCTTTGGAAGAATCCCGCCGGAATCTCTCAGCTTTCCGTAAATGGATTCGATCACCATCGGCACCAGCAGGATGATCTCCGGCTTGAACAGCTTCAAGTTTTTGGACACATGCATGATAGAATCGTTGATGCAGATGGTCAAACCGATATACAGGCCCTTTAAGATGTCCATGGTAAAACAGTAGGCGTGATGGATAGGCAGCAGGGTCATGGAAACAGTTCCTGCCGGAATCCTCATGTCCAGGCAGGTGGCATTGTCCGTCAGGTTTCTGTGGGTCAGCATCACGCCCTTGCTCCGGCCGGTAGTCCCTGACGTGAAAAGAATGGCGCAGAGCCCGTCCTGATCCGGTCTCGCATTGAAGCTTCCGCCCTGCTCGGTGAGAAGTTTCGGCAGTTCACTCTGCATGGAGACTAAGTGCTGCAAACCGGGACAGGCGGTTTTGGCCAGCTTTGCCACATCTAAGCGCAGCTCATCGTAGATCAGCATACTGACATCGGCCCGCTCCAGCAGTTCGCAGACATCGGCAGCCGGCAGCTGTACATCCACCGGCACCACTACGCTGCCACTGTTGGCAATACCGAAATAGCTGATCACCCACTCATAGCTGGTGGGGCCGATCACCGCCACATGCTTTCCCAGCAGATCCATGTTTTTCAGAATGCAGCTGACGGATTCGCTGTCCCGCTTCACTTCCTCATAGGTCTTGCTGATGACTTCCTTTCTAATTTTATAACGGAAAGCAGACTGGCTTTTGTAAGTCTCCGCTCCGTAATCAATGATATCTTTCATCGTCTCAACCGGCATATTCTTTCCTCCTGTTCTGACGCCGCCATTTCGGCAGCTCCTCCATGATCCCATCATGTTTCACTCATGCACCACACAAGTTCTTAGTCCTGAAGCTCTTTGATGTATGCCACCGCTTCGCCTACGGTCTTCACATTGACCACTTCCCGCTCCTCCACTTCGATGTCAAAGGTCTCCTCGATTTCTCCAATCATGGCCATGAAATCGTAGGAATTGAAGCCTAAGTCCTCCATGAACCGGGAATCCTCCGTGATGGAATCTCCGTCCACCTCCACATATTCCGTGATAATCTCTTTCAATTTTTCCAGCATTTCTTTCTCTCCTCCTTCTATATCTCCTCAATAATCGTCCCCACCGCCGCATCCGGGACCCGCACGCCGCAGAATAGAATTCTGCACAGATAGTAGTAGATGGATTCCAGCTTCTCCGGCGTAACCACCCCGGTCTGATACTCAAATCCAAAGTCCAGCCCGTTGTCGGACGCCCGGTGCATTACGGTCAAATACAGGGTGTGGGCGGCAACTCCGTTGGAATATCGCTCCGTATTGTACCGGATATCCCCCAGGCGCGCCAGTCCCTCCGTTTTCAGGCTCATAGGCTGGTAAGTCAGGCTTAAAGCCTCGTAGGTCTGCCCGTTTTTCAATCCGTAATGCTTCTGGCGGAAGCCGTAGTAATCCACCGGATTGTAATTGGCATGGCGGAAATACTGGTTCTGCTCATCCCGGATCTTCAAAACTCCCTCCAAAAAGGTATCCTCCCTCGGCACGATGGTGCGGAAGGGAAAACAATGAATTCTGGAACCGCCGCACTTCTTCTCCGACAAAGTGGCCCGTCTGGCGATGGTGGTTGTGATAGAAATATCATCCAGCTCATTTTCCTTCTGTAAATAGGTGCGCAGCCCCATCATCAGCAGACAGACCATGGACACCCGGTTCTTCTCACAAAAATCCAGCAGTTCCATGGACGGCTCCGCCTCCAGATGGAAGGTGGTAATGTTGGCCTCCACGTTGTCCGAGGTGTTGGTCGCCGCCCGCAGCTTCGGATTCCGGCAGGCTTTCCGCTCCGCCTTCAGCTTATCTCTTCCATAAATATCGGCAAACACCGGCTCCGTTTCAGCGATCCGTTTCTCAAAAAAATCCCGGTCCCGTTTCTGGCTGTCGGATTCCGCCTCGTAGGCTAAGTCCTTCTCCAGCTGTTTGATGTAGGAGGCCATGGGTTTTGGAACCTCGATACCCTCATACTTCATGTGGGCGTAAAGCTCAATCACATCCTTTAAAAATACAATCAGGGACTGGGCGTCCATGGTCAGATGATCCACCAGCAGATACACGCCCTGGAACCCGTCCGGCTTTTTTATCATCACTACCCGGTTTCTGGGGGAGTCGTAAGGTTCAAACGGTGTTCTGGTCCATTCCTCCATCTTCTCCCTGGCATGACATTCCTGCCAGCCGGTGAAATCAAAATGCTCGATGTCCCGCTCCTCCTTGTCCACTACATACTGGTAAACATTGCCCTCCCTGTCCTGCGCAAACCGCAGCCGCATAGATTCACAGCGGTCGTAGGCCTGGTAAATGGCCTGCTTCAATGTTTCCCAGTCTAGGTCCTGCTCAATGGTCAGACTGCTTCCGATATTCAGGACCTGCTTTTCAGGGCAGTATTTTAAGCAGTAGTAATGCAGCTTCTGGGCCGCCGTCAGCGGATATACCGGGTAACCGTTTCTCGTCTTCATCATGATGCCAGTCCTCCTTTCTTCTCATCCATTGTCACGGTTTGGCTTAAAAATTCACGCAGTGCGCTTTCGTACGCGGCGATATCTTTGTGGTAGGCTTCCGCATGGGAGGCCCCCTCGATGATCAGCATGGTCTTTTGCGATGCGCAGGCCTCGTACAGTTCATGGCACATCCGGCTGGGCACAAAGTTGTCCGCATCCCCGTGGATCAGCAGAATCGGAACTCTGGCCTTTTTCACTTCTTCAGCGGCATTGCACTCCTTGAGCCCGTAGCCTGCTTCCGCCCGGGCCATCCGGTCCGCAATCTGCATAATGGGAAATGCCGGCATGTGGTACTGATTGTTGAGCACCGACGTAAACACCTCCCACGCGGAGGTGAAACCGCAGTCGGACACGATCCCTTTGATCTGAGGCGGCAGGTCCAGCCCGCTGCACATTAACACGGTGGCGCCGCCCATGGACATGCCGTGGAGAATCATCTCCTGGTCCGCTCCCAGCCGTTCCGTCAAATAAGCGATCCAGCACATGACATCATAGCGGTCCAGGCATCCAAATCCTATGTATGTCCCTCCGCTTCTGCCGTGGGCCCGCTCATCCGCCAGCAGGACATTGTACCCCTGCTCTAAGTAAAATTTGGCAAGGCAGGGGAAGTCGTTCAATCCCTCGCTGGTGTAGCCGTGAAAGCACAGAACCGTTCGCCGGGAAATGTCCTTGGCATGATCCCCGGCTTCCGCTCCGGCTCCGTCCATGACTCCGGCTCCGGCACTGACTCCGGCTCCGACATTGGCACTGGCCTTGGTTCCGGCCTTGACTCCGGCCCCGGCCCCAGCTCCGGCCCCGACATTGGCTCCAGCTCCAACCTTGGCTCCGGCCCCAGCGCTATCCCCGGATACATCTCCTGCTTCACCGTTCCCGGCCGGAAAAAAGGTTCCCACCAGCTTCAATCCGTCTTCCGATATCACGGAAACTTCCTCGCTCTCTCTCGCCGTCACCCAATCCCGGCACGCGCGGATATTGGGAATATAGGCATCCCAGCTGGTTCCCGCCATCCTCGTGGTCCTCTCCCGCTTCGCATTGCTTCTCAACACCGTCCTGTTAAAAAAATAACGGGCAATGCCATATTCTACCGCGGCTCCTGCCGCTCCCAGTCCCAGCACCCATCTCCATACTCCCATCCGGTTTCCTCCCTTTCCTTCTGAGCCTTCCGCCGCTTCGTTTTCAATCTTCCACATCGATGTCCCGTCACCGCTATGGCTGAATCAGATCTTTGATTTTCAGCGCCTTCTCGATGCTCCCGTCCACCTTTAATTTTCCAAGGGTAAATGCCATCACCGGGTCCAGCCTGCCTTCCGCGATCTTGAACAGCACCTCCGCCGTGCAGGTAAATTCCGCATCCCGGTCATAGTACTCGTAAGGCTCCACAGACAGCACGCCGTCCTTCACCTCCGCGTAGAAGATCCCTTCGCCTTCCCCGGTGATATGAAACTGAAATGCCAGCTTCTCCCCAATCCCGCGAACCTCCGCTTTCATAAAAATGCCTTTCGCCTTCTCAAAAATTTCCTGGTATGTCATACTTTTTCTCTCCTTTTCCTCCTCGTCTCCGTCCGGTCCCCGCTTTATGCACAGGGCAAGCAGATGCGTTCCCCAGAGACATGTTTGATAAAAGTCATAGTCATCGCTGCTGCTCTCCACCGCTCCATCCGCCGTCCAGAAACAGGATATCTCTTTCATAGAAGCGGCCAGCCCGGTCCCCCTCGCCTTCAGGTAGCTTTCCTTCAGGGTCCAGTACCGGAAAAACAGTTCCGGAGTCAGCTCCCGGCCATTCAGCCATGCAAGCTCCTCCTTCGTCAGCATCTTTTTCACCAGCCGCCCGGAAAATGGCCGGATCGCTTCCACGTCCAGACCCACGTCCCGGTTGTGAACCACACAGGCGGCCAATCCGTCGCAGTGACTGATATTAAATTGGATTTCCGGATGTCCCTCCAGATAAGGTTTGCCATACATTCCTGTTTTTACGGTTAATTGAGATAAAAAAAGAGCATATTCTCTTTGTAACCCCATGTTAAGCAGTGTTCTTCCAAGTATATGCTCCTGATGTCTTCTGTTTTGGTGTCCTTCCCTGGCATATGCAGTCAGATAAATCATGCTTGCCCGTCCTCTCCTTTGGCCTTCCGGAATTCGACGCTTTTCGACCCACGGTCGAAAAACACCATACGCATAAGATATCATGTTTTCGACCGCCAGTCAAGTATGGTTTTTCTCATGCATTTCTGATATACTTAACAGTATTCGGATTCATGGGACAGATTGTTAAAACGACGAGGGGGTTGTGACAGATGCAGGAGAAGACGAAACGGGATATGATCTTGGATGCCATGCAGGAGCTGATGAATGAGGCCCCGGG